>NZ_JBHTCS010000039.1:0-1112 GCF_042665615.1 Rhodococcus daqingensis | reverse complement strand
CGGACCGCGATACCAATACCCCACTGCTGCAACACTTCGAGGGAGAGGCCCCAGTGAGCTTCAAGAGCCCGTTTCCGGATGTCGAGATTCCGAACCTCAATGTCTACGACTTCCTCTTCGGTTCCGTCGACCCGGCCGATGAGGCACGGCCGGCGCTGATCGACGGTGTCTCCGGTGCCGTCATCACGTACCGGGCGCTGGTCGCCCAGGTCAACGGTGTCGCCGGTGCGCTCGCGGCCCGCGGGCTGGCCGTCGGTGAGGTCGTGGGCCTGCATTCGCCGAACGTTCCCGCGTTCGCGTCGGTGTTCCACGGCATCCTCCGGGCGGGTGGTGTCGCGACCACCATCAACACGCTCTACACCGCGGAGGACATCGCCAAACAACTCACCGACTCGAAGGCGAAGTTCCTGTTCACCGTCTCTCTGCTGCTCCCGCAGGCCAAGGCCGCTGCCGCCCAGGTCGGTATCCCCGACGCGAACGTGATCGTCCTCGACGGCGCCGAAGGTCATGCGTCGCTGACGGACCTGCTGACCGAGGGCGCACCCGCCCCCGACGTCTCGTTCGACCCGGCGACTCAGCTGGCGGTGCTGCCGTATTCGTCGGGCACCACCGGCCGGCCGAAGGGGGTCATGCTCACGCACCGCAACCTGGTGGCCAACGTGTGCCAGATCAACCCGCGGATGGGCATCAGTGCCGATGACAAGCTCCTCGCGGTGCTGCCGTTCTTCCACATCTATGGCATGACGGTGCTGCTCAACGCGGCCCTGCGCAACCGGGCCGCGCTGGTGACGATGCCGAAGTTCGACCTGGTCGAGTTCCTGTCGATCGTCTCCGGGCACGAGTGCACCTACGTGTTCATCGCCCCGCCGGTCGCGGTGGCGCTGGCCAAACACCCGCTGGTCGACGACTACGACCTGTCGTCGGTGCACACGATCTTCTCCGGTGCCGCCCCGCTCGATCAGGAACTCGGCAGGGCCGTCGCCAACCGGCTCGGCTGCCGGGTGCGGCAGGGCTACGGGATGTCGGAGATGAGCCCGGTCTCCCATGTCATCCCGTTCGACCGCGACGACATCGCGCTCGACTCGGTGGGCCCGACCATCGCGAACATGGAA
>NZ_JBHTCS010000038.1:0-3095 GCF_042665615.1 Rhodococcus daqingensis | reverse complement strand
GTACGGTGGATGCCTTGGCACCAGGAGCCGATGAAGGACGTAGTAGGCTGCGATAAGCCTCGGGGAGCTGTCAAACGAGCTGAGATCCGAGGGTGTCCGAATGGGGAAACCCAGCACGAGTGATGTCGTGTTACCCGCGCCTGAATATATAGGGCGTGTGGAGGGAACGTGGGGAAGTGAAACATCTCAGTACCCACAGGAAGAGAAAACAATAGTGATTCCGTGAGTAGTGGCGAGCGAAAGCGGAAGAGGCTAAACCATGTACATGTGATAGCCGGCAGGCGTTGTGTGCGTGGGGTTGTGGGGCCTTTCTTCTCATCACTGCCGTGGTGGGCGAGAGTAAGAAACCGGGTTGTTAGTCGAAGTGGTCTGGAACGGCCTGTCGTAGAGGGTGAGAATCCCGTAGACGAAAACTTCCCGGCTCTCGTGAGGGGTTCCCAAGTAGCAGCGGGCCCGTGAAATCTGCTGTGAATCTGTCGGGACCACCCGATAAGCCTGAATACTCCCTGGTGACCGATAGCGGACTAGTACCGTGAGGGAAAGGTGAAAAGTACCCCGGGAGGGGAGTGAAATAGTACCTGAAACCGTGCGCTTACAATCCGTCAAAGCCTTCGAGCAGCTTGCTGCTGGGGGTGATGGCGTGCCTTTTGAAGAATGAGCCTGCGAGTTAGTGGCATGTGGCGAGGTTAACCCGTGTGGGGTAGCCGTAGCGAAAGCGAGTCCGAATAGGGCGATCTGAGTCGCATGCTCTAGACCCGAAGCGGAGTGATCTACCCATGGCCAGGGTGAAGCGACGGTAAGACGTCGTGGAGGCCCGAACCCACTTAGGTTGAAAACTGAGGGGATGAGCTGTGGGTAGGGGTGAAAGGCCAATCAAACTCCGTGATAGCTGGTTCTCCCCGAAATGCATTTAGGTGCAGCGTCGCGTGTTTCTCACCGGAGGTAGAGCTACTGGATGGTCTAGGGGGCCCACAAGCTTACCGAAATCAGCCAAACTCCGAATGCCGGTGAGTGAGAGCGCGGCAGTGAGACTGCGGGCGATAAGGTTCGTAGTCGAGAGGGAAACAGCCCAGATCGCCAGCTAAGGTCCCTAAGCGTGTACTAAGTGGAAAAGGATGTGGGGTCGCGAAGACAACCAGGAGGTTGGCTTAGAAGCAGCCACCCTTGAAAGAGTGCGTAATAGCTCACTGGTCAAGTGATCCTGCGCCGACAATGTAGCGGGGCTCAAGTACACCACCGAAGCTGCGGCATTCATGCAAGCCCGCTCCTTCCCTACGGGGTTGGAGCCAGGTGTATGGATGGGTAGGGGAGCGTCGTGCAGCCATGGAAGCGTCGGAGTGATCCAGGCGTGGAGGCTGCACGAGTGAGAATGCAGGCATGAGTAGCGAAAGAAGAGTGAGAAACTCTTCCGCCGAATGACCAAGGGTTCCTGGGCCAGGTTAATCCGCCCAGGGTGAGTCGGGACCTAAGGCGAGGCCGACAGGCGTAGTCGATGGACAACGGGTTGATATTCCCGTACCCGTGTAAACGCGCCCATGGTGAATCAGTGATACTAACCGCCCTGAAGCCGGCCGTGTTCCTTCGGGAGTGTGGTCGGGGGATGCGCGGGACCTGATCTGGTAGTAGCCAAGCGATGGGGTGACGCAGGAAGGTAGCTGAGCCAGTCAGTGGTAATACTGGTGTAAGCGTGTAGGGAGTGACATAGGCAAATCCGTGTCGCACATATCCTGAGACGTGATGCATAGCCGATTGAGGCGAATTCAGTGATCCTATGCTGCCGAGAAAAGCCTCTAGCGAGCTTTTACACGGCCCGTACCCCAAACCGACACAGGTGGTCAGGTAGAGAATACTAAGGCGATCGAGATAACTATGGTTAAGGAACTCGGCAAAATGCCCCCGTAACTTCGGGAGAAGGGGGGCCTCGTCTGGTGATCCAACTTGCTTGGTGAGCTGGGTGGGGCCGCAGAGACCAGTGAGAAGCGACTGTTTACTAAAAACACAGGTCCGTGCGAAGTCGTAAGACGATGTATACGGACTGACGCCTGCCCGGTGCTGGAAGGTTAAGAGGACCGGTTAGCGGATTCGTCCGCGAAGCTGAGAATTTAAGCCCCAGTAAACGGCGGTGGTAACTATAACCATCCTAAGGTAGCGAAATTCCTTGTCGGGTAAGTTCCGACCTGCACGAATGGCGTAACGACTTCTCAGCTGTCTCAACCATAGACTCGGCGAAATTGCATTACGAGTAAAGATGCTCGTTACGCGCGGCAGGACGAAAAGACCCCGGGACCTTCACTATAGCTTGGTATTGGTGTTCGGTTCGGTTTGTGTAGGATAGGTGGGAGACTGTGAAGCGGGCACGCCAGTGTTCGTGGAGTCATTGTTGAAATACCACTCTGATCGTATTGGACATCTAACCTCGGACCATGATCTGGTTCAGGGACAGTGCCTGGTGGGTAGTTTAACTGGGGCGGTTGCCTCCCAAAATGTAACGGAGGCGCCCAAAGGTTCCCTCAGCCTGGTTGGCAATCAGGTGTTGAGTGCAAGTGCACAAGGGAGCTTGACTGTGAGACTGACAGGTCGAGCAGGGACGAAAGTCGGGACTAGTGATCCGGCACCGGCAAGTGGAAGCGGTGTCGCTCAACGGATAAAAGGTACCCCGGGGATAACAGGCTGATCTTCCCCAAGAGTCCATATCGACGGGATGGTTTGGCACCTCGATGTCGGCTCGTCGCATCCTGGGGCTGGAGTAGGTCCCAAGGGTTGGGCTGTTCGCCCATTAAAGCGGCACGCGAGCTGGGTTTAGAACGTCGTGAGACAGTTCGGTCTCTATCCGCCGCGCGCGTTAGAAACTTGAGGAAGGCTGTCCCTAGTACGAGAGGACCGGGACGGACGAACCTCTGGTGTGCCAGTTGTTCCACCAGGAGCACCGCTGGTTAGCTACGTTCGGAAGGGATAACCGCTGAAAGCATCTAAGCGGGAAGCCTGTTCCAAGATGAGGTTTCTCACCCCCTCGAGGGGGTAAGGCCCCCGGCAGACCACCGGGTTGATAGGCCAGAACTGGAAGCACGGTAACGTGTGCAGGTGACTGGTACTAA
>NZ_JBHTCS010000037.1:0-939 GCF_042665615.1 Rhodococcus daqingensis | reverse complement strand
TTCTCGATGTTCATCTACGGTCTGTCCGGCCTCACCGGCCCGAAGACCGCGGTGCGCGGCAACTACATCGCCGCGGTGGGCATGTTGATCGCGGTGGTCGCCGTGCTGATCGACGTCCGCGACACGGACAACTGGGCCCTGATCGCCGGCGGCCTGCTGGTCGGTGTCGTCCTGGGCGTCCCGCCCGCACTGAAGACGAAGATGACGGCGATGCCGCAGCTCGTCGCGCTGTTCAACGGCGTGGGCGGCGGCACCGTGGCGCTCATCGCGTGGGCCGAGTTCCTCGACTCCGACGGCTTCACCACCCTCGCCGACGTGCCGACCGCACCGGTGATCGTCGGGTCGCTGTTCGCCGCGATCATCGGATCGGTCTCGTTCTGGGGCTCGCTGGTGGCGTTCGCGAAGCTGCAGGAGCTGCTGAACAAGAACGTGGAGAAGGTGTTCGTCTCCAACGCGAAGGCGTTCCAGCTCGCGAACATGGCGTTGGCGCTGGTCTCGATCGCGTTGGCCGTCTACATCGGCTTGGGCGCCGACGGCGACCCCCAGTCGTCGTGGCTGATCGTCGGGCTGCTGGTCGCGGCCGGTGTCATGGGCCTGTTCGTGGTGCTGCCGATCGGCGGCGCCGACATGCCCGTCGTCATCTCGCTGCTCAACGCCCTCACCGGTCTGTCCGCCGCGGCCGCCGGCCTGGCACTGAACAACCAGGCGATGATCGTCGCGGGCATGATCGTCGGCGCGTCCGGCACCATCCTGACCAACCTGATGGCCAAGGCCATGAACCGGTCCATCCCCGCGATCGTCTTCGGCTCCTTCGGCGGCGAGGACGCCGGTGCGGTCGGCGGCGGTGCCACCGGCGGCACCGTCAAGGCCACGTCCGCCTCCGACGCGGCGATCCAGATGGCGTACGCCAACCAGGTCATCGTCGTCCCCGGCTACGGT
>NZ_JBHTCS010000036.1:0-2377 GCF_042665615.1 Rhodococcus daqingensis | reverse complement strand
GCGGACGCCGGATGCGGTGGCGTTGGTGTTCGAGGGTGAGGAGCTGACGTACGCGGAGTTCGATGCGCGGGCGAACCGGCTTGCCCGGCACCTGATCTCGATGGGTGTGGGCCCGGAGTCGATGGTGGGCCTGGGTATCCGGCGTTCGCTGGACCTGATGATCGGCATGTACGCGATCGTGAAGGCGGGCGGCGCGTACGTGCCGATCGATCCGGATCATCCGGCGGATCGCACCACCTATGTGCTGGAGACGGCCGACCCGGTGTGCGTGTTGAGCACCCGGCGCGACCACTTCGAGGTGGATCCGCGGTTCGAGGTGCTCGAGATCGATCTGCTCGATACCTCGGCGTATGACGACGCTCCGGTGACCGATGCGGATCGTCGTGCCCCGCTGCACCTGGACAACACGGCGTATGTGATGTTCACGTCGGGGTCGACGGGTAAGCCGAAGGGTGTGGTGGTTACGCATCGGGCGATCGTGAACCAGTTGGTGTGGAAGCAGTCCGAGTACGGGCTGGGCTCCGATGATGTGGTGTTGCAGCAGATCGCGATGACGTTCGATGTGTCGGTGTGGGAGTTCTTCTGGGGCCTGCAGAATGGTGCCCGGTTGGTGATCGCGAAGCCGGACGGGCACAAGGACCCGTCGTATCTCGCGGAGGTCATCGCCGAGCACGGTGTGACGACGGCGACCTTTGTGCCGTCGCCGTTGGGTGTGTTCGTCGCGGTCGCCGATGCGGCGTCGTTGCGGACGCTGCGGCGGGCGTTTGTGATCGGTGAGGCGTTGCCGCCGGAGACCGCGGCTCGCTGGCGTGAGCTGACCGACGCCGGGCTGCACAACATGTACGGGCCGACGGAGGCGGCGGTGTCGGTGACGAACTGGGAGGCGCGCCCGGAGGACACGGTCACGACGCCGATCGGTCTGCCGCAGTGGAACGTCCAGGTTCATGTGCTCGATGCCGGGTTGCGGCCGACGCCTGCCGGGGTGGCGGGCGAGCTGTATCTGGCGGGTCCGCAGCTGGCGCGCGGGTATCTGACGCGGCCGGGGATCACCTCGGATCGGTTCGTGGCCAACCCCTTCGGTGATGCGGGGGATCGGATGTACCGGACCGGTGACCTGGTCCGGCGCCGTGGGGACGGGGTGCTCGAGTACATCGGGCGTACCGACTTCCAGGTGAAGCTGCGCGGTCAGCGGATCGAGCTCGAGGAGATCGAGTCGGCCGTGCTCGGGCACGCCTCGGTGCTGCAGACCGCGGTGCTGGTCGTGCAGGACGAGCGCACGGGTGACCAGCTGGTCGCCTATGTGGTTCCCGAGGACGGTCGCGAGGTCGACGGCGAAGAGCTCAGGCGCTACGTGGGCGGCACGCTGCCCGCCTACATGGTGCCGAACGCCGTGGTCGTGCTCGAGGAGTTCCCGCTCAACCCCAGCGGCAAGCTGGACCGCAAGCAGCTGCCGGTGCCGGAGTTCGCCGACGCGGGCGTGTACCGGGCACCGAGCACTGCCACCGAGGCCACCGTCGCGGGGGTGCTCGCGGAGGTGCTCGGCCTGGAACGGGTGTCGGTGGACGCGTCCTTCTTCGATCTCGGCGGCAACTCGCTGACCGCGACCCGGGTGATGGCGCGGCTCGCCGAGGAGATCGGGGTGTCGGTGCCGCTGCGGGCGGTGTTCCTGGAGCCGACGGCGGCGGGAATTGCGGCCGCCATCGACGGAGACGCCGATGGTGCGGCCGGGGAGGCGGGCATGTTCGACGTGCTGTTGCCGATCCGCACCGGCGGAGACGAGCCGCCGGTGTTCGTGGTGCACCCGGTGCTGGGGTTGTCATGGGCGTACTCGGCGTTGTCGTCGGTGCTCGACCCGCGGATTCCGATCTACGGGCTGCAGTCGCCGGCCGCGTCCGGGGACACCGCGCTGCCGGGCTCGATCGAGGAGATCGCGGATCGGTACGTGACCGAGATCCGGTCGGTGCAGCCGCAGGGCCCGTACCGGCTGATCGGGTGGTCGCTCGGCGGTGTGATCGCGCACGCGATCGCGGCTCGGTTGCAGGCCGACGGACAGCAGGTGGAGCGGCTGGTGATGCTGGACAGCTTCGCCGGGGACGCCGCCGACGGGCTCGGTGAGGGCGCGGCGGTGACCGCGGAGGAGATCCTCGGCGGGTTCGGCATCGCGGCCACCGCGGGCCTGGATCCGGAGTCCGCATCGATCGACGAAGTGCTCACGCTGCTGCGGGAGTCGACCGGTGGGCCGTTGTCGGCGGTGTCGGAGGAGTGGCTGCGTCGAATGGTGATGTCGGCGACGAACTCGATCGAGCTGATGCGCCGCTACGCCCCGTCGCGGATCGACGGGGACCTGGTGCTGTTCACCGCGGCGGCCGGGCGGGCC
>NZ_JBHTCS010000034.1:0-693 GCF_042665615.1 Rhodococcus daqingensis | reverse complement strand
TCGTCGGCGGATTCGAGGTCGAGGATCGAGAAGCTCGCGGCCTCGCCGGGTCCGATGGAGATGTTGCCGGCGCTGTCGGCGGTCATGGAGGCGTCGCCGTCCTCGTTGGCCCAGGTGGTGCCGCCGCCGGCGTTGTGGCCGGTCTCGCCGCCGAGGGTGAGCTGGCAGGCCACGATGTAGCCGGGTTCGATGTCGCCGCCCTCGGCGCCGGAGCCGCCGGAGATCTCGACCTTCGCCGAGCCGGAGACCCACACGTTGCGGTGCAGCGGGGTCGCGCCCATGGAGCCGGAGATGTTCGCGGACTCGCCGGTCATGGTGACGGTGACGACGGTGCCGTCGGCGAGGGTCTTGGTGATGGTGCCGCCGGGCAGCGGGACGAAGGTGTCGGCGTTCGCGGCGCCGGCGGAGAAGAAGCCGAGGGCGATGGCGGCGGCGCTGCCGGCGGCGGCGGTCTTGAGGCCGCGACGCAGGCCGGTGGTGGAGACGTTCATGAATTCCCCTCTGAGGGATCAGGTCTCACGCACTGGACGTGAGGTACCGGTGACAGAAAGTGTGGTGTGGGACTGCGCGCGATCGGCACCGCAGGAGGAGGGGTGCCGATCACGCTCGGGCGGCGTGGGCGCCGGTTATCCGATGCTGAACGGCTGGCCGTACAGGGTGGTCTTGGAGTAGTCGTTGCCGACGATCTCGACG
>NZ_JBHTCS010000033.1:0-22810 GCF_042665615.1 Rhodococcus daqingensis | reverse complement strand
ATCGGTTTGTGGCGAGTCCGTTTGGGTTGGGCGAGCGGATGTATCGGACGGGTGATCTGGTCTCGTGGCGTGCGGACGGTGTGTTGGAGTACATCGGGCGTACGGATTTCCAGGTGAAGTTGCGTGGTTTGCGTATCGAGCTCGGTGAGATCGAGTCGGCGATGCTGGTGGATCAGCGGGTCGCCCAGTCCGTGGCCGTGGTGCGCCATGACACCCATGCCGGCGATCAACTCGTCGGCTACGTGGTTCCCACCGCGGGATCCACGGTGAGTGTCGACGACCTCAGGACGACGATCACCTCCGCGCTGCCCGCCTACATGGTGCCGTCGGCGTTCGTGGTGCTCGACGAGTTCCCGGTGAACGCGAGCGGCAAGCTCGACCGCAAGGCCCTGCCCGCCCCGGTGTTCGAGGCCAAGGTCTTCCGAGCGCCGTCGACCCCTGTCGAAGAGATCGTCGCGGCGACGTTCGCAGAGGTTCTCAAGGTCGAGCGCGTCGGGCGCGACGACGACTTCTTCGAGCTCGGCGGCAACTCGCTGATCGCCACCCAGGCGGTGGCCAGGCTCGGCGCCGCGCTGGACACCAGCGTGCCGGTTCGTGACCTGTTCGAGGCGTCGACGGTGGCGGCCCTGGCGTCCCGCGTCGAGTCGCACGTCGGCGAGGGTGGTCACCTCGCGCTGACCGCGATGGACCGACCCGAGCAGATTCCGTTGTCTCTGGCGCAGTCCCGGATGTGGTTCCTCAATCAGTTCGACACCGCCTCCGCCGTGAACAACATTCCCGCCGCGGTGCGCCTCTCGGGCCGCCTCGACGAGGTGGCGCTGCGGGCGGCCTTCGCGGACGTGATCGGCCGGCACGAGATCCTGCGCACGATGTACCCGGACACGGCTCAGGGACCGGTGCAGTCGATCGTCCCGGCCGCGCAGGTGGTTCCCGACCTCACCCCCATCGAGGTGCCGGAATCCGCGTTGGCGGCCCGGGTCATCGCCGAGGTGTCCGCCGGATTCGACGTGACCCGGGAGGTGCCGATCCGGGCACGTCTTCTCCGGGTGGCCGGGAGCATGGGAGTGGAGCCTGCGGAACTCCCCGGAAGCACGGTCGACCACGTCCTGATGATCGTGGTGCACCACATCGCCGCGGACGGCTTCTCGATCGCGCCCCTGGTGCGTGACGTGATGATCGCGTACGCCGCGCGCAGCTCCGATCTGGCGCCCGCGTGGATGCCGCTGCCCGTGCAGTACGCGGACTACACGCTGTGGCAGCGGGAGGTGCTGGGCTCGGAGGACGACCCGGCATCGGTGATCTCCTCGCAGCTGCAGTACTGGACGACGGCGCTGACCGGACTGCCCGATCAGCTCGACCTACCTGCCGATCGCCCCCGCCCCGCGACCGCCTCGTATCGCGGTGCGACGCGCCACTTCGAGATCGATGCGGACCTGCACGTCGCGCTCAGCGAGCTCGCACGCAAGCACGGCGCCACCATGTTCATGGTGGTGCACGCGGCGCTGTCGGTGCTCTTGTCGAGGCTCTCGGGAACGCGGGACATCGCCGTCGGCACGCCGTTCGCGGGCCGCGGGAACGCCGCGCTCGACGACCTCGTCGGCATGTTCGTCAACACGCTCGTGCTGCGCACCCATGTCGAGGCGGACGCGAGCTTCGAGGACGTGCTCGAGCAGATTCGCAACGTGGACGTCGCCGGCTTCGCGCACGCCGACGTGCCGTTCGAGCGGTTGGTCGAGGTGCTGAGCCCGTCCCGGTCGCAGGCGCGGCACCCCCTGTTCCAGGTGGCGTTGTCGTTCCAGAACTTCGAGATGCCCACCCTCGAACTGCCAGGCCTGAGTGTCAGCGGCGTCGACATCGACGCGCAGATCGCCAAGTTCGACCTGCAGCTGACGATGACGGAGGCGATCGACGACAGCGGGGTTCCGTCCGGCGTCGCCGCCGAGCTGATCTACGCCACCGATCTCTTCGACGACCTGACAATGCGCGAGTTCGAGCGGCGATTCATCCGGGTGCTCGAGGCCGTGGCCCTGAACCCGGTTGTCGCAGTGGGGGACATCGAGATCCTCGATTCTGTCGAGCGCGAACTCGTCCTCTCCGAGTGGAACTCGTCGGGCGCCGACACCGGAGTCGACTCGACACTGGCCGGCCTGTTCGACGCCGCCGCTGCCGGTCACGGCGATGCGGTTGCGGTGCGCTTCGGCGACGACTCGCTCACCTACCGCGATCTCGATGGCCGAGCGAACAGGCTTGCCAGGAAACTGATCTCGGCGGGTGTGGTTCCCGAATCGCTGGTCGCGGTGGCACTGCCGCGGTCGAGCGACCTGGTGGTCGCGCTGCTGGCGGTCGTCAAGGCCGGCGGCGGTTATCTACCGGTCGACCCGAACTACCCGGCGGACCGCATCGAGTACATGCTCGCGGATGCGAAGCCGATCTGTGTGATCGCCACGACCGACAGCGAGATGGCGCTGCCCGCCGAACTGCCGATCATCGAGCTGGACACGGTTGACCTGTCCGGGTTCGACGCGGCCACGGTGACCGATGCGGACCGTCGGGCTCCGTTGTCGCCCGCCAACGTCGCGTACGTGATCTACACCTCGGGCTCGACCGGCAGGCCGAAGGGCGTGCTGGTGCCGCACCAGAACGTCGCGCGGCTGTTCGCGAACACGCAGTCCGAGTTCGGGTTCGACGAATCCGACGTGTGGACGATGTTCCACTCGTACGCCTTCGACTTCTCGGTGTGGGAGCTGTGGGGCCCGCTGCTCCACGGCGGCACCCTCGTGGTCGTGGACTACTTCACCTCCCGGTCGCCGGAGCAGTTCGTCGAGCTGCTGCGTCGCGAGCGGGTGACGGTCCTCAACCAGACCCCGTCCGCGTTCTACCAGCTGGCGGAGGCCGATCGCCTCGCCCAGCCCGGTGAGCACGACCTGGCGTTGCGCTATGTCGTCTTCGGTGGCGAGGCCCTCGAGCTGCGGCGACTGTCCGACTGGTACTCACGCCGCGGCGACCAGACCCCCCGGTTGGTCAACATGTACGGCATCACCGAGACCACCGTGCACGTCTCGCACCGCGGCATCGACGCGCAGATGGCGTCGGCGGCGTCGGCGAGCGTCGTCGGACAGGCGATCGCGGGTCTGCAGGTGTTCGTGCTGGATTCGCGTATGCGCCCGGTGGCCGTCGGCGTGCCCGGTGAGATGTACGTCGCAGGCGTCCAGTTGGCGCGCGGCTACCTCGGGCAGCCCGCGCTGACGGCGAGCCGCTTCGTGGCGAACCCGTTCGGGGAGACGGGCTCGCTGCTGTACCGCTCCGGGGACGTCGCCCGGTGGAACCGTCACGGGGACCTCGAGTACCTCGGTCGTGCCGACGACCAGGTCAAGGTGCGCGGCTTCCGGATCGAGCTCGGTGAGATCGAGGCCGCAGTGTTGGCGCAGGAGTCGGTCGGCCAGGTCGCGGTGGTGGTCCGTGAGGACACCCCCGGCAACGTGCGACTGGTGGCGTACGTCGTGCCCGCGGCGGGCGCCGCCCTGGATCTGGACGGGGTCCGGGCGGGCGCGGCGGCGATGTTGCCGGAGTACATGGTCCCCTCGGCGTACATGACGCTCGACGACATCCCGCTCACGTCGAACGGCAAGCTGGACCGGAAGTCGCTGCCGGCGCCGGTGTTCGAGGCAAAGGCGTTCCGCGCACCGTCGACCCCGGTCGAGGAGATCGTGGCGAACACCTTCGCGGGGGTTCTCGGGTTGGAGCGGGTCGGGCTCGACGACGACTTCTTCGAGCTCGGTGGCAACTCGCTGATCGCTGCCCAGGTGACCTCGCGCCTGGGCGTGGCGCTCGACGCCCGGGTGCCGGTGCGGGCACTGTTCGAGTCGTCGACGGTTGTCGCGCTCGCCGCCGCGCTCGCGGCGCATGCGGGCGAGGGCGCCCGGCCGGCGCTGGTGGCGCAGGACCGTCCCGAGCGGCTCCCGTTGTCGCCCGCGCAGCAGCGGATGTGGTTCCTCAACCGGTTCGACACCACCTCGACCGCGTACAGCATCCCGATGGCGATTCGGATGTCCGGTGACCTCGACGTCGCTGCCCTCGAGGCCGCCGTCGGCGATGTCTTCGCCCGGCACGAGTCGCTTCGGACGCTGTACCCGGAGACGCCGGACGGTCCGGTACAGGTGATCGTTCCGCTCGCGCAGTGTGTCCCGGACCTGACGCCCGTTCGCACGGGCGTCGAGGATCTGCCCGAACTCCTCATGGAACTGGCGTCCACGCAGTTCGACGTCACGACGGAGGTGCCGGTCCGGATCCGACTCTTCCAGATCGTGGGAGCGGAGCACGCCGACCGGCCCGAGTTCGTGCTGGCCTCGGTCGTGCACCACATCTCGGCGGACGGCTCGTCGATGGCTCCGTTCGTCCGCAACATCATGATCGCGTACTCGGCGCGTATCGACGGTCGTGAACCGGACTGGGCGCCACTGCCCGTGCAGTATGCGGACTACGCCCTGTGGCAGCGCGAGGTGCTCGGCAGCGAAGACGATGAGGAGTCGGTGGCGGCCCAGCAGATCGGGTACTGGCGCGAGGCTCTCGCCGGCCTGCCCGATCAACTGGACCTCCCGAGCGACCGTCCCCGGCCGGCCACCCAGTCGTACAACGGCGGGCGGGTCGCGTTCGACATCGACGCCCGGTTGCACCGCGGATTGGGCGAGCTGGCCCGCGCCCAGGGCTCCACCCTGTTCATGGCCACCCATGCGGCGCTGGCGGTGCTGCTGGCGCGGCTGTCCGGCACCGACGACATCGCGGTGGGGACGCCGATCGCCGGTCGTGGCGAGGCAGCGCTCGACGACCTGATCGGAATGTTCGTCAACACCTTGGTCTTCCGCACGCAGGTGGACGGCAATCTCGGCTTCGCCGACCTGCTGGCAGCTGTGCGTGAGACGGACCTGCAGGCGTTCGGGCATGCCGACGTCCCGTTCGAGCGGCTCGTCGAGGTGCTCAACCCGGCGCGGTCGACCGCCAGGCACCCGCTGTTCCAGGTGGGCTTCTCGTTCCAGAACGTGACGCAGACCAGCCTGGAGTTGCCGGGCCTCGAGGTCTCGGCGCTCGATGTCGACACCCGGATCGCCCAGTTCGACCTCCAGCTGTTCCTGACCGAGCGGTACGAGGCCGACGGCGCGCCCGCGGGCCTGGACGCGCTCTTCAGCTTCGCGACCGACCTGTTCGACCAGTCGACGGTGGAGCGGTTCGCGGAGCGGTTCGTGCGGATCCTCGACGCGGTGATCGCCGATCCCACCACCGCGGTGGGCGACATCGACCTCCTCGACCCCGCCGAGCGGGACCGGGTGCTCACCGGATGGAACGCGACCGCGGTCGACGTTCCCGCGGTGACGTTGGTGGATCTGGTCGACGAGCAGGTCGCCGCGGCTCCGGATGCGGTGGCGCTGTCGTTCGAACAGAGCGAACTCACCTATCGCGAGTTCGACTCCCGGGTGAACCGCCTTGCGCGGAGACTGATCTCGGAGGGGGTCGGCCCCGAGTCGCTGGTCGCGTTGGTGATGCGGCGATCGGTCGACCTCGTTGTCGGCATGTATGCGGTGGTCAAGGCCGGCGGCGCCTACGTGCCTGTCGATCCGGATCATCCTGCCGAGAGGGTCCAGCAGATCCTCGAGACCGCCGCCCCCGTGCGGGTGCTGACCACCGCGCGGGACGGCTTCGAGGTCGCCGGGGACGGTGCGGTGATCTGCATCGACACCATCGACCTGTCCGGCCTCGCGGACGGTCCGGTCGCGGACGCCGAGCGGGTGGGGCCCCTGCGGGCGTCGAACCCGGCGTACGTGATCTTCACGTCGGGTTCGACCGGACGTCCCAAGGGTGTCGCGGTCAGTCACGGCGCGATCGTCAACCAGCTGGTCTGGATGCGCGCCGAGTTCGGTTTGGACGGAACGGATTCCGTTCTGCTCAAGACCGCGGCGACCTTCGACCTGTCGGTGTGGGAGTTCTGGTCCGCGCTGGTCTCGGGTGGTCGCACGGTGATCGCCAAGCCCGGTGGACATCAGGACCCGGACTATCTGCTGGGCCTGCTCCGCTCGCAGTCGGTGACCACGCTGCACGCGGTGCCCTCGATGCTGTCGATGCTGTCGACAGCATCCGCGGGCGGGGCCATGTCGGATTCGCTCCGGCGGGTTCTCGCGATCGGGGAGGCACTGCCCGCGGCGACGGCCCAGGCCTTCCGCGCCGCGAACCCGTCCGGCCTGTTCAACCTGTACGGCCCGACGGAGGCCGCGGTGTCGGTGACGGCGCACGAGGTCACCGACGGCGACTCCGGCTCGGTCCCGATCGGCCTGCCCGAGTGGAACACCCAGGTCTACGTGCTCGACGATCGCCTGCACCCCGTGCCCGCCGGCGTCGCAGGCGAGCTGTACCTGGCCGGTGCCCAGCTGGCGCGTGGCTACCACGGCCGGGCGGATCTGACGGCCGACCGGTTCGTGGCGAACCCGTTCGGCGCGGCGGGGGAGCGGATGTACCGCACGGGCGACCTGGTCGCGTGGCGGCCGGACGGGAACCTGGAGTACCTGGAGCGCAGTGACTTCCAGGTGAAGGTGCGCGGCTTCCGGATCGAGCTCGGCGAGATCGAGGCGGTGCTCGCCCGCGACGAGTCGGTCGGCGCGGTCGTCGTGGCGGCACGGACCGACGCGCAGACGGGCGACCGGCTGGTGGCGTACGTCGTCCCCGCCGCAGGCCACGTGATCGACACCGCGGCGCTCAGGGCCGAAGCGGTGCGGGCGTTGCCCAGCTACATGGTCCCTGCCGCCGTCATGGAGCTCGACGCGCTGCCGTTGACGATCAACGGGAAGCTCGACCGAAAGGCATTGCCGGATCCGGAGTTCGCCGCCACCGAGTTCCGGGCGCCGATCACCGTGGTCGAGCAGTTGGTGGCGGACACCATCGCGGGGGTGCTCGGGTCCGAGCGGGTCGGTCTGGACGACGACTTCTTCGCGCTCGGGGGCAACTCGCTGGTGGCGACCCAGGTCGCTGCCCGGTTGGGTGCCGCGCTGGACACCCAGGTGCCGGTGCTCTGGCTGTTCGAGGCGCCGACGGTCGGTGAGCTCGCGGTGCGTGTCGAGGCGCACGCCGGCTCCGGCGGTCGGCTGGCGTTGGTCGCGGCCGAACGGCCCGCGCAGATACCGCTGTCGCTGGCTCAGCAACGGATGTGGGTGCTCAACCAGATGGCCCCGGATTCGGCCGCGTACAACATTCCGGCCGCGATCCGGTTGTCGGGTCTGTTGGACGTGCCCGCGCTGGAGTCCGCGGTGCTCGACGTGCTCGAGCGGCACGAGGTGTTGCGGACGAGGTATCCGGACACGGCCGACGGCCCCGCCCAGGTGATCGTCCCGCTCGAGGAGATGGCGCCGAGCCTGGCACCGGTCCAGGTGACGGAGCAGGCCTTGGGCGAGGCGCTCGCAGAGATGGTCGGAACCGGCTTCGATGTCACCGAGTCGGTGCCCGTCCGGGCTGCCCTGTTCGAGCTGGCCCCGACCGAGTACGTCTTCGTGGTCGTGGTGCACCACATCAGCGCGGACGGTTTCTCGATGGGCCCGCTCACCAGGGACGTGATGATCGCCTACTCCTCGCGGGTCGACGGGCACCTTCCGTCGTGGTCGCCGCTGCCGGTGCAGTACGCCGACTACAGCCTGTGGCAGCGCGAGCTGCTCGGCTCCGAGGACGATCCGGAGAGCCTGATCACGCGTCAGCTGGCGTACTGGACGGACGAACTCGCAGGCGTTCCGGAACAACTCGAACTGCCTGTCGATCGGCCGCGACCCGCTCGCCAGTCGATGAGGGGCGGCTCGTTCGACTTCGTGGTCGGGTCGGATCTCACCGATCGACTGAGCCGGATCGCCCGGGACAACAGCGCGACGATGTTCATGGTGATCCACAGCGCCTTCGCGGTGCTGATGTCGCGGCTGAGCGGATCAACCGACATCGCGATCGGCACCCCGGTCGCGGGCCGGGGTGAGCAGGTGCTCGACGACCTCATCGGCATGTTCGTCAATACCGTCGTGCTGCGCACCCAGGTCAGCTCCGGGAGCACGTTCGAGGAGCTGCTCGGGGAGGCGCGGAGCAAGGACCTGGCCGCATTCGGCCACGCCGACGTGCCGTTCGAGCGGCTGGTCGACGTGGTGGGGCGCCAGCGCTCGGCCGCGTACACCCCGCTGTTCCAGGTCATGTTCGCCTTCCAGAACATGACCACCCGGTCACTGCAGTTGCCGGGCCTCGAGGTCTCCGCGCTCGACGACGGATTCGATCAGGCCAAGTTCGACCTGCAGTTGACGGGCATGGAACAGTTCGACGACCTCGGCAGGCTCGCGGAGATCCAGATGCGGTTCACGTACGCGGCGGACCTGTTCGATCCGGAGACGATCAAGCTCTTCGCGGGCCGGTTCGCCCGGATCCTGGAGGCCATCGCCGAGAACCCGGCCGTGGTGCTGCGGTCGATCGACATCCTCACCGATCAGGAGCGCTCGCGGTTCGCGCCGAAGCCGGCGTTGACCGTGCGTGACCTTCCGGATCTCGTCGCCGCGGCCGCGGCGGCGGCGCCGGATGCGATCGCGCTCTCCCACGACGGTCGGGACGTCACCTATGGCCAGCTCGGCACGAAGCTGGTGGCGGTCTCGAAGTCGATGGGATCGGCCCTCAAACCCGAGGCGCTGGTGACCGTCTCACTGTCCGGATTGCTTCCGGGTATCCTCCCGGCGCTCGGCGCGGAGGGGCACGCGAGGGCATTGGAATCGCTGATCAGCGCCTCGCGATCAATTGTGGAGAAAGCACAGTCCGACCGTCCGGCGTGACCCTATAGTTCTGGCGGACGACGCCGGACGGTGACGGATTTGTGTGTGTGGATTTGCCCCGGAACGGTCCGGGTCGGGGCGCAGTGTGGTAGTGGGAGGAACAGCAAGATGTCGGGTGGAAATCCGCGGGGGCGGGTTCTTTTTGTCGAGGATCTCCAGCGAGTGATCGCGGCGGTGGTGAGGATCGAACCCGAGCGGCGGGCCATCACCCACCAGGGCACCGACATCACGTATCAGACTCTGCACACCGAGCTCGAGACCCTCGACGCCGCCATGGGCGGCGCCCTCGGTTCGGACGCGTTGATCCCGGTCGTCATCTCCGGGTTGCTCCCTGACCTGGACGATTCGGACGAGGCGGGTGGCCTGGCCCAGGTTCTGGAGTCGCTGCTCGCCGACGCGGCCGAGGCAAACCCGGACGCCGAATCGGACGCGGGTGGCGGGTCCGCCGCGGCGCAGACCCTGGCGAGCCTGTTCGAGGAGCAGGTGGCCAGGACACCCGACGCGATCGCGCTCGAGTTCGAGGGCGAAAGACTGACCTACGCGGAGTTCGACGCCCGCGCAAACCAGCTCGCCCGCCACCTCCTGGCGGCGGGGGTGGGCCCCGAGGATCACGTCGGGCTCGCCATCCGCCGGTCCCTCGACCTGTTGATCGGGATGTACGCGATCCTCAAGGCGGGAGGCGCCTACGTCCCCCTCGACCCCGATCACCCGGCGGACCGCATCGCATACGTGCTCGACGTGGCGCGGCCCGCGGCCGTGCTGACCACCGCGCGCGACGGGGTCCCGCTACCCGCGAACGTGACGGTCTTCGCGCTCGACGAACTCGACGTGTCGGGGCACTCGGGTGAGGCGGTCACCGATGCGGACCGTCGGATGGTGTTGTCGGCGGACAACGTCGCCTATGTCATCTTCACGTCCGGGTCGACCGGAAAACCCAAGGGCGTGGCGGTCTCTCACCGTTCGATCGTGAGCAACCTGCTGTGGCGACAGCGCACCTTCGTGCTCGGTGCAGACGACCGGGTCCTCCACAAGACCCCGTTCACGTTCGATGTGTCGCTGTGGGAGTTGTTCTGGCCGCTCGCCGCGGGCGCTCGCCTGGTCATCGCCACCCACGACGGTCACCGCGACCCCGTCTACCTGGCGCGAACCATTCTCGAGCACGGCATCACCATGGCGCAGTTCGTGCCGTCGATGCTCTCGCTGTTCCTGGCGGAACCCTCTGCCGCACAGACGAACTCGCTGCGGATCGTGTTCTCCTCGGGCGAGGCGCTGCCGCCCGAGACGGCCGCCAGGTTCCGGGCCATCAGCGATGTGCCGCTACACAACCTGTACGGCCCGACCGAGGCCGCGGTCGACGTCTCCCACCACGAGGTCACCGAGCTGGACGTCGCCTCGATGCCGATCGGCACCGCCCTCGCCGAGTGCGAGCTGTTGATCCTCGACGACGGCCTGCGCCCGGTTCCGGTCGGGGTTCCGGGTGAGCTGTACCTCGCGGGCGTGCAGCTCGCGCGCGGGTATGTCGAACGTCCCGAGCTGACGGCGGACCGCTTCGTGGCGAACCCCTACGGCGAGCCGGGCACCCGCATGTACCGCACGGGCGACCTGGTCCGGTGGCGAGCTGATGCGGCCGTCGACTACCTCGGGCGCATCGACTTCCAGGTCAAGCTGCGCGGCCTGCGCATCGAGCTCGGTGAGATCGAGTCCGCACTGCTCAGTCGTAGCGAGATCGCGCAGGCCGTCGTCGTCGTGCACAACGACCCGACCGTCGGCGAGCACCTCGTCGCCTACGTGGTGGCGACCGCAGGCACCGTCCCCGACCACCGCGAGCTCACCGCGGACCTGAAGCAGAAGCTTCCGGACTACATGGTGCCGTCGCTGTTCGTCGCCCTCGAGTCCTTCCCCGTGAACGCCAGCGGCAAGCTCGATCGCAAGGCGTTGCCGGCGCCGGACTTCTCCTCCCTCGCCCGCGAGTACCGGGCGCCGAGCACGCCGACGGAAGAGAAACTGACGGAGCTGTTCTCCGCCCTGCTCGGACTCGAGAAGATCGGCGTGGACGACGACTTCTTCGAGCTCGGTGGCAACTCGCTGATCGCGACCAGGGCGATCGCCCGGTTCAACGGCGACTTCGGAGTCCGGATCGACGTGCGCGAGTTCTTCGACGCGCCGACGGTTGCGGAGCTCGCGCTCGTCATCGAGGCCGCGGCGGACGCGGCGGCGATCGCGGTTCCGCTCGTGGCGCGCGAACGGCCGGAGCGGATCCCGTTGTCGCTGGCCCAGTCCCGGATGTGGTTCCTCAACCGGTTCGACACCGAGTCGACGGTCAACAACATCCCGATGGCGGTGCGACTGCGGGGCCGACTCGACCTCGCCGCGATGCAGGCGGCCGTGACCGACGTCGTGGCGCGGCACGAGGTGCTGCGGACGGTGTACCCGGACTCCGCGCAGGGGCCGTCGCAGGTGATCCTGACGGCCGAGCAGGCGACCCCCGACCTGACCCCGGTCACGGTGTCCGCGGACGAGTTGCTGCCGCGGGTCATCGCCGACATCTCGGTCGGGTTCGACGTCACGTCGGTGGTCCCGATGCGGGCGAGCCTGTACCGGGTCGACACGGACTCGGCGGACGAGGCCGAGTTCGTGCTGGTGCTCGTCGTCCACCACATCGCCGCGGACGGTTTCTCGATGGGGCCGCTGATCCGGGACGTGGTGACGGCCTATGCCTCCCGTTCGGTCGGTGACGCGCCGTCGTGGGCGCCGCTGCCGGTGCAGTACGCCGACTTCAGCCTGTGGCAGCGCGAGGTGCTCGGCTCCGAGGATGATCCGGAGTCGGTGATCGCCAGGCAGCTCGACTACTGGCGCGACGAGCTGGCCGGGCTGCCCGCGCAGCTCGACCTGCCCAGCGATCGACCGCGTCCGGCGGTCGCCTCCCACCGCGGTGAGACACATCGGTTCGAGATCGCTCCCGAGCTACTGGCACAGCTCAATTCCGTTGCCAGGGATAACAACACCTCACTGTTCATGGTCGTGCACGCGGCCGCGGCGGTTCTGCTCGCCAGGCTGTCGGGCACCTCGGACATCGCGATCGGCACGCCGGTCGCCGGCCGCGGCGAGGCGGCAATCGACGACGTGATCGGTATGTTCGTCAACACCCTGGTGCTGCGGACCCAGGTCGATGCGGCGGAGTCGTTCACCGACCTGCTGGCTCGCGTCCGCGCGAGCGACCTGGGCGCATTCGGGCACGCGGATGTGCCGTTCGAGCGACTGGTGGAGGTGCTGAACCCGGCCAGGTCACAGGGGCGGCACCCACTGTTCCAGGTCGCGATGTTCTTCCAGAACCTCGGCCAGACCGCGGTCGAACTGCCGGAGCTGAGCGTCAGCGCCGTCGACTTCGACCCGAAGATCGCGAAGTTCGATCTGCAGTGGACGTTCCTGGAGACGGCCGCGGAAGCCGGCGAGGCCGCGGGGATGACGGTCCTGCTCGCCTACGCCACGGACATGTTCGACGAGGCGACCGCGACGGTTGCCTTCGCGGACCGGTTCGTCCGTGTGCTGGAGGCCGTCGCGTCGGCGCCCGGACGGCCGGTCGGCGACATCGCGCTGCTCGGGGCCGGCGAGCTGGACCGGGTGCTGGTCGAGTGGAACGATTCGGCACGCGCACTCGATGCGGATGAACTGCTGCTCGACGCGTTCGCCGCGCAGGTCGTGGCGTCCCCGGATGCGACTGCGGTGGTCTTCGAGGGCGAATCGCTGACCTACGCGGAGCTCTCGGATCGGGTGAACCGCCTCGCCCGGTTCCTGATCTCCGAGGGCGTCGGCCCGGAGTCGTTGGTGGCGTTGGCTGTTCGCCGTTCGCTCGATCTCGTTGTCGGGATCTATGCGGTGGTCGCGGCGGGCGGCGCATACGTGCCGGTGGATCCGGATCACCCGATGGACCGCATCGGCCACATCCTCGACACCGCGTCCCCGGTGTGTGTGCTGACCACCGAGCGAGACGGGTTCACCGTTCCGGGGGACAGGTCTGTCCTGCACATCGACACCGTGGACGCGTCGGGCTTCTCGGCCGCTCCGGTGACCGACGCCGAGCGGGTCGCGGTGCTGCGGCCCGAGCACCCGGCGTACGTGATCTTCACCTCGGGTTCGACGGGCAAGCCGAAGGGCGTGGCCGTGAGCCACGGCGCGATCGTCAACCAGCTGGCCTGGGTACAGGCGGAGTACGAACTCGCCGCATCCGACGTGTACCTGCAGAAGACCGCCACGACCTTCGACGTGTCGTTGTGGGGTTACTTCCTGCCGCTGAGGGTGGGCGCGACGTTGGTGGTCGCGACGCCGGACGGCCACCGGGATCCCGCATACGTGGCGGAGACGATCCAGCAGCAGGCCGTGACGGTGACGGACTTCGTGCCGTCGATGCTGGCGGTGTTCTCCGACCTGGTTTCGTCGGGTGGTGCCGCAGGCGCACCCGCGGAAGCCTTGGTCTCGTTGAGGCACGTATTCGCTATAGGAGAGGCCCTGCCCGCGGAGACGGTCCGTGGGTTCGAGAGCGTCTGCGCGGCCCGTCTGCACAACCTGTACGGGCCGACGGAGGCCGCCGTGTCCATCACCTATGCGGAGGTGACGGGGACGACCGCGGGCGGTTCGGTCCCGATCGGGCGTCCCGAGTGGAATTCGCAGGTGTTCGTGCTGGATTCGCGGCTGCGGCCCGTTCCGGTGGGTGTCCCGGGTGAGCTGTACCTGGGGGGCGTGCAGCTGGCCCGCGGTTACTACGGCCGGGTGGACCTGACGTCGGATCGGTTCGTGGCGAGCCCGTTCGCCGCCGGTCAGCGGATGTACCGCACCGGCGATCTCGTGACCTGGACCGTGGACGGCGAGATCGACTACATCGGCCGCACCGACTTCCAGGTGAAGTTCCGTGGCCAGCGCATCGAGCTCGGCGAGATCGAGACCGCGCTGGCGGCGCATCCGACGGTCAGTCAGTCGGTCGCCCTGGTCGTGGGTACCCCGACCGGTGACCAGCTGGTCGGCTACGTGGTCCCCTCGGCGGGCGCCGACGTCGATGTCGAGGTACTGCGGAGTGCACTCGGCCAGTCGTTGCCGACGTATATGGTGCCGTCGGCCCTGGTGGTCCTCGAGGCGTTCCCGCTGAACGCGAGCGGCAAGCTGGACCGGAAGGCGTTGCCCGCGCCCGTGTTCGAGGCGAAGGTCTTCCGCGCGCCGACGACACCGGTCGAGCAGGTCGTCGCGGACGTGTTCGGTGAGGTCCTCGGCATCGGCCTCGTCGGCCTGGACGACGACTTCTTCGAGCTGGGCGGCAACTCGCTCATCGCGACCCAGCTCATGGCGCGGCTCGGCGCGGCCCTCGATGCCCGGGTCCCCGTCCGCGAGTTGTTCGAGGCGTCGACCGTGGCGGGACTCGCGGCGCGCCTGCAGTCGCACGCCGGTGCGGGCGGTCGCATCGAGCTGTCGGCGAGGCCGCGTCCGGAGACGATCCCGCTGTCGATGGCGCAGCAGCGAATGTGGTTCATCAACCAGTTCGACACGACGTCCGCGGCGAGCAACATCCCGGTGGCGGTCCGGCTGACCGGTGCGCTCGACACCGAGGCGCTGCGGGCGGCGATCGGTGACCTGGTGGCGCGGCACGAGGTGCTGCGCACGGTGTACCCGGCGCTCGACGGCACCGGGCATCAGGTGATCCTGCCCGTGGCGTCCGCGACGGTGGACCTGGCCACGGCCACCGTCCGCGAGGACGAGCTGCTCGAGCGGGTGATCGCGGTCGCGACGCAGGGCTTCGACGTCACCGAAAGGGTGCCGGTGCGGGCCGCGTTGTTCGCCGTGGCGGGCACCGAGGAGCATGTCCTGGTCCTGGTGATCCACCACATCGCCGGCGACGGCTTCTCGATCGGCCCGCTGACCAGGGACGTGATGGTGGCCTACGCCGCCAGATCGGCAGGCGAGGTGCCGAACTGGGCGCCGCTCGCGGTGCAGTATGCCGATTACACGCTGTGGCAGCGCGAGCTCCTGGGGTCCGAGGAGGACCCGGCTTCGCTGATCTCCCAGCAGATCTCGTACTGGTCGGACACCCTCGACAGGATGCCGGTCGAGCTCGACCTGCCCTCGGACCGTGCGCGGCCGGCAGTGTCCTCCAACATCGGCGACACGGCCGAGTTCACCATCGACGCGGAACTGCACCGTGGCCTGATCGAGCTGGCGCGCAGCCACAACTCGACGATGTTCATGGTGTTGCACTCGGCGCTGGCCGTGCTGCTGGCCCGGCTCAGCGGAACCGAGGACATCGCGGTCGGCACCCCCGTCGCGGGGCGCGGTGAGGCCGCGCTCGACGACCTCGTCGGGATGTTCGTCAACACCCTGGTCCTGCGGACGGAGGTGGCTCCTGCCCGGTCCTTCGCCGAAACGCTCGCCGCGATCCGCGAGGTGGACCTGTCTGCCTTCGCGAACGCCGACGTCCCGTTCGAGCGGCTCGTGGAGGTGCTCAGCCCCGAGCGCTCCCAGTCCCGGACTCCGTTCTTCCAGGTCGCGCTGGCGCTGCAGAACATCGGCCAGACCTCGGTGGAACTGCCGGGGCTTCGTGTTGCGGGTCTCGATTTCGATCCGAAGGTCGCTCGCACCGACCTGCAGGTGAACCTGTCCGAGACGTTCGGTGACGAGGGCTCTCCGGCGGGAATCTCCGGCGGATTCAACTACGCGACAGACCTTTTCGATCGAACCACGGTCGAGGGCTTCGCCGCCCGGTTCGTGCGGGTGCTCGCTTCGATCGTCGCCGACGCGGGTACCCCGGTCGGCGACATCGAGATCCTCTCGCCTGCCGAGCGTGCCGACCTCGTTGCACGGATCGGTGCCGGCACGACCGTGCCGCGGTCGCTTCCCGAATTCTTTGCCGAGGCCGCGAGGGTGGATCCGTCCGCGGTCGCGCTCTCCGCAGACGGGCGGTCGATGACCTACCGTGAGCTCGACGAGGGGTCGTCCCGGCTGGCGCGGGTTCTGATCGCCCGCGGCGCGGGCCCCGAGTCGGTGGTCGCGATGGCGCTGCCCCGCTCGGTCGATTCGGTTCTGACGGTCTGGGCGGTGGCGAAGACCGGCGCCGCCTACGTGCCGATCGACCCGAGCTACCCGGCGGACCGGATCGAGCACATGGTCACCGATTCGGAGGTGACGATCGGTATCACCGCGGGGCAGTTCGTCGATGGGCTACCGAGCTCGGTGGAGTGGCTCGCGCTCGACGACGGCGACCTGGTGGCGCAGTGCCTGGAGGCCTCCGCCGCGCCGATCACCGACGCTGATCGCACCGGCCCGGTCCGGCTCGAACAGCCGGCCTGGGTGATCTACACCTCCGGCTCCACAGGCAAGCCCAAGGGCGTCGTCGTCACTCACGTCGGCCTGGCGGACTTCGTCGAGTTCCAGCGCCGGGCCTGTGTGGTTACCAAGGATTCGCGGGTCCTGCATTTCGCGTCGCCGAGCTTCGACATCTCCATCAACGAGATGCTGCTCCCAGCGCCGGTCGGCGCGTGCCTGGTGATCGCGCCGACGACGATCTACGGCGGCACGGAACTGGCGGACCTGCTGCGCTCCGAGCGGGTGACCCACGCGATGATGACACCCACCGCGCTGGCATCGGTGAACCCGTCCGACCTGCCCGACCTGCACATGATCGGGGTCGGGGGCGAGGCGTGCCCGCCGGAACTGGTGGCCAAGTGGGGCGGTGATCGTGAGTTCCTCAACGGATACGGTCCCACCGAGACGACCATCGTCGTCTCCTTCACCGATCCGATGGTTCCCGGTCAGCCCATCACCATCGGTCGCCCGGTGTGCGGGGTGCGGGCGCGGGTGCTCGACACCAGGTTGAACATCGTCCCGGACGGTGTGCTCGGTGAGTTGTACATCGGCGGGTCCAGCCTGGCCCGCGGCTACCGCGGACGTCCGGACCTGACCGCGGACCGCTTTGTCGCCGACCCGTTCGGCGAGCCGGGCGCTCGGATGTACCGGACCGGCGACCTCGTTCGCTGGACCGATCGCGGCGAACTCGACTACGTTGGCCGGTCGGACTTCCAGGTCAAGGTCCGCGGCTTCCGGATCGAACTGGGCGAGATCGACACCGCCCTGACCGCACAGCCCGGAATCGAGTTCGCGGTCACCCTCGGGCACTCCGGCGCCGCGGGCGTCTCGACGCTGGTGTCGTACGTGCTGGGCGAGGACGGCGCAGACGTCGACGTGGATGCCCTCAAGGCGGCGCTCGGAGAGTCGCTGCCGCCGCACATGGTCCCCTCCGTGATCATGGTCCTGGACGAGATCCCGCGGACCCCGGTCGGCAAGCTGGATCGAAGGGCGTTGCCGGCACCGGTATTCCAGGCCAAGGCCTACCGTGCCCCGACGAACCCGGTGGAGGAGGCGGTCGCGACGACGTTCGCCGCCGTCCTCGGGATCGAGCGGGTCGGCCTCGACGACGACTTCTTCGAGCTCGGCGGGAACTCGCTGATCGCAACCCAGGTGACCGCCCGCCTCGGGGTGTCCCTGGACGCCACGGTGCCGGTGCGCACCCTGTTCGACGCGTCGACCGTCGAGGCGCTCGCCGCCGCCATCGAGCAATACGTGGGCAAGGGTGGTCGACGGGCGCTGGTCGCACAGGAGCGGCCGGCGCGGATTCCGCTCTCCCTTGCGCAGCAGCGGATGTGGTTCCTCAACCGCTTCGACCCCGAGTCGATCGCCTACAACATTCCCATCGCGATCCGGCTGTCCGGCGAACTGGACGTCGAGGCGTTGCGCCAGGCGATGGCGGATGTGCTCGGGCGCCACGAGCCGCTGCGGACCCTGTATCCGGAGACCGACGGCGCTGCCTTCCAGGTCATCGTCCCGGTCACCCAGGCGGCTGCGGACTTCCACCCGGTCGTGGTGACCGAGGACGAGATCGTCGGACGGGTGATCGAGCTGACGTCCACGCCGTTCGACGTGACCGCGGAGGTCCCGCTGCGGGCAGGGCTGTTCCAGGTGGCGTCGGCAGGCGTGGAGCCTGCGGAACGCCCCGAGGTGGCAGGCGTGGAGCCTGCGGAACGCCCCGACTACGTGCTCGTGCTCGTGGTCCACCACATCAGCGCGGACGGCTGGTCGATCGCCCCTCTGACGCGCGACGTGATGACGGCCTACACGGCGCGGGCGGCGGGAGCCGCTCCGATGTGGGCGCCGCTGGACGTGCAGTACGCCGACTTCTCACTGTGGCAGCGCGACATCCTGGGATCGGAAGAGGATTCCGAGTCGCTGATCAGCAGGCAGGTCGGCTATTGGCGCGAGGCGCTGGCGGGTCTGCCCGACGTGCTGGAACTGCCGTCCGATCGTCCGCGACCCGCGGTGGCATCCAACAGGGGTGCCCAGCTGTCGTTGTCGATCGACGCGGACGTTCACGAGGGCCTGCGCCGGATTGCGCAGCAGCACAACGCGACCCTGTTCATGGTCGTGCACGCGGCGCTCTCCGTGCTGATGAGCAGGCTGTCGGGCGCGACCGACATCGCGATCGGAGCGCCGATCGCGGGTCGCGGCGACGCGGGACTCGACGACCTCGTCGGCATGTTCGTCAACACCCTGGTGCTGCGCGCCGAGGTGCGACCGGAGGCCGGGTTCGCGGATCTGCTGGCCCGGGTTCGGGACACCGATCTCGGCGCTTTCGGGAACACCGACGTGCCGTTCGAGCGGCTCGTGGATGTGCTCAGCCCGGTTCGTTCGCAGTCGCACTCGCCGCTGTTCCAGGTCTCGCTCACCTTCCAGAACCTGGCGCGAACCGAGCTGGACCTGCCGGGCCTGCATGTGTCGGCGGTCGACCTCGACACCACCCTGACGTGGTTCGACCTGGACTTCACCCTCGTCGACCAGTACGACGCGGAGGGCGGTGCGGCCGGGATCCTCGCCCAGGTGACGTACGCGACCGACCTGTTCGACGAGTCGACTGTCGAGCGCTTCGGCCGCGCCTTCCAGCGGATCCTGTCCTCGGTGGTGGAGTCGGTGGACATCCCCGTCGGTGACATCGATCTGCTGTCGACGCAGGAGCGGACGGTCGTCCTCGACGAGTGGAACTCCAGCGTCGTCGCGGTGCCGGAGGCGACGCTGGCGGACCTGTTCGATGCCCAGGTGGCACAGCGGCCGGACGACGTCGCGCTCGTGTTCGAGGGCACCGAGCTGACCTACGCGGAGTTCGATGCCAGGGTCAACAGGCTGGCGCGCTGGCTGATCGGGGAGGGCGTCGGCCCGGAGTCCCTGGTCGGCCTCGCCGCACATCGGTCGTTGGAGATGCTGGTCGCGATGTACGCGATCGTGAAGGCGGGCGGCGCCTACGTGCCGATCGACCCGTACCATCCGGCGGATCGTATTGCGTACGTGGTGGAGTCGGCGGCACCGACGCTGATCCTCGGAACCGCGGGCGTCGTGCTGCCGTCGATCCCCGTGGTCGCGATCGACGACATCGATCTCGGCGGATTCGATGCGGTGCCGATTCGCGACTCCGAGCGGACCACCCCGTTGCACACCGGACACACGGCCTACGTGCTGTACACCTCGGGGTCGACCGGCCGGCCGAAGGGCGTGGCGGTCTCGCATCGCGCGATCGTCAACCAGTTGCACTGGCTGGAAGGCGAGTACGAGGTCACCTCGGCGGACCGGATCATGCAGCGGGCGCCGTTCACCTTCGATGTGTCGGTGTGGGAGTGCTTCCTGCCGATGCATGTCGGTGGCAGGCTCATCATCACCCGCCCGGGCGGCCATCGTGAGCTGGACTATCTCGCCGCGCTGATGCGAGAGCACCGGATCTCGATCGCAGAGTTCGTGCCGTCGGTTCTCGCGGCGATGATCGCGGACGGCGGCGGCGATGCGTTGACGTCGCTGCGGCACCTGCACAGCGGCGGTGAGGCGCTGTCGGCGGAACTGGTCGAGTCCATCCGCGCGCATTTCGCGGGTGGACTGCACAACACCTACGGGCCGACCGAGGCCGCGATCACCACCACCGGCTTCGAGATCGCCGGACCGGTCGGGTCCATCGTGCCGATCGGTGGACCGGCCTGGAACACCCAGGCGTACGTGCTCGATTCGCGACTGAATGTGGTGCCGGTCGGCGTCGCGGGTGAGCTCTATCTGGCGGGCGACCAGCTCGCGCGTGGCTACCACGGTCGTGTCGACCTCACCGCGGACCGATTCGTCGCGAACCCGTTCGGCGATGCGAACCGCATGTACCGCACCGGCGACCTGGTGCGCTGGGATGGCGACGGCAACCTGGTGTACCTGGGCCGCACGGACTTCCAGGTGAAGCTGCGGGGCCTGCGGATCGAGCTCGGCGAGATCGAGTCCGCCCTGATGCGGGCGACGGGTGTCTCGCAGGCGGTGGTGCTCCTGGTCGAGGACGAGCGGGCGGGCGAGCACCTGGTGGGCTACGCGACGCCCGAGTCCGGTGCCTCGTTGGATTCGGCCGAGCTCAAGTCCGCGGTCGCCGCGGAGCTGCCGGCGTACATGGTGCCGTCGCAAGTGTTGGTGCTCCCGGAGTTCCCGTTGAACTCGGCAGGGAAGCTGGACCGGAAGGCACTGCCGAAGCCCGAGTTCGCGGCGGTGGCCAGGGAGTATCGCGCCCCGGTGACGGAGGCGGAGCTGGCGGTCGCCGCGGTGTTCGCGGAGCTTCTCGGCGTCGAGCGGGTCGGCAGCGGCGATGACTTCTTCGATCTGGGCGGCAACTCGCTGATCGCGATGCGGTTGGTGGCGCGGATCAACGCGGCACTCGGCGCGCGACTCGGTGTGCGCGAGGTGTTCGAGGGCCCCACGGTGGCGGAGCTCGCAGAGCGGGCGGATCAGTCCCGCACGGGCGTCAGGGGACCCGCGCTGGTGGCGGGTCCGCGTCCGGATCGGATTCCGCTCTCGCTGGCGCAGCAGCGGATGTGGTTCCTGAACAGGTTCGACTCGGAGTCGGCGGCGTACAACATTCCGCTGGCAATCCGGTTGGACGGCAATCTCGACGTCGACGCACTGGGCCTGGCGGTGCGGGACGTGTTGGCGCGGCACGAGTCGCTGCGCACCGTGTTCCCGGACGACGGCGACGGGCCGGTGCAGGTGATCCTGCCGGTCGACCGGGTCGAACTCGACCTGACGCCGGTGGAGGCGACCGCCGACGACATCGCCGAGCAGGTCGTCGCCGTGCTGGGTGCCGGATTCGATGTGACGACGACGGTTCCGGTCCGGGGCCGGCTGTTGCGCACCGGCGCGGACCAATACGTCCTGGTGATGGCGGTCCATCACATCAGCGCAGACGGTGTGTCGACGGGGCCCCTGGCCCGAGACGTGATGCTGGCCTATGCGGCACGAACGGCGGGCGCGGCCCCGACCTGGGCGCCCCTGCCCGTGCAGTACGCCGACTTCACCCTGTGGCAGCGCGAGTTGCTCGGCTCCGAGGACGATGAGGAGTCGTTGGCGGCGCTCCAGATCCGTTTCTGGACACAGACACTGGCCGGGCTGCCCGACGTGCTCGAGCTGCCCACCGACCGGCCGAGGCCCGCGGTGGCCTCGAACGCCGGCGACGCCGTCCAGTTCGACATCGACGCGGATCTGGTGGCCGCCGTGGAATCGCTGGCGCGTGCCCACGGTGTCTCGACGTTCATGGTGATCCATGCGGCCTTCGGTGTGTTGTTGTCCCGGCTCAGCGGGACGTCCGACATCGTGGTCGGCACGCCCATCGCCGGCCGGAGCGAGGCCGCGCTGGACGACCTGGTCGGCATGTTCGTCAACACCCTGGTGCTGCGAACCCAGGTCGATCCGGCGGTGACCTTCGTGGACCTGCTCCATCGGGTGCGGGAGTCGAATCTGGCTGCGTTCGGGCATGCGGATGTTCCTTTCGAGCGCCTCGTCGAGGTGCTCAACCCAGTTCGATCCCAGGCACATTCGCCGTTGTTCCAGGTGTCGCTCACCTTCGAGCACCGCGAGAGCTCCACCTTCGAGTTGCCGGACCTGACCGTGTCGGGATTCGAGTACGACGCGCACGTGGCGCAGTTCGATCTGGCCCTGGCCCTCGCCGAGGGTGTCATCGGCGACGACGGTCGCGAGATGATGGCGGCGACGCTGCGGTTCAAGACCGACCTGTTCGACCACTCGACTGTGGAATCGTTCGCGGACCGCTTTGTTCGTGTGCTCCGGGCAGCTGTGGCCGAGCCGAACCGCCTGGTCGGTGACCTCGAGTGGCTGGATGCCTCCGAGCGGGAGTTGGTGGTGTCGGGTTGGAATGCCACTGACCGTGTGGTCGGGGACGCCACGTTGGTGTCGTTGTTCGATGCTCAGGTGGTGCGGTCGCCGGGTGCGGTGGCGTTGTCGTTCGACGGTGAGTCGGTGACGTATGCGGAGTTCGATGCGCGGGTGAATCGGCTTGCGCGGCATCTGATCTCGGTTGGGGTCGGTCCGGAGGCGTTGGTTGCCCTGGCGATGCGGCGGTCGATCGACCTGATGGTGGGTATCTATGCGGTGGTCAAGGCCGGTGGTGCCTATGTGCCCGTGGACCCGGATCAGCCGGCGGATCGAATCGGGAACATCCTCGACACCGCGTCGCCTGTATGCGTTCTCTCGACGTCGCGTGACGAGTTCACGAGTGCAGGGGACAGCTCTGTCTTGCAGATCGATGCCGTGGATCTGGCCGGCGTCGACGGTGCGCCGGTGTCGGACGCGGATCGGTTGGCGCCGTTGGTGCCGTCGAACACGGCGTATGTGATCTTCACGTCCGGGTCGACCGGTCGACCCAAGGGTGTGGCGGTCTCGCATGCGGCGATCGTGAACCGCCTGGTGTGGATGCAGGCCGAGTACGGCTTGACCTCTGATGATGTGGTGTTGCAGAAGACCCCGGTGACCTTCGACGTGTCCGTGTGGGAGTTGTTCTGGCCGTTGCAGGTCGGCGGGCGATTGGTGATCGCGGCCCCTGACGGCCATCGTGATCCTGCGTATCTGGCTCGGGTGATGGCGGAGGAGTC
>NZ_JBHTCS010000032.1:0-14675 GCF_042665615.1 Rhodococcus daqingensis | reverse complement strand
TCGTATCCTGTACTACAGCGCGTCGACCGGGCGTGGAGCCATTGGTTCCGTCGATCACGACAATAACCTCAGCGACGTATCAGTCATTCCGCCTGGGAGTTTTGCCCAGGACTGGACGCAGATCGCTGGATTGAGTGGCGATCGTATCCTGTACTACAGCGCGTCGACCGGGCGTGGAGCCATTGGTTCCGTCGATCACGACAACAATCTCAGCGACGTATCAGTCATTCCGCCCGGGAGTTTCGCCCAGGACTGGACGCAAATCGCCGGCCTGTGAGGACTGTCCGGAAGAGGCTCACGTTATTGCGTGGCTTGCCGCGCAGCTGATCCGGCGCCGCGTAGACGTCGGTTACCGGCTGTTGCTCTCACTGCGGGTGGCGGGTGTCGTGAGCCTTGTTTGCCGTGGCCTGCGGTCCGTTGCCGCCGCCGGAACCTTGGTCGACTCGAAGAGGATCAACTCAAGCTCCCAGCGCCTCCACGTCCACGACCTGAATGCTGCAGCCGGTCGCACCCCGAGCGAAAGATCAGGGTGGTCCCCGATGGCGCTCGCGTGTCGGCTCCGACAAGACTGATGCGGTCGCAGTGTCAGCCCAGCCCCAGGACGAAAGGCAGTCATGAGCTCGCATGCCCTCGGCGCCGTCGCGGTGTCAACCGAAACGCCGGCCCCCACCCCCATCGCGGCCCGCGCGCAGACCCTGACCAAGACCTACGGCTCGGGGGACACCCAGGTCCGAGCGCTGGACGGCGTGTCGGCCGACTTCGCGCGGGGCGAGTTCACCGCGATCATGGGGCCATCGGGGTCCGGCAAGTCGACGCTGATGCACTGCCTGGCCGGGCTGGATTCCGCCACCTCGGGGTCGGTCGTGATCGGTGACACCGAGCTGACGACCCTGTCCGACAAGCAGATGACGCAGCTGCGCCGCGACCGGATCGGGTTCGTCTTCCAGGCGTTCAACCTCGTCCCGACGCTCACGGCGCTGGAGAACATCACCCTCCCGCTCGACATCGCGGGCCGCAAGCCCGACCGGGCCTGGCTCGACAACGTGCTCACCCGGCTCGGGCTCAAGGACCGGCTCGACCACCGACCCAGCGAACTGTCCGGCGGCCAGCAACAGCGCGTCGCCTGCGCGCGGGCGCTGGCCGGTCAGCCGGAGATCATCTTCGGCGACGAACCCACCGGGAACCTGGACTCGCGCTCCTCCGGCGAGGTCCTCGCCATCCTGCGCGCCGCGGTCGACGAGTTCGGTCAGACCGTCGTGATCGTCACGCACGATCCGCGGGCGGCGAGCTACGCGGACCGGGTGGTGTTCCTCGCCGACGGCCACATCGTCGACGAGTTGCGCGACCCGACCGCCGAGGCCGTGCTGGACCGGATGAAGCGGCTCGACACCGTCGCCGTCGACGGACAGGTCTGAGACATGTCCTCACCCATCAACAGGGCCTCACCCATGCGCAAGGTCTCGCTGCGAAACCTCGCGGCGCACAAGGTCCGGCTCGCGCTGACCGTGCTCTCCGTCGTCCTCGGCACCGCCTTCGTCGCCGGGTCGTTCGTGTTCACCGACACGCTCCAGAAGACGTTCGACGGGCTGTTCGCCGACGCCGCGAAGGGCGTCGACGTCCGGGTCAGCGGCCTGGAGGAGGGGTCAAGTGGCGTCCCGCTGACCGACCTCCCGGCACTCGAGGCCGTCGACGGGGTGCGCGCGGTCGTGCCCGCCGTCGACGGCCAGATCGTGCTGCTCGGCGCCGACAAGAAGCCGCTGCAGACCGGCGGCGCGCCCAGCATCGGTCTGTCGTACACCCCGCCGGAACAGGCCCTCGGCGATCCCGACGTGATGGTCGCGGGCGCGCCGCCCTCGCAGCCCGGCCAGATCGCGCTCAACGAGGGCGCGGCCCGCAAGGCCGGTCTCGCGGTGGGGGACCGGACCCAGGTGCTGGTGTCCACGAGCGGCGTCATCGACGTCACCGTCAGCGGGATCTACGAAACACCCTCCGACACGGGCGGATTCGTCGGCGCGGTGTTCGACGGCGCGCAGGCCCGCGAGCTGTTCACCGACGGCAGCCACGTGGATTACATCGACGTCGCCGGCACGGGGGTCTCCCAGTCCGAGCTGCGCGACCGGATCGCCGCCGCGCTCCCGGACGCCAAGGTGGACACCGGCGATCAGGTTCGCGAGGACGTGAAGGCCGAGGTGAACTCGGCGCTCAGCTTCATGAACTACTTCCTGCTCGCGTTCGGCGCGATCGCGTTGCTGGTCGGGACGTTCATCATCTACAACACCTTCTCGATGATCGTGGCCCAGCGGCTGCGCGAACTCGCGCTGCTGCGGGCGATCGGCGCCAGCCGCAAGCAGGTGGGGCGTTCGGTGGTGCTCGAGGCGCTCATCGTCGGTCTGCTCGGCAGCGCGCTCGGCATCGCAGCGGGCGTCGGACTCGCCTACGGGCTCCGATCGCTGCTCAACAGCTTCGATGTCGGGTTGCCGTCCGGGCCGTTGCAGCTGGAGCCGCGCACCATCATCGTGGCCCTCGTCGTCGGCGTGCTCGTCACGGTGGTCAGCGCCTACGCGCCCGCGCGCCGGGCGGCCAAGGTGCCGCCGGTGGCGGCGATGCGGGAGGAGTTCTCCTCCACCGGCGACTCGCTGCGCGTGCGGACGCTGGTCGGCGCGATCGCGGCGGTGGCGGGCGGCGCCCTGCTGCTGGTCGGGTCGCGCGGTACCGGCGGCGGGGCGGCCGCGACCGTCGGCCTCGGTGCGGCCGCGTTGATCGTCGCGGTCCTGCTCGCCGCTCCCGCGCTCTCGCGCCCGGTCGTCGGTGCGCTCGGCGCGGTGCTGGCCAAGCCGTTCGGTCCGGTGGGCCGGCTGGCCCGCACCAACGCCGTGCGCAATCCCCGCCGCACCGCGGCGACCGCGTTCGCGTTGACCCTCGGCCTGATGCTGGTGTCGGTGATCGGCGTGTTCGGGTCGTCCGCGAAGGAGAGCGTGAACTCCCTGGTGGACAACGGTGTTCGCGCCGACTACATCCTCGCCGGCCCGGACACGATGGGCGTTCCCCTCGGGGCGGCGGCCGCGGTCAAGGACGTGCCCGGCGTGGCGGATGCGGTTGCCCTGCACGGTGTCTCGGTCAAGATCGACGACGAGGCGCAGGTCGGTACCGCCCTCAGCGGTCAGCTCGACGGTGTCCTCGACTACACCCTCGAGGAGGGGTCGGCCGCGCTGTCGGGCAACAACATGCTCATCTCCGAGAAGACCTCCGCCGAGAAGGGGTGGCGGCTCGGCTCGCCGGTCGTCATGACCGACCGGGACGGCGAGCAGGTGACCACCACCGTCACTGGCATCTACGCCGACACCCAGCTCCTCGGTGACTGGGTGGTACCCGAGTCGGTGTACGAGCAGGTGACCCCGGCCGCGGTCAGGGCGGTCTGGGCGGTGCTGGTGGAGGCGCAGCCGGGCGCGGACCTGGCGGCCATGCGCGCCGATCTGACGGCCGCGACGGACAGGTTCCTGGTGGTCCAGGTCAAGGACCGGGAGGAGTTCAAGGGCAGCCAGAGCAAGCAGATCGATACCCTGCTCGCGGTGCTCTACGGGCTGCTGGCGTTGGCCATCGTGATCGCGATCCTCGGCATCATCAACACCCTCGCGTTGTCGGTGGTGGAGCGGCGCCGCGAGATCGGAATGCTCAGGGCCGTCGGCATGCAACGACCGCAGGTGCGACGCACCATCTACCTCGAGTCGGTGCTCATCGCGGTCTTCGGTGCGGCGGTCGGAGTCCTCCTCGGACTCGCGTTCGGGTGGGGTTTCGTCAGCACGCTGGCGGACGAGGGCCTCGACGTGATCGCGGTGCCGTGGGGGCAGGTGGCGGCGATGCTGCTCGGCTCCGCGGTGGTCGGCGTGCTCGCCGCGCTGTGGCCCGCCGCGCGGGCCGCGCGGACCAAGCCGCTGGAGGCGATCGCCGGGGTGTGACCGCGGAGCGGCCGGGGTGCCGCGGGCTGGTCGTCGGCGTCACCGCGCGATGTCGACGACCAGCCTGGTCGGGTCGCTCAGGGTGGACACCGAGAACGGATGCCCACCGGACTCGAGCCCGATGAACGACTGGGTCGTCCCCTCGAACACCCCGGAGATCCGGGCCTCGGTGACCAGCTCGGTGTCCTCACCCGGCAATGGGTTCGGGCCGTCGTACTCGTGGACACCGGTGTCGAAGGGGTAGCCGCTGCCGGTGATGAGGACCTCGAGGATCGTTTCCCCGGCAATCGGGATCACGTCCCCGCTGCCCTCCTGGACGGCCAAGTCGACATAGCGGACCGACCACCCGGGGACCCCGGTGCCGCCCAGTTCGTAGACGACGCGGTCGTATCCGTCGTGGGCGCCGACGCGCAGGCCGGCGACCGTCAGGTGTGCGTCGTCGGACGCGTCGGCCCGGTGGGGCTCGGTGCTCCAGACGGCGCCCGGGGTGGTCGCCACCAGGGTGGCGGTCGAGGTGATCACGGGGGAATCCGTCGGCGCCGCGGTGACCGACCCGGAGGTGGTCGCGACGCCGTCGGAGTCGCCGCAGCCGGTCAGCGCGAGCACGCCGCCCACCGTGAGCACGCCACAGAGCGCGGCGATCCGCGCGCGAGATGAGTTCGGGCGGTTCATGATTCTGGCATCTCAGAGGAGTGGTGGTTCACGATCAGCCATTCGCCGTCTCGCTTCTCGTACACGAACGTGTAGCGGGCATCGACGCCCTGGGGGCCGTCGGGCGTGTTCAGGGTGAACCGGTAGACGCCGGTGTCGATCGCGTTTTCCGCATCGAGCACGTTGACGACGGACTGCTCGATCACCGCGCTGGGCTTGCTGGGCAGGAAGCCGGTGAAGTATTCGACGATGCCCGCGCGGTCGGTGCGCACCACATTGGACACCGTCGGGAGGAGCACCGCGTCCGGGGCGTACAGGTCCGCGACGGCCTCGGGATCGCCGGTCGCCAGCGTTTCGTTCCAGGTGTCGAACAGGGCGGTGACCTGCTCCGGCGACGGCGGGTCGTCCTGCGCGTCGCCGGAGATCGGGTCCGCGCAGGCCGTGAGGGCAGCGACCGCGCCCGCGGTCAGGGCGATGGATCGAACGGTTGACTTGTGCATCGCGGCACCTGATTTCCGGTTGTTGTTTGATGGGTTGGCCGGGCTACCTCACCACCAGATCGTGGTCGGTGGCGCTGAGGGTGATGGCAGCGATCTGCTTGCCCCGCATCCAGTCCCGGACGAAGCTCTCGAGCGCGGGATCGTCGCCGCGTGAGTCGAAGGCGTCGCGGGGGACCTCGATGGCACCGACGAGGTGACGCGGCTCGGCGTCGAGCCCGGGACCGCGCGTGCCGAACAGGCGCAGTCCGTCGGCGGTGTGCAGCACCACCGGGATCTCGGTGCCGTCGGGCGCGGTCACCGTCGCCTTCCTGCTGGTGGCCGCGGGGTCGAAATGCGCTACCGAGAGGCGGTATCCCGACGGCGCGGCGTGGGATCCGGCGCTGTCGAGCAGTCGCGGGTCGACGACCGAGTAGGGGAGTCCGATGTCCATCAAGACCTGCCCGTCGATGGCTCCGTTGCGGGCGGGCAGGCTCCCGGTCAGGTGCCAGGGTGCGGGCGGGGCGAGGGTGTCATTCGACCGGTCCGCCGCGGGGTTGTCCACGGGTGTGCCCAGGCGGACGGCGTCGGTGCGGGTGAACTCCCATCCGGGTGCCGCGAGGTCCTTGTGCCAGAAGCCCGCGACGCCGCCCTGACTGCCCTCCACCCGCAGTTCCCGTTGGCCGGGGCCGGGTCCGGTGGAGTTGACGCTGATCGCGGAGGTGATCGCGCCGGGGATCTTGGGCTGATGAGTCCAGTCGGGCGCGGGCAGCTGGATGGCGGCGGTGCTGCGATCGATCGTCTCGGCGACGAGACCGGGTGCGGTGGGCTTGCCTGCCTGGCTCTCCCAGCTGTACCGGAAGAAGACCGAGTCGGACCCGGACGAGTCGAAATCGAAACTGCGGGTGTACATGTCGCCATACCTGTTCATGACGAAGGTCGTCGAACCGGCGGCGGAGAGCGAGATGGACCGGAACCGCCCGCCGAGCGGACCACCGATCTCGTAGCTGTCGTCGTTGGGGAGCCACGGGTCCGCGAAGGTGATGCGGCTGCCGTCGCCGGTCAGGGCGGGAATCATGGTCATCTTCCCCAGCCCGACGTAGTGGATGCGTCCCGCGATGTCGGTGTAGGTCTGGTTGTCCCACGGGGACGAGACGCTCAGCGCCCAGCCGTTCCCGTTCTCGCCCGGAAGTTGTTGTCCCGGACTGAACCACAGCGGCGAACCCCACGCGGAGGTCCAGTTCCACAGGATCGGATCCTGCGAGGCGTTGTCCATCGTGTAGATCCAGCCGTTGTCGTCGACTGCCACCAACTCGTCGTCGTCCAGCGAGATTCCGGCCAGGCGACCTCGCAGGCACTCGGGCATCGGGACGTAACGCCACGGTTCCGCCGTCGGTGCTCCGGTGGTCCGGGGTCGGGTGAGCAGGTCCCGGCCGACCAGCGCGAAATCGGAGAACCGGTTGAACTGCGTGGTCGGGGTGCGGACCTCGACACTGGCGGGCGCGTTGTCCCCGGTGAACACCGGCAGGTTCGTCAAACCGATCCTGCCGCCGCCGGACGGAACTCCGGGCGGGAGTTGGGCGGTCCCGAACGGTATGCACCCAACGGGCTGACTCGGCGGCGCGGCGGCCGCGGCGACCGGCATCGGCCACAGCAGGCCCACCGCGGCAATGCCCCACAACCGCATCAGTGACGGACGGATCCGGCGTGTGTTTCCACGTTCGGGTGGCTGCCTCACCCTATGAGTTTCGCACCTGGTGCCGGGTAGTAGTGGCAAGAATCGCGGGCGGGCCTGTTCAGCTCGTCGCGTGCCGGGGCATCAGGTCGACCCCGTTGATGCTGTGCACGGTCCACCGCTGCCCGTCGTGGCTCAGGGTACTGATGCCCGCGTTGCGAATCCGCGGTGAGCGAGCGGAGCGGATGGAGTCGAGGACCGCGCGGATCACCCCGCCGTGCGTGACCGCGATGATGGCCGACCCCGGGTGGCGTCGCGCCAGGTCGTCGATGGCGCGAAGCCCGCGCCTCGCCACCGAGGGCTTCGGTTCGATATCGGGGTAGCGGCCGTGCGGCCAGCGGTCGAAGGCCTCGTAGTCGGTGATGCCCTCGGCTTCGCCGAGATGGCGTTCGGCCAGGTCGCGGTAGGCGGCGGAGCGCTCGATACCGAGCTGTGCGCCGATGATGTCGGCGGTCTCGCTGGCGCGCGAGAGCGGCGAGCTGACCAGCAGATCCCAGGTTCGGCCTGCCAGGGCGTCGGCGGCCCCGCGCGCCTGCACCCGACCGGTGTCGTTGAGCGGGATGTCCGAGGAGCCCTGCAGGCGGCGTTGTGCGTTCCACTCGGTCTCGCCGTGCCGGATCAGCGCCAGGTAGGTCATGGTCGCCGCAGACTAGCACCGGGTGGGGTGCGAGCGGTGCTGCGCGACTGGATGATTCGGCGGATCGTGCGCCCTCCGGTCGAAATGGCGGGCACTCGGACAGCCGGGGTCGGTTCTCGTAGGCAATACGCTCCTGGCCTGCCGAAGCGCCGCGCCTCGATTTCTGGAACAGTGGTGTTCTGGAACTCGAGGAGGCTCGATGTCGGATGACCCGCAGGTCCCGGGCGAACACGAGACCGCGGCGCAGCGCCGCGAACGCATCTCGCTGCAGGTGCGGCGGTGGAGCGAGGGGGCGTGGGTCGAGGCCCGCCTGCCGGTGCTCTCCGACGACGCGGCGGTGCTGATCGCGGCCGGTCACGTCGACGCCGCCACGCGAGAGATCCTCGCCGAGCGGCGGCGGACGGGCCGGACGATCCCGTCGATCGGGGGCTTCGGTGCGCTCCGCCGGCTCACTGATGAACATGCCCGGCTCGCGGGGCGGGCGGCGGAGCTGCGGCCGGGGCCGGTGCAGGCCGTGTTCACCTTCCGGGCGGCCGAGGTCGCCAAGCGGCTCGATCACCTGCGGTCGGCGGTGGTGCTGTCCGCCACGCATTACGCGAGCGGGGTCCGTGCGATCCGGCGGGAGCGACGCGACGGGGTGCACCTCGAACCCGAGCAGCGGGAGGCGCTGTTCGCCGCGTTGCAGCGGACCCCGACGCCCGTCACCTCGGGGGATCGCCCCGTCGACCAGGTGCGGAACGCGACCCTCGGGGCCGCGGCGGAGCGCGTCGCCGCGCTCACCGAGAGCACCCCGCTGGCGGGCGTCGGGCGCCGGGCCGCCGAGGCGCTCGTCCAGGGCGCCGCGCCCGAGGGCGAGCGGTTCGTGGACCGCTACGACACGCTGCTCTACCTGGCGGGCACCCTCTACGACCGAATCGACGGTTCCTCGGCCTGGCATTCGGAGCACTTCCTCGTCCAGCGTGCCCAGCTGGACCTGGCGGACGAGCTGATCCAGATCGCGGCCGACACGGTGGCGCTGCGGGGGATCACCGCCGAGCTCGCCTCTGCCATGCAGTCCACCCGGGGCGAGGGTGCCCGGGCCCAGATCACGGCGCGGCAGACGGCGTTGGCGCCGGTGTGGCGCCAGCTGGTCGACCGGGTCGCGGCGTTGGCCCGGATCGGTGATCTGCTGTCGCAGGCCGAGGACCAGCTTCAGGCGATCGCCGCCGTGCAGCGGACGATGAGCCTCGATTCGAGGATCGACGACCTCATCGCGCGCTCGGGTAGCCGGGAACTGTCGGCGGCGAACACCCATCACGTCGGCGATCAGTTCGGCGGGGTGGAGGAACTGATGGGGACGTACCAGAGCGTCCTGTACGGGGACATCCTGGCGTTGACCTCGCGCGCGGAACCCGGTGGCGGTCGGGGCTGACGGTCAGGCCGTGGCCGCGACGAGGCGAAGGGCCAGTTCGGAGTACAGCTCCGCGACCTGATCCGGTTCGGTGAAGCCGCCGCCGGGAAACCAGCGGCACACGTCGACGCACAGCGAGGTGATCGCGAGGGTCACGCCCTCGACGTCCGGGACGACGAACGAGCCGTTCGCGGCGCCGGCCTTGACGATCCGCTTGACGATCCGGTTCACGTCGCGGCGGAGCCCGATGATCGTGCGGTAGTGCTCGGGCGAGAGCGCGGTCAGCTCGTACTGGACCACCCGTCCGCGGGCGTGGTGTTTGGCATGCCAGCGAGTGAAGGCGCCGACGACCGCGCGCAGCCTCGCCGCGGGTGGCGCGTCGACGGGGTCGGCGTCGGTGAGCAGTTCGACGCATCGCTGGTGGCCCTCGAAGCTGATCGCGTAGAGCAGCTCTTCCTTGGACTTGTAGTGCGGGTACATCGCGGCCGGGCTCAGGCCCAGACGTGCGGCGATGTCGCGGGTGGTGGTCCCGCCGTAGCCCTTCTCGGCGAACGCCTCCACGGCCGCCGCACGGATCCGCGCGGCGGCCTTGGAGCTGCTCACCACGCCGGGCGTCGTCTCCGCCACCGATTCGCTCACCCTCGCCTCCGCATCACGTTCGACCTTGACAACACCTGTCGGCGGGACAAGTATAAGCATGCGCTTAGGAAATGAGCGTGCGCTTAGTTATGTGGGCGTGCGCCCTCGGCTCGGCTCGACCGGGGTTCGGCGATCTGACACAGAAAGCACACAATGAATCTGAAACTCACCGACGAGGAACTCGCGTTTCGCGACGAGATGCGCGCGTTCTTCACCACGCAGGTCCCGGCCGACATCCGCGAGCGGGCTGCCCGCGGCGGCGAGCTGACCGCCGACGATTTCAAGACCACCCAGGCGATCCTCAACGCCAACGGGCTCGCGGTGCCGAACTGGCCGGTCGAGTGGGGCGGCCGCGACTGGACTCCCGTGCAGCGGCACATCTGGCTCGACGAGATGCAGCTGGCCTCCGTGCCGGACCCGCTGGCGTTCAACGCCGACATGGTCGGGCCGGTCATCGCGGCCTTCGGCTCGCAGGAGCAGAAGGAGAAGTTCCTCCCCGCCACCGCCAACCTCGACATCTGGTGGTGCCAGGGCTTCTCCGAGCCGGAGGCGGGTTCCGACCTCGCCTCGCTCAAGACCCGAGCCGTCCGCGACGGAGACGACTACATCGTCAACGGTCAGAAGACGTGGACGACGCTGGCGCAGCACGCGGACTGGATCTTCTGCCTGGTCCGCACCGACCCGAACGCCCCGAAGCGGCAGGCAGGCATCTCGTTCCTGCTCATCGACATGAAGACCCCCGGCGTCACCGTCCGCCCGATCAAGCTGATCGACGGCGGCTACGAGGTCAACGAGGTGTGGTTCGAGGACGTCCGCGTCCCGGCCGAGAACCTCGTGGGCGAGGAGAACGCCGGCTGGGGATACGCGAAGTTCCTGCTCGGCAACGAGCGCACCGGCGTCACCCGGGTCGGCACCTCGAAGGTGCGCCTGGCCCAGGCCAAGGAGCTGGCCGCGCAGACCAGCGTCGGCGACGGCACCCTGCTGCAGGACCCGTTGTTCGCGGCGCGGCTCGCTGAGCTGGAGAACGAGCTGCTCGCCCTCGAGCTCACCCAGCTGCGCGTGGTCGCGGGTTCCGCGGACGGCAAGCCGAACCCGGCATCCTCACTGCTCAAGCTGCGCGGATCGGAGCTGCAGCAGGCCACCACCGAGATCCTCATGGACGTCGCGGGCCCCGATTCGCTGCCGTTCGAGGCGGGCGACATCGATTCGCCGTCTTGGGCGCAGCATGCCGCCCCGACCTACCTGAACTACCGAAAGGTATCCATCTACAGCGGATCGAGCGAGGTGCAGCGCACCATCATCGCCTCCTCGATCCTCGGATTGTGAGGCGCCGCAATGGACTTCGAACTCAATGACGAACAGGTCATGCTGCGCGACACGACCCGTGAGCTGCTCAGCCGCAGCTACGACGCCGAGAAGCGCAACGCCGTCACCGCCACCGACCTCGGCTGGAGCCAGGACGTGTGGAAGAGCTTCGCCGAGATCGGCCTGCTCGGGCTTCCGTTCGCCGAGGAGGACGGCGGGATGGGCGCCGGACCGGTCGAGACGATGGCCGTGATGAACGAGATCGGCCGGTCGCTGGCGCCGGAGCCGTACCTCGCCGTCCTGCTCGCCGGTGGGCTGATTGCCGACGCCGGCTCGGCCGACCAGCGCGCGCGCTACCTGCCCCGGGTCGCCGAGGGCACCGTGCTGCCGGCGTTCGCGCACGCCGAGCCCGGCAGCCGGTGGCCCGCGATGGTGGTCTCGACGACCGCCACCGCGCGGGGCGACGGCTGGGTCCTCACCGGCCGCAAGAACCCGGTGCTGCACGGCGACTGCGCCGACACCCTGGTCGTCAGCGCGACCCTGCCCGGAGGGGGAGTGGGCCTGTTCCTGGTCGACGCCGCCGCTGAGGGCGTGACGCGGCGCGGCTACGCCACCCACGACGGGCTCCGCGGCGCCCAGATCGAGTTCGCCGAGGCGCCGGCCGAGCAGCTCGGTGGCGGCGGCGATGTCACCGCCGCGATCACCGCGTCCGAGGTGCGCGCGCAGGCCGCGCTGTGCGCCGAGGCGGTGGGTGCGATGGCGGAGACGCTGCGGCTGACCACCGAGTACCTCAAGCAGCGCAAGCAGTTCGGTGTTCCGCTGGCGAAGTTCCAGACCCTGACGCAGCGTGCGGCGGACATGTACGTCTCGCTGGAGCTCGCGAGCAGCATGAGCCTGTACGCGACGATGTCGCTGGCGGATGGCGTGGTCGACCCGACGATCGCCTCGCGGGCCAAGCTGCAGATCGGACGGGCCTCGCGACACATCGGCCAGGAGGCCATCCAGATGCACGGTGGCATCGGCATGACCGCCGAGTACCCGGTGGGGCACTACGTGTCCCGGCTCGTCGCGATCGAGCACACGCTCGGCAGCGCCGACGACCACCTGCGCGTGCTGGCGGGCACCGTCGCCGACCACGAGATGGTCAACGTCTCGGAGTGACCCGTGACGGCCGAGAGCCCCGTCGACCAGTGCGGTCGGCGGGGCTCTCGTTCGTCGGGGTCAGCGGCTGAGCTTGGTGCGCATCATCATCACGTTGTAGTCGGACCACGTCGTGGCCAGGAAGTACAGATCCTCGCCCTCCGACCAGGGGTGCATGTACGCGCCGTACAGGCCGGGCACGGTCGCGCTGCTGACCAGTGTTTCCGGTGCGCTCCACGGCCCGGTCAGCACCGGCGCGGTCCGCATGACCAGCGCGCTCGATTCGTTGGAGTACAGCGCGATGAACTTGCCCAGGTAGGCGCTGTACTGTACCGACAGCTCGCTGACGCGGCCGTCCAGGACAGGCACCGCGACGGCCGGGTTGCCGACCACCCAGCCGGCGCCGTCCCAGTACTCGTAGCCGGCGACGTTCAGGATCGAGGCCTCCGGGGTGCGGGAGAGCCGGGCCTGCCCGGACCGACCCGACGGCGTGCCGAAGTTGTAGACGAAGCCGTCGTGCTTGACGAAGGCGCCCATCTGGAAGTTCTGATTTCCGGTCGCCGGGAGATTCGCCCGTGCCAGGGCGTCGTCGAGGACATTGAGCCGGATCGACTCCGGGCGCGGTGTCCATGTCTCGCCATTGTCGGTGGAGGAGGCGATCTGGGAGTAATTGGTGACCCATTCGCCGGGCGCCGCCCAGCTGCGGATGGACATGTAGTTGATGTACTGCACCCCGTTGACGGAGATTCCGGTTGTCGGGATGACGGTGTGTTCGACGCCGGGGATCTTCTTGCTCGGGAGGAATTCCTTCGAGTGGTTCGGCCGGTCAAGGGGAGAGCTGTCGATGCTCATCCCGTCGCTGAGGTCGCGATCGGAGCTGCGGAAGAGCACGTTGCTCCGCCAGTCGCCCACCAGCCCTTCGCACAGCGGAGCCTGGCTCAGTCCGGTGGTGTCGCCGAACGCCGTGAGGACCTGGCCCGCGCCGTTGTCCCACATGATGCCGAGATCGGTGCCGACCACGTTGAACCGCCGGGCGGTGTCGTTGGGGCCGTTCAGGCCGGTGACATGCTCGATCGCCCGGGTCTTGCCCTTGAGGTTGGGAAGCCGCCCGTCCTGGCCGTTCAACCAGGGAATCGGATTGCCCGCGCCGCCGGTGCTGCCGAACCCGCTGCTCCCGCCGCTGCCGGAACCGCCGCAGAACGGATTCGCCGCCGCCGAGGGAGCGCCGACGGCGAGTACCGCGGTCGACGCCATGGTTGCGACCAGGGACAGCATCACGAGCGTGGAAGTACGGGTCATCGGTTGGGCCTTCCCGCTCGATTCTGCGCAACTGCCGGTCCGGATCGCGGCCGCTCACAATCTAACTAAGCGGGGAGTGAGGTGGCCGTGGCCTTGGATAACCGTTCGGACAAGACTTCCGAATTGCCTCGAGTTCGACAAATGTCTCGATTTGGATAACGCCGCCGCGCCTGCCGGGATTGTCGGGACCTCGCCGCTAGCGTTTTGTGCGGAAATGCGGCTCAGGAGTCTTACGCACCCGAGATGCGTAATTCTCGACGGAGTAGAAACCGGAAAGCGGCGTGAGTTCGAGGCGCCGAATGACTGCCTAGTAGGTGTTCGACATGACCACAATCGCCCCGCCAGCCCTCAAGACCCTCAGTGCCTGCGTCTTCGTGACCGGACTCGTCGGTGCCGCCATCGGCATCTACGGCCTGGATGTCGAGGTCGCCGTGCTGTGGCTCATCGTCGCGTCCGTCTCCGGGCTCTACCTGCTGAAGCTGCGGGCGGAGTCGCACGGCCGACTCGAGCGCCCCGCACGCTCCCCTCGCACCACCGCCTAGCCCCCTGCGGCGGCGCACGCCCCTAGCCTCGTGTGATGCGAACTGTGGGTGTGGACCTCGCGGCCGAGCCGAGGAAGACCGCGGTCGCGGTGATCGCCTGGTCCGGAGGCGCGGCGAGGGTCGAGAACCTGTGGTTGGGCGTCGGCAACGCGGAGATCGTCGAGGCGGTCCGCGGATCCGAGCGAACGGGGATCGACTCGCCGTTCGGGTGGCCCGAGGCGTTCGTCCGATTCCTGACCGAACACGACACCGGCACGCTGCAGGCGACCAACGACCTGGAGAGCAAGGACGGCCGCCGGCCGTTGGCGATGAGACGCACCGATCTTCTCGTCCGCGCCTCGACGGGTCTGTCCCCGCTCAGCGTCTCCGCCGATCGCATCGCACACGTGGCGTTCCGCTGCGCGGGCCTGCTCGCCGAGCTTCGAGAACGTGAAGTCGAGGCCAGCCGGGTCTCGGGACGCGCGGTCGAGGTGTACCCGGCGGCCGCTCTCCTCGGCTGGGGACTGCCCGCGCGCGGCTACAAGGGACGGATGAACCGGGCGGCACTCACCGAACTCGTCACCGGGTTCGCCGAGGCGGCCCCGTGGCTGGACCTCGGCGAGGCGGAGTGGCTGTGCCGGGAATCCGACGACGCCTTCGACGCGGTGGTGGCCGCCGTCGTGGCACGAGCGGCCGCGCTCGGCAAGACAGAGTTGCCCGCGGATCCGGATCGGGAGGTGGCGGAGCGGGAGGGGTGGATTCACCTGCCGAACTCGCCGCTGGAAACGCTGCGAGGCACGCGAATCTGACGTCCGGAAGACGGTCACCGCGTCCGACCAGGCGTTTTGGTGTTCTGAGGTTTGTCGCGTAACTTTTGTCGAGTCAGAGCGACACGGACACCGACCCGGGCCGAGAGGCCGGGGACA
>NZ_JBHTCS010000031.1:0-5313 GCF_042665615.1 Rhodococcus daqingensis | reverse complement strand
GTTGGAGTACATCGGGCGTACGGATTTCCAGGTGAAGTTGCGTGGTTTGCGGATCGAGCTCGGTGAGATCGAGTCGGCCATGCTGGTGGATCAGCGGGTCGCCCAGTCGGTGGCCGTGGTGCGGAGCGATCTGCACTCCGGTGAGCAACTCGTCGGTTACGTCGTCCCCGTCGAGGGTGCGGCGATCGACGTCGATGAGCTGAAGGTGATGGTCGGGCGCTCGTTGCCCGCGTACATGGTCCCCGCCGTCGTGGTGGTGCTCGAGGCGTTCCCGGTGAACGCGAGCGGCAAGCTCGACCGCAAGGCCCTGCCGACGCCGATCTTCGTGTCCGGGCGTGCCGCGTTCCGGGCGCCTCGCACGCCCACCGAGGAGATCGTCGCCGGAATCTTCGCGGATGTGCTGCACGTGCCGCAGGTCGGGATCGACGACAGCTTCTTCGAACTCGGTGGGGACTCGCTCGTCGCCAATCAGGTGGTGTCGAGGATCGGTGCGGCCTTCGACGTCCGGCTCGGTGTCCGGACATTGTTCGAGGCGCCCACCGTCGCCGGAATCGCTGCTCGCGCCGAGTTGGCGGTGGGCACGGGTGATGCACGGCCGCAGCTGATCTCGCGTCCACGACCGGACTTCATCCCGTTGTCACCTGCGCAGCAGCGGATGTGGTTCCTGAACCAGTACGACACGACGGCGGCGACCTACAATCTCCCGTTCGTGGTTCGGCTGGTCGGCAACGTCGACATCGCGGCGCTCGCGGCGGCACTCTCCGACGTGATCGACCGGCACGAGTCGCTCCGCACGGTGTACCCGGACTCCGGCTCGGGTGCCCATCAGGTGGTGATCCCCAGCGGTGAGATCGACCTGACGGCTGATCCCACGCAGGTCACCGAGTCCGTGACCGCGGCGGAGCTGCCGCGACGCCTGGCGGAATTCGCCGGGGCGGGTTTCGATGTCACGAGCGAGATCCCCATTCGCGTCCGGGTGTTCGAGCTCTCAGAAGGGGCCGAGCAGGAGCTCGCGGTGGCGATGGTCTTGCACCACATCGCCGCGGACGGGATGTCCTGGGCCGTCCTCGCACGTGACGTGATGGCCGCCTACACCGCGCGAGCCGAGGGTGTCGCCCCCACGTGGTCGCCCCTGACCGCGCAGTACGCCGACTACAGCCTGTGGCAGCGTGAGCTCCTCGGCTCCGAGGATGACCCGGAGTCGTTGTCCGCCAAGCAGATCGCGTTCTGGAAGGCTGAGCTCGACGGCCTGCCCGACCAGTTGGACCTGCCCTCGGATCGTCCGCGTCCCGCGGTGCAGTCGTTCCAGGGTGGTCGGCTGGGCTTCGAGATCTCATCGGACACCCATGCCGGCCTGATCGCACTCGCCCGGGCCAATGGCGCCACGCTGTTCATGGTCATGCACGCCGCGTTGACGGTGCTGCTCGCCCGGTTGAGCGGCACCTCGGACATCTCCGTCGGCACGCCGGTCGCGGGTCGCGGCGAGCAGGCGCTCGACGACATCATCGGGATGTTCGTGAACACCTTGGTGCTGCGCGCCGAGGTCGACGGGGAGGAGTCGTTCACCGACCTGCTCGTCCGCGTGCGCGACAGCGACCTCGCCGCATTCGGTCATGCCGACGTGCCGTTCGAGCGCCTGGTGCAGGTCCTGAACCCGTCCCGGTCGACGGCGCGGCACCCCCTGTTCCAGGTGGTGCTCTCGTTCGAGAACATGGCGGGCGCCGAGCTCGAGCTTCCCGGACTGAGCGTCTCCGCCGACGAGGTCCGGGTCGACCTGTCGAAGTTCGACCTTCAGCTCACGCTGTCGGGTGGTGTGTCCGACGGTGCAGGCCCCATGGCTGCCGAGTTCGTCTACGCGACGGATCTGTTCGATGAGGGAACGGTGTCCGGCTTCGTGGACCGCTTCCTGCGCATCCTCGACTCGGTGGTGGCGGAGCCCACCATCGCGGTGGGGGACGTGGAGATCCTGGCGCCCGACGAGTTGACCGATCTCGTGGACCGGTCGGGCGCGGCGGACAGCACGGGGAGGTTTGCCCAGCCGCTGACGTTCGCGGAGATCCTGACGGGGGCAGCGGCATTGGATCCGGAGGCGCTCGCGCTGTCCGACGAGGGGCGGGTGCTGACCTACCGTGAGCTGGACGAGCGGTCCTCGCGCCTGGCGCGGGTGCTGATCGCGAGTGGCGCGGGTCCGGAGACCGCGGTGGCGGTGGCCGTGCCGAGGTCCCTGGAGTCGGTGCTCGCGGTGTGGGCCGTGGTGAAGTCCGGCGCCGCGTTCGTGCCGGTCGATCCGAAGTATCCGGTGGATCGGGTTGAGCACATGGTGTCCGATTCGGGCGCCGTGATCGGTGTGACCCTGGGGCAGTTCATCGATCAGCTTCCGGGTTCGGTGCGTTGGCTTGCTCTCGACGAGGGCGGTGTCGAGGCGCAGTGCCGGGCGGAGTCGGCGGCGCCGGTAACCGATTCCGACCGCATCGCGCCGCTGCGGCTCGAGCACCCGGCCTACGCGATCTACACCTCCGGTTCCACCGGTCGGCCCAAGGGTGTGCTCGTCACGCACGCGAACCTGGCGAACGCCTGCGGCCAGCAGCGCACGCTGTTCTCGACGTCGGAGAGCTCCCGGGTTCTGCATTTCGTGTCGCCGAGCTTCGACGTGTCCGTGTACGAGCTGCTGCTCGCGGTGGGGTCGGGTGCCGCGATGGTGATCGCTCCGCCGACGATCTACGGCGGAGCCGAGTTGGCTGATCTGTTGCGGCGCGAACGGGTCACGCATGCGGTGGTCACCCCGGCCGCTCTCGCGTCGATCGATCCGAGCGGTCTTTCAGACCTGGTCACGGTCATGGTCGCCGGCGAGGCGTGCCCGCCGGAGTTGGTGGCGAGGTGGGCGCCGGGCCGCAACTTCATCAACGGCTACGGTCCGACCGAGGCGACGGTTCTCGCGAGTTCCACGGGGCCGCTCGTCCCCGGTGAGCCGATCACGATCGGTCGCCCGGTGGGTGGAGTGCGGACGGTGGTGCTCGACGCCCGGCTGCGCCCCGTACCGGTTGGCGTGGTGGGCGAGCTCTACCTGTGCGGGCCGGCGCTGGCCCGGGGTTACCGTGGCCGTCCGGATCTGACGGCGGACCGATTCGTGGCGTATCCCTATGGCGTGCGCGGAGAGCGGATGTACCGCACCGGCGACCTCGCACGCTGGACGGGCCGTGGCGAAATCGAGTACCTGGGACGGTCGGACTTCCAGGTGAAGGTTCGCGGCTTCCGCATCGAGCTCGGGGAGATCGACGCGGCCCTGAGCGCGCAGCCCGGCATCGAGTTCGCGGTCACCCTGGGGCACGAGGGGGCCGGGGGCATCACGTCGCTCGTCTCGTACGTGCTGCCCTCCGAGGGGATCGAGGTCGAACTCGAGGTGCTCAAGGCCGCGATCGGCCAGACTCTCCCCGCGCACATGGTGCCGATGGCGATCATGGTCCTCGACGAGATCCCGCGTACACCGGTGGGCAAGCTGGACCGGAAGGCGTTGCCCGCACCGGTGTTCGAGACCCGCGCCTTCCGCGCACCGACCACCCCCGTCGAAGAAGTGGTCGCGGCCACGTTCGCGGATGTTCTCGGTATCGAGCGGGTGGGGCTCGATGACGACTTCTTCGAGCTCGGCGGCAACTCTCTGATCGCGACGCAGGTCACCGCGCGACTCGGCGCGGCCCTGGACACGATGGTCCCGGTGCGGGCGCTGTTCGAGGCGTCCACGGTCGGCGATCTGGCCGCTCGGGTCGAGCAGCACGCAGGTGCGGGTGGGCGTGTTGCCCTCACCGCCGGCGAGCGACCCGACCAGATCCCACTGTCGCTCGCGCAACAGCGGATGTGGTTCCTCAACCGGTTCGACACGAGTTCCACCGCGTACAACATCCCGCTCGCCATCCACCTCGCCGGCGACCTGGACGTCGATGCTCTGCGAGCGGCCATCGGAGATGTGGTCGAGCGACACGAGTCGCTGCGGACCATGTACCCGGACACGGAGTTCGGGCCGGCCCAGGTGATCCTCGATCCGGCGGACAGCCCGGTCGAACTGGGCGTGGTCAAGGCCACCGGGGACGACCCGGAGCGGTACCTGCGGGAGATGTTTTCGGTCGGATTCGACGTGAGTGCTCAGGTTCCGTTGCGCGCGACGCTCTTCGAGTTCTCCGACACCGAGTTCGTCCTCGGCCTGGTTGTGCACCACATCGCCGCCGATGGCTGGTCGATGTCGCCGTTGGCCCGTGACGTGATGGTGGCGTACGCGGCGCGCAGCGCGGGTGGGTCCCCCACGTGGACGGCGCTGCCCGTGCAGTACGCCGACTTCAGTCTGTGGCAGCGCGAGGTGCTGGGGTCGGAGGACGACCCGGAGTCGCTGATCTCGCGACAGTTCGCGTACTGGACGTCCACCCTGGCAGGCCTGGCCGACCAGCTCGATCTGCCCGCCGACCGGCCGCGTCCTGCCGTCTCGTCGTATCGCGGCGGCGCACATCGGTTCGAGATCGATGGGAGTCTGCACTCCGCCCTCAACGACCTTGCCCGCGAACAGAACACCACCCTGTTCATGGTGATCCATGCGGCGTTGTCGGTCTTGCTGGCCCGGCTCAGCGGCACATCGGACATCGCGGTCGGTACCCCGATCGCCGGACGTGGCGAGGCCGCGCTCGACGACGTGATCGGCATGTTCGTCAACACCCTGGTGCTACGCACCCAGGTGGATCCGGGGGCGCGGTTCGCGGACCTGGTGGCGCAGACCAGGGAGAACGACCTCGGCGCCTTCGGTCATGCCGACGTGCCGTTCGAGCGGCTGGTCGAGGTGCTGAGCCCGGCGCGATCGCAGTCGCGGCACCCACTGTTCCAGGTCATGCTGTCGTTCCAGAACCAGGGCATGGCGGCATTCGAACTGCCGGGCCTGAACATCCGCGCACTCGACTACGACGAGCAGGTCGCGAAGTTCGACCTCCAGCTCAACATGACGGAGTCGATCGATGAGCACGGTGGGCTCACGGGGATGTCCGTCCTGATGACGTACGCCACGGACCTCTTCGACGGGTCGACGGTGGCCGGGTTCGGGGACAGGTTCCTGCGCATCCTCGACTCCGTGGTGGCGGAGCCGCACGGTCGTGTCGGAGACATCGATCTGCTCGCTTCCACCGAGCGGGAGTTGGTGGTGTCGGGTTGGAATGCCACTGAGCGTGCGCTCGATGATGGCACGTTGGTGTCGTTGTTCGATGCTCGGGTGGTGGCGTCGCCGGGAGCGGTGGCGTTGTCGTTTGAGGGTGAGTTGCTGTCGTATTCGGAGTTCGATGT
>NZ_JBHTCS010000030.1:0-408819 GCF_042665615.1 Rhodococcus daqingensis | reverse complement strand
GGCACACTGTTGAGTTCTCAAAGAACACGCACACACCATCGCCACCGAGAAACACGTTCTCGGTCACTCCGGGGCAACTGTTCCAGCCTATCTCATCGAGCAGACCCGGTCAAAACCGCACCCGCCAGATTGTGAAGGCAACGAAGCACAACCGATCGAAACCGGCTACAACTTCAAGGATTACCAGGCGCCTACGTCCAACCTCGTGTCCCCGGCCTCTCGGCCCGGGTCGGTGTCCGTGTCGCTCTGACTCGACAAAAGTTACGCGAACAGAAACACAGCGTCAAATCCGCAGGTCAGCACGCTACGCCGGAAACGGAGCTCAGTTCAGGTCCGTTTCCGGCCCCCACGGATAGCCTGGCGTCATGCTCCTCGCACCGCGGTACGGCCAGGCGACGCTGTCCGACCTTGTTCCCTCCGTGCTCGCTCATCTCGGCGTGGCCGGCGAAACGGATCGGATCGGCCTCGACCTCTCCGGCGTCTCCAGAGTCTGCGTTCTGCTGATCGACGGGCTCGGTGCCGAACTGCTGGCGTCCCACCCCGAGGCCGCGCCCTTTCTCTCGAGCAGACTCGGGCCCATCCTGACCGCGGGTTTTCCCACGACCACTGCGACCAGCCTCGCCTCGCTCGGTACCGGAGTCCCGGCCGGGCAGCACGGGGTGGTCGGCTACCTCATCCCCGCGCCCGGACAGGACCGGCTGATGAATCCGCTCAAGTGGCGCCTGCATGGCGAAGGCCCACGGGTAGACCTGCTCAAGGAGTTGGTCCCCGAGGAGTTCCAGCCGAGCCCGACCGCCTTCGAGCGCGCCGCCGCGGATGGGGTCACCGTGTCGAGGGTGGCCCCGCCCTATCAGGGCGGTTCCGGGCTCACCCGGGCCGCGCTACGCGGCGGGGAGTTTCTGCCGAGCTTCTCGCTCGGCGACCTGGTCGACGCGTCAGCGAACGCGCTGCGCCTGGGTTCGCGCTCGCTGGTGTACGCGTACCACGGTGAATTGGACCTGACCGGCCACGCCAGGGGGCCGGCGTCGCCCGCTTGGGTCCTCGAGTTGGCGCAGGTCGACCTGATGGCGCGGCAGCTCGCGGAACGGCTGCCCCGCGACGGCGCGCTGGTCGTCACCGCCGATCACGGCATGGTCGAGGTGCGGTCCCCCGTGGACATCGACGCGTCGGCCGACCTCAGGGAGGGCGTCCGCCTGATCGGTGGGGAGCCCAGGGCCCGGCACGTCTACACGGACGATGGCGCCGCCGACCAGGTGGCCCGAACGTGGCGGGATCGCCTCGGCGACGAGTTCGCGGTGCTGACCCGCGCCGAGGCGATCGACAAAGGCTGGTTCGGCCCGACCGTCACCCCCGCGGCCACGGAGCGGATCGGTGACGTGATCGCGATCGCCCGCGGATCGAGCGCACTGATCCGGACGGGCGCCGAGCCCCTCCAGTCCATGCTGATCGGTCACCACGGATCGCTGACGTCCGCCGAGCTGCACGTGCCGCTGCTGGTGTTCCGGGGCTAGCTGGCCAAGTCTCCCCGTTCCCGATCGCCGCACGCTCGGTACATCTCGGCAGCACCCACCATCTCCTGATGGACAGCTCACATGCGATGCGCGTAACGTTTCCCAATACTGTAGGAGCGCAGAGCTATTCGTTCACCATGGGATTTCTTTCGCGTCGGCTTGATCTCGGCGGCCGTCGTGGGTGGCGTACTCGCTGGACCCACGACAGCCTCGGCCGACGCGGTCGGCTGGAGCTCACCTTCGTGCAGCCTCATGCAGCAGCCCGAGTCGCCGTTCGGATCCTCGGCCTGCGAAACGTCCCTGGGCTCATCGTCGGCCGACCTTGCGGCCGACCAGATGTCGGCGGACATCGCGAAACTGACCAACGACCACCGCGCACGGAACGGCCTACCGACGCTGAAGGTGAACGCGGACATCTCGGAGGTGGCCCAGGCCTGGAGCACCCGGCTCGGTCAGGCCGGGAAGTTGTCGCACAACCCGGCGTATAGCAAGGAGATCCCGCGCGGCTGGCAACTCGCCTCGGAGAACGTCCTCCAGAACTGGAAGGGGGCCTCCGCCGAGGAGCTCGTTCAGCAGTGGATCAGGTCACCTGGCCACAACATGAACATGCTGAACCCCGACATCACCGACATGGGCGTGGGTTACCACGTCGGACCGGACGGTTGGGCCTGGGCCACCCAGAACTTCGCCCGCTACTGAGTCGACGCCACGGGTCCGCCGCCGCCTGTCAGGTGGTCGGAGGGGCCGCGGTGTGACCGCGCACCAGTTCGGTCTCCAGCATCTCGACCGTCGCGACACCGGAGTGCGACGGCGTCAGCAGCAACGCCCCCGCTCGCCGGCCCTTTTCCTCCGCGGGCTGACGGACGGTGGTCAGGCCCTCGCGCAGCGCCTCGTCGACCCCGTCGAATCCGGTGATGGACAGCTGGCCCGGCACGTCGATGCCGCGCCAGCGGGCAAAGTCCAGGGCGCCGAGCGCGAGCACGTCGGTGGTGCACAGCAGCGCGGTGATCCGCGGATTGGTCGCGAGCGCCTGCTCGGCCCCCGAGTGACCGGCCATGGAACTGTGCTCCGCTCGCTCGATGATCGTCAACGATCCCGGGTCCAGCCCGGCCGAGGCGAGGGCGTCGCGCACGCCGGCGATCCGCTCGCGCTGGACGTGGAAGTTGGGTGAATCGAGCCGAGCGGAGTCCGCTACACCGTCCCGGTGGTCCCGGCCGAGCCTCATGCAGATGACGCCGATGTCCTTGTGCCCCAGGGACAGTAGGTAGTCCGCGATCTTGCGCATCGCGCCGCGATCGTCGATCCCGACCAGTGATGCACCCTCGATCTCGCGCGGCTGATCACAGATCACCATCGGCAGTCGCCGCTCGAGCACCGCGGCCAGGTACGGATCGTCGTCGGCGACCGAGTAGACGACGAACCCGTCCACCCCGGCCTGCTGGACCACCGCCGCGGACTGGACGTCGTCTCGTCCCGGCCCGGCCGGGATCAACAGCAGCCCCTGCCCGGCCGCCTCGCACGACTCCGCCAGCCCGGCCAGGAAGCTCATCGCGGCCGGATCCCGGAAGGAGTAACTCAACGCCTCGGTGAGCAGCAGGCCGACCGCCCCGGCCTTGCGGGTACGCAGCGAGCGGGCAACCGGATCCGGGCCCGGGTAGCCACGCCGCTTGGCCGCCTCGAGCACCCGTTCCCGGAGCTCGGTGGACAGCTGATCAGGGCGGTTGTAGGCGTTGGAGACCGTGGTTCGGGAGACCTTGAGCTCCGCCGCGAGCGACGCCAACGTCGCCTGGCGGCGCGGATGACGGGACCGGGGCATAACGGGACGGTACGCAATGGCGCGAGTGACCACGAGCACGCCCCCTCCAATGTACAACGGAAACGATTTCCATTAATATCTAGGCCATGCCTCTGGGAGAACTGACACCGCGCACCGCCCCGACCCGGCCCCTGCGCCGGACGGCGAGTGTCGCGGTCGGCCTGGCGCTCGCGGGAGCATTGACCCTCTCCGCCTGCTCGTCCGACCCGAACGGCGGGTCCGGCCCGACCACGCTCGCCGACGGGCAGCGCGCCAACATCGTCGCGTCCACCGATGTCTGGGGATCGGTCGCCGCCGCCGTCGCCGGCGACCGGGCCGACGTCACCTCGATCGTCACCGACCCGTCCGCGGACCCGCACTCCTTCGAGGCCAGCCCCCGGGACGCCGCCGCCATCACCGACGCCGACCTCGTCGTCTACAACGGCGGCGGATACGACGAGTTCATCGACGACGTACTCGCCGGCACCCCCGGCAAGCGCACCGTCGACGCGTTCGCCCTGTACGGCACCGAGACCGACCTGCACGGCGACCACGGCCACGACCACACCGCCGAGATCGCGGCCGCCCCGGCCGACGCCACGACCGCCCCCGCGGAACCCGCCGCGTCCGAACCCGACTCGCATGCGGGCCACGATCACGACAGCGGCGGCGTGAACGAGCACGTCTGGTACGACCTCCCGACCGTGGACGCCGTCGCCAGCCAGATCGCCACCGAGCTCGGCGCGATCGACCCGGCGAACGCCGCCGCGTACACCGCCAACGCCGCGACCTTCCACGAACAACTGCACGCCATCACGGCCATCACCGGCTCCATCGCCGCCGGGCATCCGCAGGCGCCGGTCGCGCAGAGCGAGCCGATCGCCCACTACCTGCTCGTGGCCACCGATCTCCGGGACGAGACCCCCGAGGACTTCACGAAGGCCATCGAGGACGGCAACGACCCACCGCCCGCCGCCGTTGCCGCGACGCGGGACCTGCTCGCCGCCAAGAAGGTGAAGGTGCTGGTCTACAACAGCCAGACCCAGGACAAGGCGACCCAGAGCATCCGCGAAACCGCCGAATCGGCGGGCATCCCGGTCGTCGAAGTCACCGAGACCCTGCCCGAGGGATTCGACTACATTCAGTGGCAGACCCGAACCGCCGAAGCGCTCGCTGCGGCCATGAACGCCGCTCACTGACACCGCCGCGCACCGAAGAACGAATCCGCCGGTCACGCTGGCCGAACAATGAGCCTCGTGATCACCAGACCCGGAATGGCCCCGTGACCCACCCTGCTCCCGACGCACCGAGCGTCAGCCGAACACCCGCCGTCAAGCTGAGGCATGCCCGGCTGGCCTATGGCGACCGCACCCTGTGGTCCGAACTGAACCTGAGCGTCGAGCAGGGCGAGTTCGTCGCGGTCCTCGGTCCCAACGGGTCCGGGAAGACATCGCTCCTGAAGGTCCTGCTCGGCCAGCTCCCGCTGTCCGCCGGCACCGCCACGATCGCCGGAACCCCCGCCCGGACGGGGAACTCCCATGTCGGATACGTGCCGCAGCAGAAGTCGATGGACGAGGGCCTGCCGCTGCGCGGCCGCGACCTGGTGGGGCTCGGCGTGGACGGCCACCGCTGGGGCCTCGGGTTCCGCTCGCGCCGGTCGCGCCGGATCATCGTCGACGACGCCATCGACCAGGTGGGCGCCCAGGCCTTCGCCGACGCGCCGGTCGGCTCCCTCTCCGGCGGGGAACAGCAGCGGCTGCGGGTCGCGCAGGCACTGGTCGGCGATCCGAAGGTGCTGCTCTGCGACGAGCCGCTGCTCAGCCTGGACCTGGCCAACCAGCACCGGGTGTCCGACCTGATCAACCAGCGCCGGCTCGGCCACGACACCGCGGTGCTGTTCGTCACCCACGAGATCAACCCGATCCTGCCCCTGGTCGACCGCGTGCTGTACCTGGTCGACGGGCGCTTCCGGATCGGCACGGCCGCCGAGGTGATGACCTCGGAGGTGCTCTCCGAGCTGTATCAGACCGACGTCGAGGTGCTGCACGTGCGCGGACGGCTCGTCGTCGTCGGCACCGGCGACGCCATCGACGCGCTCGGCTCCGCCGGCGTCGACGGCATCCACCACGAGGCACACGAATGAACGAGAAGCTCGCCGACACGTTTTCGAAGATGTTCGACTGGCAGGCCACCGTCGACCTGCTGCAGTACGACTTCGTGCAGCAGGCCCTGCTCGCCGCGGCCATCCTCGGCCTGCTCGCGGGCGCGATCGGTCCGCTGATCATCAGCAGGCAGATGTCGTTCGCGGTGCACGGCACCAGCGAACTGTCGCTGACCGGCGCCTCCGCCGCGCTGCTCGCCGGGATCAGCGTCGGACTCGGTGCGATCGTCGGCTCGGTGTTCGCCGCCGTGTTGTTCGCACTGCTCGGATCCAAAGTGCGCGAACGAGACTCGGTGATCGGCGTGGTCCTCTCGTTCGGGCTCGGCCTGTCCGTGCTGTTCATGTGGCTCTATCCGGGGCGCACCGGCACCAGCTTCTCCCTGCTGGTCGGCCAGATCGTCGGTGTGGGCAACAGCGGCCTCCAGCTGCTGCTGGTGTGCGCGGTCGCGGTGCTGGCGGTGCTGGTCGTGGTGTACCGCCCGCTGCTGTTCGCGAGCACCGACCCGGACGTCGCGGTGGCCCGCGGCGTCCCGGTTCGCGGGCTCGCGATCGTGTTCGCGGTGCTCGTCGGCGTGGCAGCGGCGCTCGGCGTCCAGATCGTCGGCGCCCTGCTGGTGCTCTCACTGTTGATCACCCCCGCGGCCGCCGCGGCCCGGATCACCTCGAGCCCGCTCCGGACGACGCTGCTGTCGATCGTGTTCGCCGAGATAGCCGCGGTCGGCGGCATCCTGCTCTCGCTGGCGCCCGGCGTCCCGGTGTCGAGCTTCGTCACCACCATCTCGTTCGTGATCTACCTGATCTGCCGGTTCGTCGGACCCCGCCGGGCCCGCAACGCCGGACGGGTCCCGGTCACGGCCTGAGTTCCCTCCGAGCGGCCTGGGTCCGAGCGGCCTAGGATCGAAGGCCGTGGCATCCATCGATCTCAACAGCGACCTCGGCGAGAGCTTCGGCGCCTGGCGACTCGGCGACGACGAGGCCATGCTGACCCTGGTGACCAGCGCGAACGTCGCGTGCGGGTTCCACGCCGGTGATCCGACCACACTGCTGGGCACCTGCAGGTCCGCCGCGCAGCGGGCCGTGCGGATCGGCGCGCAGGTCGGCTATCGGGACCTGGCCGGCTTCGGCCGCCGCTTCATCGACATCGCGCCCGCGGACCTGACCGCGGACGTCATCTATCAGATCGGTGGCCTGGACGCCCTCGCGCAGACCGTCGGCTCCGCGGTCGGCTACGTCAAACCCCATGGCGCCCTGTACAACGCAATCGTGCATCACCGCGAGCAGGCCCGCGCCGTCGTCGCGGCCGTGGTCGCCTACGACCCGACCCTGCCGGTGTTGGGGCTGCCGGGTTCGGTCTTCCTGGCCGAGGCGGAGGCCGCGGGCCTGCGCACGGTGGCCGAGGCGTTCGCCGACCGCGGCTACACCCCGACCGGCGAACTGGTGCCCCGCGGACTGCCCGGTGCGGTGCTCGCGGATCCGGAGGTCGTCGCGGAGCGGGTGCTGCGGATGGTCGAGCACGGGGAGATCGAGGCCGTCGAAGGCACGGTGCTCGGCGCGCAGCCCGAATCCGTCTGCGTGCACGGCGATTCGCCGTCCGCGGTGGCCATGGCCGCCGCCATCCGGGCGCGACTCGACGGCGCGGGCGTTCGCGTGGGGCCGTTCGTCTGATGCGCCTGCTCGACGCCGGCGACGGCGGGGTGCTCGCCGAATTCGAAAACCTCGATACCGTGCTCGCGCACTACCGGGCGCTGGACGCCAGCCGCCCGGCCGGCATCGTCGACCTGGTCCCGGCGGCCCGGACGATCCTGGTGCGGTTCGACCCCCAGCGCACCGATCGAGCCGGTATCGCACGCTGGCTGCGCGAGACCGGGCCCGCGACCGGACTGGCGACGGAAGCGGGTGCACTGGTACGGATCCCCGTCCACTACGACGGACCGGACCTTTCCGCGGTCGGCGAACTGACCGGCCTCGGGCCGGATGGCGTCGTCTCGGCTCACACGGGCAGCGACTGGACCGTCGCATTCGCCGGGTTCGCGCCCGGGTTCGGGTACCTCGTCGGCGGCGATCCCCGGCTGCGGGTGCCCCGCCGAGACGACCCGCGGACCGAGGTGCCGGCGGGCGCGGTCGGGCTGGCGGGCGAGTTCTCCGGTGTCTACCCGCGGAAGTCGCCGGGCGGCTGGCAACTGATCGGCCACACCACCGAACGGATGTGGGAGGTCGACCGCGAACCGCCCGCGCTGCTACGGCCCGGAGACACGGTCCGGTTCGTCGCGGTCTGAGCCCCGCGGCCGCGTGCTGCGCCACGCGGTCAACACCCCTGCGGCGGCGAAGACGGCGAAGCACCCGAACAACAGCTTCGCCGAATCTTCCATCGATCCACCGAGATTCACCAGGACGCCGGCCATTGCAGACCCCACCGCGTTGGCGACCAACTGCACGGTGTTGATCGCGGCGGCCGCCTTGCCGCCCTCCACCTCGTCGTCCGCGGCGCCCATCGCGAAGGTCGCGAGGTGCGGCCACGCCACCCCGATGCCGGCGCCGCCGAGCACGAGCGCCGCGACCCAGACCCCGATCACGCCCGCCGTCGCACCCCCACGCTGAGTCGCGGCCGCCACCAGGAAACCCACCGCCACCATCGCGGGACCGGTGACGACGAGGGCGCGCACCGTCGACCGGTGGGAGGCACCCGCGCTGGAGATCTCGCCGAGGGTCCAGCCGACGGCGAGCGCCGCCCCGAGGAACCCGGCCGCCAGCGGTTCCAGGCCGCCGAGCCGTTGACCGAACAGCGGCACGAACGTCTCCGCGGTCGAGGCGACCGCCAGCAACGCGAACGTCGCATAGGTCCACTTCAGGGTATTTCGCGGCGCGAATGTCACGGCCGGGAGCACTCGGTTGGCCGAGCGTCGTTCGTGCGCGACGAACACGAGGAGCAGCGCCACCCCGGCGACCACGCCGACCGCGGTCAGCGCCGCGCTCGTCGCGATGCCCGCCACGCTCACCAGCAACGCGGCCGCGGACAGCAGCAGCATCGAGACGGCCGGGACCGCGACCTTCCGTCCCTCGATCCGATCACCCGCGATGTACCTGGGCACGATCGCCGCGATGCCGGCCGCCAGGACCGCGAGGACCACGAAAGCCAGCCGCCAGGCACCGAACTGCGCGAACACGCCACCCAGCGCGGGTCCCACGAATGTCCCGACGCCCCACATCCCGGAGACCAGCGCCGAGGCGCGGGCCCACAGGTGCTGAGGCAGGGTGGACCGGATCAGGGCGTAGCTCAGTCCGCTGAGCAGCCCACCGCCGAACCCCTGCAGGCCACGCCCCGCGAGCAACACGAACATGTCGGGTGCGGCGGCGCACACCACGGTGCCCGCCGCGAACAGACCGATCGCGACGAGATAGGCGCCCCGCGGCCCCGCGGCCGCGAGCAGCCGGCTCACCAGCACCGCCGAGATCACCGACGCGACAAGGAAGATCGTGGTCGCCCACGCGTAGAACCGGACTCCCCCGATCTCGTCGACGGCGGACGGGAGCAGGCTGGTGGTCAGGTAGATGTTGATCGCGTACAGCGCGACACCACCGGCCAGCACCACCATCGGTCCGAGGTGGTCCGGGCCGAGCAACTGCCGCCAGCCGCGGTCGGGTCGCGAGGTCGTGATGTCGGTCGACGCCATGGCAACCAGGCTAGAACCTCAAGTGCGGTCGAGGTCAATTCGCGGGTGGCCCGTCGAGCGTGCAGTTGCCGGAGCATCGCCCGCGTGGCGGCGACGGAAGGTGCACGCTCGGCGGACCGGGCGGGGCGGGGCGGGGCGGGTTAGGCGGGGCGCAGCGGGCGGGGCGGGGCGGGTTGGGCGGGGGGGCGGCGGGGCGGGCGGGCGCTAGCCGCCGAGCGCGAAGGCGACGAGAAACCCCAGCGCGGTGGACAATCCGACCCACCAACCGCCCTCCCGATATGCCTCCGGCATCAGCGAATCCGCGAGCACCGCGATCGTCGCCCCACCGGCGAACGCCTGGATGACCGCGATCTGCCGATCCGGAATGGCGTCGGCAGCAGCGTGCGCGCCGACCACCACCAGCACCAGCACGATGGCGGTCACCGACCACAGCAGCACCGCCCGGCCGCGGTTGAAATTCGGCTGCTCACGCATCGACGCAGCGCCCGCGACCGCCTCGGGCACATTGCCGACCGCGACCGCGACGAGCAGCACGAGGCCACCACCCGCGCTCAGCGAGACACCCAGCGCGGTGTTCTCCGGGATGCCGTCGAGCAGGGCGCCCAGCATCAACGCCCAACCGAGGGCCGCCGCACCGAGCTTGTTCTCGATGAGGTGATCGGACACCACGTAGACGAGTGCGCCCGCCATCAGGGCGGTTCCGGCGATCAGCACGCCCTCGGCCTCGAACGCGGGCTGGAACAGCTCCGTCGAGACCGCCGCGACCATGGTGCCGGCGCCGAAGGCCATCAGGGCCGCCAGCAGCGGACGCGGCAGGTCGTAGCGAAGCCCCACCATCGCGCCGATGAACAACGGCACGGCTGTTCCCAGCCCGTAGAGCGCGGCGGTGACCATCCGGCGATCGTACTGTCGCGGCCGGGCGATGGGTGACAATCATCGGGTGGCTTGGCTCGAGGTGTTGCGCACAGGGGCCCTGACCACGGTCCAGGACCGTGGCAGGCCCGGATTCGGCGCGCTCGGCGTCGGCGCGTCGGGCGCCGCCGACCGCGGATCACACGACAGCGCAAACCGATTGGTGGGCAACGATCCCCGGGCGGCGACCGTGGAGGTGACGCTCGGCGGGCTCGCTGTCCGCGCCCACGGCCGCCTGACCGTGGCGGTCACCGGGGCGCGCGTCCCGCTGACGGTCAACCACGCCCCGACCGCCGACTACAGCACCGTGCACCTGGCCGACGGCGATGTCCTGTCGCTCGGCAACGCGACGGAAGGCCTGCGCTGCTACCTGGCGGTGCGTGGCGGGGTGGACGTCCGGCCGACGCTGGGCAGTCGCGCGACCGACACCCTCGCCGGGCTGGGCCCGGAGCCGGTGCGAGCGGGCGACCGCCTCCCCGCAGGCGTGCTGAGCGGGGACTGGCCCGCCGACGAGATCATCCCGCCGCCGCCGACCTCCCCCTCGCCCGCGCGGTTGCGCGTCCGGCTCGGGCCACGGGCGGACCTGTTCGGCGGCGACGCCGTCGCCACCCTGTTCGGCCAGGCGTGGACGGTGTCGACGGACAGCAACCGGGTGGGCGCGCGGCTGCGGGGCGCCGAACCGCTGCGGCGCCTCGGCACCGCCGAGCTGGCGAGCGAGGGCCTGGTGCCCGGCTCGCTGCAGGTGCCGAGCGGCGGGCAGCCGGTGCTGTTCCTGGCGGATCATCCGGTGACCGGCGGATATCCGGTGATCGCGGTGGTCGTCGATGTCGACCTGGGCGGGGCCGCGCAGCTGGTGCCTGGCGCACAGGTGCGATTCGAGCGCGTTAGCAGCTCGCCTCAGCCAGGCTGAAGGGCGCGCACCAGGGCGCGGGCCAGCCGCAGTAGATCCAGATCACGCCCGCGCGGCCCGATGACGGACAACCCGACCGGGATCCCGTCGTCGGTGGGCAGCGGCACGCTCACCGCGCACCGTCCGCTCAACCCGGCGATGCACGTCAGCTCGAAGGTCGCGGCGCGGGCCGCCTCGATCACCGGCCCACCGATCGTCGCCTGCTCCCGGGTGGGCGGCAGCGAGGACGCCGACGGTAGCAACAACAGGTCGTCGCCCAGCAGGTGGTCGATCGCGGCACCTATCCGCCGCACCTCGTCCGACGCCCGGATCCACTGCGCCCGAGTGTGTTTCGAGGCCGCTTCGAACCGAGACCGCACGTCGGCGCCGAGACTGTCGCGGTGCCGGGCGATCCACGCGCCGTTCGCCCGCCAGGCCTCTGCGCCCTGAGCGATCCGGAACGCGTGCGCCCAGCCACCGAGCCCGCCGACGTCCAGTCGCAGTCGCTCGATCGGGGGCAGACCCGGACCGGATTCCAACGCGGCCACGCCCGCGTCGACCGCCGCGCGTACCGGCGGCGACGCGATCGCGGTCAAGTCGTCGGACACGATCACGCGCCCGAACGGCCGCGCCTGCGCCGCGGGCAGCAGCACCTGGCCCACTGCGAGCAGCGTGTCCGGGTCGCGGGCCAGCCATCCGACCGTGTCGAAGCTCGGGGCCAGCGGGAGCACGCCGTCGTGAACGATCGCGCCGTGCGTCGGCCGGATCCCGTACAACCCGAGAAAGGAGGCGGGGACCCGGATCGACCCGGCGGTGTCGGTGCCCAACCCGACGGTGGCCGCACCGGTGGCGACGGCGCTGCCGGAACCGGAGCTGGAACCACCCGGAATCCGATCGGGCGCACGCGGATTGGGCGGTGTCCCGTAGTGCGGGTTGGTGCCGGCCAGGCTGTAGCCGAACTCGTCGCAGCGAGCGATCCCGGCGATCGCCGCGCCCGCGTCGAGCAGGGCGGCGACGGCCGGCGCAGTCGCCGTCGCCGGTCGGGATTCGGCCAGCCACTGCTCATTGCCCGCACCCACCGGGTACCCGGCGACGTCGAACAGGTCCTTGACCGCGACGGTCATCCCGTCCAGCGGTCCCCGCCCGGTCGGCTCGACCAGGGGCGTGCCGAATTCCCGCCAGACAGTCGAGTCGACCACGGAAACCTCCTGGTCAGGCACTGTGCGCGAGGTGCAGCCCCAGAGGGTCGTCAATCGCGCACGGGCGGCGCAGCCGCCTATCGCCTTCTCTGGCGGGCGATGTCGGCGAGCACGACGCCCGCGGCGACCGAGGCGTTGAGCGACTCGACCGGGCCCGCCATCGGGATGCTGAGGATGGAGTCACAGGTCTCGCGGACCAGGCGGGACAGGCCCTTGCCTTCCGAGCCGACGACCACGACCACGGGTCCGGTGCCGTCGTACTCGTCGAGGGTGGTGTCGCCCCCGGCGTCGAGGCCGACGATCTGCACGCCCTTGGCCGCCCAGTCCTTCAGCGTCCGGGTCAGGTTGGTGGCCTGCGCGATGGGCAGCCGGGCCGCCGCACCCGCACTGGTGCGCCACGCCACCGCGGTGACGCTGGCGCTGCGGCGCTGCGGGATGACCACGCCGTGACCGCCGAAGGCCGCCACCGACCGCACCACGGCGCCCAGGTTGCGCGGATCGGTGATGTTGTCCAGTGCCACCAGCAGCGCGGGCTCCTGCTGCTTGCGGGCCTCGGCGATGAGATCGTCCGGGTGCGCGTACCGGTACGGGGGCACCTGCAGTGCGACGCCCTGGTGCAGCCCGTTGGCACTCATCCGGTCCAGGTCCGTGCGCGGGACCTCGAGGATCGAGATGCCCGCGTCGGCCGCCAGCTGCACGCTCTCGGTGAGCCGCTCGTCGCTCTCGGTACCGACCGCGACGTAGAGCGCGGTCGCGGGCACGCCGGCCCGCAGGCACTCCAGGACCGGGTTCCGACCCAACACGTTCTCGGGGCCGTCGTCGCCCTTGCGCGGCGAGCCGCCGCGCCCACGCGGGGCGCTGCCGCCCGGCCTGCCAGCGGTGCTCGCGGCCTTGGCCGCCGCCCGGGCCCGCTTGGCCGCGGGGTGCTTGGTGCGCTCGATCGCGGGCGGGGTGGCCCCACGCCCCTCGAGGCTCCGCCTGCCCTTGCCGCCGGACCCGGTGACCTGACCCTTCTTTGTGCCGCTCTTGCGGACGGCGCCGCGCCTGCTCGAATTGCCAGCCATCACAGTCCCGCTTCGTTGTGGTTCGTCTTGAGGGACCACTCGGGTCCGTTCGGTGTATCGGTGACCTCGACGCCCGCCGCGGCGAGCCGGTCCCGGATCTCGTCGGCGGCGGCCCAGTCCTTCTCCGCCTTCGCCTCCTGGCGCGCATCGAGATTCGCGCGGACCAGAACATCGAGCGCCGCGTGGGCTGCCGACCCGTCGTCGGCTTCGTCGGCCCAGTGCGGGTCGAGCGGGTCCACCCCGAGGATGCCCATCATGGCCCGCACCTGGGAGGCGATCTCCACCGCCGCGCTCAGGTCGCCTGCGTCGAGAGCCTTGTTCCCCTCGGTCTTGCTGCCGTGGATCTCGGCCAGTGCCTTCGGCACCGCGAGGTCGTCGTCGAGCGCGGCCGCGAAACCCTCGGTCCACTTGCCGACCGGGACCTCGCCCGCCCGCTCGCGGGTCTTCAGGATGAAGGCCTCCAGCCCGCGGTAGGACTCCGCGGCCACCTCCAGCGCGTGATCGGAGTACTCGAGCATGGAACGGTAGTGCGCCCCGCCCAGGTAGTACCGGAGTTCTTGCGGCCGAACCTTCCTCAGCACGTTCGGCACGGACAGCACGTTGCCGAGCGACTTCGACATCTTCTCGCCGCCCATGGTGACCCAGCCGTTGTGCAGCCAGTACCGGGCGAACCCGTCGCCCGCCGCCCGGCTCTGCGCCAGCTCGTTCTCGTGGTGCGGGAACACCAGGTCCAGGCCACCGCAGTGGATGTCGAACTCCGACCCCAGGTAGGCCTCCGCCATCGCCGAGCACTCCAGGTGCCAGCCCGGCCGACCGCGCCCCCACGGCGTCGGCCAGGACGGCTCCCCCGGCTTCTCGGCCTTCCACAGCGTGAAGTCCCGCGGGTCACGCTTGCCCTCGGCCGCGCTCTCGCCCTGGTGCACGTCGTCGAGCTTGTGCCCGGACAGCGCGCCGTACTGCGGGTAGCTGAGCACGTCGAAGTAGACGTCACCGGCCGCCGCGTACGCGTGGCCCGCGTCGATCAGGCGCTGCATCATCTCGACCATCTGGGTCACGTGGCCGGTCGCGCGCGGCTCCGCCGAGGGCGGCAGCACGGCGAGCCGGCTGTAGGCCCAGTCGAAGGCGCGCTCGTAGGTCGCCGCCCACTCCCACCAGGGCCGGCCGGCGTCGGCGGCCTTGTTCAGGATCTTGTCGTCGATGTCGGTGACGTTCCGGATGAACGCGACGTCGTAGTCGTGTGCGAGCAGCCAGCGCCGCAGCACGTCGAACGCGACGCCGCTGCGCACATGGCCGATGTGCGGCTCGCCCTGGACGGTCGCCCCACACAGATAGATAGACGCGTGTCCGGGCACCAGCGGAAGGAAATCACGCAGGGCCCGCGTCTCGGTGTCGAATAGGCGCAGGGTCACGACGTGCAATCTTACCGGCCCGAACCGGCGTCAAGTACCAGCGCGGTCGCGACGGCCGCGATGCCCTCGCCCCGGCCGGTGAGCCCGAGACCGTCGGTGGTCGTCGCGGAGACCGAGACGGGGGCCCCGAGCACCTCGGAGAGCACGTCCTGCGCCTCCGCCCGACGGGGACCGATCTTGGGACTGTTGCCGATCACCTGGACCGCGGCGTTGCCGATCCGCAGGCCCTCGGTCTCGATCAGCCTGCGCACCTCGGTCAGCAGCACCGCGCCGCTCGCCCCGCCCCATTCCGGCCTGCCGGTGCCGAACACCGAACCGAGATCGCCCAGGCCCGCCGCCGACAACAGGGCGTCGCACAGCGCGTGCGCGGCGACGTCGCCGTCCGAGTGACCGGCGCAGCCGTCCGCGTCGGCGAACAACAGCCCGGCGATCCAGCACGGCCTGCCGACCTCGATCGGATGGACGTCGGTGCCGATTCCCACTCGCACGGTTGCCCGGCTCCCTACTGCTCGATCGGTTCGTCGTTCGCCAGCGCCCTGGCCAACGCCAGGTCCAGCGGGGTGGTGATCTTGAAGGCCATCGGATCCCCGACGATGGTCCGGACCCGCCCGCCGATCCTCTCGACGAGGCCCGCGTCGTCGGTGGCCAGCGAGTCGGCGGCCGCGTAGGCACGCCGAAGCAGATCCGCGGTGAATCCCTGCGGCGTCTGCACGGCTCGCAGTTCCGAGCGGTCCGGGGTGCCGGTGACCGCGCCGAGCAGGTCCACCGTCTTGATGGTGTCCGAGACCGGCAGGGCGGGAACCACGGCGTCGCGGCCGGCGCGCAGCTCGGCCACGACGCGGGCGATCAGGGACGGCGGGGTCAGGGCACGGGCGGCATCGTGCACGAGCAGCAGGTCCGCATCCTCGGCGGCCGCGATCCCCGCGCGCACCGAGTCTGTCCGCTCGGCGCCACCGGCGACGACGTCGACGCCCTCGGGGAGTTCGGCGCGCACCGAATCGATCCGGTCGGCGGGCACGATCACCACCACGCGGTCGACGACTCCGGACTCGATCAGCCCGTCGACCGCGAGCCGGAGCATGGAAACACCGCACAGGGTGACGAACGCCTTCGGGATGCCCTCCCCGAGACGCTCCCCGCGCCCGGCAGCGGGCACCAAAGCAATGACCCGGCCTCCGCTGCGCACTTCGGCCGGGTCAGTCACGTTGTTCATCTGTCAGGACGCTGCTGCGAGAACCTCATCGAGGATGATCTCGGCCTTGGCGTCGTCGGTGCCCTCGGCGAGCGCGAGCTCACCGACGAGGATCTGACGTGCCTTGGCGAGCATCCGCTTCTCACCTGCCGACAGCCCGCGGTCCTGCTCGCGACGCCACAGGTCGCGGACGACCTCGGCAACCTTGTTCACATCGCCGGAGGCGAGCTTCTCGAGGTTGGCCTTGTACCGGCGCGACCAGTTGGTCGGCTCCTCGGTGTGCGGCGCGCGCAGCACCTGGAAGACCTTGTCCAGGCCCTCCTGCCCAACAACATCACGGACGCCGACGTACTCGGCGTTATCCGCGGGGACCCGGACGGTCAGGTCGCCCTGAGCGACCTTGAGAACGAGATATTCCTTTTGTTCACCCTTGATGGTGCGAGTTTCGATTGCCTCGATCAGCGCCGCTCCGTGGTGGGGGTATACGACGGTGTCTCCGACCTTAAAAATCATCTGTCCCGTGCCCCTTTCGATCTTCACAGTTTAACACGGGGCCCGACGGCACAGTCTCCAACGGCCCTGGTCAGGGGCACAGTGGGGTGATCGGAGGGGTTGACAGCCGGACCTGAACGTGCATCCAGCGGGGCCCAAACCGACCATCTGGCCTCGGGTTTCGCCCGCCGCGACCCCGCCACGACGCCCCGAAGGACGACCCCGGGACCCGGTCCACGGAGCTGACTACTACTCTGCCTAGTGGAGTACGACCCGACGCCGTGGAGGACAACCCGTGACAGCCCTGAATGCGCCGACTCGACGAGTCGCGACCGCCGTTGCCCTGGCCGCAGCCGCGGCGATCTCGCTGTCCGCCTGCAGCGCGGGCCAGATCACCCAGACCGCGACGCAGGTCGCGGCCGTGAATGGCAACTACGCCAACCAGGGCGATATCTCCCTGCGCAACGTGCACATCCTGTACCCCGACAGCGAGGAGTACAGCCTCGAACCGGGTGGCAAGGCCGCCCTCGCGTTCACCGCTGTGAACAACAGCGAGGTGAAGGCCGACCGCCTGACCAAGATCACCACCGAGGCCGCCGGCTCGGTCACCATCGCGGGCGAGGTGGGCGGCCGGGTCATCGATCCGCAGACCTCCCTCGGCGCGGGCGTGCGCGCCGCGACCGTCCTCGACGACCCCGAGGACCCCACCCAGCTGATCCTGGTGGTGCTCGACGACATCAACGAGGGCGTCTACCCCGGCCTGACGGTCCCGATCACCTTCAGCTTCGAGCGGGCGGGCGACATCGTCGTCTCGGTGCCGGTCGATGCCGGGCCGGCGACCGAGCGCCACGAGTCGGACAAGTCCGGCAATGCCGATGCCAAGCCCCTCGGCAGCGGCGGACACTAGTCCCCACGGTTCACGAGAACGGCCCCCGACGCATTGCGTCGGGGGCCGTTCTGGTTTGACTACTCGCCGGCGGGTTGCGAGCCGAGGTCGGTGAGGCCCGGCGCACCACCCAACCCGAGTAAAAGCGACGAAGTCGTCACCGGGTCCGGGGGCGGCGTCAGCTGCGGAAAGGAAGGCTGAGGCCATCTCACCCTCCAGCGGGTCCGTACCAAACTTGACGTACCCAGCGCAACCTCGGTTGCGGAGGACGTCGAGAGCGGTAGTCGACGACGCGGGCCGGCGTCGAGGTCGGGCGGAAAACCGGCCGGCGGGCCTGCGCCTTCCCGAGGACAGCCTGGCCGCAGCACCAGGTTCGGGCGTAGCGGAGAACAGGGCTGTCAGCGGATCACTCGGGCACGTCCAGCAAGGGGCAGGGGTAGGGGTCTCGGTACTCGATGGTCGGCGACACCCATTCGTCCCATTCGGCTCGGGTCATGTTGGCGGTGAGCTTGTCGCAGAGTTCGTCGCGCCAGCTGCTGGGGCCGGGCGACAGCACCCAGCCGTCGTCCACTCCGCGGGACACGATGTTCCTGCCGTCGCCGGTGAAGGCCAGGCCAATCACGCTACCGGTGTGGCCGCCCATTGGGTTGCCGACCGGCCGGGCGGCCTGGACTTCCCAAAGCTGCAGTTGCGATGTTGTGCCGGCGGAAACGGCGTAGGTTCCGTCGGGACTAAAGGCGACGCTACCGACTGATTCGTCGCCTTTGGTTTGCCCGATCCACGGTTCTCCGACCAGCTCACCGGTGGCCACATCATGCAGGCGCAGCCCCTTAGTGGTGCTTACCAGAACGCGTTGGCCGTCGGGGCTGATCGCGGCGGCGCTGATCGGCACTTCGTCCCCTCGTTCCGCGAGGTCCATCACGCGGCCGCCGCGAGCGGTGACGGGTGGGCCAGCAGGCTCGCCGGTGTCAGTGTCCCACACCCGGACAGCTGACGGCGTCATTTCGGGTGAGTCGAAGACATTGCCGGTCTCCTCCACCCTGCTCGGGTCGCCGGAGGCGAAATGCGTCGGCGCCACGGTGATCAGCCGGTGCCCGTCGGCACTGAACCCGACGGTGGACACAAAGTCTTCCTCGACCGGTAGCGCTCTGCCGCGAGGTGGGCGCGTTCCGACATCCCAGAGCCAGGGGTCGGATTCGCCGCCGGAGGCGGCGAGGCGATGCCCGTCCCGGCTGAAGGTCAGACCTGCGATGGTCGTGGCGGGGCCGGTCAGGGGCGGACTTTCGGGCTCACCCGTCTGCGCATCCCAGATCCGGGCCGTATTGGCGAGAACGTCGGCGGATGCGATGGCCTGCCCATCCGGACGCCATGCCAGGGCGGAGACATACCCGACGTGGCCGGTTGCAATCGTGCGTACGAGCTCGCCGGTGTCGATCCGCCACAACGCGATGTCGGATTCGTTCTCCGCGTCACGTGTCGCGGCGATGCGCCCGTCGGGACTGACCGCAGCGGGCGCGAACCCTGCAGATGCGAGGCCCGGCAGCCGTGTCCCGATCCGTTGATCGGGCTCGGCTGCCCACACGTGGATCGTATTGTCACCGCCGCTAATGATCCGAGTGCCGTCGCGACTGTAGGCCACTTTGACAGCATCTGTGTGACCGCTCAGGGGTGGCCCGACCGCCACCCCGGTGTCGGCGTCGCGCACGCGGATTCTGCCATCGGGGCCCCCGATGGCGACCCGTCGCCCGTCGGGGCTGAACGCCAAGTCGTCGGCCCCATAACCGAATTCGGTCAGCCCGTCAACGAATGGCCTGCCCGTGTCGGCGTCGGTGATGTTCAGCTGCAATGCATGGGGTATAGGGGCTCCGTCGGCCAATGTTGCCGTACCACTCGGGTCGCTGCCGATCAGATAGCTCATCGACGCGATCCGTCGGCCGTCAGGGCTGAACTCCACATCGACGACAGGACCCTTGTGGGTGGGCAGCGGCGGGGCCGCCGGTAGGTGGGTGCTGACGTGCCAGAGCCGCACCGCGCCGTCTACTCCGCCGGTGGCCAGCCGGGACCCGTCCGGGCTGAATGCGACCACATATACCCAGCCGTTGTGTCCGCGAATCGGCTCGCCCAACTGCTCGCCGGTTTCCACCTTCCACAGCCGGGCCGTGCCATCGCGGTGCCCTGTAGCGAGCAGGGCTCCATCGGGGCTGATGGCGATACTTGACACGTCGTCGCCGAGACCCGTCAGCATGTGCACGGCGGCGCCGGTATGCGCATCCCAAATGCGCACGGACTTGTCCGCGGCGACCGCGGCAATCCATTGCCCGTTCCTGGTGTACTCGGCGCCCAAAGCCTTCTCCGAGTGACCTTCCAGCGGATCTCCGACCGGCTCCCCGGATTCGAGGTCCCACCTGCGGATGAGGCCGTCATCGCCGGCCGAAAGGACCAGTCGGCCATCGGGACTGATCGCGACGCCGTTGACGTCCGAAGGTGCCGTGATGACCTGCACCAAACGGCGTGTGTCGATCAGCGTGTTCAGCAAGGCATCCGGATCCGATCCGGGCGCCAAGGTCTCAGCTGCGAGCATTTGCTGTATCGCGCGCCGGTCACCGCCCAACCGGGCACCGCCGAGCATCGCGCGTGACTGCCCGACGAGGTTTGCCGCGATCGCCTCCTGGGCCTGTTGGCGGGCCTGCTGCTCGGCGGATTGTGCTCGGTTGAGGTTGATGACGGCGACGGCCGCAACGACGACGATCACCGCGAGCAGCGCGGCCAGCACCTGTGAGCGCCGCCGCAGCGAGCGCGCATGCGCTTCCGCCGCGGACTTCTCGTTCTCCAGCCTTTCGTTGACCCGCCGCCGCGACGCGAGCAGGAACTCACCGGCGGGGTTGAGGCGTGCTCCGAATCCCGGCCGTGCACTTAATGTTTCTGCCCGGGCCAGCCGTTCACCGTCGAGCAGCCAGTCGTCGTGACGGCCGCTTCGCTCCCACGCGACGACGGCCCGCTCGGTCGCGTCGGCGTCGCGCAGGTCCGACGATTCGGCACGTAACCAGCCCGCCAGCTCGTCCCACTGATGCAGCAGACTCTCCAACGCTGCCTCGACAACGATCTGGCCATCACGCTCTCCCTTGACCAGCAGCCGCCGACCGATGAAAGCGTTCAGCAGCGCGTGGCTGTGCTCTGGCAGGTCAGCCCAGCGCGCGATACGGCGCATCGGTTGATCGGTGTCCGAATTCACCGTCGCCAGCCAGGGAATAAAGGCGTCATGCAATCGATCAAGCTGCTCGGAGCGCTCTGCCGGATCCGCCGACAGCAGGTTGTCGATTTCGTTCTGCACTACTCGGCGCATCCCGCCCATCGCCTCGTAGCGGTCGACGGTGACGGCATCCTCGCCGCCGGCATAGTCCTCATAGAGCCGCGACAGGGTCAACGCCAATAGCGGCAACGTGTCGGCCCCGCCGGACGCGTCCTTGGCGAGTCGGTCGACGAGCTCCGGAGCAAGGTCGAACCTGGATCCCGACTCCGCTGCCCGTCGGGCGGGCCCGCAAATGACCTCGGTGAACTGAGCCTGCGGCATCGCCTTCAACCGGTCGAACAGGTGACTCTGCACGGCCGACAACTGCGGCGCGGTCTGCAGTGGCTCATACCGATCCGAGCGAATCGTGGCGACCACGATCATGTCCAGCCCGGTCGAATCGACGTCGCTCAACAGCCAGCCAAGCAGCTCCAGAAATGCTGGCCCCTCTTCCCCCGCATCGGCACCGAACAACTCCTCGGTCTGGTCGAGCGGCAGCACCAGGGTCGGCGGCGTCGTGGACGCCGGCGCATCTAACAGCCGGTTGCGCGCGGCCACGGCCGCCTCGGCCAGCCAGGCCCGGACCGTGCCGTCGTCGGAGATCGCGTTCTTGATCTCACCCAGGCTCGGCTCGATCAGACCGACCTCCTTGCGGAGGTCATGGATCGAGCGGGCCAGACCGGTCTCGCCGGTAAGCGTATGACGTTGCGGGCGCACCACAGTCATCGTCAAGAACCGTCGGTCGTCGCGGCGCAGGCGGGGCAGCAGACCGGCACGCAGAAACGACGACTTCCCGACCCCCGACGGCCCGAGAATGACGAACATCCGCTCGCTGCCCGCGACACGCATTTCGCGAAGTTCGTCCAGCGCACGCATGATCTGTGCGTCCCGTCCGAAATAGACTGCGGCATCGACTGATTCGAGCGGCTGCCAACCCCGATATGGCGATCGGTCCGGGTCTCCGGGCGGCGGCCACGCGAAACTGTCGGCGCCGATCCCTGCCGCCCGCAGCCCCGCCAGCAGCCGATGCAGCCCGTCGACCTGCAGCCGCACCGGCTGCTCATCACCGTCGACGACGACCTCAGCCGCAGGGCCGTCCCCGAACAGGTCGCAGCTCTGCCACGCACGGGTCACATCATTTTCGTCGTATGCTTCAATCCGCGCACAGAAGATCGGTTTGTGCATGCCCTCGGCCTGACGGTACTCGGCGTGACACTCCGCAGAGGTCGCCCAGCTGCTCGACAGCAGGCAAATCACCGCCTCGCAGCGCGCGTTCACCTGCCAAAGCGCCTCCGTCCACCGCATCCCCGTCTGGATACCGGTTTCGGGATCCAGATCGAGGTAAATCTCGTCGGCCAACCCCGGCTCGGCCTGCTCGAGCCAGCGCTTCAATGCGATCGCGTGACGATTGTCCCGTCTCGAATGACTCAGGAAGACGCGCGACATCTGATCACACAGCCCACGAACAGCACGCGTCGTTGAGCCGCGATGAGCCCACGTGCCACATCGTCAACCCCGCGGTCGCGTTTGGCTTCCGACGCACCATCGGCGGGTCCATATTGCCTCACTACGGAACGAAGGAACTTGATGCGGGCAGTAGCTCCCATTTTGAACCGCCACAGCGACTCGGTGAACGAGTAGTCCCATACTCGTTTTCCCAGATGTCACGGGGCTGGCGTCCTCACCAGTCGATATTGCGCTGCTCAGCCCGATGAGGCCCGCCGGCCGTATGAACGATCCGATGAGGCACTCAACGTCTGCGGCTCGCCCTTTCGCGCAGATGGAACGCACCTACACCCTCGAACCCACCGACCACGCCCGAGACGTCGCCACCGCGAGGGTTGGCCTCATAATCGGGGACCTGCCAGCAGTGCTGACGGCGCCAAGAGACATTCAGTCGCCCCCTTAGTTTGGATACCCGGAAAAGAAAACTCCCGAACAACCTGACGGTCTGCTAAAGCCGGGGCATGCTCGGGCCACCGGTTGCAACAAGAGGCCCGAGCAACCGGTCGCGCCGGTCGTGCTCGCTGTCGGACCCCACCCCTAGGCTGCTGTCGTGGCCAAACCCAAATCGAGCTTTCGGTGCTCGTCCTGTCAGCACTCGATGGCCAAATGGGTCGGCCGCTGCCCCGACTGCGGGTCGTGGGGCTCGATCGAGGAGGCCGCGCCGGCGCCGGCGGCGGTCGCCAATCGGCCCGGCTCGACCTCCGCACGTGCGGGCACGGCCCTGGTCCCCAACTCCCCCGCCACGCCGTTGTCTCAGGTCAGCGCAACCATCAGCAAGGCTAAGCCCACCGGCGTCCCGGAACTCGACCGGGTGCTCGGCGGCGGCATCGTGCCCGGATCGGTGGTACTGCTGGCCGGCGAACCCGGCGTCGGCAAGTCCACGCTGTTGCTCGAGGTCGTCCACCGGTGGGCCCGCCGCGGCCCCGACGACCGCTCGCTGTATGTCACCGGCGAGGAATCGGCCGGTCAGGTCCGGCTGCGGGCCGACCGCACGGGCGCGGTGCACGACCGGGTGTTCCTCGCGGCCGAGTCCGACCTGGCGACGATCTTCGGCCACGTCGAACAGGTCAAGCCGACGCTACTGATCGTCGACTCGGTGCAGACCATGCTCGCCGCCGACGTCGAGGGCGTCACCGGCGGCGTCACCCAGGTCCGCGCGATCACCGCCGCGCTGACCACCCTCGCCAAGACCAGCGGCATCCCGGTGCTGCTGATCGGGCACGTCACCAAGGACGGCGCCGTCGCCGGACCGCGCGCGCTCGAACACCTGGTGGACGTCGTGCTGCACTTCGAGGGCGACCGGCACTCCACGCTGCGGATGCTGCGGGGGGTGAAGAACCGGTTCGGCTCCGCCGACGAGGTCGGCTGTTTCGAACTGCACGAGGACGGCATCGAATGCGTCGCCGATCCATCCGGGCTGTTCCTGCACCACCGGGACGACACCGTTCCCGGCACCGCGGTGACCGTCACGATGGACGGCAAGCGGGCCCTGCTCGGCGAGGTGCAGGGCCTGGTGGTGCCCACCCAGAACCCCTCGCCGCGCCGTGCGGTGAGCGGCATGGATGCCGCCCGGGTGGCGATGGTGCTGGCGGTGCTGGCCAAGCACGGCAATATTCGCACCCACGACCGCGAGGTGTACGCCGCGACCGTCGGTGGCATGCGGGTCACCGAACCGTCCGCGGACCTGGCGCTCGCGCTGGCCGTGGCGTCCGCCTACCGCGACACCGCGCTGCCGACCGGGCTCGTGGTGCTCGGCGAGGTCGGCCTGGCCGGTGAGGTCCGTCGGGTCACGGCGGTCGGTCGCCGGCTCGCCGAGGCCAAGCGCCTCGGATTCACCCACGCGGTGGTGCCGGCCGGGTCCGGGCCGCACCCGGCCGGTATGGCGGTCACCGAGGTGGGCAGCCTGCGGGAGGCGATGCGCACGATGGCCCGGCCGGACTGATCTCCCGGTCGCGCTACAGCGAGGAGGACGTCCCGAACGGCGAGGTCGCATCGCCGTCGACGAAATCCTTCATCGGCAGGAAGTGCTCGGGCTTGATGGTCAGGAACAGGCCGCGGGAGGTGGCGACGATGTCATCGCCCGCGGTCGGGCCCTCGACGATCCGGGCCTCGGAGGTGGTGTAGACCTTGCGCCGGATCATGCCGTCGATGCGGGCACGGAACTCGAGCACGGAACCGAGCGGGATCGGCTTCGCGAAGTCGATCTCCAGGTGTCCGGTCACCACGGGCCCGCCGAGCACCATGCACGCCATGCCCTGCACCTCGTCGAACGCGACGGACAGGATGCCGCCGTGGATCACACCCGGGCCGCCCTGGTAGCGGTTCGCCACGGTCAGCCGGCCGGAGACCTCGAGGCCCTCACCCGCGGTGAAGGTCATCGCCATCCCGGCGGGCTGGTCGTCGCCGCATCCGAAGCACTTCGACCAGTGCTGCGGCAGGGCCCCGCCGGGCGCAGGGAAGAAGTCGGGGCGGATCGGCAGTTCGAGATCGTCGGGCAAAGTCCAGGTACTACTCACGGCTAATAAAGTATCGGTTCACCGATCGCGGTCCCGATGCGCCCCTGGCCGGTCCCGCACCGGCGCGTCCGGCCCCGGGGAGGCCGCCACCTCTCCCCCGCTGGGTAACCTGGACGCGACAGCGACGGCGGGTCGACCGACTCCGCCCGGCGATGAGGCGCCACACACGCGAACGAGGGGGACGGCAATGGACGACGTCACGCCGTCGGCCACCGTCCGCGAGACGATCGCCAGGCTGGCACCGGGGACCGAGCTCCGCGACGGCCTGGAACGGATCATGCGCGGCCGCACCGGCGCCCTGATCGTGCTCGGCTACGACGCCGAGATCGAGGAACTCTGTGACGGCGGCTTCGAGCTCGACGTCGAGTTCGCCCCGACGCGGCTGCGGGAGCTGTCCAAGATGGACGGCGCGGTGGTGCTGTCCACCGACGGGACCAGGATCGTGCGCGCCAACGTCCAGTTGGTGCCCGACTACAAGATCCCGACCGTGGAATCGGGCACCCGGCACCGCGCCGCGGAGCGGACGGCGATCCAGACCGGCTACCCGGTGGTCTCGGTGAGCCAGTCGATGAGCATCGTCAGCGTCTATGTCGGCGGCATCCGGCACGTGCTCGAGGGGTCACCGACCATCCTGTCGAGGGCGAACCAGGCGGTCGCCACGCTCGAGCGGTACAAGTCCAGGCTCAATCAGGTCACCAACCAGCTCTCCGTCGTGGAGATCGAGGACTTCGTGACCCTGCGAGACGCGCTCACGGTCGTGCAGCGGCTCGAGATGGTGCGCCGGGTGTCGGAGGAGATCGAGCGCGACGTGCTCGAGCTCGGCACCGACGGCAGGCAGCTGGCCCTGCAGTTGGAGGAGCTCGTCGGCGACAACGACATCGCCCGGCAGCTGGTGGCCCGCGACTACCTGGCCGGCCAGGGGCAGGCCACGACGGAGGCCGTCGAGCGGACGCTCGCGGCGCTGGACAAGCTCACCGACGCGGACCTGCTCGACCTGACCACGCTGGCCCGCGCGTACGGGTACCCGGCGACGATCGAGGCGCTCGAGGCGCCCATGAGCCCCCGCGGTTACCGGGTGCTGACCCGGGTGCCACGGCTGCAGTTCCACCAGATCCACCGGTTGGTCGGGTCCTTCGGGACCCTGCAGGGTCTGCTCGCCGCGACCGCGGCCGATCTGCAGTCGGTGGAGGGCATCGGCGGGCTGTGGGCCCGGCACATCCGGGAGGGGCTGTCCCGGCTGGCGGAGACGTCGATCTCCGGCCCGTTCGACTGACTGACCGTGCGCGATCTGCGCCCCGGTCGGGGAGCAGATCGCGCACGGGCGTCAGCTGATGTTGAACGGCTCCGGCGTACTGCGCAGCGCGCCCAGCTGACCGACGACGGTGTACGCGCCGGGGCCGACCGGGTTGCGCGGCGCGGTGCAGCCGGGCTCGGAAGTCGCGCCCGACCACTTGACCGTGAACGCGGCCTGCTCGCCCGGCTTGAGGGAGCGGATGTCCGGTGCCGTGTTGGGGAAGCAGTCCGTGTTCGACCACACCCGCTGCTGCCCGTCGAGGCTGTAGACCAGCACCTGCTGCATGCCCGCGCCGAGATCGCGCTCGCAGGTGGCGGAGCCGATGTTGGTGACCACGATGCCGAACTGGGGCTCCTGACCGGCCGGATAGTTCGGCTGGTTCGAGCTGGCCTTGATGGCGAGCGACTGATCCGGGCACTGACCCGCCGGGACGGCGGCCGCCGACGATACCGCCGCCTCACCCGAGACCGACCCCGCCACCGAGGACCCACCGCCCGAATCGCCGGACCCGGAGGCACCGGACCCGGAGGCCGACGCCTCACCGGATCCGGACCCGCCCCCGTCCCCAGCGGAACTGGGAGCGGCCTGACCGGAGGAGGGATTGCTCTGCGAGCTGCTGGCCGCCGCGGCCTGTGCCGAGGGTTCATCGTCTCCGCCGCCCAGCGATGTCACGATCCACACCAGCAGGATGAGCGCGACCACGCCGGCCCCGATCGCGAGCGCGCGTCGTCGCCAGTAGATCTCGGGGGGCAGCGGCCCGGTTGGTTCCAACACAGAACCCACGTTAGGTGCCCGGGCCCGGGCGGAGGTCCACCAGGCCCGGCGTGTCGCTCAGTCGGCGACCTCGCCGATGTCGCCGACCACGTTCCGCAGGTGCACGCGACCGTCGGAGAGCTGGTAGGTGGCACCGACGATGGCACACTTCCCGGCCGCGACCCGGTCGGCGATGATCCGCGAGCGCTGCTGCAGCAGGTCGCCGGTCTCGACGACGTGCCTGGTCTCGAGCTGATCCACCGTGGACAGGCCCTCGTTCCGGCCCATCAGGATCGACGGCGCGACCCGCTCGACGACATCGCGGATGAAGCCGCCGGGGATGGCTCCGTTGTCGAGCGCGTTGATCGTGGCCGCGACCGCGCCGCAGCTGTCGTGTCCGAGAACCACGATCAGCGGCACGTTGAGGATCTCGACCGCGTACTCGATCGAGCCGAGCACCGAGCTGTCGATGACGTGGCCGGCCGTGCGCACCACGAACGTGTCGCCGAGGCCCTGGTCGAAGATGATCTCGGCGGCCACACGTGAGTCACCGCAGCCGAAGATCACCGCGGTGGGATGCTGCGCGTCGACGAGCTTCGCGCGGTCGGCGATACCCTGGCTGGGGTGCAGCGAGTTGCCGCTCACGAAGCGGTCGTTACCCTGCTGCAGTGCCTTCCAGGCCGAAATGGGATTTGAGTTGGGCATGTCAGCCATTGTGCACCCGGCCGTCTTCGTGCCTCCACCGCCACCTGGCACAACGTGAAACGAGAGGTGTGAAGTTCCGGTGAACACCTCCGCACTGATCGCCTGGTACGAGCGTCAGGCCCGCGACCTGCCGTGGCGTCGCGACGGCGTCACGGCGTGGCAGATCCTGATGAGCGAGATAATGCTGCAGCAGACGCCGGTGGTCCGCGTCGCGCCGATCTGGGAACAGTGGGTGGACCGCTGGCCGGTGCCCTCGCTGATGGCCGCATCGAGTCAGGGCGAGGTGCTGCGCGCCTGGGGCAAGCTCGGCTATCCGCGGCGGGCGCTGCGGCTGCACGAGTGCGCGCGGGTGCTGGCCGCCGAGCACGGCGATGCGGTCCCGGCCGACGTCGACGTGCTGCTCGGCCTGCCGGGGATCGGCGCCTACACCGCTCGTGCCGTGGCCTGTTTCGCCTACGGGCAGCGGGTCCCGGTGGTGGACACCAACGTTCGGCGCGTGGTCGCCAGGGCGGTGCACGGCGCCGCGGAGCCGGGCAATCCGTCCACCACCCGCGACCTCGCCGACGTCGATGCGCTGCTGCCGCGGACCAGGGCCAGGGCCGCGGTGTTCTCGGCCGCGCTGATGGAACTGGGCGCGACCGTGTGCACCGCGCGGAACGCCGATTGCGACCGCTGCCCGCTGACGGACTGCGCTTGGGTGGACGCGGGCCGACCCGCGCACACCGGGCCACCGCGGAAGGTGCAGAAGTTCGCCGGCACCGACCGTCAGGTGCGCGGCCTGCTGCTGGGCGTGCTGCGCGAGAGCCACGCACCCGTGGAACGCGCGCGGCTGGACCAGGTGTGGCACTCCGACCCGACACAACGCGACCGCGCGCTGGGGTCGCTGTTGGTGGACGGACTGGTCGAGCAGACCGAGGACGGGTTGTTCGCACTGGCCGGCGAGGGCGACACCGAGCGCTGAAACGCACCGGGTGCCGCCCTGACGGATCGGCACGAGGCGGGGATCGCTGCGCCGACGGTCAGCGTTCGCCGGGCTTGCGGATCACCTCGAACAGGCTGGTCCAGCTGTCCCGGCCGTGGCCAGCCGCGATGGCCCGGTCGTAGTGGTCCTTCACCGCCAGCGGCAGCGCGAGGTCGATGCCTGCGGCGCGGCTGGCGCCGACGATGTGGTCGGCGGTCGCCCCCATCATGATGACGTTGGCGCCGTCGTCGCGATGATCGCCGACGTCGAACCGGTTCGAGGACTCCTGCAGCATCCCCGCGGCCAGCGCGAACGTCTCCGCCGAGTACGGCGCGAGCTCCGCGGCGCACACCCCGGCCGAGCCGACCAGCGCGGCGGCATGCGCGAAGCTCGACAGCGCGGTCAGGAACACCTCCAGCTGTGCCTGGTACCAGAGCTGCGCGAGCGCCGGGTCCTCGCCGCGATAGTCGGGCCTGCCGATCGCGGCCAGGGTCTGCCGGTGCGCGTCCATGGTCGCCGCGGAACCGCTGTAGAAGACGTAGGCGCCCTCTCCCCCGACCATCGGGGCGGGCACCATCACCCCGCCGACCAGGAGGTCGGCGCCCCGATCGGCGAGCCAACCGCTCGCTTCCCTTGTCGCCTCGGGGGTGTCGGAGCTGAGGTTGACCACCACCCGCCCGGCCAGTGCGTCCCCGACCGTGTCGAGGATGTCGTACATGGCGCCGTAGTGGGTCAGGCTCAGGATCACCAGTTCGCTCGCCCGCACGGCCTCCGTGGGCGTCTCCGCTCGTGTCGCCCCCCTCGCGACCAGTTCGTCCGCGCGACTCGCCGTCCGGTTCCACACCGTCACCGGGTGCCCCCTGTCGAGGTACGCGCCGACCATGGCCTGCCCCATCGGCCCGAGTCCGATGACCGTGACCGGGGTGTTCGCGCTGCTGTTCATCGTGTGTCCTTCGCTCGTACGGCTGTGTGCTGCTGACGGATCCGAGCCTGCGCGGCCGGCCTTGCGTATCGCTTGTGGTCCGCTGACGCCGGCGGGCGGTGTCGGTGATCTGCACTACCGTGACGGCATGCGGTTCGGAGTCCTTGGCCCACTACGTGTCGAGACCGCACTCGGCGGGCCGATCGCGATCACCGAACGCAAGGTCCGCGCGCTGCTCGCGGCCCTGCTGGTGCGTCCGGGCAGGCCGGTGTCCGCGGATCGACTGATCGAGGCGCTGTGGGGCGACGAGCCACCGGCGAGTGCGCCGAACACCCTGCAGACCAAGGTCTCCCTGCTGCGCCGTGCGTTCGGGGAGGCCGAGCCGGGAGGACGGGAGTTGGTCGCGTTCGAGGCGGCCGGCTACCTGCTCAAGGTCGACGACGATGCGGTGGACGCGGTCCGATTCGAACGGTTGACGGCCCTGGCACGGACCGAACCGGACCAGAGGGGGCGAGTCGCGCTGCTCGGTCAGGCCCTCGGACTCTGGCGCGGTCCGGCGTTCGCCGAATACGCCGACGCCCCGTTCGCCCGAGCCGTCGCGACCCGGCTCGAGGAAGGGCGACTCACCGCGCTCGAGGAGCAGGCCGAGGCCCGCCTCGAGCTCGGCGAGGATTCGACCCTCGTCGCCGAACTGGCCGACCTGGTGGACCGCCATCCCCTCCGAAACAGGTTGCGCGGGGCGCACATGCGGGCGCTGTACCGGGCCGGAAGGCAGCCGGAGGCACTCGCGAGCTACGCGCGGCTGCGTGAGCTCCTGGCCGAGGAACTCGGCCTGGACCCCGACCCGGAACTCGTGGCGCTGCACGGCGCGATCCTGCGCAGCGAACCCGAATCGATCCGAGCGACCGCGAGCGGGGCCGCGCCGCGGGGCAACCTGCCGGTACCGGTCACCGCCCTTGTCGGGCGAGCGGAGGCGGTGGCGGGCATTCGCGCCGCGCTCGACGACTCCCGGTTGGTGACACTCACCGGACCCGGCGGCGTCGGCAAGACCCGGCTCGCCGTGGAAATCGCACGGCAGCTGGAGGATTCGACCCCGGACGGCGCGTGGCTGGTGGAATTGGCCGCGCTGACACCCTCACCGGGACCGGACACCGCGGCGATCGCCGACGCGATACTGACGGCCCTCGCCATCCGTGAGCACATCCCGACCCTGGCCGTCCCTGCGCAGGAAACCACCACTGCCCTCACGCGCCTGACCGAGGTCCTCCGGACCCGGCGCACGCTGCTGGTGATCGACAACTGCGAGCACCTGACGGCCGCGGTGGGCCTTGTCGCCGGCCACCTGCTCGCCGCCGCCCCCGGCCTGCGGATCCTCGCCACCAGTCAGTCCGCGCTGGCGATCGGCGGCGAAACACTGTGGGCCGTGGAACCGTTGGGCCTTCCACGCGACGACGAATCGATTGCCGAATCGAGTGCGGTGCAGCTGTTCGTGTCCCGCGCCGCGGCGTCCGCCCCCGACTTCGCGCTGACGCCGGACAACGCCTCGACGGTGGCGGCGATCTGCATGCGGCTCGACGGCATCCCGCTCGCCCTGGAGCTGGCCGCGCCGCGCGTCCGTGTGCTCGGCGCGGTCCGTCTGTTCGAGCGCCTCGAGGACCGGTTCGGCCTGCTGACAACCGGCTACCGGGACGCTCCCCCGCGCCAGCAGACCCTGCGCGCGATGATCGACTGGAGCAGTTCCCTGCTCACCGCCGCCGAGCGCACCCTGTTTCGTCGGCTCGCCGTCTTCGCGGACGGCTGCACGCTCGAATTCGCCGAGGCGGTGTGCTCGGGTAACGGCATCGAGGAGGCCGACATCCTCGACCTGATCTCCGGCCTCGTCGACCGTTCACTGGTCTCCGTGTCCGGCTCGCCGGACGGACCGAGGTACCGGCTCCTGGAGTCGATACTCGCCTACGCCGCCGAACGCCTGGGCGAGGCGGGCGAACGCGACGCGATGCGCGAGCGGCACTGCCGGCACTTCACGGCGCTGGCCGAGACCGCCCGGCCGCACCTGCATCGGGGATCGCAGCGGACCTGGCTGGCGCGGCTCGACGCGGAGAGCGCCAATCTGCGCGGCGCCCTGTCCGTCGCCGTCGTCGACCACCCGGATCTCGGGCTGCGCCTGGCCGACGCGTTGACCTGGTATTGGGTGCTGCGCGGCCGTTTCACCGAGGCCGACCGCTGGCTCGACGAGACACTGCGGAACGCGGGTGACCCGGAGAACCCGATCGCCATCCGAGCTGCCCACTGGCACAGTGGCATTCGACTGCTTCGTGACGCACCCGCCGTGTCCGGCAACCGGGGATCCAAGCCCGGGCTGCCACCGGTCGCCGGCGAGTTCCCGGGCCGGGGCCGTGCCACCTGGTTCCTCGCGTACGCGATGTACGGGGCGATCGACACGGACGGCGGTCGAGCACTGGCGGACCGGGCACTGGCCCGGCTGAACACAGAGGACGACCCGTGGGCGATGGCCGCCGTCCTGTGCACGCGGGCCCAGTTCCGCGCCGGGCCGGACGGACTGGCTGCGGCCGCCCGCGACGGCGAGCGGGCCATGGCGATCTTCCGCGAACTCGGCGACCGCTGGGGCCAGGCCCAGGCGGCCTACCCGCTCGCCTCCCTCGCGGAGATCGCGGGCGACTACGGTCGCGCACGGGACCTGCACTCCGACGGGCTCCGTGTGGCGCAGGAACTCGGCCTGTGGCGCGAGGTGACCGATCGAATGTGCGGCCTCGCCCGAATCTCGCTCCTGACGGGCGATCTCGCCGGGTCCCGCGAGCTCCACGAGCGGTCGCTGCACCTGGCGCGGGAACACGGGTACCGCAACGGAGAGGTCTCCGCCGAGATCGGGTTGGGCCTGACGGACCGCCGAGCCGGTCGCCTCGAGGAGGCAGAACCCCGCCTCCGGTCGATGCTCGACTGGGGCAGGCGCAGCGACTTCGGGCCGATCACCACGCTCATGCTGGCCGAGCTCGGCTTCATCGCCGAGCTGCGCGGCGACGCCGACCGAGCGCATGCCCTGCACTCGGAGGGGAAGGCCGAGGCACTGCGCCTCGACGACCCCAGGGCCGCGGCCCTGGCGATGGAGGGCCTTGCCGGGGCCGAGGTGCTGGCCGGGAGGTCGGCGGCGGCCGCCCGGCTGCTCGGCGCCGCGGCGACCGCTCGCGAGTCGGTCGACGCGCCCTTGCCCTCGGGCGAGCGCGGCGACGTCAACCGGATCACGGCCGCGGCGACGAGGGTGCTGGGCGCAGCCGATTTCGAGCGCGAGTTCGCCGCGGGTGCAACGCAGGAGCCACCGGCGGGCGCCGATCACCGATCGGAGGCGTGACCCGGCAACTCGTCGAGAAACGCCTCCACCGCGGCCCGATATTCGGCGGGCCGGTCGTCGTGCACCAGGTGCCCGGCGCCGGCCACCAGTTCGTACCGCGTTGCCGATTCCCGTGCCGTCTCGGCCATCGCGCGCATCTGCCCCTCCGGGGTAATGGTGTACTCCCCCTCCAGCAACAGCGCGGGCGCGCGCACCGCCGCCCACTGCGCCCAGAAGTCGCGGGTCCCCCACTCCTCGGAGATGTCCCGCCACACCGGAACCTCGCCGTGCAGGTGGAATCCATCGGGACGTTCCTCGAAGGAATCCATGAAGTACTGCGCCGCAACGGGTCCGAAGAAGTCGATCATGTGGTCGCGGTCGCGGAACGGCTGCGGCCAGGACCCGATCATCTCCGCCCAGTCGCGCGCGGTGCGGCCCTGGAAGTCGGGCGCCATGTCCTCGACGACCAGGGCGCTGACGCGGTCGGGGTGTGCGGCGGCGAAACACCACGCGTGCAGCCCGCCCATCGAATGCCCGATCACCACCATCGGTTCGGTGATCGGCGCCAGCGCAGAGTCGAGATCCTCGACGAAGGCCTCGGTGGTCAATTCGGCAGGCGCGGGCCTGCCGTGCCCGGCCGCGTCAAAGGTGTACACGTGCCCGTGTTCGCGCAGCCATGGCACGTGCCTGCGCCATGTCCTGGCACTGCCCATCAGTCCGTGGAGCAACAGAATCGGCCGACCGGTCCCACCCTCGTCATGCAGCACGGCACCGAGGTTATCTCGGTGCCGTGCTGCGTCCGGTCGGAGTGCGCCCGTCAGGCCCGGCTCTCCGGCACCGCCGTGTATCGACGGCCCCCGATCAGCGGCCAGACGGTGATCGCCAACCCGACCAGCGCCACACCCGTGACCAGGATCAGGCCGGGCCGGAACTGATCGAACCCGGTGGTGCCCGCACCGGTCGCGGTGTGCGACCCCGCGGTGACCAGCGCGGTCGTCAGGGCCAGCACCAGCGCCGCCCCGACCTGCGCGGAGGTCTGCACCAGACCGGACGCCAGTCCCTGCTCGGAGTCGTCGACCCCGGACGTGGCCTGGGCCATGATCGAGGTGAAGCCGAGGGCGAAGCCGATCCCAAGCAGAACTGTGCTCGGAAGGATCGCGACCACGTACGACGGCTGATCGCTGCCGACGAAGAGGAACCACAGGTACCCCAGGCTCAGCGAGGTGAGCGCGGCGATGATCATCCGCGGCGTGCCGAATCGATCGATCAGTCGACCGACGAACGGCGACCCGACCGCCACGATCAGACCCGTCGGGAGCAACGCCAGCGCCATCTTGAGCGGCGACCAGCCGAGCGCCGACTGCAGGAAGATCGTCACCATGAACTGGAAGCTCAGGTAGGACCCGAACAGGGCCATGATGCTGAGATTGGCCCGCACGATGGTGCCCACCTTCAGGATTCCCAGACGCACGAGGGGATGTGCGACGCGCATCTCCACCAGGAAGAACGAGGCCAGCAGCACCGCGGCGAGGGCGAACGAGCCCAACGTCAACGGATCGGCCCAGCCCCGGGCCGGCGCCGAGACGACCGTGTAGACGGTGAGCAGCATGCCGGCCACGAGCGTGACCGCGCCCGCGAGGTCGTGTCCGCCGGTGTCGGCCGGCCGGTCCCGCGGGATGAGGACGACGGCGGCGACGAGGGCCGCGACCGCGAACGGCACCGGCATCAGGAACGTCCACCGCCATCCGGCGCTGGTGAGCAGCCCGCCGAGGATCAGCCCCGAGGAATAGCCGCTGGCACCGAACACCGAGAAGATCGACAGCGCGCGGTTGCGGGCCGGCCCCTCCTTGAAGGTGGTGGTCAGGATCGACATCGCGGTCGGCGCGGTGAAGGCAGCGGCGAGGCCCTTCACGAAGCGGGTCACGATGAGCAGGGTGCCGTTGTCGACGAGCCCGCCGACCAGCGAGGCGAGGGCGAAGACCGCCAACGCGACCAGGAAGACGTTTCGCCTGCCGAGCAGGTCGGCGGTGCGCCCGCCGAGCAACAGCAGGCCGCCGAAGCCGAGCACGTAGCCGTTGATGATCCACTGCAGCGAGGTCGTGTCGAGGCCGAGCTCGGTGCCGATCGACGGCAGCGCGACGCCCACCATCGAGACGTCGAGTCCGTCGAGGAACATCACGACGCACAGCACCGCGAGGATCCCCCAGAGGCGGGCCGTCCATGCCTGCCCCGCGGCAGGAGCGGTCGAACCCGGCGAAGCGGTGAGGTTCGGAGGGGTTTCGGTGATAGTCACGTCGAGGACTGTATGTGCATGTGCAATCAATGCGCAAGCACTAATTTCCTTAACATTTAATTCGCTTGCATCAATCGCATGGCGGAACTACGATGCGGCCATGACGTCAGATGCGGAGCTCCGCGGCACGTGGCGAGCGCTGCTCGAGCGGTACAACGGGATCGCGTGCGAGCTCGATCGCCGGATGCAGGGCGCGCACGGCCTGAGCATGAGCGACTTCGAGACCCTCGACCGCCTGATGAGCGTCACCTGCAAGCACCCGCGGATGCAGGAGCTCGCCGCGGACATGTACCTGAGCCCGAGCGCCCTCTCCCGGAGCGTCGCGAGGCTGGAGAAGGCGGGGCTGGTCGCCCGGTCGCTGTGCGAGTCGGATCGACGCGGCGTGTTCGTCGACGTCACCGACTCCGGCCGCGAGGTCCACGCCGATGCCAGCAAGATCCAATTGGCCGTGCTGACCGAACATCTCGCCGAACCGGACACCACGAGCGCCTGATCCGACCGGAGTACGCTCGCCCGCATGGCAGTCGTGAAGATCAATGCAATCGAGGTCCCCGAGGGCGCCGGCCCCGAACTGGAGAAGCGCTTCGCGAACCGAGCGCACGCGGTCGAGAACTCCCCGGGCTTCCTCGGCTTCCAGTTGCTGCGCCCCGTCAAGGGCGACGAGCGCTACTTCGTCGTGACGCAGTGGGAATCCGAGGAGGCCTTCAAGGCCTGGGCCGAGGGCCCGGCGCGGGCCGCGCACTCGGGTGAGCGCGCCAAGCCGGTGGCGTCCGGCTCCTCCCTGCTCGAGTTCGAGGTCGTGCTCGACGTGGCCGCCGCCGCGAAGGACGCCTGAGCCCGAACCCCGCACCCGACCCACGTCGAACGGCTAGATTCGCCCGTATGACCCGGGCCATCGACTCCGCGAAGCGGCACACCCTGCGGGCACTGCTGTCGATACCGTCGGGCGTGATCCGTCGTATCGCGGGTCGGCCGGTGGAGATCGAGGGCAACGTGCTCGACGCCGAGATGCAGCTGATCCTCGCTCTGCGCGCGGTCGAGGGCGCCCCCATCGAGGAGCGTCCGATCCCGAACGGGCGGCGGGCGCTCCTGGCCGGTTCGAAGGCCGTCGGTGGCGACCTGCCCATCGGGGCCGTCACCGACCTCGACATCGACGGTCCCGGCGGGCCGCTCCGGCTGCGGTTCTACACCCCTCGCGGTCTCACCAGCGCGTCGCCCGCGCTGTTCTACATTCACGGCGGCGGATGGATCTACGGCGACCTCGACAGCCACGACGCCGTGTGCCGCTTCCTCGCGGAGCGGGCGGGGGTCCGGGTCGTCGCCGTCGACTATCGACTCGCCCCCGAGGCACCCTTCCCGGCCGCCGTCCACGACGTCGAGGCGGCGTATTCCTTCGTGACCGCCAACGCCGCCGGCCTGGGCATCGACCCGGACCGGATCGCCGTCGGCGGCGACAGCGCGGGCGGAAACCTCGCCGCGGTGCTCGCCCAGCGGGCCACACGCGGAGGGGTCGGGGTGCCGCCCGTGTTCCAGTTGCTGATCTATCCCGCGGTGGATTTCGCGGTGAAGCGAGCCAGCCGGACGACCTTCGGGTCGGGGTTCATCCTGACCACGAGGTTCATGGACCTCGCCGAGGAGAGCTACGTGCCGGCGGGGGCGGACCGGACCGACCCGCTGCTGTCGCCGATCTATGGCGACCTCACCGGCTTGCCGCCCGCCTATGTCGTCACGGCGGGTTTCGACCCGCTCCGCGACGAGGGCGACGCCTACGCCGAGAAGCTCCGCGAGGCGGGAGTCGAGGTGCAGCACGTCGTCGAGCCCGGGCTGATCCACTCCTTCGCGAACATGGTGGGAGTCGGAAAGTCGGGCCCCGAGGCGATGGGGCGGGCCGCGACCGCATTGCGGCGGGCGCTGTCCCCCGCCGTCAGTGCCCCGCCAGCACAGACAGCATCCCGTCGACTGACGCCGACCAGCTGAACTGTTCGGCCCGCAGTCGCGCCGACTCGCGGCATGCACCCGCCGGGATGGCAAGGACACCGGTGATGGCGTCCGCGAGCGCGACCCCCCGCCCGTGCGCGAGTGCCCCGCATGCCGGGGTGATGATCTCCGCCAGGGCGGACGATCGCGCCGCGACCACAGGCGTTCCCGCCGCCAGCGACTCGAGGGCCGACAGGCAGAACGTCTCGTGCGGGCCGGGTGCCAGGGTGACATCGGCGGAGGCGAACAGCGTCGCCAGCCGATTCGCGTCGCCGATGAAACCCGTGAAATGCACCGGTAGCCCCCTCGCCCTGTGCCGCAACGCTTCTCGCCTCGGCCCGTCGCCCGCGATCACCAACCGGATGTCCTGGCCCTGCCCCACGAGGGACCTGACCGCGTCGATGCTGCGATCGACGTGCTTCTCCACCGACAGCCGCCCGCAGTGCAGCAGCAGCCGTTGCGACTGCCGCGCGTAGCGCTCGCGCACACCCAGGTCCCGCCGATCGGGATGGAACAGCGCGAGGTCGACGCCCAGCGGAACGCGGTACAGGTTCCCGGCACCGATCCGGGTGAACTCCTCGGACGCGAACGCGGTGGTGCAGACCACCGCATCGAAGTCGCGCGCCATCCGCGTATTCGCGCCGTCCGCCCACGAACGCGCGGTCCGCTGGGGCAGCAGCTGCCCGAGCAGCCGGTCGAGCCGCTCGTGAGAGACGACCACGCTCCGGATGTCGCGCCGACCCGCCCACCGCCCGAAACCCCTCAACGTCAGCCGATCGGACACCTCGAGCGCGGCGGGGCGCAGCCCGCGCACGACGTCCGCCACCCGACGCGGATTGACGGCCCGATAGCCACCGGTGCCCGGGATCGGCACGGCCGCCAGAGTGATCCGCAGGACCCCACTCGCCATCACCTCCTCGGCGTCACGCTCACCGGGAACGACCAGGGTCACCTCGTGGCCGCGCTCGCAATACCCGGCACCCCAGTTGTGCAGTGCGGTGCGCAGCCCGCCCGACCGGGGACCGTAGAAGTTGGCCAGCTGCACTATTCGCACCGAACCATCGATCCCTGTCGGCATGGCGATCCCGCCAACGGTCGCCGACCGCCCGATGAAGTACGCGCGAACGTCTCGCCGGCCGACCGAACCGGGTTGCGATTGACACCACCATCGGGTGAATGCGAGAGTGCGCTGGTAACAGCGATGGTTGACGGGAATCCGGTGAGAGTCCGGAGCGGTCGCGCCACTGTGATCGGGGCACACCCTCGACAGCCAGATACCGAGGCCATCGCACGGGCTTTTTAGGGGACGCGAAATCCCAGGAGGAACCATGGCACTCGTACACAATCCCAGCACGGCGACCGATTCAGTCGGCATCGCGATGATCATCGCGGGCGTGGTCCTGCTCGCGATGCTGACCCTCTACCTGGTCGGCTTCGACCAGGGTGCGGTCTCGCGCACCGGCATGTACATGCACGAGCTGATGCATGACGGTCGCCACCTGCTGGGCCTGCCGTGCCACTGACCGGAACCTTCAAGAACCTCCTCATTCGCGGCCTGCTGGCCGGCCTCGTCGCCGGACTGCTCGCCGGTGTCGTCGCGTTCGTGATCGGCGAACCGCACATCGACGCGGCCATCGCGATCGAGGAATCCGCAGCGGCGCCCGTCGAGCCACACGGGCACGACGCCGGCACGGCCGAGGCCGCCACCGGCGGACATTCGCACGGCGACTCCGAGGAACCCCTGGTCAGTCGGGACGGGCAGCGGTTCGGCCTGTTCCTCGCGACCACCCTCGCGGGCCTGGCCCTCGGCGCACTGTTCGCCGCGGTCGCCTACTACGCGCGGCGGGTCAGCAGCCTGTCCGGCCCGATCCTCGCCCTGGCCCTGGCCGGTCTCGGCTGGCTCGCGGTCGAGGCCGTACCGTTCTTCAAGTACCCGGCGAACCCGCCCGCGGTCGGCGATCCGGAGACCATCAACAACCGGACGCTGCTGTGGCTCGCCACGGTGGTGCTCGGCCTCGCGGCGGTGGCCATCGCCGCGTACGTGGCAAAGCGCCTGGCCGCCAACGAGTTCCTGACCGTCCGGATCGCGGCGCCGCTGCTCGCCTTCCTGGTGGTCGTCGGCTTCGGATATCTGGTGCTCCCGGACATCGACGAGGTCGGCCCCGACTTCCCCGCCAGCCTGCTGTGGGAGTTCCGGGTGTCCTCGCTCACGATCCAGGCCACGCTGTGGCTCGCGCTCGGCCTCGCTTTCGCGTTCCTCACCGAGCGCGCCGCGAAGGCGAACTCCCGGTCGGAGGCGCTGACCCGCTGACGGTCTCCACACGAGCGAAGCGGCGGAGCCGGTGCATGCACCGGCTCCGCCGCTTCTTTCGTTGTCCCGCACCGGCTGTCCCCTACCGTGGAGGGAGCCCGGATTCACGCCACAGGGTGATGCGTGACGCGGCCCAGGGGCGGCACGCTCGCAGCCATGACCGCAACCGAAGTCCGCACCCGCCCGCCCCGTCAGGTGGAGCTCTCGTTCAGCCTGCTCTCCGTCGCGCTGCTCGCCGGCCTCGTCGAGGCGATCCTCCAGGCCGCTCGCGCCCTGGAGTCGGGCGCGGCGAGCCCGGCGGCCGTGGCGACGCAGGGCGTGATCCGGCTCGCCGTCTACGGTGCGGTGTTCGCGCTCGCCGCCGCGATGCGGCGCGGATCGAACCCCGCGCGGTTGACCCTGCTGATCGGCCTCGGGACGGTGGGGCTCGGATCCCTTGTCGTCGAACCGGCCGCCTGGCTGTTATCGGCGAACGGATTCGACCCCGCGGGCATCACGGTCGCGTCGGTCCTCATCGGGCTGGCCCGGACGGCCCACGTGGCGGCGGTGATCGCCGGGCTTGGGCTGCTGCTGGGCGCGGACGCCCGGCGGTACTTCGCGCGCCGCTAGACGGCGCAGGAGTCGTCGGCGCAGCTACCGGCGTCGTCGCCGAGCGTGACGATCGCCCCGGACTGCGCGTAGGCCTGCTCGAGCAGCTGGGTGAACACCTCGACGGGCTGTGCACCGGAGACGCCGACCGCCCGGTTGGCGGCGAAGAACGGGACACCGGTGACGCCGAGCAGGCGCGCCTCCTCGATGTCCCCGCGCACCTGCTCCGCCGCGGCGTCGGTCTCGAGCGCGGCGCGGACCGCGGTCGCATCGAGCCCGGTCTCGGCGGCGATCGCGACGAGTTCCTCGCGGTCGTCCACCACCCGGCCGTCGGTGAAGTGGGCACGGAACAGCGCCTCCATCACGTCCTCGCCCCGGTCCCCTGCCAGGTGGACCAGCCGGTGCGCGTCGAAGGTGTTCGCGGCGATCACGGTGTCGAAGTCCATGGTCAGGCCGTCGGCGGCCGCGGTGGACGCCACGTGGGCGAACATCTGCCTGATCTGATCTGCCGGCAGGCCCTTGTGCCGGGCCAGCGCCTCGAGCTCGCTGGCCCCGGCACCGACCGGCGTCTCGGGCGAGAGCTGGTAGGAACGCCACACCACCCGCACCCGGTCGCGGTGCTCGAACTGCTCGAGGGCGGCCGCGAAACGACGCTTACCGATGTAGCACCACGGGCAGGCGATGTCCGACCACACCTCCATCACCACGGCGGGCTCGGGGGCGGATTCGGGCTGGCTGTTCGATTCGAGGCTCACAGATGGTTGAAACGTCCACCATCCCGTTTCTGTTCCTACGTGACCAGCGCGGCGTCGAGGGTGATCGGGACCCCGGTCAGGGCCTTGCTCACCGGGCAGGTCTCCTTGGCGGCCTGCGCCGCCGCGGCGAACCCGGCGGCATCGAGACCGTCGACCTCACCTCGGACGGTGAGCGCGATGCCGGTCAGCTTGAATCCGGGATCGTCGGGACCGAGGGTGACATCCGCGGTGATCTCCAGGCTCTGCGGCGTGCCGCCTGCCTCCCCGATCAACGCGGAGAGCTGCATGGCGTAGCAGGACGAGTGCGCCGCGGCGATCAGCTCCTCCGGACTCGTGGTCCCGTCCGCGTCGTCGGCGGCACGCTTGGGAAACGAGACCTCGAAGGTGCCCGCGCCGGAACTGCTGAGTTCGGCCTGACCGGACCCGTCTTGCAGGGTGCCGTTCCAGGCCGTGCGGGCGGTGCGTGTGGGCATGGGTGTTCCTTCCGTCTGGCGTGAGTTCGGTCAGGACCAGTGTTCCCGCGTTCGCGCCCGGGAACACCCGAATCCGCCACACCGGCCGCGTGCGCTAGCGCACGTCGCTCGACTGCTCCGCCGCGGCGTCCATCTCGTGGTAGCCCGCCAACAGGGTTCGTTCCTCCTCGCGCTTCGGGAAGGCGAAGAAGACGAGGGCGGCGCCGACCAGCACGATGAGGATCGCCGCCGCGTAGGCCTTGGTGTCGCCGTCGAGGAAGGCCGAACGCGCCGCGTTCATGATCGGCTCCGCGTACTGCGGGTACCGCTCGGCGATGTTCGCGGCGCCCGCGAAGGACTTCTCCAGGGTGGACTCCACCTCCGAGCTGATCTGATCGGACTCGGGGGACGCGGCGATGGCCGCGGTGAACGAGGCCGTGTACCCGGCGGTGAGCAGTGCTCCGAGAATGGACTGGACGATCGCGCCGCCGAGGTCGCGCTGCAGATCCGCCGTGCCCGAGGCCATCCCGGCCCTGGACACCGGCACCGAGCCCGTCAGCGACCGGGAAGCCGGCGTGCCGGCGAGGCCCACACCGATGCCGAGGAAGATGTAGCCGAGCGCGATCTTCCAGTACTGCGCGTCCTCCTTCCACAGCAGTAGCGCCACCAGCAGCCCCAGCACGATCGCCGCGTACCCGAGCAGCAGGGTGAACCGGGCGCCGTGGGACTCGACCAGCTTCGCGGAATGCGGTGCGACCAGGACCATCACCGCGGCGGCGGGCAGCCCCGCCGATCCCGCCGCGAGCGTGGAATAGCCCAGGACGTTCTGCATGAACTGCTGACCGATGTACATCGTGCCCATCAACGTCCCGAACACCACGATGCCCGCGACCGCGGCGACCCAGAATATCCGGCGACGAGCGACACCAAGGTCGAAAAGCGGTGCGGGCGCCCGTAGTTGACGCCAGAAGAACACCACCCCGGCCGCGAGTGCGATCGACAACAGACCCAGCGCGGTGGCGCCCATCCCGTCCACGGGCGCGAAGTTGATGCCCAGCACGAGGGCAGCGACCAGCACCACGGACACCATGCCACCGAAGTGGTCGACCGGATCCGTGGACTCGTTCACGTGGCTGGGCACGAAGACGATCGAGAGGCCGAGGGCGATCAGCGCGAGGGGCAGCGTGATGAAGAAGACCGAGCCCCACTCGAACCATTGCAGCAACGCCCCGGAGGCAAGCGGCCCGAGCGCCGAGATGCCGCCCCCGATCGCCGACCACAGCGCGATCGCCTTGGTCCGCTCCGCCCCCGACCACAGCGCCGTAATGAGCGCGAGCGTGGTCGGGAAGGCCAGGCCGGCGCTGATGCCACCGAACAGCCTGGCCGCGAACAGCACCTCCACGTTCGGCGCGAACGCGGCGATCAGGCTGGCCGGCAACGACAGCACCATGCCGAGCACCAGCATCGTCTTGCGCCCGTACCGGTCGCCGATGGCGCCCAGATACAGGACGGACGCGGCGAGCCCGACCGAGTAGCCGACCGCGATCAGGTTGAGCTGCGTCTGGCTCGCGTCGAAGGCCCTTCCGATGTCCGGCAGCGCGACGTTGGCCACCGCCAGGTTCAGGTTCGCGACGGCGGCGACGATGATCAGCGACAGCAGGACGAGCCGCGGCCGTGCGGGCTGGTCTCCGAGGGATGTGATTGCCACGCGCCCAGTTCACACCATCGATGTCCCGCTGGTGCGATTTGCGGCCGTGGCGCGGTTGCCATTTCCGGAAGAAACCCGAAAGCGCCCTCGGCAGGCGGTGTAATCTCAGGAGGCCGCGACACTGCGATCGGGGATCTGCTCCCCGACCGCGAGAACACGCCGACCTTCGTAGGAATCACGGGATGCCCCGTAACCAGGAGGAACCATGGCAGTAGTCCATTCACCAAGCGGGGCAGCGGAATCGCTGGGCGCGATCGTCCTCACCGTCGGCGCGATCCTGCTCGCACTGCTGACCCTCTACCTTGTCGGATTCGACCAGGGAGCGATCTCCCGCTCCGGCATGTACATGCACGAACTGATGCACGACGGCCGTCACCTGCTCGGCCTGCCCTGCCACTAGCCGAACCGGAGAATATGAATCACCGGTTCGGACGAGCCGGCCACCGCCCCTGACGATCGGCCGACGGCTCGACGAACGACGGAGATCTCGATGAGTTCACCGAACAGTTTCGACGCGCTGCAGACTCGCGTCGCAGATATCGCACCGGTCTACCGCAATCCGTTGGACTCGCCCTACGAGATCTCCAACGAGATGTTCGCCGCACTGCGGCATGTCCTCCACGACGTCGGCGGCCAGCCCGACCTGCCGATCGAGTACAAGGAGAAGGACGAAGAACCCTGGGAGATGCGCACCTACGTCACCTGCGAATGCCTGGGGTGGCGAGGCGTGTGGAACTCGGAGGAACGCCGCCGAGCCGAGAACGATCTCGGCGCAACGCTCTACTTCGGGCTCCCGTACTACGCGCGCTGGGCCACCGTCGCCGCGAAGACCTTGATCAACAAGGGCCTGATCACCCCCGACGAACTGTCGGCCAAGCTGGACGAGGTGCGGGCGCGTTCGGGGGCGACATCATGACGAAGTTCCAGATCGGAGACCGCGTCACGGTCCGTGATGCGACCTCGATGTTCCACACCAGGACCCAGGCGTACACCCGCGGGCGGACCGGGGTGGTGGTGGAGCACCGCCCGGAGTGGGTGATTCCGGAGGACGAGGCGTGGGGGCGCGACGACGGCCGGAAGGAACCCTTCTACGTCGTGCGATTCAAGCAGCGCGACCTCTGGCCGCAGTACACCGGATTTGATGTCGACACCCTCGAGACCGAGTGCTCGGAGAGGTGGCTGGAACCCGCCCAGGAGGAGCCGAAGTGAGCCAGACACACGATCACCACGCACCGATCCAGGAATCCGGCGAGATCAGCGAGTTCGAGATCCTCGAGACCGCCGTCCGGGAGCTGGCGATCGAGAAGGGCCTGTTCTCTGCGGAGGATCATCGCCGCTTCTCGGAGTGGGCCGAGTCCGTCGGCCCCGCCGGCGGGTCACGACTGGTCGCCAAGGCCTGGACCGACCCCGAGTTCAAGGCGCGACTGCTCGCCGACGGCACCGAGACCTGCAAGGAGGTCGGGATCGACTGGCGGGACCCGACCGGCTCCGGGACACCGAGTGACTACACGTATTTCTACGTCCTGGAGAACACCCCGACGGTGCACAACGTGATCGTCTGCACGCTGTGTTCCTGCTACCCGAGGCCGGTGCTCGGGATGTCGCCGGACTGGTACCGCACCCCCAACTATCGGCGGCGTCTGGTCCGCTGGCCGCGAGAGGTGCTCGCGGAGTTCGGGTTACACATCCCGCCCGAGGTCGAGGTGCGGGTGCACGACTCGAACCAGAAGTCGCGATTCATGGTGATGCCGATGCGGCCCGAGGGCACCGAGGGATGGACCGAGGAAGAGCTCGCCGCCATCGTCACCCGCGACACCATGATCGGGGTCGCCGTGCCCCAGGTGGACTGGACCGCCTCCGAGCCCCCGTCGAAGGTGGGTGCGTGATGAGCGACGGATATCGGGTGCTGTTCCAGACGCTCGAGCCCGGATCCCGGCGCGAGTCGAGCCTGCCCGAGCTGGAGGGGAAGCCGGCGCCGTGGGAGTCGAGCATGCAGGCCACCTGCGAGTGCCTGTCCTGGCGGGGGACGCTCGACAACCTGGAGCGCCGCGAGGCCGAGGACGAGCTCGGCGAGACCATCTACCTCGATTTCCCGGTCCGTGCCCGCTCGGCGGTGGTGACCGCGCACGCCCTGCTGGACCTGGGCATCATCGACGAAGGGGAACTGCGGTCGAAGATGAAGGCGGTGCGGGAGCGGTTCGAGCGCGAATGACACCACCGGCGAGAATCGCCGTCGCTCAGCCGACCTGATACGTCCCCATGCCCCTGGCCACCAGCGTGCCCCCGGCCGTGGTCACGATGTCCACGGAGCAGCTGCTCAGCCGGCGGCCCTGGCGTACGCGCGTTCCGACGATGTCGACGTCCGCGGCGAACGCCGGCTCCAGGAACTGGATCGACATGGAGACGGTGACGCCCCGCAGCTTCTCGGGAACCCTCGGTCCGGCCCACGCCGCGGCCATGATCCCGATGTCGATGCACCCGGCGAGCGCGCCGCCGTGGACCATCTCGCCGACCGTGACCAGGTTTTCCCGGAAGGGCATGCGCAGGCGTGCGTGATCGTCGCCGATGTCGACGAGCTCGATACCGAGGTGTTGCACGAAGGGCGATTGCGGGAGGAACAGCCGCATCGCCTCGGACCCCGTGGTGGGCGCCTGGATTGTTGTCTCGGACATGACCTCACCCCTTAATCAGAGTTTGACTACGTTTCCGGAACTGTACTACGGTTTCTGCCATGAGCCTAGACCCGCCCGCCGACCGCAGGCGCCGCCGCACCCACACCGCGGTCCTCGACGCCGCGGACCTGCTGTTCACCAGGGACGGCTACCGCGCGACGAGCGTCGATGCCCTGGCGAACGAGGCAGATGTCGCGCTCAGTTCGATCTACGCGAACTTTCCCGGCGGTAAGACCGATGTGTACGCGGCGCTCGCCTGCCGCACGGCGGACGAGCACGCGGTCGGCATGCGCGCGACCTTGGCGGGAGACACCGCCGTGGATCGCCTGCTCGCCGCCTTCGACGCATACGTGGCATTCCACCGAAGCCGTCCGCTGGCGTTCCGGATCCTGGGGCTGACCGATGTCGACGACCGGGAGTCCGAGGTCGTGACGGAGGCCCGGACCCGCATCGACAGGACGCTGATCGGGATCACCCACGATCTGGCGGCCGCGATCGGTGCGCAGCTCCCGGGGACCGAGGAGCTCGTGCTGCTGACGTGGGCGAGCGTCAACGGCGTGCTCAGCCTCGAGCATCGCCATACGATCACCCGCGCCACCGCGGATTCGCTCATCGACATGGCGCGCGCGGACGGCGCCCGCCGGCTGGAGGAGTTGACACGTGCTCAGGGGTGAGCTCGGCCGGGCAGACCGGCTGCGGGTGATGCTGCAGGCGGCCACCATCCAGACCCGTGCGTTGCCAAGCCAATTGGCGGGAGTGCCGAGGCCCGGCACGTCGACCCCGCCGCTGTTCGATCCGCCCGACTCCGCCCTGGCACGGGACGCGCTCGCGCACGCCCGCGAGGTGCTCAGCCCGGGCATTCTCGCGCACAGCCTGCGGTGCTGGCAGTGGGCCATGCGATTTTGCGAGGTGGACGGCGTCCACCCCGACCCCGAGGCGCTGTTCGTCGCCTGCGCCCTGCACGACACGGCGCTGGGCGCACCGGCCGACGCGCACGTCGGCTGCTTCGCACTGCTGGGCGCCGAGATCGCGGAGCGGTTCGTCGCCGGGCGGGGCGACCCCACCACCGCCGCGACGGTGGCCACCGCGATCGCGCGCCACATGGACCCGCGCACTCCCACCGGGCACGGCCCCGAGGCCGCCCTGCTGCACGACGCCGCCCACCTCGACGTCGCGGGATATCGGGTATGGGACCTACCGCCGGACTTTCTGCGCACCGTCGTCGCGGCGCTGCCCCGCGACGGGCTGGGTGCGGAGTTCGCCCAGCTCGCCCGGCACGAGAGCCGGGTCCGGCCCCGCTCCGCGATCGCCGTGCTGTGGCGCGGCGGGATGCGAATCCCCCTGCGCCTCAACCCCCTCGACCGACTCGGAGATGCGTGACCTCGACGACCGCGGCATAACGTGTTGTTCATGACCACCGATGACGATCCGACGAGCCCGGCGCTGACCGGCGGCGGCGCCCGGACCGTGGCGCTGGCGCACGCCGCCCACCGGCGGCGGCATCGGGGGCACGGGCCGATCCTGGTGGGCATAGACGGTCCCGCGGGCGCCGGGAAATCGACCGTGGCCGAGCGGGTCGCCGCGGCTTTGGACGACGCGCCGATCGTCCGGATGGACGACCTCTACGCCGGCTGGGGCGGCCTCGCCGCGTCGATTCCGCGACTCATCCGGTGGGTCCTCTCCCCCGCCGAGCACGGCCGGATCCCGCGTTATCGGCGCTACGACTGGCACGGCGGCGGATACGCGGAGTGGCGCGCGGTCCGCCGCCACCGCTACCTGATCGTCGAGGGCGCCGGCTCGACCTGCGGTCCCGCACGCGAATACTTCGCGGTCCGGGTGTTCGTCGACGCCGACCCGGACGAGCGGATGCGACGCGCCCTGCGGCGCGACGGGGAGATGTTCCGGCCACACTGGGCCGACTGGGCCCGACAGGAGGCGGCGCTGTTCGGGGCGGACCGACCCCGGCGGGCGGCCCACGTCCTGATTCTCAACAATATTGTCTAACAGTACTTTCCGGAGCAGGTTCTGACGCTGCGCGTGACACGGCGGGTTCCCACACCCTGCTGTTCGCCCCGACGACGGCAGTTGGTCACCCGGTGGCCCTAGGTTCAGCCGTCATGCGCACTCACACAACCATCTCGACCGCGGCGGCCGTCGCGGTCCTTGCCGCCGCCGTCGCCGCTCCCGCCGCTGCCGCGCCGCAGGCCGCCCCGATCGTGAAGTCGTCCGCGACGTTGCCCGCCACCCCGCTGTCCGACGTCGAGCGACAGATCGCCGACGACCGGGGCGTCGACCTCGGTGGCATCGGCAGCGGACTCTTCCACCTCGGTGGGAACGAGTACTGGACCGTCACCGATCGCGGACCCAACGGCGAGGTGAAGGTGGACGGCGCGGACCGCCGCACCTTCGTCGTCCCGGAGTTCACCCCCGCACTGGTCAGGATCCGGGTCCAGGGCGACCGGATAGTCGTCCTCGAGACGCTGCCGTTGACCACCCCCGGCGGCGCGCCCGTCACCGGCCTGTCGAACCTGCCGCGCGACGAGAAGCCGTACGCCGCCGACGCCGCCACCCCGCTCCCGCTCAACCCCAACGGCCTCGACACCGAGGGCGTGGTCCGCACCCCGGACGGCCACTTCTGGCTGGTCGACGAGTACGGCCCGTCCATCGTCGAGGCCGACGCCCACGGCCGCGTCGTCGCCCGGCACGTGCCCGCCGGCCTCGAGGACGACTACGCCGCGGCCGGTGTCGCGTACCCGGTCACCGGCAGCCTGCCCGCGGGCCTGGCCGACCGGCGCAGCAACCGCGGCTTCGAGGACATCGCCCTGCTGCCGGACGGCCGCACCGTCGCCGTCGCGCTGCAGAGCTCGGTCGTGGTCAGCGGCGAGCGAGACCGCACCGTCACCGAGCTGCTCACCTTCGACACCGCGACCCGCGCCACCGTGCACGAATTCGGGTACCAGTTCGACGACCCGTCCACGTTCGCGGCGGGCACCAGGGGCCGGGACCTGAAGATCTCGGCGCTGATCCCGCTGTCGCAGACCCGGGTCCTGGTCGAGGAACGCACCGACACCGAGGCCCGATTCCACGCCGTCGACCTGGATCCGAGCCGTGCGCTGATCACCAGCGCCGACAAGACGCTCTTCGCGAACCTCGCCGGGGTCGCGGGTGTGCCCGGGAAGGTCGAGGGCGCCGCGTTGCGCGGCAACCGATTGATCCTGATCTCCGACAACGACTTCGGGTTCGACGGCTCCCGCGCCTACCCGGCCGGACAGGACGTCGCCGACAGCGGGATCGAGACGGTTCTGGTCGAGGTGAAGGTCGACGACGATCCGTTCGGATCCGTCGAGACGCCGGGTATCGGTCTCGGCTCCTGAGCGGGCCGAGAAACGACAACGCCCCGCGGGCTTTCGCTCGCGGGGCGTTGACGTTCGTGAAACCTACTCGGCGGAGCCACCCTCGACGGGGGCCTCACCGGCACCGGCCAGCGCCTCGGCAGGCGAGTCCGGGACCTTGACCGGCTTCGGGTTTCCGGTGAAGGTGAACTTCGCGTTCTCGCCGGAGCCCTCGCCGTCCCAGCCCTCGACGTCGACCAGCACGATCTGGCCGGCACCGAGCTCGTTGAAGAGGATCTTCTCCGAGAGCTGGTCCTCGATCTCGCGCTGGATCGTGCGACGCAGCGGCCGCGCACCCAGCACCGGATCGAACCCGCGCTTGGCGAGCAGCGACTTCGCCTGCTCGGTCAGCTCGATGTCCATGTCCTTGTTCTTCAGCTGCTTCTCGACGCGGCTGATCATCAGGTCCACCATCTGGATGATCTGATCCTTGGTCAGCTGGTGGAAGACGATGATGTCGTCGATGCGGTTGAGGAACTCGGGCCGGAAGTGCTTCTTGAGCTCGTCGTTGACCTTGAGCTTCATCCGCTCGTAGTTCGACTCGCTGCCCGTTCCGGACGAGAAGCCCAGTCCGACGGCCTTCGAGATGTCCGAGGTGCCCAGGTTCGAGGTGAAGATCAGCACGGTGTTCTTGAAGTCGACCGTGCGACCCTGACCGTCGGTGAGACGGCCGTCCTCGAGCACCTGCAGGAGGGTGTTGTAGATCTCCTGGTGCGCCTTCTCGATCTCGTCAAACAGCACCACCGAGAACGGCTTGCGCCGGACCTTCTCCGTGAGCTGGCCGCCCTCCTCGTAGCCGACGTACCCGGGAGGGGCACCGAACAGCCGCGAGGCGGTGAAGCGGTCGTGGAACTCGCCCATGTCGATCTGGATGAGCGCGTCGTCGTCGCCGAACAGGAAGTTCGCCAACGCCTTGGACAGCTCGGTCTTTCCGACACCGGACGGGCCGGCGAAGATGAACGATCCGGACGGACGCTTCGGGTCCTTCAGGCCGGCGCGGGTGCGGCGGATCGCCTTGGAGACCGCCTTGACGGCGTCCTCCTGGCCGATGATCCGCTTGTGCAGCTCGTCCTCCATGCGGAGCAGACGGGTGGTCTCCTCCTCGGTGAGCTTGAACACCGGGATGCCGGTCCAGTTGCCCAGGACCTCGGCGATCTGCTCGTCGTCGACCTCGGCGATGACGTCCAGGTCGCCGGAACGCCACTGCTTCTCCCGCTCGGAGCGCTGGGCGACCAGCTGCTTCTCCTTGTCACGGAGGTTCGCGGCCTTCTCGAAGTCCTGCGCGTCGATCGCGGACTCCTTCTCCCGGCGCGCGTCGGCGATCTTGTCGTCGAACTCGCGCAGGTCCGGCGGCGCGGTCATCCGGCGGATGCGCATCCGGGCACCGGCCTCGTCGATGAGGTCGATCGCCTTGTCCGGCAGGAAGCGGTCGTTGATGTACCGGTCGGCCAGGGTGGCCGCCGCCACCAGGGCGCCGTCGGTGATCGAGACGCGGTGATGCGCCTCGTAGCGGTCCCGCAGACCCTTGAGGATCTCGATGGTGTGCTCGACCGTCGGCTCGCCGACCTGGACCGGCTGGAACCGGCGCTCGAGGGCGGCGTCCTTCTCGATGTACTTGCGGTACTCGTCGAGGGTGGTCGCACCGATGGTCTGCAGCTCGCCGCGGGCCAGCTTGGGCTTGAGGATCGAGGCCGCGTCGATGGCGCCCTCGGCCGCGCCCGCACCGACCAGCGTGTGCAGCTCGTCGATGAACAGGATGATGTCGCCGCGGGTGTTGATCTCCTTGAGCACCTTCTTCAGGCGCTCCTCGAAGTCACCGCGGTAGCGGCTGCCCGCGACCAGGGAACCCAGGTCGAGGGTGTACAGCTGCTTGTCCTTGAGCGTCTCCGGGACCTCGCCGTTGACGATGGCCTGTGCCAGGCCCTCGACGACGGCGGTCTTGCCGACGCCGGGCTCACCGATGAGGACCGGGTTGTTCTTGGTCCGGCGGCTGAGCACCTGCATGACCCGCTCGATCTCCTTCGAGCGGCCGATGACCGGGTCGAGCTTGCCCTCGAGGGCGGCCTGGGTCAGGTTCCGGCCGAACTGGTCGAGGACCAGCGACGTCGACGGGGTGCCCGCCTCGCCGCGGGTGCCGCCCGACTCGGAGGGCTCCTTGCCCTGGTAGCCGGACAGCAGCTGGATGACCTGCTGACGGACCCTGTTCAGGTCGGCGCCCAGCTTCACCAGCACCTGGGCGGCGACGCCCTCGCCCTCACGGATGAGGCCGAGCAGGATGTGCTCGGTGCCGATGTAGTTGTGGCCGAGCTGCAGCGCCTCGCGCAGGCTCAGCTCCAGCACCTTCTTGGCGCGCGGGGTGAAGGGGATGTGACCGGACGGGGCCTGCTGACCCTGGCCGATGATCTCTTCCACCTGGCTGCGCACGCCTTCAAGGGAGATACCCAACGACTCCAGCGACTTCGCCGCCACGCCCTCACCCTCGTGGATGAGGCCGAGCAGGATGTGCTCTGTGCCGATGTAGTTGTGGTTGAGCATCCGGGCCTCTTCTTGGGCCAGGACAACAACGCGCCGCGCGCGGTCGGTGAACCTCTCGAACATCGCTCTCCCTCACGTTCTTCTTGGGGTAGATCCCTACACGGAATCCACGAGCCGCACCTCTACTCTAGTGGCCAGTGGTACGACCTGCGCCGCCTCCATCCCATTCACTGCGGGACAGTGTGCCTGCTTACTGGTCCTAACGCAGCAGCCAGGGGTTTCGTTTCCCGGTCGCGCTACGCCCGCAGCGAACAGCGGCAGACCGGGCGATTCGGTAACCGGCTCCCGCCACGGTCGTGGCGCAACGTGTGCGAGCGCGCCAAGATGAGGCATGGCGACTTCTGTGGCCCCGCTGCGCGTCGGCTCCGCGCTGCCCGATCCCCCCTTCGAGCTGCTCGACGCAGGGAAGCCCACCGGATTCGACGTCGAGTTCACCCGGGAACTCGCGGCCCGGCTCGACCGGCCGTGGCAGCTCGTGCCCTTCACCGGGTCGGATTTCAACGAGATCTTCACCGCGCTGCGCGCGGGGGCGTTCGACTGCATAGCCTCGGGCACCACGATCACCCCGGAGCGGGCGGGACTGGCCGACTTCTGCTCGCCCTACTTCACGTCCGGGCAGTCGCTGGCGGTCGACGTCGCACGTCACCCGAATGTCCGCGGCGTCGACGACCTCGCCGGTCTGACCATCGGGGTCCAGCGCGGCAACACCAGTGCGCCCATCGCGGAGCGGCTGGTCGCCGACGGCAAGGCCGCCGGCGTTCACCTCTACGAGTATCACCAGATCGGGCAGGCCATCGATGACCTCTCGACCGGGCGCTGCGATGCGGTCATGAAGCTCGCTCCGGTGTTGACCTGGCTCGTCCGGGACCGCCCGCACGTCGTGGTGGTGCAGCGGGACCTCTCGCGCGAGGAGATCGCGATCGCGGTCCGCGCGGGCGATCGTGCCCTCCGGGAGCGGATCGAGGAGGCACAACGGACCCTCGAGGCCGACGGAACGCTGGGGCGGCTCACCGCCACGTGGCTCGGCGGCTGACAGCGGTCACGCACCCCTTCCCGAGATCGCACAGCCAGTGGACGCCCAACGCGTGTGCGATGCCGTCACAAGGTGTGCACCGCGACCTGAGCGCTCAGCCGGCCACCGGCGGCACGAACAGGCAGGGCACCTCGCGCTGATGTGTGGGGTCGAGCGCGTTGAGCACCATCGTCCGCGCCCGACGCGCGCCCGCGATCGAGAGGTGATCGGAGTAATCCTGTTCGCAGCCGTCCTGCACCACGATGTTCGTCGCCAGCGGCCCGGGCTCGATACCGGAGGTGTACGGGACCACGATCTCGTCATAGCGCGTGACGATGTTCGTGTACTCGATGCCCGGCACGTACAGCCCGCCGGACCGCAGTCGGTCCACGAGCCCCGAGCCGTGCATCAACTCGGTACAGGCCTTGCACACCGGGAACCCGAGCTGGAACTCGTCGTCGACGCCCAACCCGCGCACCGCGGCACCGAGGCTGAACCCATCGACCCCGTAGGTCCCGTCCCAGGGCGGGGCCAGCGACACGATCCTGCCCACCTTGCCGGCGCCACCGCGGAACTTCGCATAGTTGTTGGCCAGCACGGTGCCCTGCGAGTGGCCGACCAGGTCCACCTTCGTCGCGCCCGTCGCGGCGAGTACCTCGTCCACGAAGGTCGCGAGCTGGCCGGAGCTCACATCCACGGGCAGCATGCCGCCGATCGCGCTCAGTGGCCACGGCAGGTCGGCGAAGTTGCCGTAGGTCAGGGAGAATACGCAGAAGCCCTCGTTCGCCAGCATCGGCGCGTAGGCGGCCCAGTTGTCCTGCCGATTGCCGCCGGTGCCGTGCACCAGGACGACGGGTGAGGGGTGCTCCGCGCTCGGCCGGCACGACCAGTCATTGCTGCCGGGGGCCGATCCGCCCGGATTGGTCAGTTCCGGCAGGACCCCGGAAAGAAAGGTGTCGGGTTCGGGCAGAGGTGCCGCCCCGACGGCGCCTGTGCCCCAGAACAACGCGGCCGTCGAAATCAATGAACCGATCACAATTCGCCAGCGCATCGCACTCCCCCTCGAGTTGCTCCCACGTCCGCCCGCCCGAGCGCGAGGCTAACAGCCGCTACGCGATGGGGCGGGCGAAACGAGGAGCAAATTCCCGGAGATCAGTTGGCTTTGTTGTACGCCTCGGTGATTTCCGCCGAGATACGACCGCGGGCCGATACCTTATGGCCGTTGCGCCGCGCCCACTCGCGAATCGCCGCACTCTGCTCGCGGTCGATCGCCACCCGACTCTTGCCACCGGCGACGGCGGACTTGGCCCGCCGACGCCCGGTCGACCGTCGTGCATGAGAAACCCAAACCTCAAGCTGCTCGCGCAGTTTTGCGGCGTTCGCGGACGACAGGTCGATTTCGTAGGTGACCCCGTCGAGACCGAACTCGACCGTTTCGTCGGCGGCCGCCTCCTGGTCCACATCATCGATCAGGGTGACGGTGACCTTTTTCGCCATGGATCGAGAGTCCTTTCAATGAACTGCAATTTTGCGCTTCCCCGCGCCGGCTGCGACGAGTCTACGCCCCGTCGGACGAATGCAATACCGGAGAAAAGCAAATTAGCAATTGAAAGAGGTCAGCGAGCCGCGGGTCGCACAATTGGGAAGAGGATTGTTTCGCGGATTCCCAATCCCGTCAATGCCATCAACAGGCGATCGATCCCCATCCCGGTCCCCGTCGTGGGCGGCATTCCCTGCTCCATCGCGGCGAGGAACTCCTCGTCCAGGGCCATCGCCTCGTCGTCCCCCGCCGAGGCCAGCCGCGCCTGATCGACGAAACGCTCCCGCTGGATCACCGGGTCGACGAGCTCCGAATAGCCGGTGGCCAGCTCGAAACCGCGCACGTACAGGTCCCACTTCTCCGTCACGCCCGCCTCGCTGCGGTGCTGACGCGTCAGCGGCGACGTCTCCACCGGGAAGTTCCGCACGAAGGTGGGGGCGAAGAGCTGGTCGCCGCACTGGTGTTCCCACAGCTCCTCGACGAGCTTGCCGTGCCCGTACCCCTTGTCCTTGGGCACCTCGAGTCCGACCTTCTCCGCGAGTGCGAGCAGCTCGTCGACGGTCGTCTCGGGAGTGACGGACACCCCGATCGCCTCGGAAAGCGACGGATACATCTCGAACGTCTTCCACTCGCCGCCGAGGTCGTACTCGGTGCCATCCGCGAGCGTCACGAGCTGGGTCCCGAAGGCGGCCTGCGCCACTTCCTGGATCAATTCGCGGATCATCGTCGCGGAATCGTCGTAGGTGCCGTATGCCTCGTACGTCTCGAGCATCGCGAACTCCGGCGAGTGCGTCGAATCGCTGCCCTCGTTGCGGAAGTTACGGTTGATCTCGAAGACCTTCTCGATACCGCCGACAACGCAACGCTTGAGGAACAGTTCCGGGGCGATCCGCAGATACAGATCGATGTCCAGGGCGTTTGAATGGGTGATGAACGGGCGCGCCGCGGCCCCGCCGGCCAGCGTCTGCAGCATCGGGGTCTCCACCTCGAGGAACCCGCGCCGCTCGAGCGCATTGCGCAGCTCCCGGACCACCGCGACGCGCTTACGCGCGTTGTCGCGGGCCTCGGGCCGCACGATCAGGTCGGCGTACCGCTGACGGACCCGCGACTCCTCGCTCATCTCCTTGTGCGCGACCGGCAGCGGGCGCAGCGACTTGGCGGCCATCTGCCAGGCGTCGGCCATCACGCTGAGCTCACCGCGGCGGGAGCTGATCACCTCACCGCTGACGAAGACGAAGTCGCCCAGGTCCACGTCCGACTTCCACGCGGCCAGCGCGTCCTCGCCGACGGACGCCAGGCTGATCATGGCCTGCAGCTGGGTGCCGTCGCCCTCCTGCAGCGTGGCGAAGCAGAGCTTGCCGGTGTTGCGGACGAAGATCACCCGGCCGACGACGCCGACCTGCGTGCCGGTGGCGGTGTCCGGCTCCAGGTCAGGGTGCTGCGCGCGGACCTGCGCGAGCGTGTGGGTGCGCGGAACCGAGACCGGGTACGGCTCCTGCCCCTGCGCCAGGATCCGGTCCCGCTTCTCTCGGCGGATCCGGAGCTGCTCGGGGGTGTCGTCGGCCTGGTGGATTGCTGCATCACTCACGGGTGACCAGCATAATGCGCCCTCAGTGCGCGGCGACCGCCGCGGCCTCCCGAACGTAGTGCCGGGCCCGGGTCGCGACGCCGAGCAGGCCGGCGGAACGGAGCGCCTGGTACCCGCCGACGAGATCCGTCGCCCGGTGCAGACCCAGTTCCTGCAGCGCCGCGGCCGCCAGGCTGGAGGTGTAGCCCTCCGAGCAGACCACGATCCACTCCACGTCGTGATCGACGGCCAGCGCGATGCGCGCGCTGCTCGCCGGGTCCAGGCGCCACTCGAGCACATTCCGCTCGATCGCCAGCGCGCCCGGCAGCGCGCCCTCGGCGGCGCGCTGGGCCTGCGGCCGGATGTCGACGACGATCGCGCCCCGGGCGACGGCCTCGGCGACCTCGAACACGTACATGCGGCGGTAGCTGCTGCGGGCCTTCTCGAGCATCTCGTCGATGGTCATGCCGACTGTCCTTCCGGGAGATCGGTCAGCTCGGTGCGGGTACGGCGCAGGGTGCCCTGATCGGTCACCTCGTAGTAGGACATCGCCGTGAGCGGCGGCGAGTAGGCGTGCACGCTCAGCGTCGGAGCGGCCGGATCCACCGGGTGGCCGGGGGCCTGCATGACGTCGTGCACCCAGCCGAGCGGGAACGAGGCCTGATCGCCCGCGTCGAGTGTTCGGTACTTCAGTTCACCAGCGCTCCAACGGTATTCGGCCAGGGAACCACTGAGAACGGTGAGTGCGCCGAGCGATCCGGCATGGTCGTGCAGCTCGGTCGCCAGGCCCGGCGCCCAACTGATCAGCCAGACGTCGACATCATCATCGGCGTGCAGGCGGGTGGACCAGCGCTCGTCCACCGGCCACGACTCGGCCTCGGGCAGCAGATCGGCGAAACGGCCGTCGAGCACGTCCTGCGCGCCCTGATCGGTGATGCGCAGCAGGTCGGCCGGCCGCAGACGGCTCGGCGAGGACTTCGCGGTGACTGGCGATGGTGCCAAAGAAGAGACCACAGATGTGGAAAGCATGGGACAGACTCCAGGAGGGTGAATTGGTCAAGGCGGTGAGACGTGCCTCAACGAATCGAGGCGGCGTTCAGCCTCGACAACACTCCTGGGCAACCATGCGGCGATTCACGCCCACCAGTGTGACATAGAACCGCGGATCGGCAAACCCTCCGGTCATCGGCCGCTCAACCGACCGGCGGGTGCTTCGCGGCCCGTCGGGCCTGGTTGCGCTCGTAGACGATCCGCAGGCCCTCCAGCGCGAGGTCGCGTTCGATGTGCGCGATGGTCTCCGATTCCGGCATCACCAGCGGTGCGCTCTCCCCCGTGGCGATCACGTTCACGTCGTCACCCGCGAAGGCCGGGACCTCGGCACGCACCCGACGAACGAGACCGTCCACCAGGCCGGCGAACCCGAAGATCGCCCCGGCCTGCATGCACTCGACGCTGTTCTTGCCGACCACCGCCCGCGGCCGCACCAGCTCGAACTTCCGCAGCGCCGCCGAGTGCGAGGCGAGCGCGTCCGTCGACGTCTCCAGGCCTGGCGCGATCGCGCCGCCGAGGAACTCGCCCTTCGCGGAGACCACGTCGACACAGGTCGCCACGCCGAAATCCACGACGATGCACGGTCCCCCGTAGAGGTGATGCGCGGCAAGGCTGTTGACGATGCGGTCGGCGCCGACCTCCTTGGGGTTGTCGACCAGCAGCGGCACCCCGGTTCGCACGCCGGGTTCGACCACCACGTGCGGGACGTGCTCCCAGTACCGGGCCAGCATCACCCGCAGCTCCCGCAGCACCGATGGCACGGTGGACAGCGCCGACACCCCGACGATCTGGTCCACGTTCTGGCCGAGCAGGCCGCGCAGCATCCAGGCCAACTCGTCCGCCGTCATCCGCGGATCGGTGCGCATCCGCCAGTCCCGCACCAACTTCGAGTGATCCCCCGTGCCGGTGAACAGCCCGAGCGAGATGTTGGTGTTGCGGACGTCGACGGTGAGCAGCACGGTTACACCAGCGCCGAGGCGTCTTCGAGGGTCGACAGCATCCGCGGCGTGATCAGGCCCGAGCCCTCGGGGGCGTGGGCCGGGTCGGCGCCGAGCTCGATGGCCTTGTTGTCGGCGTCGACGAAGACCACGCGCGGCTGGTAGTCGCGGACCTCCTGCTCGTTCATCACGCCGTAGGCGATGAGGATGACCAGGTCGCCCGGGTGCACCAAGTGCGCTGCCGCACCGTTGATCCCGATCACGCCGGAGCCGCGCTCGCCCGCGATGACATAGGTCTCCAGGCGGGCACCGTTGTTGATGTCGACGATGCACACCTGCTCCCCCTCGAGCAGATCGGCGGCGTCCATCAGGTCCTGGTCGACGGTGACCGAACCGACGTAGTGCAGATCGGCATGGGTGACGGTGGCGCGGTGGATCTTCGACTTCATCATGGTGCGAAACATGTTGTGTCCTTACGGTCTGGCTGGAAATTCAGGTCTGGGGAGGGGCGCTCTTACCCGGCCGCTGTCGTCTGAGAGGTACGGGAATCCTCTTCCCGTTCGAGGAATCCGGTGCCGACGGCGACGCCGACGTTGTCGATCAATCGGGTGCTCCCGACCCTGGCCGCGACGAGCAGTCGCCCGTCCCCACGCTCGGGCGCGGGACCCAAGTCGACGCCGCGGACCTCGAGGTAGTCGACCTCCACCTCCGGGGTGGTCGCCAGCACCTCGCGGGCGGTGGCCAGGATCGCCTCCGGCCCGCCCGCCGCCGCGTGCGCGCCCGCCACCAGCGCGGCCGAGATGGTCGCGGCCGCGGCGCGCTGGTTCTCGTCGAGGTAGCGGTTGCGAGAGGACAGCGCCAGGCCGTCCTGCTCGCGGACCGTGGGGACACCGAAGATCTCGACGTCGATGTTCAGGTCGCGGACCATCTGCCGGATCAGCGTGAGCTGCTGGTAGTCCTTCTCGCCGAAGTACGCGAGGTGGGGCCCGACGATCTGGAGCAGCTTGGCGACGACGGTCAGCATGCCGGCGAAATGCGTCGGGCGACTGGCTCCCTCGAGCTCGCTGCCGAGCGGGCCGGGATGGATCATGGTGCGCCTGCCTGCGGGGTACATCGCGGCCACCGACGGCGCGAACACCAACTCCACGCCCGCCTCGCGCAGCAATTCGAGGTCCCGATCCAGGGTGCGCGGGTAGGCGTCGAGGTCCTCGCCCGCACCGAACTGCAGCGGGTTGACGAAGATGGACACCACCACCACGCTGCCGCGGAGCTTTGCCTGGCGCACGATCTCCAGATGCCCCGCGTGCAGCGCGCCCATGGTCGGCACCAATGCCACCTGGCGGCCGACGCCGCGCAACGCCTTGGTGACCTTGGCCAGCTCGGCGGGGTCGTGGTGCACGGTCAGTTCACCGCGTGCGTAGCCGTTCACGAGTGACCCTCCAGGATCTCGATCAGTTCGGGCTTGGACCCGGTCCGCTGAGCGGACCGAAGCGAGAGGGCGCGGTAGCCGGCCGCGATCCGCGGGTCGACCTCCTGCAGGACCCGGAGGTGGGTGGCCACCGCGGCGGCGTCACCGCGGGCCACCGGTCCGGTCAGTGCGGCCGGACCGCGGCGCAGCGCGTTGTCCAGGGCGGCCGACAGCAACGGGCCCAGGACCCGCTCGGCCACCCCGTTGGGCTGGTCGTCGATCAGCTGCTGGCCGAGGAGCTCGTCGCCGGCCAGCGCGACGCGGAGCGCGGCAACGGCGTCCACGACCAGCGTGACCAGGTGATTGCTGCCGTGCGCGAGGGCTGCGTGGTACAGCGGCCGGGCCTCCTCGCGGACCCGGACGGGCTCGCCGCCGATCTCCAGCACGAGGGACTGCGCGATCGCGTAGCCGATCTCGTCCGCGGCGGTGATACCGAAACACGCCGACGACAGCCGAGCGGTGTCCTCGTCGTGTCCGGTGAAGGTCATGGCCGGATGGATCGCCATCGGCAGCGCGCCGAGGGCGATCAGCGGCTCGAGCACGCCGATGCCGTTGGCGCCCGAGGTGTGTGCCACGAGGGTGCCCGGCTTCACCGAACCGGTGGCGGCCAGGCCGCCGACCAGACCCGCGAGCTCGGCGTCCGGCACGGCCAGGAGCAACAGCTCGCAGCGCGAGGCCACCTCGGCGGCGGGCAGGATCTCGGTCTCGGGAAGCCTGGTCTCGGCCCGGCGAATCGACGCATCGGACACCGCGGAACAGGCGACGACGATGTGACCGACGCGCTCGAGCGCGGCACCGATCGCCGTTCCCACGCGTCCCGCCGAGACGATTCCGATGGTCAATCGTGCGGGCGCGGGGTCTTGAGTGATCTCGAAGGAGGTCACCGTAGTCCTCTCGTTCGTTCCAGTCCCGCAGGGCGGGTACCAGACGTTCACAGCGAGGATAGCCGCCGCGCCGTGACGGCCGCCATGGCGGAACACAGTGATCTAGGGCACGCCCCGGACGCGATCCGGCTCAGTCGCGGCGGCGGCGACCGGACCTCGGCCCGTCCGTCCCCGACTCCGTGGAGTTCATGTTCGCCATGATCTCCGCGACCGAGAGCCCCGTCGAATGGGCTCCCGCGGGAACGGCCGCCTCGGACTCGAGCTCCGCTGCGGGCTCCGGCTCGGCGGCCCGGCGTCGCGACCTGCGGGACGGTCCGTCGACGGCGGACGTCGGCACCGGTTCCGGCTCGGGGGCGGGCGCCGGCTCGGGTTCGGGCAGCGGCGCGGGCGCCGGGGTGGGCGGCATCGGCTCCGGCACCGGGATCGGGGGTGCCGGCTCCGGGATCGGGGGTGCGGGCTCCGGGATCGGGGGCACCGGCCCCGGGGGCGGCTGCGTCGCCGCGGGCCGGGCGGTGGACCTCGGCGCAGGACGGGGCGGGGGCACGGGCCGTGGGATCGGCGACGCCGCGGCGGCGGGAATGGGCTCCGGCTCCGGCTCCGGCTCGGACTCCCCGACGACGAGGACCTCGGCGGTCACCGGATCGTCGAAAGGCGTCGCGAAGGTCGGCCCGGCACCCGGGGTCGCCGAATAGGCGGGGTCGGGAGTGAACGTCCTCGGACGCGAGGCGCTCGCGAGTTCCGGGATCCGGGTGGCATCGGCCTGCAACGCGACCCGGTCGACAGGCAGCCTGCCCTCGAACAACACCTCGAGGCTGCCGCGCAGGGCCGCCAACTCCGCACGGAGGGCGGCGATCTCCGAGACGTCGAGATTCGCCTCGCCGCGGACCTTGGCCTCGACGCCCATCTCGTACTCGCGCCTGGCGGTGATCTCCCGCTCGAGCTGCAACTCGTACACGGTCTGCAGGTCGCGCACCTTCGCCTTGTCGGCGGCCGATTCGCGCCGATACTTGGTCATGGCGATGGCGGCGATGACCGCCGCCCACAGGGCGACGACCAGGCCGACGCGCAGCAATTGGACGCTGTTGCTGAAGATCATGAAGAGACTGGCGGTCACCGCCAGCGCCACCAGCGCGGCGACGATCATCTGGCTCGTGCTGCGCTTGTTCCGCCGAAGCGAGCTCGCGCGACCAGAAACCGTCATGCAGCCGAGGATAGCCGTCCGGACCGACCGACCGCCGCCACGGCGGGCGACACGCGCGTCCTCCCCGGGTGGCGATCCCTTAGACGGCCGGCTCGTCCGGCGGCTCGTCCGGGGCCTTGCAGCAGTGCTCGAGCCAGAGCGCCGCGGCGGCCAACGCCACTCCCGCGACCAGGCCGACGACGACCCCTGCGGTGTCGTCCGATGCGGCCTGAATCGTCGATCGCTGGGGCAGCAGATACAGCAACAGCCCGAGCCAGACTCCCGCGGTGGCCGCCCCCACCAGCGCCGAGGCCTTGGCCAGCGCGACCGCCCTCGCCGCGGTGATGGGGTGCAGCTGGCGCGGGCCCTGCCCGAGCTGATGCCCCCGGACCCGCGTGCGGATCATGAACGCGACCCCCACCTCGATGGCGGCGACCGGATACAGAGAGGCACCGGCGAAGAACGGGATCGGGGGCAGCGATCCGTAGAAGGCGCGGACCAGGAGCCACGTGGCGATGGCCGCGAACGCCGCCAGACCGAGCAGGTCCCGGACCCGGGTCGTCGTCATCATCTGCGCATCCCCATCACGCCCGCATCAGCCGGAGGTCGGTCCGCCGCACCCCGTCACGCTCGCCCTCGTCGAGTTCGCCGAGGAGCTCTCGCGCGGGCACGGTCGCGCCCCGCACCACCAGCGTGGCATCGGGGTCCACTTCGAGCCATGGGATGAGCACGAAGGCCCGTTCGTGGGCGCGTGGATGCGGCAGCGTCAATTCCGGGTCGGCACTGACGATGCCGTCACAGTCGATCACGTCCACGTCCAGGCTGCGGGGCCCCCACCGCTGATCGCGCACCCGATCCGCGGCGGCCTCCAGCTCCTGGCCGAGCCGCAGCCAGCCGCGGCAGTCCAGCTCGGTATCGTCGACCACCAGCGTCGCGTTGAGGAAGTCCTGCTGATCGACGCCGCCCCACGGCGCGGTCGCGTACACACTCGAGGCGGCGAGCAGCCGACCGCCGAGCCCGTCGACGACGGACCGCAGGTTCTCGAGCGGGTCGCCGAGATTCGACCCGATGGAGAGCACGGCGCGGCTCATCCGCGCTGGCCCTTGCGGGAGCGACGCGCCACGACGGCGACGTCGCCGAACGTCAGCGGGATCGGCGCGGACGGCTTGTGGACGGTCACCTCCACGGCATTGACCCGATCATCGGCGAGCACCGCGTCGGCGATCTCGCCCGCCACCGTCTCGATGAGGTCGCGCGATGGGCCCGCCACGATCGCGGCCGCCGTCTCGGCGAGCTCGCCGTAGTGCATGGTGTCGGCGAGATCGTCCGACGCGGCGGCGATGCTCAGGTCCATCCACACCGTGATGTCGACAAGGAAGTCCTGGCCATCCCTCTTCTCGTGCTCGAACACTCCGTGGTTGCCGCGAACACGCAAGCCGCGCAATTCGATTCGGTCAGACATCGGCCCTCCCCTCAGCCGCACTCCAGGCGTTCGCCACCGCGATCGCGTCGAGGGAACCCCGCGCATCGTGCACCCGAACACCCCACGCGCCACCCCGCGCGGCGAGCGCCGAGACGGCAGCCGTCGCGACCTCACGCCCGTCGGGGGCACGGTCACCGTGCGCGTCCGCGAGCAGACTGCCGAGGAACCGCTTCCTGGAGGCCCCGATCAGCACCGGGAAGCCCAGCGCATTGAGCCGGGGCAACGCGCCGAGCAACGCCCAGTTGTGTTCGGCGGTCTTCGCGAATCCCAGCCCGGGGTCGAGGATCAGCCGCGCCGGATCGACGCCGGCCCGGACCGCCGCATCGACCTGGGTGAGCAGTTCGGCACTGACCTCCCCCACCACGTCGTCGTAGTGTTCGACGCCGCCGGCGTGCACGTACGCGCCCGGAGAGCGCCAGTGCATCAGGATCCAGGGCAGGCCCGCGTCCGCCATCACCGCGGCCATCGCGGCGTCAGCACGACCACCGGACACGTCGTTGACGATCGCGGCCCCGGCCTCGATCGCGGATGCGGCCACCGAGGCGCGCATGGTGTCGACGCTGACCGTGATCTTCTCGGCCGTGAGCGCCTCGATCACCGGGCGGATCCGCTCGGCCTCGACCGCGGGATCCACCCGGGTCGCGCCGGGGCGGGTCGATTCGCCGCCGACGTCCACGATGTCCACGCCCAACCGGCTCAGCTCGACACCGTGTGCGATCGCGGCGTCCCGATCGAGGTAGCGACCGCCATCGGAGAAGGAGTCGCTGGTGACGTTGAGGACTCCCATCACCACACATCGGCCGGGCATCGGCACCGTCACTTGCGCAGGATCAGGTCCAGAGCCTCGGCACGCGAGGCTGCACTGGACTGCAGCAGACCGCGCACCGCCGAGGTGGTGGTGCTGGCGCCCGGCTTCCTGATGCCGCGCATCGCCATGCACAGGTGCTCGGCCTCCACCACGACGATCACGCCGCGAGGATCGAGCTTGCGCACCATCGCGTCGGCGATCTGGCTGGTCAACCGCTCCTGCACCTGCGGACGCTTCGCGTACAGATCGACCAGTCGCGCGAGCTTCGAGAGTCCGGTGACCCGGCCGGTCGAGCCGGGGATGTAGCCGACGTGCGCGACGCCGTGGAACGACACCAGGTGATGCTCGCAGGTGGAGTACAGCGGGATGTCGCGGACGAGCACCAACTCCTGGTGTCCCTCGTCGAAGGTGGTGTTGAGCACCGAATCCGGGTCGGTGTAGAGGCCGGCGAAGACCTCCCGGTACGCCCGCGCCACCCGGGCCGGGGTGTCGAGCAGGCCGGGCCGGTCCGGGTTCTCGCCGACCGCGATCAGGAGTTCGCGGATCGCGGCCTCGGCGCGCGGCTGGTCGAAGACACGCCCGGTCTCGAGGCACTCGAGCGTGGCCGCGGCGCCGCGCTCCGGGGACTCCGCTGCGTCGCGCTCCTGTGACACCGACTCGCTTCGCTCCTGCGACGACGATGCGTCACGGGAATTCGCACCACCGAGTTGATTGACCGACACCCGACCGAACCTCCACTCTCGCCGACCGATACCCACCGACCGCGCCGGTGCGACGCGATCAGTGGGTAAGCCTAGTGACCGCCGGACTACTGCTGGCCGTTCGGCCCTTCCCAGCGCTCGGTTGCCGCACCGCCCTCGTCCGCGGGCTGTTGCTGCGGCGGATTCCACTGCGGATACCCGGCGTACGGGTTCTGCGGGTTCTGCGCGTGCTGCGGGTTCTGCGCGTGCTGCGGGTTCTGCGGATACTGCTGGCCCTCGCCCGCATCCCGTGGCGGCCAACCTGGCGCAGACCAACCGGCAGGCGCACCGTAATCCGGCATCGAGCCCTGGTGCGGCTGCTGCCGCGGATCCGGGTACGGCTGGTAACCGCCGTTCGGAGCGGGCATCGGGTAGCCGTTCTGCGGACCCGGACCGGCAGGCGCAGGCGGAACCGTCTCGCGGGGCTTGCTGAAGGTCGGCTTCCGCACGGAATCGTCGGGCAACGGCTCCCCGCGCTCGATCGCCAGCTCACGCGGCGTCTTCACCGGCGGCTTGTCGGACGGCGTCCGGCCACCGAAGTCGTTGAACGCGGTGATCCGGGGACGCTTCTCCACACTCGAGAAGATCTGCTCCAGATCCTTACGCGTGAGGGTCTCGCGCTCGAGCAGTTCCGTGGCAACCACGTCGAGCAGGTCGCGGTACTCGTTGAGGATCGCCCACGCCTCGGTGTGGGCCGCCTCGATGAGGTTTCGCACCTCCTCGTCGATCTCCCGGGCCACCTCGTGTGAGTACTCGGAGCTCATGCCCATCGACCGGCCGAGGAAGGGATCGCCCTGTTCCTGCCCGTACCGGACCGCACCCAGCTTGGCGCTCATGCCGTACTCGGTGACCATCGCGCGGGCGATCTTGGTGGCCTGGTCGATATCGGAGGAGGCACCCGTGGTCGGCTCGTGGAAGACGAGCTCCTCGGCCGCGCGTCCGCCCATCGCCATCACCAGGCGGGCGATCATCTCGGACCGGGTCATCAGGCCCTTGTCGTCCTCGGGGACCGTCATGGCGTGGCCGCCGGTGCGGCCACGGGCCAGGATGGTGACCTTGTAGATCGGCTCGATGTCCGGCATCGCCCACGCGGCCAGGGTGTGCCCGCCCTCGTGGTACGCGGTGATCTTCTTCTCGTGCTCGCTGATGATCCGGCTCTTGCGGCGCGGGCCGCCGATGACGCGGTCCACCGACTCCTCGAGCGCCGCCTCCGTGATCAGGGCGCCGTTCTCGCGGGCGGTCAGCAGCGCGGCCTCGTTGATGACGTTCGCCAGGTCCGCGCCGGACATGCCGACGGTGCGCTTTGCCAGGCCCTCGAGGTCGGCGTGCTGGTCGAGCGGCTTGCCCTGCGAATGCACCTTGAGGATCGCCCGCCGACCCGCCAGGTCCGGGTTGCTCACCGGGATCTGGCGGTCGAAGCGGCCCGGACGCAGCAGCGCCGGATCGAGGATGTCGGGACGGTTGGTCGCGGCGATCAGGATGATGCCGGTGCGGTCGCCGAACCCGTCCATCTCGACCAGCAACTGGTTGAGGGTCTGCTCGCGCTCGTCGTGCCCGCCGCCCAGGCCTGCACCGCGCTGGCGGCCGACCGCGTCGATCTCGTCGACGAAGATGATGCAGGGGCTGTTCTGCTTGGCCTGCTCGAACAGGTCGCGCACCCGGGAGGCACCGACGCCGACGAACATCTCGACGAAGTCCGAACCGGAGATGGTGAAGAACGGCACCCCGGCCTCGCCGGCGACGGCCCTCGCGAGCAGCGTCTTACCCGTTCCGGGCGGGCCGTAGAGCAGCACACCCTTCGGGATCTTCGCGCCGAGCGCCTGATAGCGGGCGGGGTTCTGCAGGAAGTCCTTGATCTCGTACAGCTCTTCGACGGCCTCGTCGGCGCCCGCCACGTCCGCGAACGTGGTCTTGGGCATGTCCTTGGTGAGCTGCTTGGCCTTCGACTTGCCGAAGCCCATCACGCCGCCCCGGCCACCGCCCTGCATCCGTCCCATCACGAACACGAACAGGCCGAGCAGGATCACCATCGGCAGCACGAACAGCAGGATCGAGGTCAGCCAGCTCTCCTGGCTCACCATGGTGTTGTACTTCTCCACGCCCGCGTTCTGGACGGCGGTGAAGATCTGCTCCGAGGCCGCGCTGGGGTACTTCGCGAGGATCTGATTCGAGTTGTCGGTCGCGTCGTTGCCCTGCTTCAAGGTGAGGCGGAGCTGCTGCTCGCGATCGTCGATCTGCGCATCGGTGACGTTCTTGGCATCGAGCTGGGCGATGGCCACCGAGGTGTCGACGTTCTTGTACCCGCGGGTGTCGTTACCGAAATAGCTGAACGCGTAAATGATCAGCAGGATGCCGGCGACAATCGCCAGGTTGCGAAACACAGTCTTGCGATTCATACAGGTTCAGCCTCTGCAGGCCAGTCCTTTCCAGTTCCGGTCGAGCACAGTGCGCCGGGTTCCGGCTGCTCACCGGAGGTTCAAGGTTACCGCGACCGCTGCGGGCGGTGTCCGTTAGCGCGGGCATCCACGCGGAGCGGCTGCAACGGCGGCTTCTGCCCAGTAGAACGCGTGGGCGCGCCGGATGGTTCCGTGAGCCACGCCACGGCAGGAAGTCGGGGTCGCGTGCCGATAGGCTGCCGCCATGACGCTGCCGTTCTCCGAGGTCCTGGCCGAGATCGAGCTCTCGCAGGCGCGGGTGGAATCAGCGATCGCCGGACTGTCGGACGAGCAGGCTCGCGGGGCATCGCTGCTGCCCGGCTGGAGCCGCGGTCATGTCGCCACCCACCTCGCCCGCAATGCCGACGCGCTGAACCGACTCGCCGTCGGCGTGTCGTCCGGAACCCGACCCGAGATGTATCCGGGCGGACCCGAGGCACGGGCCGCCGCCATCGAGGAGGGCGCCGACCGGCCCGTCGATCTGCTGGCCGCAGACACCCGATTCGCCGGGCGACGGGTGATCGACTCGCTGCGGCGGATCGGACCGGACCGCCTCGACACCCCCGTGACCTGGCGCAAGCCCGTCACCGCACGGGACATCCCGGTGCTGCGCTGGTGCGAGCTCGAGATCCATCACCTCGACCTGGGCACCGGGTACACCGCCCAGGCCTGGCCCGACGCGTTCGTCGAGGCGATCCTGGCGCGGGATCTGCCCGAACTGGCCGAGGCGGTGCCCGACGTCGTGGCCCCCGACCTGCCCCGGGCCGAACTGCTGGCCTGGCTCATCGGTCGGCCGACGCGGGCCGGGCTCCCCCAGCTCCCTGCCTGGCCGTTCTGACCCGCGGCCCTCACCCACCGCGACCCGCGGCCGTCACCCCACCGCGACCCGCGGCCAGGGCTGCAGTGCCTCCAGCTGTGCGGCCAGCGCCAGGATCCGGGCCTCCCCGCCGGGCGGGGCCGCGATCTGCACACCGAGCGGCGTTCCGGACTCCGGATGCATCCCCACCGGGACGGTCGCGGCGGGCCAGCCGACCAGGTTCCAGACCGGGGTGAACGGCGCATGGCGCGCGGCGGCCAGAACGTTCGAGAGCCAGGACCGCTCGCTCCAGCGGTGCGCATCCATCGGCGGCCCGGCCAGCGTCGGGGTCAGCACCACGTCGAAGTCCGCGAACAACCCGCGCAGCGCGGTCTCCATCCGCTCCACGTGCCGTGGCCTGACGAGCCCGCGCATCGCGTGCCCGACCGCGACATGCGTCCTGGTGCGCGGCTGTAGCAATGATCGATCGAGCCCCTCCGCGTAGGCGGCCGTGCCCGCCGTCCAGCGCGACAGCAGCGGTATCGGGTTCAGCGAGTACGGCACCTTCCCGGTCGTGACCGTGTGCCCGGCACCGCCGAGCACCCGCGCGGTGCGTTCCGCCCCTTCCCGCCAGTGCCGGTCCACCGGCGTCATCGGCATCGGTGAACCCGTCGCCACCGCGACTCGCAGCCGACCCGGATCGGCGAGCTCCGCCAGCTCCGGGCGGTCCGCCATCACCGACAACACCAGCGCGGCGTCCTCAACTGTCGTCGTCAGCGGGCCGTTCTCCGCCATCCCGAACCAGGAATTCGCACCGAGTTCGCGGGGCACCAGGCCGCTGCCGGGTTTGACGCCGACCAGCCCGCAGGCCGCGGCCGGGATCCGGATCGAGCCGAGGCAATCCGAGCCGTGGGCCACCGGCACCATCCCGGCGGCCACCGAGGCGCCCGCCCCGCCGGAGGAGCCGCCCGCCGTCCGCTCGTGGTTCCACGGGTTCTTGACGATCGAATCGTGCGAGTCGGTCGAGGGCCACACACACAGCTCGGGCAGCCTGGTCAATCCCACCGGCACCGCGCCCGCCCGGCGCAGCCGGTCGAGCACGGGATGGTCCTCGGTCGAGGGCTCCGCACCGGTGGCGGCTGATCCGTTCCCCAGCGGATGCCCCACGATGGGGATGTTGTCCTTGATCGCGATCGGCACCCCCGCCAAGGGCAACGCCGACAGGTCCGGCCGGGCGGCCAGGGCCACGGCCTCGGCCCGGGCCTGCTCGCCGCGCACGATCACGAACGCGTCCAGCTCGGGATCGCGTTCGGAGATCCGGCTCAACGCACCTTCGACGGCGTCGATCGGTGACAGTGCACCCGAGCGCACCCGAGCCGCGATCGCGGCAGCGGTCGATTCGAGTTGGATGCCGGCGAACTGGGCGTCCACCGAGGAGTTGTACATACGCAATAACCGCCTCACCTGGTTGGTCACTCGATCGTCCGGCCTCACGGCGCCGGTCGCCAGATACCCAGGGGTTGCGATCGACCACCCCGCGGACGGCCACGAAGACGCCTGGTGTAGAGCGAAAACGGTTGCTGACGCCCGACCGGAGTGCGATCGTTGCAGGGCAAGCCCCAACCATCCACGTCACGCGGAGGTAGGCATGGCTGACGCAATCGTGGCCGAGGGACTGGTCAAGCGGTACGGCAAGATCGTGGCCCTCAACGGACTCGACCTCGCGGTGCCCGAGGCCTCCGTCCTCGCACTGCTCGGCCCCAACGGTGCGGGGAAGACGACGGCGGTACGTGTGTTCACGACGCTGCTCGAACCCGACGCCGGGCATGCCACCGTCAACGGACTGGACGTGGTCGCCGACGCCAAGGAGTTGCGCTCGCGGATCGGCGCGTCCGGGCAGTACGCCGCGGTGGACGAGTACCTGACCGGCTTCGAGAACCTGGAGATGGTCGGACGGCTGTACCACCTCGGCACCAAGTTCAGCAGGGACCGGGCGCGCGAACTGCTGGAGCAGTTCGACCTCGTGGAGGCAGGCGACCGGCCGGTCCGGGGATACTCCGGCGGCATGCGGCGGCGCCTCGACCTCGCCGGGGCACTGGTCGCGAACCCGCCGGTGCTGTTCCTCGACGAGCCGACGACCGGCCTCGACCCCCGGGCGCGACTCGGCCTGTGGGATGTCATCGAGGAACTCGTCGCGGGGGGCACCACGCTGCTGCTCACCAGCCAGTACATGGACGAGGCCGACCGGCTGGCCGACTCCATCGCCGTGGTCGACCACGGCAAGGTGATCGCACGGGGAACCTCGGATCAGCTCAAGGACCAGGTCGGGGGCGAGCGGATCGAGCTGGCGCTGGACCCGGGCGCCAGCCTCGACGATGCGCGGGCAGCGCTGGCCCCGCTGTCCGACGGAGACCTCCAGGTGGACCACCACGCCCGCCGGATCACCGTTCCGGTCGCCGAGGGTTCGAGCGCACTCGTCGAGGCCATCGGCAGCCTGTCGAGGCGGAACGTGACCGTCACCGACGTCGCGCTGCGCAGGCCCTCCCTGGACGATGTGTTCCTCGCACTGACCGGCCATCAAGCCGACACGAGCGGGAACGACGCCGACGATGTCGACCGGATCGAGAGCGTCGAGCGTGTCGGTGGCGCCCACCGGAAGGAGCGTGCGTCGTGAACGGGATCGAGATGGCGGTTCGCGACGGGGCGACGATCGCCAAACGCAATGTCATCAAGATCAGACGGGTGCCGGACCTGCTGATCTTCACGACCCTGTCACCGATCATGTTCGTGCTGCTGTTCGCGTACGTCTTCGGCAGCTCCATCGAGGTGCCGGGGATGTCGTACCGGGAGTTCCTGATCGCGGGCATCTTCACCCAGTCGGTCATCTTCGGCGCCACCTGGACGGGCCTCGGGCTCGCCGAGGACATCCAGAAGGGGTTCATCGACAGGTTCCGGTCGCTGCCGATGGCCCAGTCGGCGGTGCTCGTCGGGCGCACCACCAGCGACGTGCTGATCAACGTCGTGAGCCTGGTGGTGATGTCGCTGGCCGGGCTGGCGGTCGGCTGGCGGATCCACACCAGCCCACTCGAGGCCGCGGCCGGATACGTGCTGCTGCTGCTGTTCGCGTACGCCCTGTCCTGGGTGATGGCCGTGGTGGGGCTGTGGATCCGCACCCCGGAGGTGTACAGCAACGCCAGCTTCATGGTGATCTTCCCGCTGTCGTTCATCGCGAACACCTTCGTACCCACCACGAATCTGCCCACGATGCTCCGGATCATCGCCGAGTGGAATCCCGTCTCGGCGGTGACGCAGGCGGTCCGGGAACTTTTCGGCAACACCAATCCCGCGCTCGAGGTGCCGGACGTCTGGCCCCTGCAGAACCCGGTGCTGGCCTCCCTCGCCTGGATCGTCGGGATACTCGTGGTGTTCGTGCCGCTGGCGATCCACCGCTACCAGAAGGCGGTCAGTCGCTGATGGACCGGACCGTTCGGTCGACGCCCGAGGCGACGGTCGCGGCGGTCCCCACGGGTCGGGCCCACCCCCGCATCCTCTCCCCCGAGCGGATCGATGACGAACGCACGTCACCGTCCGGGGCGAGCGCCGCCATGGGCGACATCGACGTCGGCCAACGTATCGACGACTTCGACCTGATCATGGCGCTCGGCCGCGGCGCGTTCGCCCGGGTCTTCCTCGCCCGGCAACGGTCGATGCACCGACTGGTCGCGGTGAAGATCTCGCACGACCACGGCACCGAACCACAGACGATGGCCCAGCTCGACCACGACTACATCGTCCGGGTCTTCGACCAGCGACAACTCGAGGACCTCCGGGTGAAACTGCTCTACATGCAGTACGTCCCGGGTGGGACGCTGCTCGCCGTGCTGCACCGGAACCGGAGATCCGCACGGGAACCGCGCGGAGGCCAGGTGCTGCTCGACGCGATCGACGAGGCGCTCGAGTCCAAGGGCGAGATCCGGCCGACCGACTCCAGCGTGCGGGCCGAGATCGCGGCGCTCTCCTGGCCGGAGACGATCGCCTGGCTGGGCACCCGCCTCGCCGAGGCGCTCGACCACGCCAGCAGGCAGGGCGTGATCCACCGCGACATCAAGCCCGCGAATGTGCTGCTCACCGCGGACGGAGTCCCCAAGCTCACGGATTTCAACATCAGCTTCAGCGACCGCATCGCCGGCGTAAGCCCGGTTGCGTACTTCGGTGGGTCACTGGCCTACATGTCACCGGAGCAACTGGCGGCCCGGCATCCCGGGATGGCAGGGACCGCCGCCGACCTCGACACCCGCAGCGACATCTTCGCGCTCGGCGTCATGCTGTGGGAACTGCTGACCGGCAGGCGCCCGTTCCGCGACGCGATCGACGCCGACGAGTCGGACGCCTCGCTCGGCACCATGCTGGATCTACGCAGGCGCCGGATCGATTCGCAGGTCGAGGCCGACCTGCCGCTGGACTGCCCGGCCACCCTGCGCCGTGTGCTGCTGACCTGCCTCGAACCGGCCCCGCGGGACCGCTGGCAGACGGGCGCCGACCTGGCGCAGCAGTTCGAGCTGTGCCTCGATCCACGCGCCCGCGACCTGGTCGACCCGCCACCGGACAGCTGGCGGCTGCGGCTGCGGCCGTGGGCGGCACCGATCCTCGCGGCCGGGATCCTGGTGCCGAACGCGCTGGCCGGCCTCTACAACTACACCCACAACCGCACGCTGATCGTCAGCAAACTCTCCCCTCTCGCGCAGGAGCATTTCGGGCAGATCCAACTGGCCATCACCGTGATCGCCTTCCCACTGATGGCGGTGGTGCTCGCCCGCCTGTGCCGCCGCCCGATCCTGGTGCCGCGAGCGCTGGTGCGCGGTCGCACCTTCGACGCGTCGGCCCTCGCGCGGGCACGAACAGACACCCTGCTGCTCGGCGATCGCGTGGTGGTCCTGTTCTTCGCCGCGTGGTGGATCGCGACGGCCGTGAACCTGATCGCCATGCGCATCGCCGCCGGGGCGGTACCGCGGGGGTCGTACGTGCATTTCCTCGCCTCGACGGTGGTGTGCGGCGCGATCGCGGTGGCGTACCCGTTCTTCCTGGTCTCGTTCTACGTCGTGCGCTGCCTGTACCCGGTGCTGCTGCCGCACGGCATCATCAGCGGCGACGACGCCCGGCGGTTGCGCGGGCTCGATCGGCGCAGCACCCGCTACCTGGCCGTTGCCGCGTCCGTGCCCCTGGTGGCGATCGCCGGGGCGACGTTCCTGCCCGCTGCCGAACTGGGGGCGATCGTGGTGCCGATCCGGGTGCTCTGCCTCGGGGCGATCGCCGCGTTCATCGCGGCCTACTGGATGTTCCGGCAGCTCGAACAGGACCTGCGCGCGCTCGAACGCGTCGTGGCGGGCGAACCCGGTCCGCTGTCCACGATCCGCGGCCCCACCCACACGGCGCTATCCTGAGAGGCGTCTCCCGCACGATATCGATCGCTGCAGGCGCATACGCCAGTCCGAGGTTTTCGTCATGAAACGGACCATTCGACCAACGCCCGACGCGACGGGCGCGGCACAATCCTCGCCGGATTCGACGGGCGCGGCGCAGTCACCCATGGACTCGACGGTCGTGGCACAGTCACCGGTCTCCCGCTTCGCGGCCAGCTGGGAGGCCACCGGCACTCCCCCGAACCTCGCCGATTACCTTCCCGAGCGGGAGGACCAGCGGCGCGACTCGTTGATCGAACTGATCAGGGTCGACCTTCGGTACCGGTGGCTGGAGTTCGACAAACCCAAACGCCTCGCCGCCTATCGCGAGGAGTTCCCCGAATTGAAGTCCGAGCCGTTGCCGCCCGAGCTGATCCACGAGGAGTTCCGCCTACGGCGCGAGAGCGGGCTGACCGTGGAGGCGAGCGACTACTCGCGCGACTTCCCGGAAGAGTCCCAGGTGATCAAGACGCCGAGCGCCCGTGACGACCAGAACACGCTGATCGCGACGCCGGTAGCGGAGACCGCGCTCGAGGACATCGACGTCGGCCAGCAGGTGGACGACTTCGACCTGCTGATGGGCCTCGGACGCGGCGCGTTCGCACGGGTCTTCCTCGCCCGCCAGCGTTCGATGGAGCGACTGGTCGCGGTGAAGGTGTCGCACGATCACGGGACCGAACCGCAGACGCTGGCCCAGCTCGACCACGACTACATCGTCCGGGTCTTCGACCAACGGGTACTCGGTGATCACAAACTGAAGCTGCTCTACATGCAGTACGTCCCCGGCGGCACCCTGCTCGGGGTGCTGCGGCGGGTCCAGGCGACGGCGCCCGAGGACCGCAGCGGACAGCTGCTCCTCGACGTGATCGACGAGGCGCTCGAGAGCAAGGGCGAGATCCGGCCGAGCGACTCCAGCGTGCGGGCCGAGATCGCGCCCCTGACCTGGCCGGAGACCGTCGCCTGGTTGGGCCGTCGCCTGGCGGAGGCACTCGACTACGCGGGCAAGCACGGCGTGCTGCACCGCGACATCAAACCGGCCAACGTGCTGCTCACCGCCGAGGGGGTGCCGAAGCTGGCCGACTTCAACATCAGCTTCAGCGACCATGTGGCGGGCGCGAGTCCCGTCGCTTACTTCGGTGGGTCCCTGGCCTACATGTCGCCGGAACAGCTCGCGGCCTGTCATCCGGGCTTGCCGGGTACGGCGAGCGACCTCGACACCCGCAGCGACATCTTCGGGCTCGGTGTCATGTTGTGGGAACTGCTCACCGGCGCACGACCCTTCGACGACGGCCCCCGGGGAGGCCAATCGGAGGGCTCGCTGGAGCGGATGCTGGCGGTACGCGCGCGCGGCGTCGACGAGGAATCCCAGGCCGAGCTGCCACCCGACTGCCCCGCCGCGCTGAAGCGGGTGCTGCTGACCTGCCTGGCCCCCGAGCCGCGCGGCCGGTGGTCGACGGGCGCGGAGCTGGCCCAGCAGTTCGAGTTGTGCCTGGACCCCCGGGCCCGCGACCTGGTCGACCCGGGGCCGAAGAGCTGGCGGATGCTGCTGCGGCGCCTGGTGATCCCGATCACCGTGCTGGCCATGCTGATCCCGAACGTGCTGGCGGGCGTCTACAACTACCACCACAACAAATCGCTGATCGTCAGCAACCTGTCGGTGGAGGCGCAACAAAAGTTCGAGCAGCTCCAGACCGTGATGAACGGCATTCTCTACCCGATCGGCATCGTGGTCGTGGTCTACCTCAGCCGCTATCCGATGCGGATGCCGCGCGGGCTGCGCAAGGGCAGAATCTACGACAAACAGACCCTGGCGAAAGCACGCACCGACACGCTGATGCTGGCCGACCGGGCGGTGCTCGTCATGTTCGGAATGTGGTCGGTGGCGGGAATCGCGTACCCGATCTCCCTCCGGGCCGTCGCCGGCGAGATCCCGACGAGTGCCGATATCCACTTCTTCGTCTCGCTGGTCGTCTGTGGCGCGATCGCGGTCTCGTACCCGTTCTTCCTGGTCGCCTTCTACCTGGTGCGCTGCATCTACCCGATGATGCTGCCGCAGGGAATCACGAGCAGCGACGACGCCCGCAAGCTACGCGGGCTGAGCAGGCGCAGCGTCCGCTACCTGGCCCTGGCCGCCTCGGTGCCGCTGGTGGGTGTTGCCGGGGTGACCTTCCTGTCCCCCGACGAGATCACGTCCGTGATCGTGGCGGTCAGGGTGCTGTGCGTCGGGGCCATCGCCGCGTTCATCCTCGTGTACTGGCTGTTCCGGATGCTGGAGAAGGACCTGCGCGCCCTCGAGCGGGTCGTCTCGCACGAGCCTGCGACCAGGTCGGCCGGGTGATCGCATGGCCGAGCAAACCGATCACGGGAAGCGCCCGGTGAGCGCTGTTCTCGCGGGACCGTACGGCCATCCGTTCCATCCGATCCTGGTGACGCTTCCGATCGGCGCCTGGGTCAGCAGCCTGGTGTTCGACATCGCTTCCCGAATCGTCGAGGATCCGGGATTCCTCACCAAGGGTTCGGTGTGGCTGATCGCGATCGGCGTGCTCGGCGCGCTGGCCGCCGCGACGGTCGGCTTTCTCGACCTGCTTGCCATCCCCACGGGAACACCAGCGTTTCGCACCGGTCTGGTGCACATGAGCCTGAACGTGACGGTGACCGTCGCGTACGCGGTGAACCTCGTGTGGCGCCGCGCCGACTACGGGACCCCGGACGCCGTGGGCGTGGGCCAGCTGGCGCTCTCGGCCGCGAGCCTGGCCGCCTTGGCCGCCTCGGGATATCTCGGCGGCAAGCTCGTCTTTCGCCACGGGGTGCGGGTGGTGGACGAGGCGACCCAGGCCGAGGCCTTCGAGCACAGTTCCCGACGCGGGAAGCATTCATAGCCCCCCGGTCCACCAACTGCCTAGGAGATGTCATGGGTATCGCAGCTCTTGTGACCTGGTTACTGACGGCCGCGGGCGGCTTCTTCCTGCTCGCCACCTGGATCACGAAAGGCGGTGCGCGGCAACCACGCAACAGCCACTTCCCGCCCGCCTTGATCTTCGGGCATTTCGCGCTGGCCGTTGTCGGACTGATCGTGTGGATCGTGTACCTCATCGGCGACAACGACGCCCTGGCGTGGACCGCCTTCGTCCTGCTGGTCCCCGTCGCACTGCTCGGATTCGCGATGCTGATCCGCTGGCTCCCCACCTACCGCGCGGGTGCCGCGGCCGAGGCGCCGTCGGATGCGGTGGCCGAGAAGCACTTCCCCGTGGCGGTCGTCGCAGGCCACGGCTTCCTCGCCGTCGTGACCGTGGTGCTGGTGCTGTTGACCGCCCTCGGGGTGGGCGAGAGCTGAGCGCGTCACGCCACCGCGACCCGCGGCCGTCACACCACCGCGACCCGCGGCCGTCACACCACCGCGACCCGCGGCCGTCACACCACCGCGACCCGCGGCCAGGGCTGCAGCGCCTCGAGCTGTGCGGCCAGGGCCAGGATTCGTGACTCGCCACCGGGCGGCGCCGCGATCTGCACACCCAGCGGCGTTCCGGACTCCGGGTGTATCCCGACCGGGACGGTCGCGGCCGGCCAGCCGACCAGATTCCACACCGGGGTGAACGGCGCGAAACGCATGGTGGCCACGACGTTCGACGACCACGACCGCTCGCTCCAGCGGTGCGCCTCCATCGGCGGACCGGCCAGCGTCGGGGTCAGCACCACGTCGAAATCCTCGAAGAACCCGCGCAACGTGGCGTCCATCCGGTCCACCTGTCCGGGCTTGACGAGCCGACGCATCGCGCGCCCGACCGCGGCGTGGGTGCGGGTGCGTGGCTCCATCAGCGAGCGATCGAGCCCCTCCGCGTACGCGGCCGTACCGGCCGTCCAGCGCGCCACCAGCGGCGTCGGGTTCAGCGAGTACGGCAGTTTCGCGGCCGAGACCGTGTGACCGGCACAGCCGAGCAACTGCGCGCTGGTTTCCACCCCCTCCCGCCAATGCGGGTCCACCGGGACAATCGGCAACGGTGAGCCCGTCGCCACCGCGATTCGCAGCCGGCGCGGAGCTTCGAATTCCGCCAGGTCCGGGCGGTCCGCCATCACCGACAACAGCAGCGCGGCATCCTTCACCGTCGTCGTCAGCGGACCGTTCTCCGCCATCCCGAACCAGGAATTCGCGCCCAGGTCGCGCGGCACCACGCCACTGCCGGGTTTGAAGCCCACCAGCCCGCAGGTCGCGGCCGGGATCCGGATCGAGCCGAGGCAGTCGGATCCGTGCGCCACCGGCACCATCCCGGCGGCCACCGAGACGGCCGCCCCGCCCGAAGATCCCCCCGACGCCCGCTCGGGATTCCACGGATTCCTGACGATCGAATCGGGTGAGTCGGTCGAGGGCCACACACACAGCTCGGACAGCCTGGTCAGCCCCACCGGGATGGCGCCCGCCCGGCGCAGCCGGTCGAGCACGGGGTGGTCGTCGGCCGAGGGCTCATTTTCGGTGGCGGCGGATCCGTTCCCCAGGGGATGCCCCACGATCGGGATGTTGTCCTTGATCGCGATCGGCACCCCGGCGAGCGGCATCGTCGACAGGCCCGGCCTCTCGGCCAGAGCCCTGGCCTCGGCGCGCGCCTGTTCCCCGCGCACGACCACGAACGCGTCCGACCCGGGATCGCGGTCGGCGATCCGGGCCAGGGCCCCCTCCACCGCCTCCACCGGAGACAGTGCGCCCGCGCGAACCCGCGCGGCGATCGCCGCAGCGGTGAACTCGAGTTGGGCGCCGGTGGACGCGGCGTTCACCGAAGAGTTGAACATTCGTCACCGCCTCACCTGGTTGGAACTCAATCGTCCGCCCTGGTGACGGGCACTGATAGCCACCCCGGGGTGGGGCTACGGCCACCCTGGGGTGCGCAAATTGCTTGCGCTACTGGAGAAGGACCTGCGCTCGAATGGTCCCGCGTCGATCACACCGACGCGACCCGCGTCCATCACACCGACGCGACCCGCGTCGCCTTCACACCGACGCGACCCGCGTCCATGGCCGCAGGCGTTCCAGCTGCGCCGCCACCGACAGGATCAGCGCCTCGCTGCCGGGCGGCGCCGCGATCTGCACGCCCACCGGGGTGCCCGACTCGGGGTGGATCCCCACCGGCACGGTCGCGGCGGGCCAGCCCACCAGGTTCCACAGGGACGGGAACGGCGCGTAGCGGATGTTGGCCGCGACGTTGGCGAGCCAGGACTTCTCGCTCCAACGCAGAGCCTCGATCGGGGGCCGGGCCAGCGTCGGGGTGATCACCACGTCGCTGTCGGCGAAGACCCGGCGCAGCGCCGCATCGACCTTCCGCACCTGCTTGGGGTCGACGAACCGGGTCAGGAGGCGTCCGACGGCGGCGTGCCTGCGGGTCCGCGGCTGCAGCAGGGCCGGGTCGAGTCCGGTCACGTCGGTCGCGGCACCGCCCATCCAGCGCGCCAAGATCACCATTGGGTTCGCCGGATAGGGCAGCCGAGCCGTCGTGAGGTGGTGGCCGGCCCCGCCCAGCACCGCGGCGGCGCCCTCCGCGCCAGCCCGCCAGTGCGGATCGACCCGGACCAGCGGCAGGGGCGAGCCGGTCGCGACCGCGATCCGCAGCGGACCGGGCTCGGCGAGGTCCGCCAGCTCCGGGCGGTCCGCCATCACCGACAGCATCAGCGCCGCGTCCTCGACCGTCGTGGTCAACGGGCCGTTCTCCGCCATCCCGAACCAGGAGTCCTTCCCCAGTTCGGCGGGCACCACACCGAGACCGGGCTTGATACCGACCAGCCCGCAGCCGGCGGCGGGGATCCGGATCGAGCCCATCCCGTCCGCCCCGTGCGCCGCGGGAACCATGCCCGCCGCGACCGCGGCGGCCGACCCGCCGGAGGAACCGCCGGTCGTCCGGCCCGGGTTCCACGGGTTCCGGGTGACGGTGTCCGGGGTGTCGGTGGTGCCCCACAGGCACAGCTCCGGGACCGCGGTGAGACCGACCACGACGGCCCCGGCCGCACGCAGCCGCGCGACCACCGGATGGTCCGCGGGCGAGGGCTCACGGGAGCTCGCCTTCGAGCCGTTGCCCAGACGGTGTCCCGCCACCGGCACGTTGTCCTTGATCGCGATCGGGACGCCCGCCAGCGGCAGCGCGGCGAGGTCGGGCCGCGCCGCGACCGCGTCGGCCTCGGCCAGCGCCTGCTCGGCCCGAACGGTCACGAACGCGCCCAGCCGCGGATCCCGCTCGGCGATCCGGGCCAGTGCCGCCTGGACGGCGTCGCGGGGAGTCAGCGCGCCGGAGCGCACCTGCGCGGCGATGGCGGCGGCGGTCAGATCCGTGGACATGCCACGAGTATGGCCCGTCAGCCGCCGTACACCGTGGGTTCGAGGGTTCCGATGTAGGGCAGGTCGCGGTACCGCTCGGCGTAGTCGAGGCCGTAGCCGACGACGAACTCGTCCGGGATGTCGAAGCCGACGTTCGCGACCTCCACGTCCACCTTGATGGCGTCCGGCTTGCGGAGCAGGGTGACCACCTCGAGCGAGGCGGGGTTGCGCGTGCGGAGGTTGCGCATCAGCCAGGACAGCGTGAGACCGGAGTCGATGATGTCCTCGACGATCAGCACGTGGCGGCCGGCGATGTCCTTGTCCAGGTCCTTGAGGATCCGGACCACGCCGGAGGACGAGGTCGACGAGCCGTAGGAGCTCACCGCCATGAACTCCATCTGGGTCGGGATCGGCAGGGCCCGAGCCAGGTCCGTCATGAAGAAGACCGCGCCCTTGAGGACGCCGACCAGCAGCAGGTCGCCCTCCGGCGCGCCGACCGGATAGCGCTCGGCGATGATCGCGGCCAACTCGGCGATCTTGTCCTGGATCTGTTCCTCGGAAATCAACACCGATGCGATGTCGCCTTCGTACACGGCGCGAATCCCTTTCGTTCGACTGACCTGGTCATGGACGGAACTGTTCACTCACCGGTCCGGGCCGATCGCTGTCAGCCCGAGCGTTAGCCTGCCATGCCGCCGCGACAGCACCAACCTGGCTCCCGGACGGCCGCCGCCGATCGCGACGCCACCCTGCCCGCGCCACCGACCGATCAGGTCGTCCGCCGCCCGCAGTTGCCGGTCGGTCAGGTCCCTCGCACCGTTCCCGAGGAGCCACAGGCGCAGCGCCCGGCGCCGCACGGCCGGATGGATGTCGAGGAGCCCGGCCACGTCCAGCCCGCCCTCGGATTCCGCGTCGGCCAGCACCCGGACCGCGATCGCGTCGAGCACCTCGCCGTCCTCTCGCAGCTGGTCCGCGGTGCGGGCCAGCGCCTGCGCCACGCCACCGCCGAGGATCTGTTCGAGCAGTGGCAAGGCCTCCGAGCGCAGCCGCACCCGGGTGAACTCGGGGCTGAGGTTGTGCGGATCCCGATACGGGTCGAGCTCGAGTTCCGCGCAGGCCCTGGCGGTGACGCCGCGGCGCACGGTCAGCAGCGGCCGGCCCCACGGCGCGTCGAAGTCGCGCATCCCGGCGAGCGAGCGCGGTCCCGATCCCCTCGACAGCCCCAGCAGCACCGTCTCCGCCTGATCGTCGAGGGTGTGCCCGAGCAGGACCTGTCTGCCGGATCTGGCGGCGTCGAGCGCGTCGTACCTGGCCGTGCGCGCCGCGGCCTCCAGCCCGCCGTCGCCGCCGACGCGCACCGCCAGGACCTGCGCCGAGGCACAGCCGAGCGCCAGGGCACGGGTCGCGGCCTGCTCGGCCACCGCCGCCGAACCCTCCTGCAACCGATGGTCGACCACGAGGGCGTGCACCGGCCCGGCCTCGGCGACGGCGGCCGCGGTCAGGGCCAGGGAGTCGGCCCCGCCGGACAGGGCCACCGCGACGCCCGCGCCGGTGCCGTGCGCGGCGACCCAACGCCGGACGGCATGCCGCACCTCCAGCAACGCCGGGCCCTCGGGCAGCAGCGGAGGCCGGTTCATGCGAGTACCCGGGTGATCCAACTCTCCGGGTCGTCGATCTCGCCGAGCAGCGGCAGGGTGTCGGGTCCGGTCCAGATCGTGTTGAACTCGGTCATCCCGACCCGGCCGACGACGGCGTCGACGAAGGCCTTGCCCCGCACGTACTGCGCCATCTTGGCGTCCACCCCGAGCAGGGCGCGGACCAGCCGCTGCAGCGGGTTCACCTGCCGGGCGCGGCGCCGGTCGAAGGCCCGCCGGATCGCCACGACCGAGGGGACGGTCGCGGGGCCGACGGCGTCCATGACGTGGTCGGCGTGTCCTTCCAGGAGCGTGCCGAGCATCAGCAACCTGTCCAGCGCCGCGCGCTGCGACTCGGTCTGGGTGGCGCGCAGCAGCCCGAGCACCCCGCGGTCCTCGGGCGCGGTGTCCTCGCCGCCTCGCTGGCGGAGCACGCTGGTGAGCCTGCCGAGGAGATCTGCGACGGTCTGATCGCCGCCCTCCCCGATCGCCGCGACGTTGTCGCGCATGTACCCGGCCAGCCAGGGCGTGGAGGAGAACTGGACCCGATGGGTGACCTCGTGCAGGCAGACCCACATCCGGAAGTCGCTCGGGACCACCTTCAGCGCACGCTCGACGCTGACGACGTTGGGCGCGACCAGCAGCAGCGTGCCGTGCTCGCCGGTGAACGGGTCGTACTGGCCGAGGATCGCCGAGGACAGGAACGCGAGCATGGCCCCCGCCTGCAGCCCGGCGGGCACGCCACCGAACAGGCCGCGGTCGGTGACCGCGTCGTCCCCGGTGAGATTGGCCATCGAGCGGGCCGCGGCTCGGATCCATCCGGCCCGGTCCACCACCTGCGCCTGCGGCACGGGCAGCCCGTCGGCCAGGCCGGTGACGTCCCGGACCGGTCCCTCCGCGCGGACGGACGCCGCGGACAGCTCCGCGACCGCCGCCTCCGCGGAGTACCTCGTGGTGCTCGGGCCGGGCTTGGCCAGCCGCACCCCGGTTCGCGAGGCCAGGTCCCAGTCGACGACGCCGGCGAATCCGCCGGATCGTGGAGATTTCGCCGACTCGCGGCTCACAGGCACCCGCAGGAACGCAGGGTCGACGCGATCGCGTCCAGCGCGGGGCGACTGACGTTCGGCGGCCGGTCGTTGGACATCAGCGCGAAGGTCAGCACCCTGTTGTCGGTGTCGGTGACGTATCCGACGAGCGCACTCGCGTTCGACAGGGTTCCGGTCTTGGCCCGGACCCACCCGGCACCGCGACGGTCGCCCGAGGCGTAGCGGTCGGACAGCGTCCCGGTGGCCCCCGCCACGGGCAGGTAGTCCAGCATCGGGCGCAGCCGTGGTTCGGCATCACCCGCCGCCTGGGTGAGCGCCCGGTCCAGCAGTCGCGCCGGGATCCGGTTGTCCACGGACAGCCCGCTGGCGTCCTGCAGCGTCATCCCGGCGGTGTCGAAGCCCGCCGACCCGAGGGTCTGCCCGATCGCGGTGACCGCGCCGGTGAACGAGGGTTCGGTCCCGACCGCGATCGCGATCTCCCGTCCGATGGCCTCGGCGAGGACGTTGTCGGAATGACCCATCATCTGGCCGAGCCGGTCGCGCAGGGCTGCGGACTCGACCGAGGCGAGCGGGGCCGCACCGGGCGGGGCGATGCCGGGGGTGACCCTGGCGGGGTCGATGCCGAGCGCGGCGGCCAGCGCGCGGCCGGTGTCCAGCGCGGCGGTGCCGGTGCGGGGCGATTCGTCCTCGAGCGGGTTCAGCCGTCCGCCGTCGAGCATGAGTGACTCGATCGGCGCGATGTAGCCCTCGCCGATGTCGGCGGGGAACCAGCCCTGCGCCATCGTCGGCCCCGCATACGCGCTGGTGTCGACCACGATGCTGTCCACAGCGGCCCCCGCGCCGCGGATCTGGGCGGCCAGGTCCTCCAGGCGGGGCGCACCCGGATAGAAGCCGGGTTGACCCGCCGGCTGAGCGGTCAGGGTGGGATCGCCCCCGCCGATCAGGACGATCTGACCCGGGGCGGCCCCCTGCACGACCCGGGTGGCCACCCGGTGCTCAGGCGGCAGGGCGAGCAGCGCAGCGGTGGCGGTCAGGACCTTGGTCGTCGAGGCCGGGGTCATCGGAACCTCGGGACGCTGGCTCCAGAGCACGGTCCCGGTCGCCGCGTCGGACACCGCGCCGGTGAAGTTGCCGAGTCCGGGGTCGGCCAGCGCGCCGCCGAGAGCGGCGGCGAGGGCGGCCGGATTCGGCACCGGGGCGTCCGCGGGGACCGGTGCGACCTGGGGGTCGGGCAGGATCGGCGGCGGCTCCGGCATGGTGGTCGTGGCCGCCTCGGCGGACGAATCACCGGTGAACCGCTGGCCCGCGAACACCGCGGCGCCCGCGCCGATCACGAGGACCAGCGCCGCGGACAGGAGGAGCCGGACCCGCTTGCGCCGTCGCGCCACCAAGGACCCCAGCTTCCGGTCCTTGGATCCGAGCTTTGCCAACACCCCTCCGTTTGCTTTTCCGGCCCGTCGCTGCGCCGCAGGTCCGTCTATGTACATCCACATTATCCCGGACCGGCTACCCTGACCCCGCACCATCCACCGAGACAAAGCGAGGAAGAGGCGTGGAGTTCGACGTCACCATCGAGATCCTTAAGGGTCAGCGCAACAAGTACGAGGTCGATCACGAGACCGGCCGTGTGAAGCTGGACCGCTACCTCTACACCTCGTTCGGCTACCCCACCGACTACGGCTACATCGACAACACCCTCGGCGAGGACGGCGACCCGCTGGACGCGCTCGTACTGCTGCCCGAGTCGGTGTTCCCCGGCGTCATCGTCGAGGCCCGCCCGGTCGGCATGTTCAAGATGGTGGACGAGGCCGGTGGCGACGACAAGGTGCTGTGCGTCCCCGCGGGCGACCCGCGCTGGGACCACATCCAGGACATCGGCGACATCTCCCAGTTCGAGCTCGACGCGATCAAGCACTTCTTCGTGCACTACAAGGACCTCGAGCCGGGCAAGTACGTCAGCGGCGCCGACTGGGTCGGCCGCGCCGAGGCCGAGAAGGTCATCGCGGAGGCGTTCGACCGGCTGAAGGCCAACGGCGGCCACTGAGCCTGTCGCCGGCCCTCGGCCGGCAATCACGACGAGCGTGGGACCTCACCCGAACCGGGTGGGGTCCCACGCTCTTTTGTTGTCGTCGGCCACCACTACCATTCGCCGCGTGACCGGATACGACGACGATCTCGACTACCTCGACACCTCGACGCTGCCGCCCCGCCAGCAGCGGATTCTGGCCGTCATTCGGGATTGGGTGGTCGAGCGGGGTTATCCGCCCAGCACCCGGCAGATCGGCGACGCGGTGGGCCTGCGGTCGTCGTCCTCGGTGTCGAAGCATCTGAAGAGCCTGGAGGAGAACGGCTTTCTGCGGCGCAGCGAGGCGGTGTCGCGGGCCATCGACGTGCGCATGTTCCTGCGCGGATCGGCGGCCAGGGAAGCGGCAGAGGACTCGGTGGCCGTGCCGGTGGTCGGTGACATCGCGGCCGGCAGCCCGATTCTCGCCGAGGAGCACACCGACGACGTGCTGACGCTGCCGCGCGAGCTGGTCGGGTCCGGCACCGTGTTCGGCCTGCGCGTGCGTGGCGAGTCGATGATCGATGCCGCGATCTGCGACGGCGACATCGTGGTGGTGCGCCAGCAGCACGAGGCGCATTCGGGACAGATCGTCGCCGCGATGATCGACGGCGAGGCCACCGTGAAGGTGTTCCGGCGCAGGGGCGGTCACGTCTATCTCGAACCGCGCAATCCCGCCTACGAGGTCATCGACGGCGACGAGGCTGTCGTGCTGGGCAGGGTCGTCTCGGTGATGCGGCGCGTCTGAGCCCACACGCTTTCATCGCGCTCGTCCAAAGCAGCTGAAAGTGTGGGATCTCGGTCGGTCACCGACCGAAATCCCACACTTTTCTGTTCGAACCTACTGCTCGCCGACTTCCTTCCGCGCCGCCGCCGAGGCGGCCAGCCCCCCGGCCGTCCGCAGCGGGACCTCCTTCCAGAAGAACACCAGCACCAGCGCGACCAGCGCGACACCGGTCACCGACAGGAAGACCGTCGACATCGACTCGGAGAAGCCGACCTTGAACGGCTGGGCCAGCGCCGGGCTCAGCTGTTGGATGATCGAGCTGTCCTCGAGGACCCGGCCGGCCGAGGTCACGTCCTGGTTCGCCAGCCCGGTCGACAACGCGACATCGGCCGGGTTCGAACTGTGCAGGCCGTCCACGACCGCCTGCTGGAAGGCCGGTTCTCTTGCGGCGGAACGCAGTTCGTCGCTGATGTTCGGGGTGAGCTGAGCGAACAGGATCGACAGGAACACCGCGACGCCGAGGGTGCCGCCGATCTGCCGGAAGAAGGTCGCGGCCGCCGTCGACACCCCCATGTCCTGCGGGGGCAACGCGTTCTGGATCGCCAACGTCATCGGCTGCATCAGGTTGCCCAACCCGAAGCCGGTGATCGCCATGAACGCCATGACCAACGGCAGCGGCGAATCGGCGTGCACGAAGTGCAGCAGGAACATGCCGAGGGTCAGCATCGAGGCGCCGATCAGCGGGTACACCCGGTAGTGGCCGGTCTTGGAGATCCGCTGACCCGAGATGATCGAACCCGCCATGAGCCCGAGCACCATCGGCAGCATCTGCATACCCGCCATGGTGGGGCTCGACCCGCGGACCACCTGCAGGTACTGCGGCAGCAACGTGATTCCGCCGAACATCGCGGCGCCGACCACGATCGAGATGACCACACCCATCGCGAAGGTGGAGTTCCGGAACATCCGCAGCGGGATCAGCGCGGCGTCGCGCATCCCCCGTTCGACGAGGATGAACCCGAGCACGCCGAGCACGCCGATGACGTAACAGGCGATCGAAAGCGCACTCCCCCAGCCCCATTCACGTCCCTGCTCGGCGACGACCAGCAGCGGGACGATGCCGATCGCGAGGACGAGCGCGCCCCACCAGTCGATCCGCACCCCGGGGCGGCGGACCCTCGGCAGGTGCAGCACCTTCGAGACCACCGCCAGCGCGAACACGCCGATCGGGACGTTGACCAGGAAAACCCAACGCCAGCCGTCGATCCCGAGGATGGCCTCCTGGCCGGCCAGCAGGCCGCCGAGCACCGGTCCCAGGACGCTGGATGTGCCGAAGACCGCGAGGAAATAGCCCTGATACTTGGCGCGTTCGCGCGGACCGACGATGTCGCCGAGGATGGCGAGCGCCAATGACATCAGCCCGCCCGCGCCGAGGCCCTGGAAGGCGCGGAACGCCGCCAGCGCATACATCGACTGGGCCAGGGTGCACAGCAACGAGCCGAGCACGAAGATGACGATCGCGGCCATGAAGAACGGCTTGCGGCCGTACATGTCGGACAGCTTGCCGTACAACGGGGTGGAGAGCGTGGCGGTGATCAGGTACGCGGTGGTCACCCACGCCTGCAGCGCGTACCCCTGCAGGTCGTCGGCGATCGTCCGGATCGCCGTCGAGACGATGGTCTGGTCGAGCGAGGCCAGGAACATGCCCAGCATCAGTCCGCTGAGGATGACCAGGATCTCCCGGTGGCTGAACTCACCGACGGCAGGGGCGGGGGCGGTGCGCTCGGTCGCATCGGTCACCGGGGGCTCCGCGGGGTCGCCTCCGAAGAAAACGTGGGACGCATCCGCTCGTAGTCCGTCACGAACCGGTCCATCAGGCCCGCGAAGGCCTTCAGGTCCTCGACGGGCCAATCGGCGAGCATCGTCCCGAGCCGCTCGTTACGCAGCGCGCGGATCCGTCCCGCGGCGGCCCGGCCGGACTCGGTGACGGCAAGCACGCTCGCCCGACCGTCGGTCGGGTCGGCCTGCCGCTGCACGTGGCCGCGTTCGACCAGCTGCGCCACCTGGCGACTGACGGTCGACGGGTCGGTGTACATCGACTCCGCGAGGGCGCCCGACCGCATCGGACCGTCCTTGAGCAGCCGGAACAGGCACGCGTAGGCGGCGGGATCGATCCCGTCGGTTGACTTGGCGTGCGCGATGGTCCGGTCGCGCACCCGCTGCAGCCGCACCAGGTAATTGCCGATCTCGTCGGCGTATGGCTCGATCTCGTCGCGCATCCCCGCGCCCCCAATGCTTGCGTCACTCAACTAGTTTCCGGCCGCAAGTATGTGACGGGGGCACGCCGCTGGGCAAGCGCGGGTGGGTCAGCGCCCCTGGAAGTCCGGGGTCCGCTTCTGGAACACCGCTGCCATGGCCTCGCCGATGTCCTCGGAGGCGAGGAACGCCGCGTTCCAGGCCGCGACGTAACGCAGGCTGTCGTCGACTCCGGCGGAACGGCTGTGATCGAGCACGTCCTTGATGCCCTGCACCACCAGCGGCGGGTTCGCGGCGATCTCGGCCGCGGTGGCGTGTGCGGCGGCCAGGACCGCGTCGGCGTCCTCGTACACGTCGTTGACCAGGCCGATCTTCTCGGCCCGCGCCGCGTCGATGTCCTTGCCGGTGAGCGCGAGCTCGCGCAGGTGGCCGTCGCCGATGATCGCGGGCAACCGGGCGAGGGTGCCCATGTCCGCGACGATCGCGACCTTCACCTCGCGAATGCTGAACTTCGCGTCGGCGCTCGCGTAGCGGATGTCGGCGGCGCTGACGAGATCGACGGCGCCGCCGATGCACCAGCCCTGGATGGCGGCGACGACCGGCTTGCGGCAGTCGGCGACGGCGTTGATCGACCGCTGCATCTTCTTGATGTCCTCATGGAAGGCGGTCCGCGGCGCGGCCTGCGCCTTGTCGCCGAGGACCGGCGCCATCATCGGCGCCATGGCCGCGAGGTCCAGGCCGAAGGAGAAGTGCTTGCCCGATCCGGCGAGGACCACCGCCCGCACCTCGGGATCGGCGTCCAGCTCGGCGAAGACCAGCGGCAGCTCGCGCCAGAAGTCGGGCCCCTGCGCGTTGCCCTTACCGGGACCGATGAGGGTCACCTGTGCGACGCGGTCCTTGCGCTCGACGGTGAAGGCATTCCAGGTCTGCTCGGTCATTACTCAAGAGTAACAATCCCCGGCGGCGCGCGTTAAGGCTGCGCAAACTCCGCCCGCGGGGCCTTCTCCGGGACCAAACTGGGGCGCACAATCAGCTGTGCCCGGGCCGGGGGTGAGATCGGAGATGCCATGTTGATGCATCAGGGGATCGGGCTCGACAGGTTCAACGCCCTGCCGGAGCGCGGCGCTGTGCACGCGCTGTTCGAGTGTTGCTGCTCGGTGACCTGGGCGCGCCAGGTGGCGGCGGGCAGGCCCTACCGTGCCCACTCCGATCTGCTGACCGCGGCGGACACCGAGCTGTTCGAGCTGTCCGAGGCGGACATCGACCGGGCCCTGGAGGGCCATCCCGGGGTCGCCCGCCGGGCGCAGACCACCGCCTCGAGCTTGGAACAGTGCGCGGTCTGGGCACCCGACGAGGCCATCATGGCCGCGGTGATCGAGGCGACCGCCCGCTACGAGGAACGGTTCGGGTACGTCTACCTGTGGTGCGCCGCCGGCCGCGACGCGACCGAACTGCTCGGCGACCTGACCCACCGCCTGGGTAACGCCCCCGACACCGAACGCAAGACCATGCTCGGCGAGCTCGCGAAGATCAACCGGAGCCGGATCGAGCGGATGCTCGGACCGGAGGACGGCTTCGCGGATCCCAGGTACTGACGGCCTCTATGCGTACGACCAGCGTCCGACGCCACAGAACATCGCGAAACCGTCTGGCGTCTGCGTGACCCTGTCGACCGATTCGTCGCACGGGTCCCTGTGGTTGTGGACGCCGACCACATCCTCACTGCTCCACCTGCCCTCCCCGGTGCGAGGGTGGGTGTGGCAGACGAGATCGCCGCCGGTGTTCGCGTCGACGCCGACCCGTCGCTGCTCCGAGCAGGGCTGCCCGTCGACGGCCACCGGGGGCGTGACGGGCTGCGGATGCTCGCCGGGGTGGGCGTTGGCCACGCCCGCGAATCCGAGCGCGGAGAATCCGATCAACGCCGCGGCCGCGCAGGCTCGGACGGTGGTGAGTGAGTTGTTGGTGGACATGGGTTTTGACCGTTCCATCGGTGATGCTGCGGCGGACCCCGGGGTGCGGGCGCCAAGATCCCTGAACAGCTTCCAAGCCTATTCGCGTGCCGGCCGAGACCACCACCATCCTTGGGGTGGAATCACGCCACCCCCGGCGCTCACACGGTCAGCGCACTCGCGAACAGTTCGGACACCGCGGTGTGCACCGCGCGCCCGTCCACCTGGTCGGGATCCACGGCGTGCTCGAGCATCAGCCCGGAGATCAGCGCCATCAACGTGATCGCGATGTTGCGGGCATCGACCCGCTCGGCCACCCCCCATTCCCGCGCCCGCTCGGAGATCAGCTCCTCGATCTGGGCGCGCAGGTGCCGGCGCTCGCGCAGATACGCCTGCGCGAGCTTCGGATCCCGGGCGGCCTGCAGACCGAACTCGAGGACGAGCAACGCCCAGCCGGGGTCGGAGATCAGCCAGGAGCTGATCGTCTCGCCGCCCCGTCCGGCGGCGTCGGTGGCGCTGAGTCCGGCGATCTCGGCGAGCACCCGGCCTGCCAACTCCAGGGAACGCTGCGCGAACAGCTCCGCGAACAGGTCCTGCTTGGAATCGAAGTTGGAATACACGGCGCCCTTGGTGAAACCGGCCCTCCTGGCGATGTCCGCCAGGGTCGCGGCCGCGAAACCGTTCTCGACGAACTCCTCGGCAGCCGCGTCGATCAGCCGTTGACGCACCACGTCGCGCCCGGGCCGGGTCTGGGGATACCTCCCGGCCGCGGCGGACGGATCCGGCGGTGACGCAGCTCTCCCTTGACCGATCTCATTCACGATACCTACGGTATTCAATACCGAGAGTATCGACAAGGACGCGCCGCGAGAGCAAGGAAGCCATGACGACCACCACCGAACCGCACCGGTCCACCAGCCCGACCGACCGCTACAGCCCGCGGCAGATCATGGTCGCGGTGGTCCTTGGCGTGCTGCTGCTGCAGCTCGGCTTCATCACCAGCTACGTGGCCGCGTTCCACCAGCCCACCCCGCGCGACATCCCGATCGCGGTGATCGCCGAGCCCGGGCTCCCCGACGGCATCGGCCAGCAGGTCACCGACGAGCTCAACCGCATCGACGGCCACCCGGTCGACGCCCGCACGGCCACCAACACCTACGAGGCGCGCTCCCTGATCCGGGACCGCGAGATCATGGGCGCCTACGTCATCAGCCCCACCGGCACCGACACCCTCATCACCGCCAACGCCGCCGGGAGCTCGGCGGCGACCGCTCTCGAGGGCATCTTCACCAAGGCAGACGCCGCCAAGCACCGCGCGTTCGTCGTCCGCGACGAGGTGCCCGTCGCCGTCCACGACAACCGCGGGCTGTCCGGCTTCTACCTCTCGATCGGCTGGGTCGTCGGTGGATACCTGCTCGCCGCTGCCATCGGCCTGCTCATCGGCGCACCGCGCACCCTGCGGGAGGCCGGCGGGCACATCGCGATCATGGCCGGGTACGCCGCGGTCTCGGGATTCCTCGGCGCGCTCATCACCACTCATCTCCTCGGCACCTTCACCGGCCATCTACTGCCGCTCTCGCTGCTCGGCGCGGGCGTGGTCTTCGCGACCGGCGTCTTCACCATGGGGCTGCGGGCCGCGGTGGGCATCCTGGCCGTGCCGCTGGCGATCCTGATCTTCGTCGTGCTCGGAAACCCGAGCGCGGGAGGCGCTTTCGGCTCCAACGTGCTGCCCGGTTTCTACGCCGCCATCGGGCGCTGGATCACCCCCGGGGCCGGCACCGAGGGCGTGCGGTCGATCGTCTACTTCCAGGGCACCGGCGTCGGCCAGCCGATCGTCGCGCTCGCCATCTACGCCCTGGTCGGGGTCGCGCTCATGCTCGTCTGCACCGCACGCCTCGGCCGGCGCACACCGGCCGCCGCGTGAGCGCCGCGACACGTCGGCTCGGATGCCGTGCGGAGCCGCCGCGCCAGTCCTAGTGTGGGGCATGGCCAGGCTCCTGCACCCGAATGCCGCCCACGTCGCGCGCATCCTGATCTCGCGGGGCCATCACGGCGTGGTGGTGACCCAGGACGAATCGACGCACACCGCCGAGGCGGCGGCCGCCGCGCTCGGCGTGAACGTCGGCGCGATCACGAAATCGCTGGTGTTCCTGCTCGATGACGACCCGATCCTGCTGCTGGTCTCGGGGGCGCACCGGGTCGACACCGAGCGCACCGGCAAGCGGCTCGAGGGCACCCTGATGCGGGCGACCGCCGACACCGTCCGAGAGGTGACCGGCCAGCCGATCGGCGGCGTCGCCCCGCTCGGCCACCCCACCAACCTGCCGACGTACGTGGACGCCGCGCTCGCGCAGTACCCGGAACTGTGGGCGGCGGCCGGCCATCCCGCAACGATGTTCCGCACCACCTTCGCCGAGCTGCTCCGCATCACCGCCGGGCTGGCCATCGACGTCGACTGACCCGGGTCCTATAGTGGGCGAAACAGATCCCTGGAGGCCACGTGACTGACGGAGTGTGGAGCCGGCGACACGTCGACCTGTGCCGCACTTCCGCGAGCCAGTGTCCGCGCTGACCTGACTCATCGGCGCGCACCACTGGTGCGTGCGTCCTGTGCAGCCGAAGATCCGGAGAATCCGTTGTCCCAGCCACTCGACAGTTATCCACATGACGATCTGCCACCCGCCGCCACCCCGATAGACCCGGTCGGTATCACCGCCGACCAGTACCGGGCGGCGATGCGCCGCTACCCGGCGGGCGTCACCATCGTCACGCTCGACTCCGCGGCCGGCCCGGTCGGCTTCACCGCCACCTCTTTCGCGTCGATCTCGCTGGATCCGCCGTTGGTCTCGTTCAACATCGCGCACAACTCGTCGAGCATCAAGGCACTGCACGCCGCGGACTCGCTGGTCATCCACCTGCTCGGCGAGCATCAGCAGCACCTCGCCCAGCGCTTCTCGCGCAGCGCCGACCAGCGGTTCGCCGACGAATCGCTCTGGAAGCGTCTCGACACGGGCGAGCCGGTGCTGCACGGCACTCCGATCTGGCTGCGCACGACCGTGCACCAGCTCATCCCGATCGGCGACCACACGCTGGTCATCGGGATGGTCACGCGCGTCCACGACGAGGACGACGCGGAGGCCGCGGCCGCTCCCCTGCTGTACCACGACGGCAGGTACTACCGCCCGACCCCGCTCGGCGAATGATCCCGGCGCCGCTCATGATCGTGCCCAGCTCTACCGTCGACTCTCCCGTTCGGAGTGAGTGTCGCCGCTGTCGTTGACCACGACCGCCGCACACCAACACAGCCGAAACTGGGAGTCACCCATGGTTCATTCCGTACTGGGGCAGCGGGATTCAGATCCCGACCTCGTCCTCACCCTTCAGTTCAGCAACCCCGGATCCGCCGATCGGCAGCAGCTGGTCGCGCTCGCCAACGCCCTGCGCGCGACCGCTCAGGAGCTCGTCCCCGGTGTCAGCACCCGTGCCCGGATGGACACCGCGCCCGCCGCCGCGGCCTCGAAGACGGAGGCGATCGACGCACCGCTGGTCATCGACCTTCCAGCACGACAGGTCTTTTCCCGCGGCGAGCCGGTGTCGTTGAGTCACACCGAGTTCGAGATCCTCTCCCACCTGGCCCGCCGGCCTCGGGTGGTGGTCTCGCGGCGACGACTCCTCGAGCTGAGCGGCAACCTCGGCGAGCGCGAACGGGCCGGGCGGAGCGTGGATGTCCACGTGTCGCGGGTCCGGACAAAGCTCGGGCGTTACGGCTGGCTGGTGTCCACCGTCCGCGGCACCGGCTACCGCTTCGATCCCGATTCCCGGGTCCGCATCATCACCGAGACCGCGGCGGCTTGACCGGCCGGTGACGGGGTGCCGTCGGCCTGGCCGGCCGCGGCACCCCGGCACCGAGCTTCCTCAGGACGCGAGAATGGTTCTGCCGGAGGTCAATCCGAACTGACCCAGCACTTCGCCGAGCGTGGCGGACGGGCGGGTGAGGCCGCGGCCGTGCAGCAACGGCAGCACGTCGTCCACCACCCGGTCGAGCACGCGGGGCAGGACGAGCGGCAGCAGGGTCACCCCGTCGGCGACCCCCGCGGCGCCGATGTCGGCGATGAGCCCGGCCAGCCCCGGCGCCGTACCCACATAGGAGATCGAATCGGGCACCCGGGCACCCCGGAGCCCACCATCGAGCAGGGCCAGTTCCCTTCGCGCGGAACGCGAATCGTCACCGAGGAGCACCTCGACGTCGAGCAGCACGGTGACCGAGTCCGGGTCCCGGCCGTCGGCCGCGACCTCCGCCCGGATCCGGTCGCGCTGCTGCTGGGCCCCACGGAGGTCGTGGGCGCGGATGCGGACCACGGCGCCGGGAACCGCGGCCAGGTCGAGCTGCGCAGCGGGGTCCGCCGGCGCGGTCAGGTCCACCCAGTAGTCGGTGAGCCCGAGCGGAATCCGGAAGTCGGTGTGCGCAGCGGACGCCGGATGGTGACCGGCGCCGGACAATTCGACCGCGACGTGCAGCGGCCGGGTACGGAAAGACGAATCGATGGACATGGGTCTCCTCGAGGGATGCGTACGAGCTGATGAGCTGAGGGCGAGCTCAGCTCAGACACGTGCCCGACGCGGTACGGCAGAGATCCACATGCCGACGGCACCACCGGGCGTCAGTCGCCAGGGTCGTCACGGGTGCCATGGCGCGAGTTTACCCGGCAAGGCCCGGCGCCGGGCGGCGACCGTCCACCAGTTCGCGCAGCGCCACGACCAACCGGTCCACGTCGGCCGCGTGACTGCCCAGGCCCAGGCTCGCCCGGACGGCGCCGTCGGGTCGGCCGAGCCGGGCCAGCAGCGGGTGCGCGCAGAAGCGGCCGTCACGCACCCCGATGCCGTGCCGGTCCGAGAGGTAGCTCGCCACCTCGCGTGGCGCGTAGCCGTCGACAGTAAAGGTGACGATGCCGACCGAATCCGGTGAGTCGGACCAGATCCGGAGCAACTCGACGCCGTCGATCCCGCGCAGCCCGTCGACGAGCCGAGCGCACAGGACTCGCTCGTGGCGCTCCGACGCGTCGGCGTCGAGCCCGGCCAGGGCCGAGCAGGCCGCCGCCAACGCCGCGACGCCGAGCACGTTGGGAGTGCCTGCCTCGTGCCGCTGCGGGGCGGGCGCCCACTCGACACACCCCGACGAGACGTCGCGGGTGGCGCCGCCGCCGACCAGGTACGGCTCGGCGGCGTCCAGCCAGTCCCGCCTGCCGATGAGCGCGCCCGCCCCGAACGGCGCGTACAGCTTGTGACCGGAGAAGGCCAGGTAGTCGACGCCGAGCGCGGCGATGTCCACCCGCCGGTGCGGCAGCAACTGGGCCCCGTCGACCAGGATCCGCGCCCCGCAGGCGTGTGCGACCTCGGCCAGCCGCGCGATCGGCAGCACCTCACCGGTGACATTGGAGGCGCCGGTGACGGCGAGCAGCGCCGCAGGCTTGCTGCACAGTTCGGCGACGATCCGCTCCACCGTCTCGGCGACGGTGTCTGCGGACCGGACGATCCGCGCGCCGTTCTTCTTCCAGGGCAACAGATTTGCGTGGTGCTCGATGTCGAGGACGACGGTGTCGCCGGGCACGCAGCCGGCGAGCAGGTTGAGCGCATCGGTGGTGTTGCGGGTGAACACCACCACGTCGTCCGCGCGGGCCCCGACGAACCCGGCGACCACGTCGCGGGCCCCCTCGTAGCTGGCGGTGGACACCTGCGAGGCGTACCCGGCGCCCCGGTGCACGCTGGCGTAGTACGGCAGCAGCTCCTGTACCCGCTCGGTGACCTGCGCCAGCGCCGGCGCGCTCGCCGCGTAGTCGAAGTTCGCATAGGTGCAGGTCCCGCCGCCTGCCAGCGGGACGGTCAGGTCGGCACCCGAGACCGCGGCGAACGGCCGGTCGGCAGAGCAGCCGATGGCGGGGCGAACAGCAGCGGCGGTGAGAACAGCAGTCATCAGACATCCCTCGGTCAGGACCCGTGTGCTTGTGGAAGACAACGAGCCCGCGCTTGCCGGGTCCGGTGTTGGACCGCAGCCAGGTCGTCACCCGGGGCACCCCACCGCGGTGGAGGGTTGCCGGCCAGCAAGCCGGGGCTATCTGCTGGCACTCATGACCTACGGCGAGGATGGCAGTTCGGTCCGGACGTTGTCAACCGCGTGAACCGGCTCGCGGTTGCGCGAGCCGGTTCACATCGTCCGATCCAACCCTTTCTTCCACTCGAAAATCCTTGGCCCGGAAAGTGTCTGACAATCGGCTCGGCGGCAAGCACTAGCAGGCGGCGAGGAGCATCACCGGCGCGTAGGGCTCCACCCGGACGCACGGCACTCCCAGCGCGCGCACGTGCTGCACCGCCGCCGCGTCGGCGGCCGAGCAGATCCCGTCGAGCACGTCCTCGGTGGCGATCGCGCCGAGCAGGTCGTCGCCGAGCGCCCGCGTGGACTCCAGTCCGTGCCTCACGAGCCACCGCTCCGTCTCGACGAAGGCCGCCGGGGTTCCGATGAACAGCACCCGCCTCGGCGCGGCCGCGACTGCCGTCATCGTCATCGCTGTTCCTCTCCCACAACGGAAGTCACGGATTCCGGCTCTGCGAACATCGCGGCGATGTGGAACTTGATCTGCTCGGTACTCATGACCCCGCCACGTGTAGCGGGTCGCGGATTGGGTGCGTCTGCCACTGCTGTACTCATTCGTGCGCTTCCTCTGCGGTTTGGGATTCGGGGCCGTTTCACTTCCCGGCATGAATCAACTATGGCCCTGGTCCGGGGTTGCGTCTGTCCACCAACTGCCCCTTCTGGCGGATGAACCGGCCGTCCCCCGATCGGAGGACACGCCGGGAACCTGCGCCCGCGCGCGAGCCACCGGAATGCGCGTGGCGTGACCCACATCGATGACGAACTGAGCACAGCATCACACCCGACGCCCCTCGGTTCGCATCATCTGATCAGAATGCTGCGCTATTGACTTCACTATTGACTGCCTTGCCATCGATACGGACTGTAGTTGCGACACACAGCACACCTCGGCACCCCTCATCGCGCCACACAGCCCAGCTATCGGAAGGACGTCAACGATGACCACCCTGGAAGCCCGACCCGTCACCCGCACCCCGCGCAGCGGCTTCGACCACGAACACGTGGTCCTCGAGTCCGGACACCGCTCGGGCCTGCCGATCACCGTCGCCGTGCACTCCACCAAGCTGGGACCGGCGCTCGGCGGCTGCCGGGTGTGGCAGTACCCCGACTGGCAGTCCGGCATGCAGGACGCGCTCCGGTTGTCCGCCGCGATGACCCTCAAGTGCGCGGTCGCGGGCCTGGACACCGGCGGCGGCAAGTCCGTCATCGCCCTGACGCCGGGCGAGGTCCTCGACGGGGACCGGCGCCGCGCGGCCATGCTCGACCTGGCCGACATCGTCGACGGGCTCGGCGGCAGCTACCGGACCGCGGAGGACGTCGGCACCAGCGCGGCCGACATGCAGATCGTCCGCGAACGGACCGCGCACGTCTTCGGCCTGCCCACCGCCACCGGCGGGATCGGCGAGCCGGCCGAGCCCACCGCCGTCGGTGTCTACTCCGCCCTGCGCGCGACCGTCGCCCGCGCGTTCCCGGGCTCGGGCCTCGCGGGCCTGCGGATCACGATCAGCGGACTCGGGCAGGTCGGTTCCCGGCTCGCGCGCACGCTCGCCGCCGAGGGCGCCGTCCTCACCGTCAGCGACATCGACGGCGGCAAGCGGGCGCTGGCCGAGGAGATCGGCGCCCACTGGGTCCGTCCCGAGGACGCCGCCGCCGTGCCTGCGGACGTCTTCGTCCCGGCCGGTGTCGGCGGCGTGCTCACGGACGAGGTGATCGACGGCCTCGACTGCCGCGCGGTCGTCGGTCCGGCGAACAACCAGCTCGCGCACCACGACGGCGCGGATCGCCTGGCCGACAAGGGGATCCTGTGGGCGCCCGACTTCGTCGCCAATGCTGGCGGCGCCCTGTTCGCGATCCTGGCCGACGGCGAGAACCGGGGTTACGACGAGGTCCTGACCCGGGTCAATCTCATCGGCAGCACCCTGAGCGACCTCTTCGATCGCGCCGAGCGTGCGGGCATCACCCCACTGGCCGCGGCACACGCGGCCGCGGACGAACGCCTCGGCCGGGGCTGAGACACGGGGCGCCCGGTCCGAGAGACACGCATCCCCGGGCGCTCCCCCGTGGTCGGCCGTAGGGTTCAGGGCACAGAGAACCGCGCCCGCAACGTCTGGAGAAGCCATGCCCGCATCGCAACCCGCGCCCCGACGACCAGCCCCCGACGCGGTCATCGAAGCGGGGCGCGAGGCCCGGCCGCCGCTCGCGGCACCACGGTTCCGTGTCGCAGACCTCCCCGACCAGCGGGGCCGCACCATCATGGTCACCGGGGCCAACAACGGCCTGGGCCTGCGCGCCGTCACCGCGCTCGCCGGCGCCGGCGCACGCGTGGTGCTGGCCTGTCGCGATCTCGAGCGCGGCGCGCGTGCGCTGGAGTCCGTGCGGGCCGCGAGCGACGGGGCCGGGTCGGGTGCCGAGCACGTACTGGTCCGTCTCGACCTGGCGGACCTGTCCTCGGTGCGGGCGGCGGCGGCCGAGACCGCGGCCGCGGTGGAGTCGGTCGACGTGCTCATCAACAACGCCGGCGTCATGGCAGTCCCGAAGGGCACGACGGCCGACGGGTTCGAGACCCAGTTCGGCACGAACCACCTCGGCCATTTCGCGCTGACCGATGCGATGCTGCCGCTGCTCCTGCGGGCCGGCGCGCCGCGGGTGGTCACCCTGGCGAGCATCGCGCATCTCGGCGGGACCATCGACCTCGAGGACCCGAACTTCGAGCGGCGCCCGTACGAGCGCATGGCCGCATATCAACAGTCCAAGCTGGCGAACCTGATCTTCAGCGCCGAACTCGCCCGGCGGGCCGCGGCCGCGGGCAGCCCGCTCGTGTCGATCGGCGCGCATCCGGGCGTGGCCGCGACCAACCTCTTCGACACGATGCTGCCGCCGATACCCGGGCTGGCGTCGCTCACCCGATTCGGCATGCGGATCATCGTCAACAGCGAGGCCGACGGCGCCCTGAGTCAGCTCTACGGCGCGACCATGCCCGACGTCGACAACGGCGACTACCTCGGCCCGGACCGTCTGCGCAGCATGCGCGGGCCCGTGACCCGGTGCGGACGCAGCCACAACGCCCGCGACCCCCGGCTGGCGCGGCGACTGTGGGAGCTCTCCGTCGAGATGACCGGCGCCGACTACGCGGCGCTGCGCGCCTGACGCGGCCCACCGAACTGGGACACCGCGCCGGAGTTCGATTTGATCCAGATCCTGATCTGCGATTTCCTGTGGCCATGACCGCCGCCACCCTGCTCAGCTTCGCGGGCGTCTGCCTGCTGCTCGCGCTCATGCCGGGTCCCGACTCGTTCCTGGTGCTCCGCTACAGCATCGGCGGCACCCGCCCGGGCGTCGCGGCGGCCGTCGGGGTGTCCATCGGCAGCCTGTTCTGGGCGGTGGTGGTGGCCCTGGGCGTCGCGGCGCTGCTCGAGCAGTCCGCGTCCGCCTACCGGGTCGTCAAGATCGCGGGCGGGCTCTACCTGCTTTACCTCGGGGTCCGCGCCCTGCTCCGGCGGCGGGCGGCGGGACCCGCGTCGACGGGACCGGTCGCGGCCTCGACCGGATCCGCGTTCGGGGCCGGGGTGCTCTCGTGCGCCCTGAACCCGAAGATGGGCCTGTTCTACCTCGCCGTCGTCCCGCAGTTCCTCGACCAGGTGACCTTCGGCTCGGCGATGACCCTGGGCGCGGTCGAGGCGGTGGTGGCGCTGGTGGTGATGGGTGCGTTCGCGGTCGCCGCGTCGCGCCTGGTCGCACTGCTGCGCAGGCCCAAGGTGACCGAGCGACTGGAGACCGTCAGCGCCGGAATCCTCGCCGCGCTCGGCGTCGGCACCCTCGCCTCGGCGGGCGGTTCCTGACCGAGGCGGGTGGGAGATTTCATCACGCTGGCCGGGGGCGAGGCCGAGATCGGCGGTCGCGGCCGCCCGTCGGTCGGAAATCAACACCCAGGGTGTCCTTCGCTCCCCCCTGGGTGGCTGGTGACGGCAGCCACCCGGGCGGACTCTGGACGATGCCCTCGGCAAACCCAGAACAAAGGATTGGAAATGAACACCAAGACAACGCCCGCAACGGCGACAACCGTCACGCCCGGTCGGCGAGGTGTGCTGGTCGCACGATCAGCGATCGTCGCGACCACCGTCACGATCGCCGCGATCGGTCCCGGATTGGGACTCGCACAGGCCCTGATGGGCAGGAACCACAACGAGGTCCTGGCCACCTCACGCCGGTGAGATCGCTGTCGTGTGTCTCCCGAGTCCAGCCGGATTCGGGAGTCGCACTGGACGATTCCCTACTGGCGCGGGCGATGGCGCACGATCGTCGGCGCGCGCGTCGTCATTACGACCGCCGGGAAGGGGCCATCGGGGCGAGGCCGAGATCGGCGAGCTCGGCCGCGCCGCGGGCGGCATGGTCGCCGCCGGCGAGCACCCGGGTCCGCGCCGACTGGTAGCCGCAACCGGCGGCATCAAAGACATCGACCGTGGCGAGCAGCCGCTCCCGGTCCCCGGCGAGCAGCGCTTCGGCCCGCTCCACGATGGCACCGGCGATGGGGTTCCCGGCCACGATGGTCCGGGCCTCGGCCAGGCGGTCCCCCGCATCGGAGCTCCCGGCGAGCACGGTGGCTTCGGCGCGCAGCGCCACGTACCAATGCAGCCAGACCCACGTGACCCATCGCCACACCTCGCCGGGCTCCGGCGCCATCCGTACCAGCGCCCCGCCCGCATCTCCGTTGTGCAGCAACAGCATCGAGTCGTAGACCGCCCGGTAGCCGAAGGTATGTTCCGTCGGCGTGTCGAGTTGATCCAGGACCGCATTCCATTCGCGCCGCGCATCGTGGTCGTCGCGGAGGCCGTGGATCATCGCCACACCGGCCACTGCCGGACCGAGAACCGATCCGGAGGGGCTGCCTGCCCGCTGCCACGCCTCGAGGAACCGGGCACTGCGGGTGCGCACCTCATCGACGTTGCCCGCCAACGCGTCGGCCACCAGCAACTGGCTCGTCGCACGATGGCCGACCTCGGCCAGCATCGGATGATCCGCGAGTTGCCGTGCCCAGCGGCGGGCACCCGGCAGGTCCCCCACGCCGAGGCCGGCTTCGGCGGCCTCACCGAGCGCCTCGATCAGCTCGTGGGTGCCGAGCGGGGTATCCGGCGCGGACGCGAGCAGGGTCATCCGGCGCCGGGCCGTGGCCGCAGCGGCGAACGCGTCACCGGCCCAGCTCTGAACGCCGGTGAGTGTGTCGAGCGCGGCGGACTCGGCGAGCGGGTCGCCGGCGCGGTGGGCGAGTTCGACCGCCCGTTCGGCGCGCGCGATCGTCTCCGGCAGCGCGTCGCCGGGTCCGTCCTGGGCGGCACCGAACGCCTCGGTCAGCGCCCTCCCGGTCTCGGCCAGCGCCACTGCGGCCTGGGCGGCCGGGTCGTCGCCCGCCAGCTCCCGCGCTTCGGTGATGAGCGCGATCGCCTCCTCCTGCGGCAGGGTCCGCACGAACTTGCTCGCAAACCGGTACGCGTTGGCGGCGGCGGTCGCCAGGTCGGCGGCGGCGCCGGCGGTGTCCCCCGCTCGGAGGGCGGCGTCCGCGGCCGCTCGGTTGAGGCGGTACATGTCGTCACCGCGCATCCGGCATCCGGCCACTGCCGCGGCGTGCCGCAGCATCGATGCGGCGGCCTGATCGTCCGCGAGCGCGGCCGCCTGCTCGTACCGCTGCTGGGACTCGCCGATCAGGTGACGGGTGAAGGTCAGCTCCGCCAGGTGCCGGGCGAGCCCGTACGCCTCCACGCGCTGTCCCGGGTGGTCGGCCGCCCAGGCCAGGGCGGCGCGAAGGTCGTCGGCCACCGCGTCGAATCGTGCCCGCCAGTCCGCGCGGACGACCGTCAGTTCCTCCGCCTCGGCCAGGCACCAGCGCAGGTGCCGGGCCCGCGCATCGCCGCGTTCACCGGCCTCCGTGAGCCGCTCCATCCCGTACTGGCGGATGGTTTCCAGCGCCCGGTACTCGGTCCCGCTCGGGGACGCCGTCACCACCAGCAGGCTCTGCTCCGCGAGCCGGGCCAGCCCGTCGGCGACCACGCCCCTCTCGGACGCGGTCGCCTCCGCCGCCGCCTGGACGGTGAACGACTTCATGAACACCGATATCCGGCGTAGGAGCACCTGATCCTCGGGCTCCAGCAGGGCGTGGCTCCAGTCCAGCGCGGCCCGCACCGAACGGTGCCGGTCGTCGGTGCGGGCGCCGCCTGCGAGCATCCGGAGTTGGTCGGACAGACCCGCGGCGAGGCCGTCCAGCCCGAGGGTGGTCCATCGGGCGGCGGCCAGCTCGATCGCCAGCGCCACTCCATCCAGCCGCCCACAGAACTCCGATACCTGTTCGCGCAGTGCATGATTCGGCGGCCAGCCGCTCGCAGCCGCGCGGTCCATGAACAGCGCGACCGCGTCCGATTCGCCTGCGCCTGCCAACGACATCGGCGGGACCGCATACGCCCGTTCGAACGGCACCATCAGCCGGGCGCGGCTGGTCGCCAGGACGGTGACTCGAGGGCACGCCGCGAGCAGCCGTTCGATGAAGAGGGCAACCCCGTCCAGCACGTGTTCGCAGTTGTCCAGCACCAGCAAGGCGTGACGGTCGGCGAGCGCGGCCAGCACCGACTCGTCCATGCCTCGGCCGGGCTGCTCGCCGAGTCCGAGTGCCAGGCCGACCGTACCGGCGACCACGCAGACGTCCGGGCTGTTGATCGGTACCAGGTCGACGAACCACACCCCGTCGGAGAACTCGCCTGCCAGCTCCGCGGCGACCGTCAACGCGAGCCGGGTCTTGCCCACTCCGCCGGGGCCGACCGCGGTCACCTGCCGGTCGTTCTTGACCATCTCGGTCAGCTCGGCCCGCTCCCGCGTCCGGCCGATGAACGAGGTCAGCGGTGTCGGCAGGACCGGTGCCGGGTGCGACCGGTCGGCGCGACCCAGCTCGGACGCGTGCTGGGCGAGCGCCCGCCGATCCGGAACCTCCAGCTTCCGCAGGAGCGAGGAGACATGACTCTCCACGGTGCGCACCGAGATGAACAGTCGCGCCCCGATCTCGGCGTTGCTGAGGTGCTCCCCCACCAACGCGAGCACCTCGGCTTCCCGAACCGAGATCTCCACCGTCGCCGTCATGGGCCTCATTTTGCAGTATCGGCCTCGTACTCATGGTCTTTGGACCGTCTCCGTGGCGAGCACCGCCGATCCGTGCCCCGATCAGTGGGCGATTCCGTGGTCGCCACGGATGTGGAGCAACCCCGCCGAGGGAGATGGTGTTCATACGTCCGGTTCACCCCGACAGACGGACACCACCCCGGGTCGATACGACCCACGACTTTCAGGAGTAATCATGACCAGCTCTGCCACCCAGGGAATCAAGACCGTGCTGCACCCCGTGTCCGACCTCGAGGCAGCCAAGACGCTCTACGCCGCCCTGCTCGGCGTGGAGCCGCAGACCGACTCGCCCTACTACGTCGGCTTCGAGGCCGAGGGTCAGCACATCGGGCTGGTGCCCGGTGGTGGACCGCAGGGCATGACCGCGCCGGTGGCCTACTGGCACGTGCCGGACATCGAGGCGAAGCTGGCCGAGATGACCGCCGCGGGAGCCACGGTGAAGGAGCCCGCGAACGAGGTCGGCGGCGGCCGCCTGGTGGCCACCGTGACCGACACCGACGGCAATGTCCTCGGGCTGATCCAGGACCGCTGAGCCCCGCCCCCACCCCCGCCGCCATCGTCGCTCATCCGATCAAGGAGTCCCCATGAACTCGAACAACAGGTTTCGGCAGATCCACCGCTGGACGGCCATCGTCTTCACGGTCACCGTCATCGTCGCCACGGTCGCGGTGTCGCTGAAGGCCGCCATCTGGTTCTCCTACCTGCCGCTGCTCCCGCTCGCCGTGCTGCTCGTCAGCGGCCTCTACCTGTTCGTGCTGCCGTACACCCGGCGCAATACGCGGCGGGTCGTCGCCGTTCGGTGACCCAGGGGTACCTGCTCGCCGGCATCAGGATCGTCCTCACCAACACTCACACGAAGGAGACAGACCGATGACTGCTCAGAAGGCCAAGTCCGCTGTGGGATTCACTGACGAAGAACGTGCCGCGATGAAGGAGCACGCCCAGGAGCTCAAGACTGCCGCCCGCCGCGGATCCCGCGCGGCCAAGGCGGACGGGGAGGCGGACGTGCTCGAGAAGATCGCCGCGATGGCGGACTCCGATCGCGTCATGGCCGAACGGATCCATGCCATCGTCAAGGCCAACGCACCGGACCTCTCGCCGAAGACCTGGTACGGCATGCCCGCGTACGCCAAGGCAGGCAAGGTCGTGTGCTTCTTCCAGAGCGCCGAGAAGTTCAAGGCACGGTACGCGACGCTCGGCTTCAACGACACCGCGAACCTCGACGACGGCACCATGTGGCCGACCGCTTTCGCCCTGACCACGTTGACCGCCGCCGACGAGAAGAGGATCGGCGAGCTCGTGAAGAGGGCTGCGGGCTGAGGACCGACCGAGGCGGCCCCGCGTACCGTTGCGCGGGGCCGGGCTGACGCGCTGTACTGGCAGCGGCACCGACCGAAGGAACCGGCATGGCACGCGTGGTCATCATCGGCGGTCACGGCAAGATCGCCCAGCACCTCGCGCGGATCCTCACCGGCCGAGGCGACGACGTCACCGCCCTGATCCGCAATCCCGCTCACGCCGCCGACGTCGAGGCGACCGGTGCGAGTGCTGTCGTCGCCGATGTCGAGACCCTCGACACGGACCGGATCGCCGAGCTGATCCGCGGGCACGACGCCGTGGTGTGGTCGGCGGGCGCAGGCGGCGGCAACCCCGCCCGCACCTACGCCGTCGACCGGGATGCGGCGATCCGCTCGATGGACGCCGCGGCCCGGGCCGGGGTCGACCGGTACGTGATGGTGTCGTACCTCGGCGCGCGGGCCGATCACGGAGTCCCGCCGGACAACTCGTTCTTCGCGTACGCGGAGGCCAAGGCCGCCGCCGACGATCATCTCCGCGGCACGGCCCTGTCCTGGACCATCCTCGGACCCAGCACGCTCACCCTCGACGCGGGCACGGGCAGGATCGAGACCGGCCCCGACCTCGAGTCGGGCACGGTGCCCCGCGAGGATGTCGCGCGGGTGGCGGCGGAGGTGCTGGTCAGGCCGGTGACCATCAGTCGGTTCATCGGCTTCAACACCGGCGACACCCCGATCGATGCCGCGCTCGACTCGCTCGCCCGCGAATGACCGCGCGGTCTCAGGAACCGGAGCCCGCCTGATCGATCCGCTCGATGAGTCGGACCGTGACGGTGTCCCCCTCGTCCTTGCCGATCGCCCGTCGGATCTCTGCGCGGACCGGCAGTTTGTGCGTCCCGTCGCCCATCGCCATGAACGAACTCCGGAACGCGCAGCCGTCGATCGTGCCCCGGACCTTCACCAGGCCCCGCGTCCCGAAGAACGTCGCCGATTCCGGCCAGACCACGTACGTCCAGCCACCCTTGCTCGCGCTCTTGCGCATGGTCGCGGTGAATTCCGCCTCCAACATGGTCGTCCTCCTCTGCACGTGCCGTCTACCGATGCCTACCGATGTAGACAGCCGAGCCGATGGAAACTCATCGACCCGGTGCCGACCCGCCGGGGTCAGCGCCGCTCTGCGTGGGTGGCCCTGATCCCCCAGTCGACGAAGGCGCCACCGCGAATGCGACACCACGGCGGAAGAAATTTTCGGGCGTAGTCTGCACGCATGTCTCAGCGGCAATTTCCGCCGCCCGCGCGGGCGCCGATCGCCCCCTACTGCGCGCCGCCCTCGTCCGCGAGTTCACCAGCTAGCAAACTTGTCATGAGATAACGACTCGACAGCCAGCCGACTCAGACAGGAAACATCCGGGTGCCACTGCAGTCCCAACCGGAAACGGATCGATCCCAGCGGATCCCGACCGAGTACCTCCGGTCGCCGCTGGCCCCCACGCCACGCACCCTGGTCGACATCGTCATCGCGACCGCCGAGGCCAACCCCGAGGCCCTCGCGATCGACGACGGCACCACCACCCTGACCTACCTCGAACTGCTCGAGGAGATGTACCGCGGTGCCCAGCGGCTCGGCGAGGCCGGGGTCGGCGCCGGCGACCGGGTCGGCATCCGGATGCCGTCCGGCTCGTACGCGCTGTACGTGGCGATCCTGTCGGTGCTCGCCGCGGGCGCCGCCTACGTGCCGGTGGACGCGGACGACCCGGACGAGCGGGCGGACCTGGTGTTCGGCGAGGCGCGGGTCGCGGCCGTCATCACCGGCGACGCCATCGAGTCCGGCACCGCGCCCCGACGCGATAACCCACCCGCGCCCCGGGTCCCGACCGTCGACGACGACGCCTGGATCATCTTCACCTCCGGGTCGACCGGCACCCCCAAGGGCGTCGCGGTCAACCACCGGAACGCGGCGGCGTTCGTCGACGCCGAGGCACGGATGTTCCTGCAGCATGCGCCGATCGGGCCGGGCGACCGGGTGCTGGCCGGGCTGTCCGTCGCCTTCGACGCCTCCTGCGAGGAGATGTGGCTGGCCTGGCGGCACGGCGCCACCCTGGTGCCCGCGCCCCGCGCGCTGGTCCGCAGCGGCATGGACCTGGGACCGTGGCTGGTCTCGCGCGACATCAGCATCGTCTCCACCGTCCCCACCCTGGCCGCGCTGTGGCCGGCCGAGGCGCTCGAGGCGGTGCGGCTGCTCATCTTCGGCGGCGAGGCCTGCCCGCCGGAGCTGGCCGAACGCCTGGCGGTCGACGGACGCGAGGTGTGGAACACCTACGGCCCCACCGAGGCCACGGTCGTCGCGTGCGGCGCGCTGATGGACGGCTCGGGACCGGTCAGCATCGGGCTGCCGCTCGACGGCTGGGACCTGGCCGTGGTCGACGGCGAGGGCACCCCGGTCGAGGTCGGCGAGGTCGGCGAGCTGGTGATCGGCGGGGTCGGCCTGGCCCGCTACCTCGACGCGACGAAGGACGCCGAGAAGTACGCGCCGATGCCCTCGCTCGGCTGGGATCGCGCCTACCGCAGCGGTGACCTGGTCCGCCTCGAGCTCGGCGGGCTGCTGTTCCAGGGCCGCGCCGACGACCAGGTCAAGCTCGGGGGCCGACGCATCGAGCTCGGCGAGGTGGACAGCGCGCTGCAGAACCTGCCCGGCGTGAGCGGGGCGGCGGCCGCGGTGCGCAAGACCGCGGCCGGGAACTCGATCCTCGTCGGATACCTGGCCAGCACGGACGCCGACTTCGACATCGCCGCGGCCCGCGAGCTGCTCGCCGAGCGGCTGCCCGCGGCCCTGGTGCCCCGGCTCGCGCTGCTCGACGAGCTGCCTACCCGCACCTCCGGCAAGGTGGACCGGGCGGCGTTGCCGTGGCCACTGCCGGGCACCGACACCGGCGACGCCGCGGCGGATGCCGGGCTCGACGGCACCGCGGCCTGGGTCGCCGGGGTATGGGCGTCGATCCTCGGCGCCCAGATCACCGGGCCCGACGACGACTTCTTCGCGGCCGGCGGCGGCTCGCTGTCCGCCGCCCAGCTGGTGACCGCGCTGCGGGAGCGCTTCCCCGAGGTCACCGTCGCGCAGGTGTACGACCACCCCCGGCTCGGTACGCTGGCCGCGTTCCTCGACGAACTCGCCCCCAGCGCCGCCGCGCCGCCCCGCACCGTCGAGCCCACCCCGCGCTCCACCCAGCTGGCGCAGATCCTGCTCACCATCCCGCTGACCACCCTCACCGGTCTGCAGTGGGTGACCTGGCTGGCGATCGTCAACAACGTGTTCGCCCTGGTCGCCGAGGTGTCGTGGGCGCCGACCGTGTCCTGGTGGTGGGTGCTGGCCGCGTTCGTCGCGTTCATCACCCCGCTCGGCCGGATGGCCATCTCCGTCGCCGGGTGCCGGCTGCTGCTGCGCGGGCTCACCCCCGGCAGCTACCGGCGCGGCGGCAGCGAGCACGTGCGGCTGTGGGTGGCGCACCGGCTCACCGAGGCCAGCGGCGCGGCCAACCTGTCCGGCGCGCCGTGGATGATCTATTACGCGCGCGCCCTCGGCGCCACGGTCGGACGCGGTGTCGACCTGCACACGCTCCCGCCGGTGACCGGGATGCTCGTGCTCGGTGACGGCTGCTCGGTGGAACCGGAGGTCGACCTGACCGGGCACTGGATCGACGGCGACGTCGTGCACATCGGGGAGATCCGGATCGGCGCGGGCGCGGCCATCGGGGCCCGCTCCACGCTGCTGCCCGGTGCCCGCGTCGGCAAGAACGCGGAGGTCGCGCCCGGCTCGGCGCTGACCGGCCGGGTCAAGGCCGGGCAGAGCTGGGCCGGATCGCCCGCCGTCAAGGTCGGCAAAGCCGCGCACCCGTGGCCTGCCGAGCGCCCGCCGCTGGCGACCCAGTGGGTGCCGGTGTTCGGTCTCACCTCCGTCGTCATCGCCGGCATGCCGATCCTCGCGCTCGCGGCCGGGATCGCGCTGATCGGATGGGGCGTCCGCGACACCCCCGACCTCGGCTCCGCGGCGGCGCGCGCGCTGGCCTGGCTGCCTGCCGCGACGGTCCTGACCCTCGCCGTGTTCGCGACGCTGACCCTGATCGCGGTCCGGGTGCTCGGCGTCGGCCTCCGCGAGGGCTACCACCCCGTGCGCAGTCGCGTCGGCTGGCAGGTCTGGGCCACCGAACGGCTGATGGACTCGGCGCGGACCCTGCTGTTCCCGCTCTACGCCAGCCTGCTCACCCCGGTCTGGATGCGGCTGCTCGGCGCGAACATCGGCAAGAACACCGAGATCTCCACCGCGCTGGTGCTGCCGAAGTTCACGACCGTCGCGGACGGCGCGTTCCTCGCCGACGACACCATGGTCGCGTCCTACGAGCTGGGCGGCGGCTGGCTGCACATCAAGGAGGCCAAGGTCGGCAAGCGCGCCTTCCTGGGCAACTCCGGGATGGCCGGGCCGGGCCGGCGGGTGCCGAAGAACGGTCTGGTCGCCGTGCTGTCCGCGGCGCCGAGCAAGGCCAAGTCCGGCTCGTCCTGGCTGGGCAGCCCGCCGGTGCGGCTGCGCCGGTCCGCGAACGACACCGACACCTCCCGGACGTTCGAACCGCCGCTGCGGCTCAAGATCGCCAGGGCCGTGGTGGAGACCTGCCGGCTGATCCCGGTCATGATCACCTTCGGCATCGGCCTCGGGGTGCTGTTCGCGCTGCAGGCGATGGCGGGCGCGGTGGGGTTCTGGCTCGCCGCCCTGCTCAGCGGGATCGTGCTGCTCGTGGCCGGCGCCGTGGCAGGCGCCGCCTCGGTGGCGGCGAAATGGATCGTCGTCGGGCGGATCGACAAGGTCGAACACCCGCTGTGGAGTTCGTTCGTGTGGCGCAACGAGGTGTCCGACGCGTTCGTGGAGACCGTCGCAGCACCGTGGTTCGCGCGCGCCGCCACGGGAACCGCGGTGCTGGCCGTCTACCTTCGAGGCATGGGTGCGAAGATCGGGCGCGGGGTCTGGTGTGAATCCTATTGGCTCCCAGAGGCGGACCTGGTGACCCTAGGCGACGGCGCGACCGTCGAGCGGGGCTGCGTGGTGCAAACCCACCTGTTCCATGATCGGATCATGTCCATGGACACCGTCACCCTCGGCAACGGGGCAACCCTGGGCCCGCACTGCGTCGCGCTGCCCGCGGCCGGCATCGGCGACGGTGCCACGGTCGGGCCCGCGTCGCTGGTGATGCGCGGCGACACGGTGCCGCCGAACACCCGCTGGCAGGGCAACCCGATCGCCCCCTGGGTGTGACGATGGCGAAGCCGGGAAAATACTACGAGGAACCGATCGATTCGTACCTGCCGCACGTCGGCAACCACGGCTATCGGGTGTCGCGGTACGAGCTCGACCTGACCTACAAGGTGGCCGGAAACCGGCTGTCCGGCAAGGCGTCGATCACCGCCGCGACCACGGAGATCCGGCCGAGGTTCGCCTTCGACCTGTCACAGAGCCTGTCGGTGTCGAAGGTGTCGGTCAACGGTTCACGGCCGGCGAAGTACACCCACCAACACGGGAAACTGACGATCACCCCGGCGCATCCGATCCCGGCGGGCGGCGCGCTGTCGGTCACCGTGCAGTACGCGGGCACCCCGAAGCCGATCCGCAGCCTCTGGGGCGAGGTCGGCTGGGAGGAACTGACCGAGGGCGCTCTGGTGGCCAGCCAGCCGAACGGCGCCGCATCCTGGTTTCCCTGCGACGACCACCCCGGCTCCAAGGCCAGCTACCAGATCGCGATCACCACGGACTCGCCGTACTACGCGCTGGCGAACGGCGCGCTGGTGCGCAAGCAGGTCCGGGCCAGCCACACCACGTGGGTGTACGAGCAGACCGAGCCGATGGCCAGCTACCTCGCGACCATCCAGATCGGACCGTACGAGCGCAGGCGCGTCGATCACCATGCCGTACCCATGCACGCGGTGCTCCCCCAACGGCTGCGGACGGCGTTCGAGCACGACTTCGGCAGACAGCCGCAGATGATGGAGACCTTCGTCCGGCTGTTCGGGCCCTACCCCTTCGCCGATTACACCGTCGTCGTCACCGACGACGAGCTGGAGATTCCCATTGAGGCACAGGGCATCTCGGTATTCGGATCGAACCACTGCGACGGCAGGCGCAGCGCCGAGCGACTCGTCGCGCACGAGCTGGCGCACCAGTGGTTCGGCAACAGCCTCACGCTGGGGTCGTGGCGCGACATCTGGCTGCACGAGGGCTTCGCCTGCTACGCGGAATGGCTGTGGTCGGAGAACTCCGGCGGGCCGTCGGCCCAGGAGATCGCCACCCAGGCACACCGCAATCTCACCGGGCTGCCGTATGACGTGTTGCTCGGCGACCCGGGACCCGAGCTGATGTTCGACGACCGGGTCTACAAGCGCGGCGCCCTGACCCTGCACGCGCTGCGGACCACGATCGGCGACGAGGCCTTCTTCGACCTGCTCCGGCAGTGGACCGCCAAGCACCGCCACGGGACGGTCACCACCGAGGAATTCACCGACCTGGCGGCGCATTACACCGATCGGCCGCTCCGCCCGTTGTGGGACGCGTGGTTGTTCCAGAAGGCGATGCCCTGACCGCGGCTGCGCCGCCCGTGGGCGCTCGGGGTGGTGAAGAGTTTCCCTCCTGTTGTGGATAGCGGCAGTGGGTGCCGACACGCGAGTCTTGTCGTGTCAGCAAAACCACCACCCAGCAAGGAGATTCACATGTCGAACACCATCAAGCGCACCTTCGCCGCTCTCGCACTCTCGGCCGCGGCCCTCGGGGCAGGCGCGGGCGTCGCCTCCGCATTCCCGATCGGCGGATTCGGCGGTCCCGGCGGCGCCGGCGGATCGTTCAACGCCGGCGTCGGTGGAATCCAGCTGTTTTCCAACGGCGACAACCAGGGCTCACCCCAGGTGGGCAACGGTGGCCCCGGCGGCAACGGGAAGCAGTGCGTCGTCGTGGGACTCTGCTGATCCCCCCGGACTCATTTCGGAAGCCATACGCACCCTGGGCCGCCGCGGCACCGCAGCGGCGGCCCGGCGCTCCGACCCACCCCGACCAATCGACCCATGCCAGGAGGTTTCTACATGTCCATCACCAGAAGTCTGAGCCACGCCGCCACCACGCTCGCTGCCTCCGCCCTCGTCCTCGCCGCGGGCGCGGGTATCGCGTCCGCGCTGGTTCCGAGCGACAGCTTCAACGCGGGCGCCGGAGGCATCGCCCTGGGCCCGCTCGCCACGCCTGGCGTGAATGCGCACCCGAGCGGCGTAGGTGTCGGCGACTTCCGCGTTCCGACCCCGTTCTACCCCGCGGGATAGATGCGGCTTCGCCGCAGTGGTGTGGATTCGGAGTCCCCGGACTCCGTATCCACACCACTGCGCAGCACCACCAGCACCAGGGACGCCACGGCGACGACCGCGCCGATCGCGAACAGCATCGGGTAGCTGAACACCGTCGGCCAGGCCTGCACACACAGCGCCATCGCCGCGGGCACCGCGAACCCGATGTAGGTCAGCGAGTAGAACACCGCGGTGAGCCCGGCGAGGTCGTCGGGGCGCGCGATCCGCTGGATCTCCAGGAGCCCGGACACCAGCGCCATGCCGTACCCGCCGCCCAGCACTGCGGCCGCGGCCAGCGCCAGCGGGACCGTCAACCGGTCGGCCGCGACCGCGCCGACCGCCATGCCCACCACCAGGATCGCGAGCGCGACGACCACGGCGCGAGCGCTGCGCGGGGTGTCGATGCGCCGGCCCAGCGCCTGGATCGAGAACCCCGCGGCCAGCGCGACCACGCAGAGCAGCGCCGAGAACGCGACCGGGCGACCGCCGCTGTGCGGGGCCATCAACGCGGGCATCACCGCATACGCGCAGCTGGCGGAGCCGAACACCCACGGCGCGACCGGGGCGATGACGTACCGGAAGCGCCGGTGCCCGGCCGCCGGGATCCGCAGGTCCTCGCGCAGCGGGACCCGCTGATCGGCCGGCACCGCGGGCCGGGTCTCCGGCGCCGCCAGGAGGGCGACCCCCGACACGACCGCGATCGAGATGTGCACCAGGTACGCCAGCGCGCTGGGCCACGGCGCCCACTGCGCCAGCACGCCCGCCGCCCCGGCACCGAGGGCGAATCCGGCGGTCAGGCTCATGGCCGCCCGCCTGGCCCCTGAGCCTGCGCCGGCACGCGGGTCCCACGGCGACGCCGAGAGTTCCTTGAGCCAGCTGCCGCCCACCGCCATGCCGATGCCGAGCCCGACACCGCTGAGGATTCGGCCCCCGATGAGCAGCGCGGAGCTGTCCGCGCCGGTGGCGAGCACCAGCGATCCGGCGGCCGCGATGAAGGGGGCGGGCAGCATGACGGGCCGGCGGCCGAGCCGATCGGACAGTGGGCCGCCGATGAGCAGGGCAGGCACGATGCCGAACACGTACGCGAACAGGAAGCTGTCCACCACCACCGGCGAGTAGCCGTGGTCGAGGCGGTACATCACCAGCAGCGGGGTGAACTCGTTGCCGCCCCACGCGACGGCGAACATCGCCGCGGACACCAGCGCCCACGGCGCGACGACCCTCCTCCGTGCCCTGTCGCCCGGCCGGGCCCTCCGGATTTCGGTCAGCACGCTCATCGGGCACCGACCGCCAACAGCGGCAGACCGTGCACACGGCGCATGTGCACCGTGACGGCGGCGTCGTAGCCGTCGGCGTCCGCCGCGTCGACCAGGGCCGTCAGCGCCGCGTGGTCCTCGATGATCGATGCGAGCTGCAGCGGGTCGCGGGCCAGCGAGCGCGCGGTCATCCGGCGCTGCCGCTCGCGCAGGCCCGCGTAGAAGGTGACGAGCAGCGGGTTGCCGCCCGCTCGCACGATCAGCCCGTGGAAGTCGGCGTCGAGGCCGCTGAACCCGTCGACGTCCCCGCTCGCTGCCGCTTCGCGCTGGGCCACGAGGTTCGCGCGCAGCGCCGCCGCCAGCTCGGTGCGGGCGGTCTCGTTTCCGGCGACGGTGCGGACGGCATCGGTCTCGACGAGCCTGCGCGCGGCTAAGACGTGTTCGGCCTCGCCGTCCGCGACGGGCACGATCAGCGCCCCGCGCTTGGGGTAGAGCCGCATCCATCCCTCGGCCTCGAGCCGGAGGAACGCCTCGCGGACCGGGGTGCGGCTGGTGCCCATCTCGGCGGCGATCTCGCCCTCGCTGATCAGCTCGCCGCCGGGCAGCGCGACGGACAGGATTCGCTCCTTCACCTCGCGGTAGACGACCTCCGCCGCCGAATGCAACTTAGACACAAGATGTATTCATACCGCAGGCACGCGGCGTCACCGCAGGTGGGGTGGCATTTCGGGTGTGACCTAGGGCACCCAGTACTTGGCCGCGAGGTGCTCGATCACGGGATCGTCGTCGAGCGCCTCATCCAACGCGGCGAGGTCGTCGTCGAGCGCGACCAGTCGCGGATCGTTGCCCTCGCCACGCTTGGAGGGATAGCCGCCGTCCTCGGCGATCTGACGGAGCAGCTTCTCCCGCACGCGGTCCTTCAGCGATTCGGCCATAGCTGAGCATTGACCAGAGCGGCCGCCCTGTCGACCGGACGCGCCGGATCAGTCGTCGTGCTTGCGGAACACCCGACGTGCCACCGGGATGAGCACGACCAGCGCACCCACGAGCACGATCAGCGAGAAGATCTGCATTGCCATCGGATACCTCCGGGTCGAGTTCGTCGATTCGTCAGGTCGGGGCGAGCACCGCTGCGCCGTCACGTCGGGGCGAGCACCGCTGCCCATGGGGTGTTGCGCACCACGGTGAACACCGCCAACAACACCAGTATCGCCGCGGTGGCGGGTCGGCCGAGCACGATCATCCGGTCCTCGACCCCGCCCCACCGCCGCCGCACCCAGCGCACCCACGCCACCGCCAGCACGACGACCAGCGGCAGGATCAGCACGTTGCTCGACACCGACGCGACCAGATCCCCGTGGACGAGGTCGTTCACCGCGCGGAGCCCGCCACAGCCGGGACACCACCAGCCGGTCACCACGTGAAACGGACAGAACCCGTAGGCGCCCGCGCGGTGCGGGTCACGCAGATACAGCAGCGCCGCCGCGCCGGCACCCGCCGCCGCGACCGCGAGCGGCGCGCGCATCGAGCGGGTCCGAATCCCCGACTGTGTCACCGTCATCTCGTCACCGTCGCCCTCACGGCGCCGCCGTCACGGCACCCTTGACCACAACCGACGAGACCAGCATGTCGTGCCAGCACCGGTGTCGCGGATCCCACAGCGGCCACAGGAAATTCAGGAAACAGAGGTCGCCCAGAATCCACAGCAGCAACCACCGCACGAACGCCATCCCGGCCCCGAGGGGCCTACCGTCCGCCTCGCGGACCACCGAGATGCCCAGCCACTTCTTGCCGAGCGACTGGCCGGTGCCGCCCTGCCGGAACACCATGTTCCAGACCAGGATCGCGAGCGCCAGCAGGATTCCGGCCACCATGATCGCGATTCCGAGGCCGTTGACGTTCGTCAGCTCGGTCTCGGTCTCGTAGTAGTAGTCCCCCGAGTAGCCGGTCGTGACCGACCGCGCATCCTTGAACGCGATGACGGCCCCGAGTGCCGCGAGCAGGTAGCCCGGGAGCGGAACCACGATCCGATCGAGCAGGTATGCGCCGACCCGGGACCACCAGGAGGCATACGGGTATGCCGGCGGCGGGGGCGGCGCGTAGTACGGCCCGCCCGGCGGCGGATAGCCCGGCTGCGGATAGCCCGGTTGCGGCGGGTACTGCGGTGCGCCGTATTGCGGCTGTCCCGGTTGAGGCTGCCCGTACTGCGGTTGCTGCTGACCGTACTGCGGCTGAGGTGGCGTCTGGCCGGGCTGTGTGGGATCGGGCGGCCGAGGCTGATTCGGATCCGACATGCCGCCACTTCCTGTCCGCCGGTGATGATTCAATTCCCAAACCATAGCCCGGAACGACATTCCGGCACGTTCCTTGTTTGGTTAGTTCACGAAGGCTACATTTCGCCTGACCCAGCACCACTCGACTCGCAATCGGCGATTGCAGGACAGAAAGTTGGACCAGTTGAAGCTCGTCAAGGCCGCCGCAACCCTGATTCTCACCGCCTCGATGTCGGTGGGGCTGGCGGCGACAGCAACCGCCGAACCCATCAACAACGGAGCAGTCATCGACGGCACCGGAAACGGCACCAATGGCGGTGCGGCCAATGGCGGCTCCGGCCCCGTGGTGATCGACGGCGGGGATTCGCAGGGCGACATCATCATCAACGTGAACATTTTGAGCTTCAATGGAAACGGCAACGGGAACGGTGCGCTGAGCGGCAATGCCAACGGCGCGCTCAGCGGCAACGCGAACGGCACCGCCAACGGTGCGGGTGCGGGCAACGACGTCGGCATCCTGCTGAACACCCTGCTGTCGCGGGTCTTCAATGTCGGCTCCTGAGACTGCGGGACGAGCGGCGGCGACCAGGAGGCAGACATGACCGAACCGGTATTCGACAAGTCGGAGCAGCTCAAACAAGTACAACAGGCCATTCTCGAGGGCGAGACGATCATCGCCGTCTACGACTGCATCGGCGCGGGCACCGGATTCATCGGATTGACGAATCTTCGCCTCGTCATTCAGGACAAGAGCTTCGTCGGCAGCCGAACCGCAATCACCTCGATTCCGTACAAGAATGTCCGGTCGGTGTCCTTTCTCAGCAACAAATCGTGGGCCGGGCATTTCTTCTCGTCCAGCAGCATCGCCGTGGACATCGGCCAGCAGACCTACGAGGCCGACTTTCGCGGGACGGAGAAGGCACAGCATGTGCACCGGGTGATCCTCCAGCACATCACCCGGTAGGCGGCCCCGGCGGAGCGCGTCCAGAGCTCGACGACGACGGGTCCGTCGTGTCGGTGTGGGACTCGCCGCGCTGTTGCGCCGGACACCGCCAGGTCGGAGAGTTGTCCCCCGTGAGCCAACGCATCCACCACCTCAGCTGCGCGACGATGTGCCCCGGCGCGGGCCGCCTCCCGGCCCTGGGCCCGTCCCGCCTGGTCGCCCACTGCCTGCTGGTGGAGGGCCAGGACGGGCTGACGCTGGTGGACACCGGCTTCGGCACGGCCGACGTCGCCGATCCGGCCGGCAGGCTCGGCCGGCTGTTCGTGATGTCGGTCGGCGCCAGGATGGACCTCGCGCTCACCGCCGTCGCCCAGGTCCGGGCGCTGGGCTACGACCCGTCAGATGTCCGCGACATCGTGGTCACCCACCTGGACGGCGACCACGCGGGCGGCCTCGGCGACTTCCCGTGGGCACGAGTGCACGTGCATGCCGACGAGCTCGCGACCGCGCGCGCCCGGTCCAGGATGCTCGACAAGACGCGGTACAGCGCGAAGCAGTGGGCGCACAACCCGACCTGGGTCGAGCACCGAGCGGGCGGGGACCGGTGGTTCGGATTCGAATCGGTGCGGGCGGTGGGCGACGACGTGCTGCTGGTGCCGTTGCGCGGCCACACCCTCGGGCACAGCGCGGTGGCGGTGCGTCGGCCCGGCGGCGGATGGTTCCTGCACGCGGGCGACGGCTACTACTTCACCGATGAGAAGCTGACGCCGCCGTCCTGCCCGCCGGCGTTGCGGGCCATGCAGGTGCTGATGGAGATGGACCGCGGGTCGCGGCTCGCCAACCAGCACCGGCTCCGCGAGCTGCACGCCGCGCACGGCGACCAGGTCACCGTCATCTGCGCCCACGACGCCGGCGAGTTCGACGCGCTGGCCGCCGTCACCGACTGAGCGCGGGCTCGGCTATCCGGCCAGGTCGTCCGGGCCGATGGGGTCGGCGTCCCAGTGGGTCTGCGCGATCGGCTGCCCGGTCCGGAGCCGGTTGACGACGGCGAACCCCACCGCGATGAGCGCCCCGACCGCGGCTCCCGTCGCGACGCGGCGCCATGCGCGGGTGGGCTTGGTCGGTTCGAGAACGGTGGTGGTCATGCGAGGAGTCTCCCGCACTCCCCCGCGAAACCCGAAAGGCCCCTCTCCCGCGGATGCGGGCGAGGGGCCTTTCGGGTGGAGCCGCCTAAGAGAATCGAACTCTTGACCTTTTCATTACGAGTGAAATGCTCTACCGACTGAGCTAAGGCGGCGTGCCCGACCTCGCGGCCGAGCCAGAGGGAGTCTAGCGGCTCACCCCTCGGATACGAAAACGGACCCCACTACTTCAGCTCGGCGCCCAGCTTGGCGACCATCGCCGCCACCGCGAACCGGGGCTTGACGTTGACCGCGAGCGCCTCGCGGCACTCGAGCACCGCCTCCACACACCGCAGCAGCGCCTCGGGGCTGCCCGCCGCGGCCATCTTCCGCACCTGGTCCGCCTTGTCGGGGTGGTTCGGCTGCGCCCCCGAGCCCAGCGCGACCGCCAACGCGTCCCGGTAGAGGCCGGCCAGGTCCATCAGGGCCCGGTCCAGGCTGTCGCGGCCGGTCCTGGTGGCCCGCGACTTCTGCCTGCGCTCGAGGTCCTTGAGCGCCCCCGCCGACCCGCGCAGCGCGCCCGCCGCCCCCTTGCCGGTGCCGCCGGCGCCCAGGGCGGTGCGCAGTTCCTCGGTCTCGCGTTCGTCGCGGGCCGCGCTCATCTCCTTGGCCTCGGCCTCGGCGGCCCGGACGAGCTCGTCGGCCGCCGCGTATCCGGTGGCCGGGCGGGTCGCGGCGGACGCGATGCCCAGCGCCTGGCCCCGCCGCGCCCGCGCCTCCTCGTCCGTCGCCAGCCGCCTGGCCCGGCCGACGTGGCCGCCGCTGATCGAGGCGGCCAGCAGCGCGGTCTCCACGTCGAGCTGGTCTCGTTCGCGCAGCACCCCGGCGATCGCCTCCACCGACGGTGTCACCAGGGCCACGTGCCTGCACCGGGACCGCAGCGTCACCGAGATGTCCTGCGGATCCACCGAGGGCGCGCACAGCAGGAACACGGTCCGCTCCGGCGGCTCCTCGACGACCTTGAGCAGCGCGTTGGCCGCGCCCTCGGTGAGCCGGTCCGCGTCCTCGATCACGACCACCTGCCAGCGCCCGGTGCTCGGTCGGCGGGCAGCGGTCTGCACGATGGCGCGCATCTCCGCGACGGAGATGCTCAGGCCCTCGGGGACCACCCGGCGCACGTCGCCGTGGGTGCCGGCCATCGTGGTGGTGCAGGCGTGGCAGTGCCCGCACCCGGGTTCGCCGTCGCCGGTGCACTGCAGCGCGGCGGCGAAGCAGAGCGCCGCCACCGAGCGCCCGGACCCGGGGGGTCCGGTGAACAGCCAGGAGTGGGTCATCAACGAACCAGCCGAGGCGGCGCCGCCCCTGGCCGCCCGCGCGGCACCGGTCAGCTCGACCTCGACATGCTCCTGGCCGACCAGTCGATCGAATACTCCTGCCACGCGCCGAGCCTATCGGTCGGGTCCGACGGCGCCGGGTGGGTGTCCGAAACGTTCAAGACCGGCCGGACCACGGGCCGCTACCGTCGCGGCATGACACCACAGCTCTCGATGATCGGTCTCGCCGTGGCGGACCTGTCCCGCTCCTTCGACATCTACCGGCGGCTCGGCTTCGACCTGCCCGCCGATCCCGGCCGGGAACAGCACCACGAGATCACCCTGCCGGGCGGCGTGCGGGTGGGCTGGGACACCCTCGAGACCATTCGCAGCTTCGCCCCCGACTTCACCCCCGGGACCGGTGGCCCGTCGCTGGCCTTCGACTGCGGCACACCCGAGGCCGTGGACGCCAAGTACGCCGAGCTCGCCGAGGCCGGCTGCACCCCGGAGTCGAAGCCGTGGGACGCGTTCTGGGGGCAGCGCTACGCGGTCGTCAGGGACCCGGACGGCCACGGCATCGAACTCTTCGCCGCCTCGGCAGGCTGACCGATCAGCCCGGTCAGGGAGGTCTGGGCCAGCGCCCGGACCTCCCGCGACAGGTGCGCCTGGTCGCTGTAGCCCGTCTCGGTGGCCACCGCCGCGAGGGGCACACCCGCGCGGGCCAGGCCCACCGCCCGTTCGAAGCGCAGGACCCGAGCCAGCATCTTCGGCCCGTACCCATACGCGGACAACGACTTTCGATGCAGTTTCCGCGCGCTCCAGCCGACCGCCGCCGCCACCTCGGACACGGGCGCGCCTGCGGCCAGGCGCGCCGCGATCGCGGTCTCCACCGGCCGCCCCACACCGTCGAGCCGGCGCCGCGCCACGGCCGCGAGGGCCCGCAACGGATCCCGCTCGGCCTCCTGGAAGATCCTGCGCACCACGGCATCCGGCCACAGCGCCTCGAGCGGTACACGCCCGCGGCTCCCGGCGTCAGGACTTCTTTGCGGCGGCCTTCTTCGCGGCCGCCTTGGCGGGCGCCTTCTTGGCCGCGGTCTTCTTCGCCGCGGCCTTCTTGGCGGGCGCCTTCTTGGCGGCGGCCTTCTTCTTCACCGGACCACGCGCGCGCCGGTCGGCGAGCAGCTCCGAGGCGCGCTCGTCGGTGATGGTCGCGACGTCGTCGTCCTTGCGCAGGCTCGCATTCGTCTCGCCGTCGGTGACGTACGGGCCGAAGCGGCCGTCCTTGATCACCATCGGCTTGTCCGTCGCCGAGTCCTTGCCGAGCTCACGCAGCGGCGGCGTCGCCGCGCCCGTACGGCCGCGACGCTTGGGCTCCGCGTAGATCTTCAGCGCGTCCTCGAGGGTCACCGTGAACATCTGCTCCTCGTTCTCCAGCGAACGAGAATCGGTGCCCTTCTTCAGGTACGGGCCGTAACGCCCGTTCTGCGCGGTGATCTCTTCCTTCGACTCCGGGTCGACGCCGACCACACGCGGCAGCGAGAGCAGCCGCAGCGCGTCCTCGAGCGTCACCGTCGCCACGTCCATGGTCTTGAGCAGCGAACCGGTCCGCGGCTTCGGGCCCGCGGCCTTCTTGGCGGTCTTCTTCGCCGCCGCCTTCTTCGCGGGCGCCTTGGTCGTGACGGCGCCCTCACCCTCGGCCGTGACCGGCACGATGTCCGGCTCGGGTTCGGGCTCCGGCTCGGGCAGGATCTCGGTCACGTAGGGGCCGAAACGCCCTTCCTTCGCGACGATCTCGTGCCCGGTGAGCGGGTCGACACCGAGCTTGCGGCCATCCTGCGGGGTGGCGAACAGCTTCTCCGCATACTCGGGCGACAGCTCGTCCGGGGGCAGATCGTCGGGCAGGTTCGCGCGCTGCGAGACCGGATCCCCGTCGGGGTCATCGGGATTGACCACCATGCGCTCGAGATACGGTCCGAACCGGCCGACCCGGACCACGACGTCACGACCCTCGGAGTCGGCGAACAACCGGATGGAGTTCACCTCGCGGGCGTCGATGTCCTCGAGGTTGGTGCCGACCATCTTCTTCAGTCCACCGGAACGCGCGACCGAACCCTCGGCGCCGCGCTCGCCACCGAAGTAGAAGCTGGACAACCAGTTCCCGCGTTGCTCGCGGCCACCGGCGATCTCGTCGAGGTCGTCCTCCATGCCCGCGGTGAAGTCGAAGTCGACCAGCCTGCCGAAATGCGCCTCCAACAGCCCGATCACGGCGAACGCCACCCAGGAGGGCACGAGGGCACTGCCTCGCTTGTAGACGTAACCGCGGTCGAGGATCGTCTTGATGATCGACGAATACGTCGACGGGCGACCGATTCCCAGTTCCTCGAGGGTCTTGATGAGGCTGGCCTCGGTGTAGCGGGCCGGCGGGTTCGTGGTGTGACCGTCCGGGTCCAGCTTGGTCGCGGTGACGCCCTGGCCGGCGACGAGCACCGGCAGCCGCGACTCGGCGTCGTCGGACTGCCCGCCTGCCTCCTCGTCGACGCTCTCGACGTATGCCTTGAGGAAGCCCGCGAACGTGATGGTGCGGCCGGAGGCGGAGAAGGTGCACTCCTCGCCGGTGCCGGCGGTGCCGGTGATCCGCAACGTCAGGGTGGTGCCGCGCGCGTCGGCCATCTGCGAGGCCACGGTGCGCTGCCAGATCAGCTCGTAGAGCTTGAACTCGTCGGCGGCGAGCTGCGAGTGCAGCTGGCCCGGGGTCGCGAACACATCGCCCGCGGGGCGGATAGCCTCGTGCGCCTCCTGCGCGTTCTTCACCTTGCGGGTGTACTGCCGCGGCGACGGGCTGACGTACTCGGGGCCGTACAACTCGGTGGCCTGCGCCCTGGCCGCGGCGATCGCCGACGGCGACAGCGTGGTCGAGTCGGTACGCATGTAGGTGATGTGGCCGTTCTCGTACAGCCGCTGCGCGGTGCGCATGGTGCGCTCGGAAGTGAAGCGCAGTTTGCGTGCCGCCTCCTGCTGCAGGGTCGAGGTCATGAACGGCGCGTACGGCTTGCGGGTGTACGGCTTGTCCTCGGCGGAGGAGACGGTGAGGTCGGTGCCGTGCAACGCCTCGGCCAGTCGACGGGCGTAGCCCTCGTCGAGCACCGTGACGCCGGTCGACTTCAGCTGACCGTCGGCCCCGAAGTCGCGGCCCGCGGCGACCCGGCTGCCGTCGACGCTGACCAGGCGCGCGCCAAAGCTGCGCGGGTTCGCCTCGGCACCCGCGTCGAGGGTGGCGGAGATGTCCCAGTACTCGGCGGAACGGAAGGCCATCCGCTCGCGTTCGCGCTGCACGATGACCCGGGTCGCCACCGACTGGACGCGGCCCGCCGACAGCTTCGGCATGACCTTCTTCCAGAGCACCGGGCTGACCTCGTAGCCGTAGAGGCGGTCGAGGATGCGGCGGGTCTCCTGCGCGTCCACCAGGTCCTGGTCGAGGTCGCGGGTGTCCTGCGCGGCCGCGAGGATGGCGGGCTTGGTGATCTCGTGGAAGACCATCCGGCGGACCGGGATCTTCGGCTTGAGGGTCTCGAGCAGGTGCCAGGCGATGGCCTCGCCCTCGCGGTCGGGGTCGGTGGCGAGATAGAGCTCGTCGGCGTCCTTGAGCAGGCTCTTGAGCTCGGCGACCTTGGACTTCTTGTCCGGGCTCACCACATAGAGCGGTTCGAAGTCCTGGTCGACGTTGACCCCGAGCCGGGCCCAGGGCTCACCCTTGTACTTGGCCGGCACGTCCGCCGCGCCGCGGGGAAGATCGCGGATGTGGCCGACCGAGGCCTCGACGACGTAGTTCTTGCCCAGGTAGGGGGCAATTTTCCTGGCCTTGGTCGGCGACTCGACGATCACGAGACGGCGCGTCTGGTCGGCTGTGGCGGGGCTGTCGCCCGCCGTGTCCTTCTCCCGAGCTGCCACCTTGCTGCCTGCACCTTCCTCGACTCGATTCGGCGATCACTTCAGTAACAGGGTGACACACCGCGAGACCATCCTTGCAGATCAATCCCGTGTCGACTGTTCTACACCTGCGGCCAGGCCTCGCGCGCCTCCTCCCGGTCAGGGGCCTGACCGATGTTCTCGACCAGCCGCATCAACCGCTTGTGCCCCGCGATCCGCAGCCCGGGGCCGGCCCCACGGGTACCGATGAGGGTGGGCGCGATCCCGGCCCGCATCAGGGATTGGGCGAGCACGGGGTGGGTGTCGGGGGCGTGCGGGTCGAGCCCGAGCACGAACCGGTCACCCTCGCCCTCGGACCTGCCCGCGGCCAGCGCCCAGGCGCGCAGGGCGCGCGAGTCCGGGATCCAGCCGGCCGGGACGGCCTTGACCGCGCCTTTGGTCCACTGGGCGGCGAGCGCGGCCAGCTCGGGAACCGACGCGGTGCGGACCAGCGGGCTGCCCTCGTCGGACCGGGCGATCTCGGCGACCAACCCGGCCTCCTCGATCAGCTCGGCGACGGCCTCCGCCCGCCACGGCGCGTCGACCACGACGGACACCCGGGCCCGGCCCGCCGTCACGGAGACCTGCCCCTGGGCGGCGAGGAGCCCGCTCAGGTCCGATACCGCGGGCGGCACCGCCTCCGCGGAGAAGAAGGAGAGCTGGTTCACAAGAGGACAGTAGGCCAATCCCGCCGCCCGACCGTCGCCTGACACGACACGGTCCGCGCGCCGAACGGGGCGCCTAACGACTCGTCCCCCACCACCTCACGGTGCTGGGGGACGAGTTGATCCGTCTCGAGGAACGAATGAATCAGACCGCGCGAACGCCGGTGGCCTGGGGACCCTTGGTGCCCTGACCGACCTCGAACTCGACGCGCTGGTTCTCCTCGAGCGTGCGGAACCCGCTGCCCTGAATCTCGGAGTAGTGGACGAAGACGTCAGCGGAGCCGTCCTCGGGGGCGATGAAGCCAAAGCCCTTCTCCGCGTTGAACCACTTCACAGTGCCCTGTGCCATGCTTTTCCTTCACTTTCTAACACCGGATTCGGTGAACAGCAGTCAACAGTCCACCGGGCCGGTTCCGACCGCTGTACCGCTGATTTCCCCCTCAGGAAAAGCATCGAGCACCGCGCTCGCAACATCGATCCTGCGAGCGCGTACACGAACACAGAAGCTGCGACCACTTATAAGTCAATCATGCTTCGCGCGATGACAACAGTCGAAATCCAACAATGGATCGTAAAGAAATGATCTTGTATCCGACGGCCCGTCGGCAACCGCTCTATTGGACACTCGTCAAGTATTGGCAAGGGCCGCACGGTGTTAAACACCTCCCGGCAAGTACCATCAAAACCGCAGGTGAACGGGCACGTGAACGCGGCCAACCAACGAACTCGGAGTTATCAGTGAGCCAAGCGGCCGCCGCCCCAAGCTACGGGCAGTCACTGCTCGATCGGGTGCTCGCGGGCACCCCGCGCGGCGAAGATCCCCTTACCCACGTGGCGGAACTGCCCGCCCGCGAGTCACGGTTCACGCAATGGCCATCGTGGATTCACCCCGACGTCGTCGATGCCGTGCGCGGGAACGGAATCCCCCTGCCGTGGACACATCAGGAGGCCGCGGCCTCGCTCGCCGCGTCGGGTTCGCACGTCGTGGTGGCGACCGGCACCGCCTCCGGCAAGTCGCTGGCCTACCAACTGCCCGTCCTCACCGCGCTCGCCGAGGATCCCCGCGCGACTGCCCTCTACCTGTCCCCGACCAAGGCCCTCGGCGCCGACCAGATCCGGGCCGCGATCGCACTGACCGAGCAGGCCGAGTCGCTCGCGACCGTCTACCCCAACGCCTTTGACGGCGACACCGCGGCCGAGGTGCGCCAGTGGGTGCGTGCCAACTCGCGCTGGATCTTCACCAATCCGGACATGCTGCACATCGGGATGCTGCGCTCGCACCAGCGCTGGTCCCACTTCTTCCGGAATCTGCGCTATGTGGTGATCGACGAATGCCATTCCTATCGAGGTGTTTTCGGCTCGAATGTCGCGCTGGTCCTGCGCAGGCTGCGGCGCATCGCGCACCGCTACGCCGCCGATCCGGTGTTCATCCTCGCCAGCGCCACCACCGCGGCGCCGGGCGCGGCGGCATCCCGCCTGATCGGCGCCGACTGCAAGGAGGTCACCGTCGACGGCTCCCCGCACGGACCGCGGACGGTCGCGCTCTGGGAACCCCCGCTGCTGGCCGAGGTGACCGGCGAGAACGGCGCCCCCGTCCGCCGCGCCGCCGGCTCGGAGGCCGCCCGGATCATGGCCGACCTGATGGTCGAGGGCGCCCGCACCCTGACCTTCGTCCGCTCGCGCCGCGGTGCCGAATTGACCGCGATGGGCACGAAAAGGCTTCTCGCCGAGTCCGCCCCGGACCTGACCGAACGGGTCGCCGCCTACCGGGCCGGGTATCTGGCCGAGGACCGACGCGAGCTGGAGGCGGCGCTGGCGGACGGCACGCTGCTCGGTGCCGCCACCACCAATGCCCTCGAACTCGGTGTCGACATCGCCGGCCTGGACGCGGTCGTGGTGGCGGGATTCCCCGGAACCGTCGCCTCGTTCTGGCAGCAGGCCGGGCGATCCGGCCGCCGCGGCGAGGGCTCGCTGGTGGTGCTGGTCGCCCGCGACGATCCGCTCGACACGTACCTGGTCCACCATCCGGCCGCGCTGCTGGACAAGCCGGTCGAGGCCACCGTCACCGATCCGTCCAACCCCTACGTGCTCGGCCCGCAGTTGCTGTGCGCGGCGATGGAGCTGCCGCTCAGCCACACCGAGGTCGAGCAGTTCGGCGCGGTCGAGCTGCTCACCCGGCTCGCCGAACAGGGTCTGATCCGGCGTCGCGCACACGGCTGGTTCGTCACCGCGGAGTCCAACCCCCATGCGGCCGTGGACATCCGCGGCGGGATCGGCACGCAGGTCGCGATCGTCGACGCCGAGTCCGGCCGGATGCTCGGCACCGTCGACGGCGGCCGCGCCCCGGCAACCGCCCACCCCGGCGCGGTGCACCTGCACCAGGGCGAGTCCTTCGTGGTGGACACGCTCGACCTGGAGGAGGGCCTGGCGCTGGTGCACGCGGAGACCCCGGAGTGGAGCACCTCGGCGCGCGAGACCACCGAGATCGTCGTCACCTCGGTCCTCGAGCACGACGACCACGGCCCCGTCACGGTGGCGTTGACCGAGGTCGAGGTCACCCACCAGGTGGTGGGCTACCTCCGGCGACTGCCTTCCGGCGAGGTCCTCGACTCCGTCGAACTCGACATGCCCCCGCAGCGCCTGAACACCCGTGCCGTGATGTACACCGTGACACCGGAACTGATGGAACGGGCGGGCATCACGGCCGACTGTTTCCCCGGCTCGCTGCACGCCGCCGAGCACGCCGCGATCGGGCTGCTGCCGCTGGTGGCGACCTGCGACCGCGGCGACATCGGCGGGGTGTCGACCGCATTGCACCAGGACACCGGGCTGCCGACGGTCTTCGTCTATGACGGGCACCAGGGCGGCGCCGGATTCGCGGACCGCGGGCACGCCGAGCTGCTGCGGTGGCTGCACGCCACCCGGGACGCGATCGGGTCCTGCGAGTGCGCGGCCGGGTGCCCGTCGTGCGTGCAGTCCCCCAAGTGCGGCAACGGGAACGACCCGCTGGACAAGGACGGCGCAGTCAGGCTGCTCGGCGCGGTGCTCGATCACCTGCGCGGCGACCGCTGACCTGGCTCAGATCAGGTCGGTCTTCTGCATCCACCGCAGGATCGGCCAGCCGGCGAACACCGGCAGCCAGCAGGTCAGTACCCGGTAGAGCAGCACCGACGGCACCGCGACCGCGGCGGGCACGCCGAAGGCGGCGAGACCACCGATCAGCGCGGCCTCGACCGCGCCGACACCGCCGGGGGTCGGCGCGGCGGAGGCCAGCGTGCCGCCGATCATCGTGACGATGGTGACGGTGACGAAGCTGGTGTCGCCGCCGAACGCTTCGACGCTCGCCCAGAGTGCAAGCGCGGCACCGAGAGTGGTGGCCGCGCAGCCGCCGACGATGAGCAGGAAGCGGCCCGGGTCGCGGGCGAGGTCCAGCAGCTCGGTGCTCACGTCGGCGATCTGCGGGCGCAGCTCGTCGATCAGCCAGCGACGCAGCCTCGGCACGATCATGAAGGCCCCGACCACCCCGAGCAGTACGCCGACCACCAGGTAGATGACCGTCGCGTTCGGGATGAAGTTGGACAGGTCCGCGCTCCTGCCCGCCGCCACGCTGAAGACGATCAGCAACCCGACGTGCGTGACCACCTGGACCGTCTGCTGCAGCGCAACGGCCGCGGTCGCCCGGACACCGCCGAGCCCGTTGTGTTGCAGGAACCGAACACTCAGCGCCAGGCCGCCGACCCCCGCGGGCGTGGTGGTGGCCGCGAAGGTGTTGGCGAACTGCATGATCACCAGGTTCTTGAGCCGGACGGACTCTGACGCGCAGGCCCACAGCGCCACCGCCGTCCCGATGTACTTCGACACCGACACCACCAGGCCGAGCAGCGCCCACCACCAGTTCGCGGTCCGCAGCTCGGTGAGGAAGGCCGGCACCTGACTGACGAACGGGTAGGCGACGTAGACCAGTCCGATCAACAGCACCAGCTGGATGATCTGATTCCGGCTGAAGCGGGTGACCTGCTCGGTCTTGATCACCTCGGAGTCGGTCTGGGTCCGGACCTGGTGCCGGGTCGCCGACATCAGGGCGTCCGCCTCCGGCAAGACGCTGCGCAGCCGCTTGGGCATCGCCGCCTTCGTCAATCGGCCCGACGCGGCGAGGACCTCGTCCTCCCCCAGCGTGCCGATCGCGGCGCGCACCGCCGGTTCCGCCCCGAATCGCGCACCGGTGGTCAGCAGCAGCTGGGCGATGTCCGACTCGAGCTGTGCGTCCGACGCGCCGACCTCCGCGTGCGCGAAGCCCTCGAAATGGACTCGGTCGCCGCTGATCCTGAGGTTGTCCGGGCGAAGGTCGCCGTGCGCTACCTGATTCGCGTGCAGGATCTTGAGGCCGGACCAGGCGGCCTCGAGGTGCGCGGGCTCCGCCTGCTCGAGCGGGGTCCCCGCGGGCACCGAATGGGCGTAGAGCATCCAGCCCCGCTCGAGCGGCGACACCGCGACCGCCAGGCTGGAGGACAGTCCCATCCTCGCGACCGCGGTCGACATCAGCGCCCGGTGCTCGACCGCCCGGCGCAGCGACGCGTACGGGGCGGGCGTCTCCGCGGTGCGGAACGTGAGCCAGTGCCAGACCTGACGGACGGCGCCCTCACTCCGCTGATGCGGCCCGAAGAGTTCGAGGATGACGGTGTCATCGGCGCCCACCTTCCGGAGATCGACGCCGAGGTCCACCTTTCGGCTTGCGGCGCTGCACTCCGCCGAGAGCACGAGGGGACCCGGCCCGGTGGGGCTGAGCACCGACAGCGCGTCCACCCTCAGTCCACGCCTGCCGAGCGCGCGGACCGCGAGATCGACGGGGACCTCGAGCGCGGGAGTGCCCACGAACAACACGACCAGCGCGCCGATCAGCCACCCGGCGGTCAGGCCCAGCACCGATCGGGCCGGGACGACCGCGCTGACGAACAGGTGGATCGGCACGAAGGCCAACAGCAGCAGCCACCAGATCCGACGCCAGCGGGCGGGCAGCCACGGACCGGACACGGTCAGCATGGCGGCCAGCATCGCGATCCAACGCGGGTCGTCGAGGAACTGCGACAGGAAGGTGTCCAGGTGCCCGTCCAGATCGAGGTGCCACTTCGGCGCGGACACCCCGGTCCCGGTGATGGACAACGCGGCGACGGCGAGCAGGCCGGCGGTCGCATACCCCGCGAGCAGCTTCCACCGTCGACCCAGGACCAGCCCGACCAGGATCGCGAACGGGAGGATCAGGATCGCGGCCCCGTACAGCAGGTAGATCCGGGTCGACGCCTCCGCCGAAGCGACGCCGATGAGGTCCGACAGCGAGTTCTCCACTGCCTCCCAGCGGCCCCGGGTGATCAGCGAGGTGGCGATCACCGCGCCGACCAACACCGCCGCGATCACGACACGGAGCTGATCATTGGTACGCCGACGCAACGGCTGCAGCAGGCTGCCCTGGACCGGGATCTCTCGTCCGTCGACTCGCATGGGGTGATCGAGCCTATCCGACGTGCACGCGCGGTCGACGGGACACGTCGGGCTCGGCGCGCCGCAACACCTCCCGGGTGACGGGTGCCACCTCACCCTGTCCGATGAACAGGAATCGCAGCAGGTTGGTCACCGGATCGCCCTCCGTCCACTCGAAGTAGACGTGCGGGATGGACCCGGTCCGATCGCGGATGTCGAGCAGGATGGCGGCGATCGAGTTGGGGATGGCCGCGCTGTTGACCCACAGGATCCGGTGCTCGTCGCGCTGGCGTCCGTGCACCCGTAGGTCCGTGGCGAACTCCGAGGAGTCCTTCACGTTCACCTCGAGGAAGAGGATGGGCTCGCCGGCGGGGATGTGACTCTCCAACCGCTGATCGGACTCCTTCTCCCGGTACTCCTCCGAGTCTCGGCGATCCACGTCGTGGGTGACGATCCGGATCGTCCCCCTGGCGGCCTCCTCGAGGAACTTCTCCGCGGTCGCGTCGTAGCTCACCGAGGTGGCGCGCAACTCGAAGGCCCTCGAGAAGCGGGAGGCGAACGAGACGATCAGGATCGCGAGGATGAACAGGATCGCCAGGTGCAGGCCCTCGGGACGCTCGAGAATGTTGGCGATGGTGGTGTACACGAAGATCGCGGAGACCACTCCGAAGCCGAACGCTCTGCGCCGCTGGTTCCGTCGCAGCGCGGACAGCGTCACCGCGACGGCGGCCGAGGTGATCAGCACCAGGACTCCGGTGGCGTAGGCGGCGCCCTGCGCGTCGACGCTGGCGTCGAAGTACCAGGTGATGCCGAAGGCGATGACCGCGAACACCAGCACCAGCGGCCGCACCGCTCGCGCCCAGTCCGGGGCCATGCCGAACCGGGGCAGGTACCGCGGGACCAGGTTGAGCAGACCCGCCATGGCCGAGGCGCCCGCGAACCAGAGAATCGCGATGGTGCTCACGTCGTACACGGTCCCGAAGATGCTGCCGAGGTACTCGTGGGCGAGGTAGGCCAGCGCGCGGCCGTTCGCCTGTCCCCCGGCCTTGAACTCGTCCGCCGGGATCAGCACGGTGGTGAGGAAGCTGGTCACGATGAGGAAGCCGCTCATGATCAGCGCGGCGGTGGTCAGCAGGTGCCGGGCGCCGCGGATCCGGCCGCGGGGGGCGGACCTGGTGTCGGTCGGATCGCCCTGGATCTGCGGCATCACGGCGACCCCGGTCTCGAATCCGGACAGGCCCAGCGCGAGCTTCGGGAACACCAGCAACGAGATGGCGACCATCATCCAGGGGCTGCCGTGCTCGGTGGTCATGGCCGCGGTCCAGTCCGTGACGACCGACGGCGCGGTCGCCACATGCCACAGACCGACGACGACCACGACCAGGTTCAGTGCCAGATACACCGCGACCAGGGTGACCGCGATCCCGATCGCCTCGGAGAAGCCCTTGAGGAACACCGCCGCGAGCAGGGCCAACAGCACCAGGGTGACCCACAGATTCTCGCCGTGCAGGGCGGCGGGGGCGAACGGGTTCTCCACCACGTGCGCGGCGCCGTCGGCCGCCGACAGCGTCATGGTGATGATGAAGTCGGTCGCCGCGAACCCCAGCAGAACCAGGACGAAGATCTTGCCGCCCCATTTCGGCAGCAGCCGGGCCAGCATGGCGATCGAGCCCTCGCCGCGTGGGCTCTCCTGCGCGACACGGCGATACACCGGCAGCGCGCCGAGCAGGGTCAACGCGACCAGGACCAGGGTCGCCAACGGCGAGAGCACGCCCGCGGCCAGCGCGGCGATGCCCGGCTGATAGCCGAGGGTGGAGAAATAGTCGACGCCGGTCAGACACATCACCTTCCACCACGGGTGCTTGTGTTCCGGTTTCGGCGCCACCCGGAACGGACCCTGGTGTCCGGCCGGCTCCTCGGTGACATCCTCGAGCATCCAGGTGTGTAGGCGCGACGGAGCCCGATCCGTGGTGGTCACACTCGAATCCTGCCACCGGCCGCGCCCCTTCCCCGGCAACGCGCTCGATGAACGGGACGGTCGCCGGAGCTCCCGCTCCGGGCGGGCCCGGGGGTGGCTCCCCGCTACGGCACCGGGCCCGCCCTGGCCGCGGCGACGGCATCGCCTCCGACGAGGGCGGGCAGCGGCGGCCGAACCCCCACGGTCACCACCACGTCCCAGCCCTCGACCCGGCAGTCGCGCAGCGCCGCACGCATCCGCCCGGCGATCGCGGTCGCCGACCCGCAGGCCGCCTCGCTGCCGCGCTCCAGTGCGGCCGCCGCGGCCAGCGCGGCCAGGTCGGCGGCCGACTGGGCCCGGTGCCGAGCCGACACCGCCGAGCCGAGGTGGATCACCAGCGCCGCCACCGCGATCAGCGCGAGCATCGCCCAGCAGGCGAGGAGGGTCGCCGATCCGCGTTCATCCCTCACCTGCCGGCTCCTGCCCGCGACGGATCCGGCGGTGGATCGACGGTATCGGGCTCCCCCGTGGACGAGTCCTCCATGGCGGCAACCGCTTCCGCGGAGATGTCGAGCGCGGGGAGCAGCGGTACCGCGGCCCTGACCACCGCCGTGGCGAACCCGTCGACCTCGCGGATCGTGATGTGTGCGCCCCGTGGAGCCACCCGCTGTGCCGCGGGGATCGCCCCGGCCCGGTCGCCCCGCGCGACGAGCCTGGCCGCCTCGCGCGCGGCGTCCACGCAGCGAACGTGCGCGGACAGCGCGACGAAGGAGCCCAGACACAGCACCACGACCACCGTGATCGACGCGATCGCGATGGCGGCCTCCACCGTCACCGCGCCGACATCGTTCACACCGCGGTGTTCAACGCCCTGTCGATGATCCCGGTCAGGGCCGCCACGATGGGAATCGCCCGTCACCACCGAGTACAGCACCGCCCCGAACGCCGCAGCGGCGATCGTGCCGATCGCGTACTCGATAGAGGTAGTTTACATACATGGGCACCTCAAGCAAGCCTAAGCGCGCATTGATTGTCGTCCGGCTCTCACGGGCCACCGACGCGACCACGTCACCAACGCGCCAGCGCGAGGAATGTCGCAGGCTCTGTGACCAGCGCGGATACGATGTTGTCGGCATCGCAGAGGACTTGGACGTATCCGCCGGCCTCACGACTCCGTTCGAGCGCCCGCAGCTCGGCGATTGGCTCGAGAATCGGTTTCATGAATTCGACGTACTGGTCGTCTACCGGATGGATCGAATCGTCCGGCGGCTGCTTGACCTCGCCGATCTGATCCGGTGGGGACAGACTCACTCGGTGTCGCTGGTGAGCGCCACAGAGTCGTTCCTCGACCTCACTTCACCGTTCGGGGACATCATCGCGTTGCTGGTGGCGAAGGTGGCCGAGCTGGAGCTAGAGGCGATCAGCTCTCGAATCGCATCCGCTTACAACCACAATCGGCAGCTTGGGAAGTGGACCGGAGGTGCTCAACTTCCCTGGGGTTACCTTCCCCGCCAGGCCGACGACGGCTGGAGGTTGTTCCCGGATCCCGAAGCTGTCCCGGTAATCCACGAGGTTGCCGAGCGTGTCCTGGCCGGTGAGCCGCTGCGGGCAATCGCCCACGATCTGAACGAACGCAAGGTGCCGACCGCCAAGGATCGGATGAACGCGCACCTGGGCCGAGAGCTGAAGGGATACGAATGGACGTCGGGAGGCCTCAAGCGGTCGATGACGCTGCCGACGATGCTCGGGTACGTGACCGTGCGGGAGCCCAAGCGAAACGCGAACGGCGAGATCCTGCGGGATGCACGCGGACGCAAGATGTTCGAGGCCGAGGACGTCCTGCGCGGCCCTGACGGCTCGCCCGTGCAGCGAGCCGAACCGATCCTGACCAAGCATGTTTTCGACCAGCTTGGCGTGGAGTTGGCAGGCCGCGAGAACCGCAAGGAGCCGACCAAGCGATCGAACGCGCTGCTGCTGCGGGTCATCTACTGCGGAGTCTGCGGGCGACCGTGCTACCGCCTGAAGGGCGGCCAGGGCCGACGGCCCCGGTATCGGTGCTCATCGGCTCAGTACAAGTCGACGTGCGGCAACGGCTCGGTTGCCATGGAGGAACTCGACGAGCTGGTGGTGACGTCGGTTCTGGGCCTGATGGGAGATTCCGAACGGCTGCAGCGGGTTTGGGATGCAGGCGAGGACAACGCAGCCAAGCTAGCCGACGTGAACAACAGGCTGGACGATCTCACTGCGCAGATGGGTCGACCTGCTTTCAGGGCCGGAACTCCGCAGCGTGCGGTACTCGATGCGGAGATCGACGCGCTCGCCGAGCGTCGAGACGAACTCGCGGCAGTGACTACCCGCCCCGCTGGCTGGACCTGGCAGTCGACCGGCGAGACATTCCGGGATTGGTGGGAGTCGCTGGACCTCACCCAGCAGAACGTCTACCTGCGCTCGATGGGTGTCCGGGTCACCTACGACAACCGCGAGGAGCTGAAGCTCCATCTGGAGATGGTCGAGCTGGAACAGATGGCTGCCCAGGTCAAGGCTGTCGGACCAATCGAGACGATGACCGAGACGTACGCCTCGATGACCGAGGCGGGGATCCAGGGAATCGAGACCCACAAGGACAAGACGGTAGTTGTCCTGAAGTCCGGAGAGCGGTTCGAGATCCCGCACTGGCTGGACGAGATCGGTATCTCAGAGATCACGAACGACGATGACGTGCGGATCGTGTGGACCACCGACGGCAGAGGCTGGTACCACCAGCCGTCTGGGGAGTGGATCGCGGTGCCGCTGGGCGACGTCGAAGAGTGACCGGGCGCCGGGGCCGGCCAAAAGCAGGCAGGCCCCGGCACCGTCGGAACCGAGGAACCATCCGCAGCGTCCAACCTCATATGGACGAACGCGAGGATTTCTTACTCTGGGAGCTGGAGATTCTGCGAGACCGTTTGAGGTCCGAGGAAGATCCCGACTAGCCCTTAGGCTCGTGGCGGCGGATCTAGTCGTTCTCGCCTGAGATGACCGGCGCAAGTACGGCCCGGCCCTTGTCGGTCAGATGGCCGCCCGCACGCCCCGGCGACCTCTCCAACAACCCTTTTCGAGTGGCCTGCCATAGGTGATTCTTGATCGCCGCCGCCGACTTCCCAGTGAGCGTGGCGAGGTAATCCAGCGGCTTGTCCTTCCCGGTTTCCACTGCGGTGATGTAGACGCGCGAAAGCAGTACGAGGTACTCCTGAGTGATCGCGCCACCTGCAGCGTGACTGGCCAGCAGGGTGTTCAGGTCGTGGCGGTGCCATCGTTCGGTGAAGGCGAGGCTGCGCCGAAGTCGATCAAGCGCGTACTTGAAGTCGACGTCTCGAAGCACCGTCTGCGACAGTCCGCCCGGCGGGCAGGTGTCGGGGTCGGACGGGTAGATCACCAGTACAGCCGGCCCACCCTGCGTCTCGCCCTCAGGCCACTGCATCTCCGCGACCCATTCGTAGTTCGGGCCGAGATCCATCGTGAACGAGAACTTGCCGTCGCGGTCAACCAGCCACTTCGTCATATCGGCACACTAGCACGGTTAACTGGTTTGACAGACCAGTTAGACGCGCAGTACATTTCCGAATGTCAGTGATGACGCAAGCCCGGATCCGGGCGAACCCACGGCAGCGGGACGAGTTGCCACGAACAGCAAGGAAGACGAATTGACCAACTACACGGCGGTGCTCACGTGAGTCGTCAACAGAGGTCACGTCAGCAGAAGCCGTGGCAAAAAGTCCTGGACGAGGACATCGAAGACCCCGGATCGACCATTGGCGTGGCGGACAACGCGGTCGATCCCACCGATCTCCCGGAGGTGGCGCCCCCACTTCGCGGCGGGTTGGACGAAGTTGTCGATGTCGACGACCAGGGCAAGAAGTGCCTGGTTGAGCAAGCCCCGGTCGTGATGGGCGACGACGGCGACGACAGCCCGGAGATTGCACACGTACGTCCGAGGGTCGACAACGAAAAGCTCGAGAGGGGCGACATCAGCGAGTCTGTGCAGTCGAAACCTGACACGATCGACAACCCGGCTGGGCAGATGATCGAGGCGGGACACGGCTTCACGGTCGATGATCGCCGTAGCCGACCGTGGAAGACCGCCAAGCGCACCAACTGCGCCTTCTGCGGCGGGCCGATGCCTGCCCCGGCTGTCAGCCGGTACCGCTGTGAGTTCGACCCGGATGCCAGCGACGCCGAGCTGGCGCTGATCGGCTCCGACCAGGGTCGAGGCGATCGCCCTGGCCCTCTTTGGGACTTTTGGCCCGGACAGAAGCGTCAGGAACGACTGCACCAGGGGTGCCAGTGCTCCGGATGCAACCTGCGTTGGCAGGTAGCCAACGGGGCGGAACGCAACCGGGGCCAGCCGAAAAAATACTGCTCCAAAGAGTGCACGCGGCGTGCTGGCAACGAACGCAGCGCCTGGAAACGTGCCGTGGTCACTGCTGAGAAGCGAGGCGTGGCGCCGCCGCCTGAGCCCGAAGATCGGGGCCTGAAGTTTGTACTTCGTCGAGGCCCTCGATCCTGCGCCGAAGGCGCATGCCGCCGAGCGTAGCCGCCGAAGTATTCCGTAACAGGTAGAGGGAGGGATGGCTGGCTACCGTCCCGCGTCTTGTTGGGGAGTGACTCGAGAGGCCCGGTCTGCCCCGTCGGCAGACCGGGTCTTTCTTCGGCCACCAACGACTACCTGTATCCAATCCCGAAGGAGGTGGCGACATGCCAGCCCACAGATGTACTGACCACCCGCACGACGGCCCCCATCGCCGGAACGGACGATGTCAGCTCTGCCAGAAGGCAGCCCGCAGGCGGTATGCGGTCCGATGCCGCGAAGCCCACCAAGCGATGAAGGCCGATCAGGAGGCCTAACCGCACATCGCCCGGACCACGTGGTCCAGGACTCACAACCGCGCCGACGTTCGGCGCATCGCCCGACCCGAGGAGGTCAACCCGTTTGAACCACACCATCGACATCGCGACGCGGTTCCCGCGTTCCACGACCAAGGAAGCGTACGAACGCTCCAAGCATCAGGAGCGCTGGGTGTTCCCCGAAGTGATCTGCTCGTCGGTGACGATGATCTACGGCAGGTCGAACGTCGGCAAGTCGTACCTGGTCAGCTCGCTGCTGCTTTCGTTGCTGGTCGAGGACCGCGACTTCCTCGGTCTCCAGCCGACCGACAAGACCAAATTGTGGCGACCGGCGATCTTGTGGACCGATCCCGGCTCGGATGAAGAGTACGGCGACCGTATCCACACGGCGCTGACCGATGTCGATATCGATGTTCCCGCGTACCACATTGGGCGCACCGCACGCGCCGACGAGTGGGAAGCCATCACCGATCATCTTCTGGCCCAAGGGATCAACTTCGTGGTGCTCGACAACCTGATGGGTGCCACCGGGGACACCAACGACGCCGCCGTAATGACGACGGTGTTCGACGGGTTGACCCGTCTCACGAACCGAGGGGTTCCCGTGGTGGTTCTCCACCACGAGTCGGAGAAAGGCATTACCGTCGCTGGCGGCACATCGATGGGGGCGTCCACCGCTGTGCAGAAGTCCCGTGTGTGGATTCAGGTACGCCAATCCAACAAGCGCAAGCTGCGGGGTGGGAACACTGTGCTGGTGATCCAGTCGAACCTGCTGGACCAGCCGCAGGAGATCGTTACTGAGCCGATGGCCGGCCCCGACTACGAGGTTCTGAAGCGGGGTCCGTGGGTCGCACGAAGCGACGCTGTTGACGACAAGCCGAAGCAGAAGCGGTCGCAGGAGACCCTGGACGAGAACGCTCGCATGGCCGCCTGGGTGGTCGAGAACCTCCAGGGCGTAGGCGTGAACCAGGCCGCTGGTCGGGTCGCGGCCGAGTTCAACAAGTCGTCGGCAACTTGTAAGGACAAGCTCACTCGAGGTGCTGTATCGAAGTTGTTGCGCCGCACCGGGGAGGGCACGTCGACCACCTGGGAGCACGCCGCGTAGGTGGTGGCGATCCACCACCAGTCACTGGGTGTTTCCGCAGGTGGCGGGCTGGTGGTGGTGGTGGTGTCCCCCATATAGGTGTGAACAAGTTCCCACCACCCCCCACTTCTCAACCGCTGTCAGCGGTTGGGAGAGACAGATGACTAGGCCGGCACGGACCGGCCTCATCCCGTGATCGTTCTCGATCACGTCAATCACTGGCAGCCGCCTGAATGCGGCTGCGACTCAGAAGAATCCGGTGGATCACCGGCCCATCCGGTGATCGTCGTCGGTTGCCAAATCATCGTGCAACCGACTCACGCTGGCCACCCCGAACGGGTGGCAAACCGGGCTGCCAGCGGGCAGCTCTCATCAGGGTGCGCGAAAACGCACCCTTCAACAGTTAGGAAACCATGCACGACAACATCAGCACCGCCGACGCCGTCAGCCGCTGGAACGCCCTGGGCGTCAAGCTCCCCAAGGAACTTGCGACTGCGGTCGAAAAGTTCGAAGCGATCCGATGGATCGAGACCGGTCACACGGTCCAGTTCGATCTGGCCGACATCACTGCCGCCAACGCAGAAGAGAAGCTTGTCGAGTTCGCCAACCGGCTTGTGCCGGCGCTGAAGACGGGCGACCACCTCAGCCGCACCCCGTTGGAGGAGGCCAAGCAGCGGATGCTCGACGCAGCCGCACGTGAAGTGCTGTGCCAGGCGAATGCCGCCGTTCCAGCCGTGATCGAGCAGTTGACGCCGGAGTTCGACAAGCATGCGGCGGCGTACATCGCCGCCGTTGGCGATCTCCCCGACATCGTCGACTCTGAGTCGCTGCTGCAGGCGGGTCCCCTTGCGGTGCAGGCGTACATGACCGCTCAGACCGAAGCTGCCTACCTCAACAAGGTCTCTTCGTGGGTCGCCGGCACCAGGGACTTGCCAGGCTTCGCCGGCCTCGACGTCGAGGTTGCACTTCGAATCCTGCAGCCCGCGGATGCGTTGCAGCTCGCCAAGCTCGACGCCGCTCAGTACAAGAACGTGAATCAGCAGTTGGGTGCACTCGACAAGGTGCTTTACACCGCTGCTCGCGAGGGCATCAAGTTCGGCATCAACACCCTGCGCGAGTGTGCCGAGATCCGGCAGTCGCTGCCATTCACACCGGAGAAGGTCAGCGGCCGCGTGACGATGATTCGCTGATCCCCGTTCATCCGCGAAGAGCCCCCGGCGATCCACCGCCGGGGGCCTTGCGTCCCACCAAAACCCCAACAGCAAGAGCAGGAGAATCAATGACAACCCGTAGGAAGCTCAGCGCGGCAGCACTGCTGACCCGCCAGATCAACTCGACCAATCGGAAGCCCGACGCCGTCCAAGGCGGCCTTGCTCAGGCGGTCGCTCGCCGGCTGGAGGAGCGCAACATCGCGACGGTTCCCGGCCTCCCCGACGATCAGTCGGAACAAGAGTGGTACGACCTCGCCATCGAGTCCCACCGCCGACACGAGGAGTTCCTCACCGAACGCGAGGCGAAGCACCAGGCCGAACAGCATGCAGTGCTATCGACACCGGACTTGATCCGCTCAGCACTCGCAGGAGCCGCCCGGCACCGCTCATCGACCATGCCGCTCAACGGCACTCGTGTACTCCACGCGGCACTAGCCGGCGGGGGCGGGACGATCAACAGCACTCGACCGTGACGCCGAAACTGAACTGACATTGCAGCGGCCGAGGGGTCGGGCGGACCCCTCGGCATGTCGAGTGCCGTCAATGCGTTGCGATCAGGTAGGAACTCGCTGTTGATGTTCAAAGTTCCGCGCGGCGGTCGCGGCCGCCTTGCCGGCCTGGCGCTCGGAGGCCATCCGCAACGATAAACGGGTGCACCACGAGCGCCACCCAAGCATTGCTGCCGTAACTTGTCGGATGGGCAACCTAGAGTTCGGGCCTATGACTCAGCCGGCGCCGGTGGACAAACAAAATTGTTCTGTGGACGGGTGCGGCAACAAGGTCGACATAAAGAAGCACCAGCTCTGCGCCAAGCACTATCAGGCGTTCTGGCGGCATGGCGACCCACTCGGCAGCCCGAACAAACGGCAGCCAGGCCCTTGCCGCGCGCCCGACTGCGGGCGCAGGAGCACCAGTGCCGACGGACTGTGTCACAAGCACTATCTGCGCCAAAAACGCACGGGCCGACTCGATTTACGCGAACGGGCCGCCTGCTCGGTGCCCGGGTGCTCCCGTAAGTCCAAGGCAAAGGGCCAGTGCCAACTCCACTACGACCGACAACGCGGATCACATCGGTCGTCCAGTCGCACTTGCAGCGAGGCCGATTGCGGCAAGCCTGCCAAGGCGCGCAGCCTATGCAAAACCCACTACGAAGCACTGCAACGGCACGGGAAGCTGCACACCGCGCCGCTGCAAGGCAAAGCTAGTCCCGTCGCGACGCGACACCGACCATGCCAAGGATGCGGTGCAGACATCGCAGGGCTATCGCGGGGGCGTCGCTATTGCAGCGAAGCTTGCAAGCCGCGATGCGCTGGGCCCGAATGCCATCGGAAGGTCCAGGGGCACGGCCTCTGCTCGACCCACCTGAAACAGAAGAACGCTGGGATAGCCCCGCTCCGCCCCATCGACGCACGCGACGTTCGCATGCCCAACCAACCATGCGTCTGGTGCGGAGAGCCAGTCGGGCCAAGTAACACCGCCTCGTACTGTTCGGAAGTCTGCCGCAAACTTGCGCGCCGTCACGCCGAGGCACCTACGGCCGGCAACTGCGCCCAATGCGGCGGTGCCATCGACTACCTCGCGCCCGCGAACGGGACAGGTCGAAGGCTCACACCCCTATCGAAGCGCCTGTGCGACGAATGCCGCCACCGCAGCGCGTCGCTGTATATGTCGGCCGATGCGCTACGACGGCGTGACGGTGACAACTGCCACCTGTGCGGCCTCCTCGTTCCGGCGACGGCACGGAAGCCACACCCATTGGCCGCCGAAGTGGATCACATACAGCCCATCTCACGGGGAGGCACACACGACCCCGAGAACCTGGCACTTGCACACAAGACGTGCAATATCGCCAAAGGAGGTCGGCCAGCGACGTGGCGGCGCGATCCCGCCGAGGTCGCACCAATGGTCGCCAAATGGAATCGCGAAGGTCCCACCGAGCCGCCGAGGACGTGCTCGGTGATTGACTGCGAAGGACGCCCGGCAGGTCACGGAATTTGCAACAAGCACCGCTGGCGAGTGAGGAAGTACGGCACCACAGAACTACCGCGCCGCCCAACTCACTGCACCGTTGACGACTGCGGCATGCCAGTCCGGGTCAATGGCATGTGCCGGCCGCACTATCGCAAGTACCTGATTGGTGATAAGACATGCACCGTCGCCGACTGCTCCAAGCCCGTGCACACCCGTCAGCTTTGCCGACGCCACTACCAGCACTTCCTCGATAACCGCAACGGTCCGAACACGTAGTTGGCGGCCGAAGGCGTGCCGTATCGCGGCCTTAGTCCGGCTAGCTCTGTGGGCCGTAACCCGAACGCAACGCCGCAACGCTGGGGCTCTGGGTGATCTTCTTGCCGTGGAGATCCCGGTAGGCGGGGTAGTTCAACAGCTCCGCGGAGAGTTCGACGGCTCCGGTGTCTGGATTGATCGCGAGGGAGCCAGCATCGAGCAGGCGGTGAATATCGGATCGCAGAAGCAGGCCGCTGTCGACATCGTGCGTCTCGTGTTCAGCAAACGGAATGAGGTGCGCCGCCTCCAGTGCTTCAGCTGGGCATGGTCCAGTTACGGCGCAGGACAGTCCGTACCTGCGTAGCAGTGCGGTTCGGAACTTGCCTTGGCCGACGCGGGCCTGGATCTTCGCGAGCCGTCGGCCGCCCGGGATCGGTAGGGGCAGAACTGGCGTATTAGATTCAGGCAGTGAGACGTTGACGCCTGCCAGAAGATCACCGATCGCGTCGAGGCTGCATGGGCGAATCGCATTCTGTGCAACCCCGGATAGCCATGGCTCTAGCTGCGAGTAGCTGATCGCGCCATCCAACGCCTGCCACTGCGTGCTGTAGTGCGCGATGTACCTGGTGACGGGATCGTCAACCTCGTCTGGCACCGGAAAACGCTTCCGACAGTCCTTATGCGTGCATACGTAGTCCGCTGTTCGGACTCGAGGTTCGATCCCAGTGCGCCCACAGGCCGGACACCGCCTCCGTCGCTTCTGTCCCTGCATCTTGTCAATCTGATCGATGCGGGAAACGCCCATCACCACGTCGTCTTCACGGATCAGAATTACATCGCCGGCCTGCACCCGAAGGTGATAGGCAACACCGCTGTCGTATGGGTATTGAGTACCGAGTACGTCGTCGTAGCCCGTGTTGCTTTGCCAACTGGTCGTTCCAGTGACCGACGTAAACAACCATCCGTTCATGCGGCAACTCTATTCAGAGGTGGTGACACTCGGCGCAATCCGACAACGAGAGAGCTGCTCAATACGTACCCGGTAGCCGGCTACTCCTCGAAGCCGGCGAGCAAGTCATCCTCGACTATCTCGATGTTCTCGGGGTGAATCGCCGGATCCCACTGAGGGTTCGGGGTATCCACGATCACGTGGTCCTCGCCGAGTTCCGCTGCAAAAAACGCGTCCAGGCCGTCAGGAGCCGGCCCCGTGCCGGTGTCGTCAGTCTGCATCGGCACATCGTAGGTCCAGGGGCCGACAACACGAGGCCGACGAAGCGTCTCTGTAGGTCACGAAGGTGACGGCACCCCAGGGGGTTACCCCTCCCACCCCCCTTCCTGACCGGGTGGTAATGCGGTTGAGCCATCGTGTACGGGTTTCCAAGTCGATCAGGACAGTCGGTAGTGGCAACGCCCGGCAGTTGGGAGCGTGTTCGGCGCACTAAGGGGAGCAACCGAGCAAGGCATTCGCCATTGCTCCCAACGCACCCTTGCGAGGTTCGTTGCCCGGCTCAGGGGGCTAGCCGCAGCGACCACTCGACATATCGACCACTGGGCTGCTCGACTAGTCACATAGGTATAGAGCTACGTGACCACGTAGTCACGTAGTTACGCGCTCAGGGCCTTGCGGCCGTTGAGTTCTGCGAGGTCGGACTGACTGCCCGCCTCGTGATAGCCCGAGTCAGAACGTGTCGCGATTCATCCAGCAGTCCCGATACGGTCGGGGTCCGTTACACGGCGGCCGGTACGTCTGCGACGTCGCGGTCCGAGGATGATCGGGGTCCGACTGGCCGTGCGCGAGGGCTCGGGCGAATGAATCCACACATCCAAGGTTCCGTCCGCGAACTGTCCGCGACAGAACCGGTAGCCGTCATCGTCGGTGAACTCGATCTGGGGTAGTGGAATCCACCGTTGAGATTCGTGGGCACTCATCTCTGTTATGTACTCGATGGATTGCGTTTCGCCGTTGTCGACTGCCTCGAGGTTCCCTTCAGAGTCCCCTTCAGAACTTATGGTCACGTCGCTGGACGATTTCTGGTTGGGTTCATCGAAGTTGTACGCGATCATCCCATTCCAGCGAAAGTCATAGATCGGGTGGCCTGAGAGATTCGTAACCGAGACCTTCCAGCCAAGTGCGCTACCACTGGTCGGTATGCTTCGGACGGTTTTCACCCGGACTCTTTTCGCGCGTCGCAGCGCGCGTGCACGTCGTTCGTCTTCGTCTTCCCTGCGGGTTCGTAGAAGCTCCCGCAGGGTCACGAATGCAGCGCCAGAGGCAAGCGCCGTAGCGATTCCGCCGACCCAGGTGCCGAGGTCGCCATATTGAACTCCCCAACCGAAGGCTTTGTTCGCTGCGATGAAACACAGGATCAATGCAAGCGAGGCCACGAGAATGGCGGCGGTTCCGAGCGTGCGTGCGTTGGCTCCCCTTGTGTGGGTCCAGGTAGCTTTCCAGCGAGTCACCGGATGACCCTATCCGCCGAGGCCAGTCCAGCGGCGCAGGTTTCGGCTCGGCAGACCCCGGATGGTGGTCCAGGTAGAGCTAGATTGTCACCGTGCATGCGGACCTTCCGGAGACTGTTTACCACTACACCGACATCCACGGTGTGCAAGGCATTTACGAGAGTGGCGAGCTCTGGGCAACCAGTTCGCGGTACCTGAACGATTCGACGGAGGCGACGCTTGGACTCCACTGGCTGACGCGTCGGCTACTGGAGACGGATACGGCGAATCTAAAGGCGCAGAACGCGATCTACCGGCAGGCATTGGATGACGGACAATCGGTCGCCGATCGCCCTGGTGCGAGCGAGGCACTCGCGGAGCTCGAGGAACGTTCCAGGAAGTTGAAGCCGGTCCTGGATGCCGCAGAGGACGTCGAGAAGTACATCGACTGTTTCATCGCCAGCCTCTCCGAGGTGCCGGACCAACTGAGCCAGTGGCGAGGGTATGCACGGGACGGATACTGCATCGGATTCTCCACCGAGAAGTTGTGCAAGGCACTTGACGAGCAGTACGAGCTCCGCAAGGTCATCTACCACGACGAGGAAGCCGCGACGATCGACTACCTAAACGGCATCACGGCCATCACGACGAATCTCGCCAACTCGACCACCGTTGATGATGAGGATCATCGAGCGTGGGCGTTGCGGAGCGCGATCCGGTTCGAGAGCGCGTTCGTGAAGGATCCCCGATTCAGCGAGGAGAAGGAACTCCGGATCGTGCCGTTCGGCGTTGTCTCTCCGACTCACTTCACTGCCGGACGGTACGGAATGACGCCGAGGCACAAGATCACTATCCCCCGAGATGCAATCACCGAGGTTTGGGTAGGGCCCGGCGCCCACAAGGACCTCAGGGGTCGCTCGCTGGTCGAGTACTTTCATCACTGCCGGGTCCAGTTTGACTGGCAAGCCCATCCGAAGGTGAGGCAGTCGGCGGTGCCGTATCGCGATTGGTAACTAGTGCGGAGCCCTGGTGGGGCACTGCCCTAACCGCACCGACGCCCTTCGGGCGCCTAGACCCTTGGCCCTCGCTTTCCCCCCAGCCCTTCGGGCAGCCCCAACGGAACCCACGGACCTAGCCCCTCACCGTGTCAGGCCAGCACAAGTAGCCCCGCCCTGGAGTAGGACGCGGCTGGGCTGGACCCCGGTGGAGGTGTGCACCCCTCGCACCGAAGTGCCGCCCCGCGAGCTGGACGGACTGTGCTACTCGCGCTCCGTTGGTTAACGTCGGACTGGAGAGGCCAACGACGACCGCAGCACCGGTAGTAAAACTCAACTTCCGAATATTCGGCCGTGGACATGCCCTCCTCGGCGGTCGCCGCGAGCAGCAACCGGGTGCGAAGCGCGCCGATCCCCTTGGTCACCATGATGTTCCCCCTTCTCGGTCACCGTCGCGGCCTCTCCGCGACGGGTTGTCTGGGCCGTTTCGCTGCACTCCCTCACAGCACGCCCCCGCCCAGCACCCGGGTGGCCAGACCGACAACCACGGGGACGATTCCCAGGCACAGGAACGCGGGCAGGAAGCACAGCCTCAGCGGGCCGCTGATCAACACACCCGCCCGCTCCGCCGCGGCCACGGCCCGGTCCTCGATCGCCATCCGACGCTGTGTCGCCAATTCGGCCACCGCGCCCGCGAAGGCCGCACCGGACCGCGACGAACGGCGGGCCATCCGCGCCAGCCCCTCCGTCTCGGAGTCCATCGCCGCACGCTCCCAGGCGATCTCGGGCTCCGCGCCGAGGGCGAGCAGGTTCGCCGCCGACTCCAGCGCGCCGCTCAGCGGCTCCGGAGCCGACTCCGCGACCGCCCCGGCCGCCGCGGCCACCGGCATGCCCGCCTGCAGGCACGCCGCCAACAGGTCGAATCCGGCCGCGATCGCCATGGGGTCGGAGGCGTCACGGCTGCGCCCGCGGCGCGGCCACCCCCGTGACCGCGGCGCCGCGAGCGGCCCCCGAAGGCGCGACGTCGCCGGGGCGCGACCGGGTGCTGCGACGGCGGCGGCCGCGAACAGCACCGCGACCGCGGCGCTCATCCGGTCACCCGCCCGGTGATGCGATCGGTCCAGAGCAGGCCGGCGCAGGCGAACATCGTGCCGAGGACCAGCAGTACACCACCGAGTCCGCCGGACAGGAGCACCCGCAACGGGCTCGCGCCCATCAACTGCCCCAGCGCGATCCCGAGCAGCGGCAGGCAGGCGAGCACCGCCGCGGTGGCCCTGGCTCCCGCCAACCCCGCCTCGACCCGGTCCCGGAACCTGATGCGCCCGAGTAGATCCGTACGGACCGCGTCGAGCAGATCGGCCAGGGCCACGCCGTATCGGTCGGCCACACGCCACGCCGCCGCCACCCGCTCCAGCTCGACGTCGATCACACAGCCGGGAGCGTGCAGTCCCTCGGCGGCACCGCCACCGAGCCGGGCCCGGGCCGCGGCGGCACGAAACGCCTCTGCCGCCGCGCCACTCGACTCACGCGCCGCGGTGGTACACGCGTTCGCCGGGTGGGCCCCGACCCTCAGCTCCCCCGTCGCCGCCTCGAGGCAGCCGAGCAGTCCGCGCAACTCCGCGTCGCGGGCACGCTCTCGGCGGCGCCGCGTCCGGCGATAGGCCACCGTCAGCGCCAGAGCTGCCCCGGCGAACCCGGCTGGGGGTGCGTAGATCGTCACGGCGGCAACGAGTCCGAGCACCGCGGCGGTCCGCGCCCACGCCGGTCCGGGTGCCCTCACGTCGCGCCGCGCCGGGCGCAACCTCGCGATCGTGCCGGGACCGGGCGCGACGACGAGCGCGAGGACCGCGACCGTCAGTACCGCGACCATCACGACCCCGCCCCGACGCCGCGGCTCGCCAGCAACTGCTCGAGACGTCCCGCCCCCGGACAACTCCTGGTGTCCTGGGTCCAGGCCGCCACCACGCCGACGAACCCGCGCTCGTCCCGTTCCAGCACCCCGATCTGCGCGAGTGTGCGCCTGCCGTCCGCCGCCCAGTGCACGTGCAGCACCACCTGCACCGCCGCTGCGAGCTGACTGTGCAGCGCGGCGCGGTCCAGCCCGCCGAGGGCCGCCAACGCCTCCAACCGTGCGGGTACCTCCTCGGGAGAGTTCGCGTGCACGGTGCCCGCTCCGCCGTCGTGACCGGTGTTCAGCGCCGTGAGCAGGTCCACAACCTCGCCGCCACGCACCTCCCCGACCACGATGCGGTCCGGTCGCATCCGGAGCGCCTGCCGTACCAGCTGACGGACGGTCACCTCGCCGACGCCCTCGACGTTCGGCGCGCGAGCGACCAGCCGCACCACGTGTGGGTGGGGCGGGGACAGCTCGGCCGCATCCTCCACACAGACGATGCGCTCGCGACGATCCACCTGCGCCAGCAGCGCCGCGAGCAGGGTGGTCTTCCCCGCGCCCGTCCCACCGACGACCAGGAACGCCAGCCGGGCCGCCACGATCCGCACCAGCAGTTCACGCGCGTCCGGGGGCACCGTTCCGCCGGAGCAGAGCGCGTCGAGCCCCTGGGTCGCCGGTCGCAACACGCGCAGCGACACGCAGGTCCCGCCCTGAGCGAGCGGGGCGAGCACCGCGTGCAGCCGAACCCCGAATCCCACGCCCGCGGCCGCCGGGAGCCGTCCGTCCACCCACGGCTGAGCATCGTCGAGCCGCCGACCCGCGGCGAGCGCCAGCCGTTGCGCGAGTCGGCGCACCGCGGCCTCATCGGCAAAGCAGACCGGTGCACGCTCGAGTCCGGCGCCCCGATCCACCCACACCTGATCCGGCGCGGTGACCAGGACATCGGAGACATCAGACTGCGCGAGAAGCGGTTCCAGCGCTCCCGCCCCCGTCAGTTCGGTCTGCAGGACGTGCAGGGCGTCGAGCAGGTCGGTGTCCCCGAGTACGCCGGAGGCCTCGGCCCGGATCGCGGCGGCCACCATGGCCGGGCTGGGCTGCGCCGACGTCCGCGACAACCTCTCCCGAACCCGGTCCAGGAGTTCAGGCGAGACCAGGGAACTCATGCGACACGCCCCGCCGCACCCGACTCGAGCACCTCGAGGACCGCATGCGCGGCCGCGGACAACGGCGATCGCCTCCGCAGCCGGAGGCCGCCGCGCTCGAGGGCGGCGGACAGGCGCGGCTGCGGCCGCATCGCCGCGAGCGCGGGGATCCCGAGCAGCTCCGCGATGTCCCTGCCGCGCAGCCCTCCGGGCGCCGGACCACGCACCACCACACCGACATTCGGGTTTCTGGTCCGTACGGCGGCCACCACGGCCTCGGCGGCCGCCGCCGACCGCAGCTGGGCCGGCACCACGATCGTCACCAGGTCCGCGAGGTCGAACACCGCGGTCGCCAGGTCACCGAGCCCGCGCCCCACATCGCACACGACGAGATCACCTGCATCGCAACCCGATTCGATCATCGCCCGCATCGCGGCGGCCGACGGCTCCCCGGCATCGGCGCCGCGGCCGCAGGAGAGCACCGCCACTCCGGCACCCGCGCGGGGAAGCGCGTCGTGCAGGGCGGTCGCCGACACCCGCCCGCCCTCGACCACGACCGCCGGCCAGCGCAGTCCCGGCCGGTCCTCCACCCCGAGCAGCAGGTCGAGGCCGCCACCGTGCGGATCCGCGTCGACCAGCAGCGCGCGGCTCCCAGGCCGACGGGCGGGGCCGGTCAGGGCGATCGCCGCGGCCAGTGTCGACGCCCCGGCCCCGCCGCAACCGCCGACGACGGCGATCACCGAGCCACCCGCTGCGGCGCGGTCGCGCCGGTTCGCCAGCGATTCGACGAGCGCGGGTTCGTCGGCGGGGAGCACGAGGACGGACTCCGCCCCGACCGCGGCGGCGGCCTGCCATTCGGCGAGCCCGGGCGGGCCCGAGCACACCACCTGGACGGCCGATCTACGCGGTAGGGCGTCGGAGGCGCAGGTTCGGGCGGCGGCCGGGTCCAGCACGATCGAGGCCGCGGAGTCCCATACCTGTCGGGGGATCGGGAGCACCCGTTCGTCGAGGGTGCGGTCGGCCGCGGCCGCGGCCCTGCGCACGCTCAGGGACAGGCCGTCCTCCGCGAGCACCGCGAGGACCGGACGTACGTTCGACGGATGCGGGGCGCCCGAGGCGTGTGGGGTTTCCATATCGGTGAGCCTGCGTGCACGGACGGCGCCGCAACAGGGGCAGCTCGCCGAATGTGGACAGAACCGACCCTGTGGATGGATTCCGGTACGCGCGAACCACTCCGGGGTCGACACCCACGCGGAAAACGACCGGATGAGCGGGAGAAGGGGAAGCCCGAACGGACCGGAAAATGGAGGAAGACCCCCGCCAGGGGGGGAGGAGGCGGGGGTCTTCAGAGTTCAGCCCCGGGGGGTCGGGCTGAACACACCCAGATCAAGTCCAGGTGGTTTCGATACTACACCCGCCGCGATCCGAGTTTGCAAATTCAAGTATCCCGTCGGAGATCCGAAGATGAACACCGAGAATCGCGCTCGGATCCCCGATTCACCCGGGGGCTCTATCCTGGATTCCGTGACCGCAGAGGCGAACAGACAGCCCGTGAACGGCCGGGTCGCGGCGTTCTTCGACCTGGACAAGACCATCATCGCCAAGTCGAGCACGCTTGCATTCAGCAAACCGTTTTTCGATCAGGGCTTGATCAATCGGCGATCGGTCCTCAAGAGCAGCTATGCCCAGTTCCTCTTCCTGCTCGCCGGCGCCGACCACGACCAGATGGAGCGGATGCGGACGCACCTGACCAACATGTGCGCGGGCTGGGACGTCGAGCAGGTGCGCACGGTGGTCGCCGAGACACTGCACGACATCGTGGACCCGCTCGTGTTCGCCGAAGCGGCCGATCTGATCGCCGACCACAAGCTCCGCGGCCACGACGTCGTCGTGGTCTCCGCCTCCGGGGAGGAGGTGGTGACGCCGATCGCGGACGCGCTCGGAGCCGACCATGCCGCCGCCACCCGGATGGAGGTCAAGGACGGGCGTTTCACCGGTGAGGTCGATTTCTACTGCTACGGCGAGGGCAAGGTCGACGCGATCCGCGAACTGGCGCGGCAAGAGAACTACGATCTCGAGCGTAGTTTTGCCTACTCGGATTCGGTGACCGATCTGCCGATGCTCGCCGCTGTCGGCCACCCGACCGCCGTCAACCCGGACCGCGCGCTCCGCAAGGAGGCCGCCGGAAAGGGTTGGCCCATACTGACTTTCTCGAATCCGATATCCCTCCGGGCCCGACTCCAGCCGCCCTCGAGGAGCACGGTCGCGACGACTGCGGCGGTGGGCATGGGGGCGCTCGCGGCCGGCGCGTTGACCTACGGATTGTTGCGCCGTCGGCGCTGACGGGCGCCGAAGACTGGGATCAATCCAGGTGCGTGTACCCCTTGAAGCGCGTGCGGTCACGGGGTACAAAGGAGTTACGGAAGAACGGCAGGCCAAGGTCGACTCGGAAGAGAAGGATCGATCTCCCGGCCGGGAAATCCCAGCACGGACACCAGGCACCCACGCGGAGCAGCAAGCCACTATAAGGGCAGCAGCGTTGTGGGCCTGCGTGACTCGAACATTCGGCAGCGAGGACCTTGCACAAGTTGCAGAGGCGAACTGGCGATGCTTGAGCCCACGCCGAGGCCGGACACACAACCCACAAAGCACGCTTGGTAACCAGGCGATCCGTGCTAGCGGGCGGCGAAGTCGACGAGAGTCGGCAGCGCCGCTCGCATTGCGTCCGGAGGCGTTGACGCACTGATGCCCAGTGCCGTTGCCTTGCAGACGATGTCCGCCCCGGCGCAGGACACCACCGGCCGATGGATCAGCCCGCGGCCGCATCCGCGATCGACGTGGCCTCCCTCGCCCCGGCCTCCATCGCCCCGCAGCACAGGATCACCCAGCTGCCGACGCCCTCGGGTGTTCCCGACGCGAAGCCCTTGACACCGTCGCGGTAGGCCTGCTGCCGGCGCAGCCAACTCACCTCCGGCACGCCCAGATTGTGGGGGTCCAGCCCGGTCGACGCCGCCACCAGCCGGGAGGCGGCCCTGGCGACGACTCCGTCGGCGGTACCGAAGGGGCTCAGCGACAACAACTCCCCGTGCACGACGGCCGCGAGGACCGGCGCCGGAGCCTTCGTTCCCCCCGTAACCAACTGCGCGAGGCCGTCGAGCCGCTCCGCCACGCCCGGATCGGTCCTGGGACGGCCCAGCGTGGACTCGTCGGTGACCAGGTCCGCCGCCGCGAGCAGGTGCAGCCGGGCCAGCGCCTGGAGCGGCGCCCGCTGCCAGGTCGGCACCATGATGGTGAGCGCGTCACCGTCGATGGCCTGGGCCACCCGCAGCGCACCCGCCAGGATCGGGTCGCCCTCCTCGCCCTCGGCCGGGAGCTCGGTGCTGCCCCCATCGATGGACGCCGACGCACGCGCGGCCCGGATGGCCGCCTCCGCCGCGGTCGTGGGCCAACCGCGGCGATTGGTCTTGTGCCGGTGCACGTCGCCGAGCGCGTCGCGCGCCCGGTCGGCGGCCTCGCGCACGCCGGGCAGGTCCACCAGGGGCTGCAAGGGGTCGTTCACGCTGCTCAACGCTACCCGGCGCCAATATCGGCCCCTCGGGCGAGGAGGGCTGCGCGGGCCAGCTAGTCGTCTCCAGGCCCCGCCGGGTCGGCCTCCCCGATCGCGACCCTGCCGTCCTCGTGCACGACCAGGCCCTGATTGTGCGCGATCTCCCAGCGGTAGCCGTCCGGATCGGCGAAGTATCCGCTGTACCCGCCCCACGCCCGCCGGGCGCCCGCCACCAGGACCGATCCGCCGGCCCGCGCCGCGGCCGCGAGGACCTCGTCCACCTCTCCCGGGCTACCGACGTTGTGACCGAGGGTGACGGGCGCCCGGCCCTGCTCACCCACCACGGGCGCGGTCGGCCCGGCCTCCCGGGCCATCTCGTCGGCGGACCACAACGAGAGCACCACTCCGTGCCCGACCTGCAAGAACAACACCTCACCCGGGACGTACAGCGTCGGCGTCCACCCCAGACCGCCGACATAGAACGCGTGCGCTCGGGGCAGGTCGGCGACGCCGAGGGTGAGGACGCTCAGATGCTGTTTCACGCCTCCACTGAACCACCGCGCACCGAGACGAGCCAGGACCGTTTCGCGATCTCAGGAATCCCGCGCGAGATCGCGGCCCGGGATCGCCTCGAGCAGTCTCCGGGTGTACTCGTGCTGCGGGTTGTCGAACACCTCGGCGGTCGGGGCGGCCTCGACCACCCGGCCCTGGCTCATCACCACGACGTCGTCGGCGATCTGCCGCACCACGGCCAGATCGTGCGAGATGAACAGGTACGACAGGCCGAGCTGGGCCTGCAGATCACCCAGCAGGTTCAGGATCTGCGCCTGCACGAGCACGTCCAGCGCCGAGACCGCCTCGTCGCAGACGAGCACCTCGGGTCGCAGCGCCAACGCCCGCGCGATCGCCACCCGTTGCCGCTGGCCGCCGGAGAGTTCGTTGGGGTACCGCCGCAGCACCGAGCTCGGCAGCGACACCCGGTCCAGCAGGTCGCGCACGGTCCGCTCGCGCTCGCCCCTGTCACCGACCCGGTGAGTGCGCAGCGGCTCCTCGACGGTGCGGTAGATCGAGTACATCGGGTCCAGCGACCCGTACGGATTCTGGAAGATCGGCTGCACCCGGCGCCGGAATGCGAACGCGGCCTTCGCATCGAACTCCGCCAGATCGCGCCCCTCGAAGGTGACGGTCCCCGAGGTCGGCTTCAGGAGCCCCAGAACCATCTGCGCCACAGTCGATTTACCCGACCCGGACTCACCGACGACCGCCGTCGTGGTGCCGCGTGCGAGGCGGAACGACACGGAGTCGACCGCCGTGCAGTCGGTGTGGCGCCACGGCGCATCGCCCCGGATTCTGAACTTCTTCACCAGGTCCGAGGCCACCACCACGTCCCCGCCGACCGTCCGGGGTTCGCCGTCCGCCGCCGCGGCGTGTTCGGCCACCATGGCCGCGCGCGCCCGGATCCTCGCGCGGGCTTCGACGGACTCGAGCTGCTGTGATGCCAGGGACGGCGCGGAGGACACCAACCTCTGGGTGTACGCGTGCTGCGGATCGCCCAGGATCTGGCGGGCGGGCCCGGATTCGACGACCCGGCCGCGGTACATCACCACCAGATGCTCGGCACGTTCCGCCGCCAGGCCCAGGTCGTGCGTGATCAACAGCACGGCCGTGCCGAGTTCCCCGGTGAGCCCGGCGAGATGGTCGAGGATCTGCCGCTGCACCGTCACGTCCAGGGCGGAGGTCGGCTCGTCCGCGATGAGCAACTTCGGGCGGCACGAGAGCGCGATCGCGATGAGAGCGCGCTGGCACATACCGCCGGAGAACTCATGCGGATACTGATCGACCCGGTGCGACGCATCCGGCAGGCCCGCCTCGGTCAGCAGCTCGGCGGCCCGGGCCCTGGCCGCCCCACCCTTCGCGATCCCGTTGGCCGCCAGGGTTTCCGCGATCTGAAAGCCTATCTTCCACACGGGATTCAGGTTCGTCCTCGGGTCCTGCGGCACCAGCCCGATGCCGCGTCCGCGCACCGCCACCACGTCGGCCTTCGGGGCCCCGACCAGCTCCCGCCCGTCGAATCGGATCTGCCCCGAGGTGACCCTCCCGGTGCCCGGCAACAGATCGATGATCGCGTGTGCCAGCGTCGACTTGCCCGAGCCCGACTCCCCCACGATCGCCACGGTCTGCCCCGGGTAGGCGGTCAGGTTCACCCCGCGCACCGCGGGTACCGCGCGACCGCCGGAGCGGAAGTCCACGCTCAGGTCTCGGATCTCGAGCAGCGGATGCGAATCTGTGTCCGTCATTGCTTCCGCGCCTTCGGATCCAGCGCGTCACGCAGGGCGTCGCCGAGCATGATGAATCCCAGGACCGTCACCGCCAGGGCCGCGGCGGGGTAGAAGATGATGCCCGAGCCGGACCTCAGTCTGCTCTGCCCGGTGCTGATGTCCCCGCCCCAGGACACCACGCTCGGCGGCAGCCCGATGCCCAGGTAGGACAGCGTCGCCTCGGTGACGATGAAGACGCCGAGCCAGATGGTGGTCACCACGATCACCGGGCCGATCGCGTTGGGGAGCACGTGCCGCAGCAGGGTGCGGAACCGGGAGACCCCCAATGCCTTCGCGGCCAGCACGAAGTCGTTGCCCCGCACCGAGATGACCGAGCCCCTGGCGATTCTGGCCACGTGGGGCCAGGCGAACAGGGCCAGGGTCAGCATCACCGTCCAGATGGTCCGGCTCCGGAACAGCTGCATCATCACGATCGCCGCGAGTATGAGCGGGATGCCGAAGAAGACATCGGTGATCCGGGAGACCACGGCATCGAGCCAGCCGCCATAGAAGCCGGCGAGGGCGCCGACGGTACCGCCGATGAGCAGGAAGATCGCGGTCGCGCCGATACCGGTGAGGACCGAGGCCCGCGCGCCGTACACGGTGCGGGCGTACACGTCACAACCCTGCAGGTCGAACCCGAACGGGTGCCCGGACCGCGGACCCTGCATGCTGTTCTCCCCCAAGCACATTCGCGGGTCCTGGCTGGCGAACAGCCCAGGAAGGGCAACCACCACCAGGACGAAGAGGATCAACAGGGTCGCAGCGAGGAACAACGGGTTGCGCCGCAGGCTGTGCCAGGCGTCGCGCCACATGCTCGTCGGTGGCGAGGCCCCGTCCAGCGGATCGGTGCCGAGCACCTCCACCTCATCCGGTCCGGCGACGAAGTGGTCCTGCCCGGCGCGCCCCGCAGGGTATGGGCGATCGGGCCTCGGGCCGCGCGGATCAGGCATAGCGAATCCTCGGGTCCAGCGCGGCGTACAGCAGGTCGACGAGCAGGTTGGCCACCAGGAACACGACCACCAGCACCGTCACGAAGGACACGACCGTGGCGGCCTCGCCGCGGATCACCGCCTGGTAGATCGTGCCGCCGACGCCGTTGATGTTGAAGATCCCCTCGGTGACGATCGCGCCCGCCATGAGCGCTCCCAGGTCGGCGCCGAGGAAGGTGACGACCGGGATCAGGGAGTTGCGCAGGATGTGCACCACCACGACCCGGCGACGACTCAATCCCTTGGCGGTGGCGGTACGGACGTGATCGGCGTCCTTGTTCTCCGCCACGGACGTCCTGGTCAGCCGCAGCACGTACGCAAAGGACACCAGCCCGAGCACGAAGGCGGGCACCAGGAGCCTCGTGAAACTGGCATCGGCGCCGACGGTCACCGGCGCGATCCCCCACTTCACGCCGAGGAAGAACTGAGCCAGGAAGCCGATCACGAAGACCGGCACCGCGATGATGAAGAGGCTGAGCACCAGCACCGTCGCGTCGAACGCCCTGCCCTTGCGCAGGCCGGCTACGACGCCGAAGAGGATGCCGAACACGGATTCGATGACGATCGCCATGAAGGCGAGCCTGATGGTGATGGGGAACGCCCCGGCCAGCACGTCCCGCACCGGCTGGCCGGAGAACGAGGTGCCGAAGTCGAGGGTGACGATGCCCCTGAGGTAGAGCAGGTACTGCACGACGAAGGGTCGGTCGAGGTGGTAGCGCTCGCGGAGCTGGTCCGCCACCGCGGGGCTGAGCGGCTTGTCGCCGGCGAGCGCCTGGATGGGGTCGCCGGGGATCAGGAACACCATCGCGTAGATGAGCAGCGTGGCCCCGATGAACACGGGGATCATCTGCAACAGTCGCCGCCCGATGTACCACCCCACCAGGTCACTTCCTTCCGGCCGCGCGGCCCGGCGTCAGGACTTCTCGATCGCCTCGTACATCGGCAGCCCGTTCCAGCTGATCTGCACGTCGCTCACCGCCTCGGAGTGTCCGGCCGCCGCGATGTAGTCCCACAGCGGGAGCACGGGCAGGTCCCGGAGCAGGATCTCCTGCGCCTGCCCGGCCAGCGCGAACGACTCCTCCTGACCCGGCGCGGCCGCGGCCCTGCGGACCAGGTCGTCGAAGGCCCGGTTCGAGTAGTCCTCGTCGTTCGAACCGGCCCCGGTGACGAACTGCGGCTCGAGGAATTCCAGGATCGACGGATAGTCGCCCTGCCAGCCAGACCGGAACGCGGTCCCGATGGTCCGGTTCGTGATCTCGGTCCGGATCTGCTTGAACGTCGGATACGGCGCGCCGACCGCATCGATGCCGAGCGTGTTCCGGATGCTGTTGGCGGCCGCGTCGACCCAGGCCTGGTGTCCGCCGTCGGAGTTGTAGGCGATCTGGAACCGACCACTCCACGGGGAGAGGGCGTCCGCCTGCGCCCACAGCGCCTTCGCGCCCTCGGGGTCGAACTCGAGCGCCGAGGCGCCCGGCAGGTTCGCGTTGAACCCGGGCAGCGAGCTCGCGGTGAAATCGCGCGCCGGTGTCCGCAGGCCCTGGAATATCTGCCGGGTGATCTGCTCTCGGTTGATCGCCCGCGACAACGCCTGCCTGCGCAGACTGCCCTCCTGCCCGGCGAAGTGCGGCAGGTTGCCCGGGATACCGATCTGCGCGTTCTGCGCGGTCGGCGCCTCGAGGGCGCGGTCGCCGAGGTCCGCCCTGAAAGTGCTCAGGGCGCTCTCCGGGACGGTGTCCAGGACGTCCAGGTTGTCCGCCTGCAGGTCCGAGTACGCGGTGTCGAGCGAGCTGTAGAAGACGAAGCGCAGGCCGTCGTTGTTCGGGGTCCGGTTGCCGCGGTAGTCGGGGTTCGGCACCAGGTCCAGCGTGACGTTGTGCTGCCACGCGTCGCCGTCCGCGAACGTGTAGGGGCCGTTCCCGATCGGCCGCTGACCGAACGCCTCCATGTCCCGGAACGCCGCCTCCGGCAGCGGATAGAACGGGGTGAAGCCGAGCCGCAGCGTGAAGTCCACGGTCGGCTGCTTGAGGTCGACCGTGAACGTCGTGTCGTCGACGATCTTCAGCCCGGACATCGTCTGCGCGGTGGGCGGGTCGGCGGAGACCTCGTCGTAGCCGACGATCGGCTCGAAGAAGCTGGACTGCAGCTGGGCGTTCGTCGAGAGGGCGCCGAAGTTCCAGGCGTCCACGAACGACTTCGCGGTCACGAGTGTCCCGTCGGTGAACGTCCAATCGGGTTTGATCGTGATCACGAACGAGGTCGAATCCGTGGTCTCGATCGACTGGGCGACCTCGTGCCGGGCGTTGCCCATCGCGTCGTAGGACTCGAGTCCGGCAAAGAGACGGTCGACGATCCGTCCGCCGCCGTTCTCATTCGTGTTCGTCGGGATGAGCGGGTTCTGGGGTTCGCTTCCGTTCACCGTGACCACGCCGCTGTCACCGCCGGAGCTCGACGCGCAGGCGGACAACACCAGCACCCCGGACAGCGCGAGCGCTGTCAGCGCGGTCACCCTGTGGAACTTCAAGAGTCGCCTCCTGCTCGTTCACACGAAGACGCCGCCGTCGCCCGCGCCGGTGGGCGCGGCGCGCACGCGGCCGACCGTGGATGCCGCGAAGACTAGCCACCGAGCGCCCGGGTGTCCGGCGATTGTCTCGGTCGGGACCAAGTCGTCGGGCAATCGCAACCCCTCGGATACCTGGTGGGACGATCCTCCCGCCGCGCGATCGCGCGCGGCGACCTCACCGATCCGGTCCGTTCGTCGCCCAGTTCGACCTTCGGTCGCACGAACACGACCGATCACCGCAGATGCCGGGGTTGCAGGCGCCTGCAACGATGCGCTCGTCGCGACATGTGACTACCCTCACAAAGGCGCGAATAGCGCCACGGAATCACCGAAAGAGGGCCCGGGCGACATGACCAGTAGCACCGCCGATACCAACCCAGCCGAGCACGCGACGAGCTATCCGCCGAGCGCGGAGTTCGTCGCGGCCGCGAACGCCGGGCCGGAGCTCCAGGCCGCGGCGGACGCCGACCGGCTGGGCTTCTGGGCCGACCAGGCTTCCCGGCTGCACTGGCACGAGCCGTGGAGCCAGGTCCTGGACTGGTCCGACGCCCCGGTCGCCAAGTGGTTCGTCGGCGGCAAGCTCAACGTCGCGTACAACTGCGTGGACCGGCACGTCCAGGGCGGCCACGGCGACCAGGTCGCCATCCACTGGGAGGGCGAACCCGGCGACAGCCGCGACGTCACCTACAACGAACTCCTCGCCGAGGTGAGCCGGGCCGCAAACACTTTCACCGAGCTCGGCCTCGTGGCCGGCGACCGGGTCGCCATCTACATGCCGATGGTCCCGGAGGCGATCGTCTCCATGCTGGCCTGCGCCCGGCTCGGCCTGACCCATTCGGTGGTCTTCGCCGGCTTCTCCGCGTCGGCGCTGCGGTCGCGGATCGACGACGCCGAGGCCAAGCTGGTCATCACCACCGACGGGCAGTGGCGTCGCGGTCAGGCCGCCCCGCTCAAGGCCGCCGTGGACACCGCGGTCGACGGCGCGGAGTCGGTCCGCAACGTGCTGGTGGTCCAGCGCACGAACATCGACGTCGAGTGGACCGAGGGCCGCGACATCTGGTGGCACGAGACGGTGGCCACGGCCTCGCCCGAGCACACCGCCGACGCGTTCGACGCCGAGCACCCGCTGTTCATCCTCTACACATCCGGCACGACGGGTAAGCCCAAGGGCATCATCCACACCTCGGGTGGCTACCTCACCCAGGCGTCGTACACCCACCACAACGTCTTCGACCACAAGGCGGGCAAGGACGTCTACTGGTGCACCGCCGACATCGGCTGGGTGACCGGACACAGCTACATCGTCTACGGACCGTTGTCGAACCGGGCCACGCAGGTGGTCTACGAGGGCACCCCGAACTCGCCTGACGAACACCGGCATTTCAACATCATCGAAAAGTACGGCGTCAGTATCTATTACACGGCGCCGACCCTGGTGCGCACCTTCATGAAGTGGGGCCACGAGATCCCCGACGCGCACGACCTGTCGTCGCTGCGGTTGCTGGGCAGCGTCGGCGAACCGATCAACCCCGAGGCGTGGCGCTGGTTCCGCGACGTGATCGGCGGCGAGCGCTGCCCGATCGTCGACACCTGGTGGCAGACCGAGACCGGCGCGATCATGATCTCCCCGCTGCCCGGGATCACCGCCACCAAGCCCGGCTCCGCGATGGCGCCCTTGCCGGGCATCTCCGCGAAGATCGTCGACGACGATGCCAAGCCGCTCGGCGCGGGCGGCAACGGCTACCTGGTGCTCGACGAGCCGTGGCCGGCGATGCTGCGGGGCATCTGGGGCGACATGGAACGCTTCAAGGACACCTACTGGTCCCGGTACGCCGAAGAGGGCTGGTACTTCGCCGGTGACGGTGCCCGCTACGACGACGACGGCGACCTCTGGGTGCTCGGTCGGGTGGACGACGTCATGAACGTCTCGGGCCACCGGATCTCCACCTCCGAGGTCGAGTCGGCGCTGGTCGGGCACCACAGCGTCGCCGAGGCCGCGGTGGTCGGCGCCGCGGACGAGACCACCGGCCAGGGCATCGTGGCGTTCGTCATCCTGCGTGAGGGCGCCGAGAACACGGGCGAGACCCTGATCTCCGAGCTCAAGGTGCAGGTGTCCACGGAGATCAGCCCGATCGCCCGGCCGCGCCAGATCACCATCGTCCCCGAGCTGCCGAAGACCAGGAGCGGAAAGATCATGCGCCGCCTGCTCCGGGACGTCGCCGAGGGCCGCGATCTGGGCGACACCTCGACGCTGGTCGACCCCAAGGTGTTCGACGCGATCCGGGGCAAGTAACCCCCGTCCCACCCCACCGACTGTGCCCCCGTGCGACTCGATCGCACGGGGGCACAGTCGTCTCGTGTCGCGTGACCCCGTCGTGGCGCGAACCTTCCCGGCCGTGGCGGATTGGCCTACCATGGGTCCGTCAGCGATGGCCCCCAGTCCCATTCATGACGAGTGCCGAACCGAGTGACGCTCACGGGTTAGCCGCGGGTCCGAGCTCGAACGGAGACCGTCATGCATGATCGGCGTCGGCGAACGAGGATCGCCGCCCTGCTCGTGCTGCTGTTCGCGGCACTCATCGGCTCCCCCGCCGTCGCGCTCGGCGACCAGGATCCGCCCGAACGTCCCGTGCCGAGCCCGGAGCAACGCGCGGCCGCCCTCGTCACCCCGTCCGTCGTCCTGGTCAAGGCCGAGGCCAGGGGCTGGGTGCGCTTTCCCGACGGCCAGCCGATCAAGATCGATCCCTTCATAAGCGGCTGGCGCTGTAGCGGATTCGTCGTCAACCCGGACGGCTGGGTGGCCACCGCCGGCCACTGCGCCGAGGGCGCCCGCGAGGCACTCCTGCGAACCGCGGTCGACTGGGCGGTACGCGTGATCCCCACCCTCGATCCCGCGCTCGTGACCGAGACCGCCCAGGCGAATTGGCGGGTCGAGGGCGACGAGCCCGGATCGGCCCCGACCCTCGCCCTGACGGTGATCGCCGGCGGGACCGCCGAGGGCGAGGCACTCCCCGCCGAGGTCACCGGTCTGGTGCCGCTCACCGAGGGGGATGTCGCGCTGCTCAAGGTCCAGCGGGGCGGCCTGGCCGCCGCGGAACTGCTCTCCGACACCGGCGTCGCCCCCGGCACGCCCGCGGTGTCGGCCGGTTTCCCCGGCAGCACCGACACCCCGGCCGAGCCGTCCCTGAAGCCGGTGGTGGCCGGCGGCGACCTCAGCGCGGGGAAAGCCATCGGAAACGTCCCCGTCTATCAGACCGACGCGGAGGTCTCCGAGGCCATGAGCGGAGGCCCCACCGCCGATCTCGACGGTCGGGTGATCGGCGTCAACAGCTTCGGAATACACGGGCAGACAGAGCCGTTCGCCTTTGTCGCCCCGGCGCACGGGCTCCTGGACCTGATGAGCGACAAGGGTGTCGCCCCGGCGACCGGCCCGGCCGACACCGCCTTCCGGGCCGGGGTCGAGCATCATGTCGACGGCGAGTACACCGCCGCGATCGCCGAATTCGACGAGGTGCTGGCCCTCTCGCCGGGCTATCCGGGGGCAGCGGACCTCCGGACCAGCGCCGAGCAGGAACGGGATCGCTACGGCGACGCGGCGCCCGCGGACTCGGGCCCGGACTGGTACCTGCTCGGCGCACTCACGGTGCTGGTCGCGGTGGGTGTCGGCGCCGTGGTGCTGGTCCGGCGGACGAATCCGTCCTAGAGTTCGGCCCCGCGCGGATCGAGCTCGGGCGCGTCCAGCGAGGCGTCCTTGGTCTCGCGCATCACCAGCAACGCGACGAAGGTGAGGGCTCCCGCCACCAGCAGATAGACACCGACCCATCCGACGCCGTAGGTGGTCGCGAGCCAGGTCGCGATGAACGGCGCCACCGCCGCACCCAGGATGCTCGCCGTGTTGTACGCGATGCCGGACCCGGTGTAGCGCACATTGGTCGGGAACAGCTCCGGCAGAACCGCGCTCATCGGGCCGAAGGTGAAGCCCATCAACAACATTCCGACGATGAGGAAGGCCAGCATGCGGGCGTCGGTCATCTTCTCGGCGTTCAGGGCCACCGAGAAGGTCAGACCGAAGACCATGATCGCGCCGGTGGCGACCAGCAGGGTGATGCGTCGTCCGTACCGGTCCGCGAGCCAGCCGGTGATGGGCACGCCCGCCGCGAAGAACAGCACGGCGATCAGCTGCAGCACAAGGAAATCCGAGTACTTGAAGCCGAGACCCGTACCGCCGGCGGCGACGGTCTTGCCGGTGCCGTAGCTCAGCACCCAGGTGGTCATGATGTAGAAGAGGGTGTACGTCGCGAGCATCACGAAGGTGCCGATGATCAGCTGACGCCAACTCGTCTTGAACACCGTGGCGAGCGGGGTCTTGACCTTCTCGCCGCGCTCGACGGCGCGCGCGAACACCGGCGTCTCCTCCAGCTTGAGCCGCACGTACAGGCCGATGATCACCATGATCGCGCTGAGCAGGAACGGGATCCGCCAGCCCCAGGTCAGGAAGGCGCTGTCCAGGTCCGGGTTCGCGTTGTCGTGGCCCATGAACAGGGTGATGATCAGGAACAGCCCGTTGGCCAGGAAGAACCCGATCGGTGCGCCGAGCTGCGGCCACATCGCCGCCCACGCCCGCTTGCCGGACTTCGCCGTTTCCGTCGCGAGCAGCGCCGCTCCCGACCACTCACCGCCGAGCCCGAGGCCCTGACAGAACCGCATCAACGCCAGCAACGCGGGGGCGATCAGCCCGATCGAGTGATACGTCGGCAGCAGTCCGATGACGAACGTCGCGATGCCCATCGTGAGCAGCGACCCGACCAGTGTGGCCTTGCGGCCGACCCGGTCGCCGTAGTGACCGAACAGGATCGAGCCGAGCGGACGGGCCACGAAGGCGAGGCCGAAGGTGGCCAACGAGGCCAGCAGTGCGGTGGTGCCGTTTCCCTTCGGGAAGAACAGGTGCGGGAACACCGAGACGGCCGCGGTCGCATAGATGTAGAAGTCGTAGAACTCGATCGAGGTGCCGACCATGCTGGCCACCACGATCCGACTGCGGGGCACCTCGTCCTTCGCGGCGACCGCGTCGTCGACCAGCACGTCTGGGGCTTTGCTCATCCGATTCTCCTGCACCGATTCCACGGAGTGGACATCCGACGCCCAAACCCCAGGAAGCAGATCACCCGGGGCGTTTCGGTGGCAATCCAGCTCGGGGTGTTTGCGCCGAGCGGTATCAAGATCGCGTTAAGCTGCCATCGGAGCGCCGGGAAGTCTGGTCGGCACATGCACACCTGTACGCCCGCGACCTCGGGGAGAAACCTGACGTGATCCAGCCGCTCCGCTCTGAACTGTCCCGCTATCTGCGCACCGAGACCGTGGGCGGCTCGATCCTGCTGGTGGCGGCCGCGATCGCGGTGATCTGGGCGAACTCCCCGTGGGCCGACGCGTATACCGCCCTGCGGGACTGGCAGGTCGGGCCGAGCGCGATCCACCTGAACCTGAGCCTGAACACCTGGGCCCAGGACGGCCTGCTGGCCGTGTTCTTCTTCGTCGCGGGCCTCGAACTCAAACGCGAACTGGTCGTCGGCGAGCTGGCCGACCGCAAGAAGGCCCTGTTGCCGATCATCGCGGCCGTCGGCGGCGTGGTCGTGCCCGCGCTGATCGCGCTCGGGGTCGGCTGGGGCACCCCCGGCATCGAGCGGGCCTGGGCGATCCCGGTGGCGACCGACATCGCCTTCGCCCTCGGAGTGCTCGCGCTGACCGGATCGAGGATCCCGGCCAGCGCCAGGGTGTTCCTGCTCAGTCTCGCGGTGGTCGACGACCTGCTCGCCATCATCATCATCGCCGCGGTCTTCACCACCTCGATCGCGATGCTGTGGCTGCTCGGCGCGGTCGCCTGCCTGGCCGCCTATGCGTACGCGCAACACCGGCGGATCACCACCCCGCTGCTGTACGTCCCGCTGGCGTTGCTCGCCTGGTACTCGATGCACGAAGCGGGCATCCACGCCACCCTCGCCGGCGTGGCTCTTGGCCTGCTGACCAGGGTCCGCAAGGACCCGGGCGAGGCGGAGGCCCCCGCGACCCGGCTCGAGCACCGGATCCAACCGTTCTCCGCCGGGTTCTGCGTGCCGGTGTTCGCCCTGTTCGCATCCGGGGTCCCGTTGGGCCCCGAGGTCCTCGAGTCGATGTTCACCGACCGCATCGCCCTGGCGATCATCCTGGGCCTGCTCGTCGGCAAGACGGTCGGCATCTTCGGCGTCTCGTGGCTCGCGGTCCGGCTCGGCATCGCCACCAAACCGGGAAGCCTCGGCTTCCGCGACATGTTCGCGCTGTCGGTGCTCGGCGCGATCGGTTTCACCGTTAGCCTTCTCGTGGCCGAACTCGCGCTCGAAGGAGCCGAGGCGGAGACGGCAAAGGCTGCGGTCCTGTTGACCTCGCTGACGGCGTCGCTGATCGGCTCGGCGCTACTGTTACGCCGGGGGCGCGTCCACCATGCGCGCGCCAACGCGGCCGGTTCCGCCACCGGTCAGAGACGACCACACTCTGGCGAGCCGGACGACACACTCCGGCGAGCCGGACGACACCTTGGAGAGGCGCAGACGTGAGCATCAGTGACCGCAACGGCGACAGGTATGACCGGCTGACCGGGGACGGGGTGCCGACAACCATCACGTCGATCCCGCTCACCGACGTCGATGCGCACGCCCCCGGCACCGCCAGCATCGGGAACCTCGTCAAGGACGCGACCACGCAGGTCTCCACCCTGGTCCGCGCCGAGGTGGCGCTCGCCAAGGCCGAGGTGACCAGCGAGGTCAAGAAGGGCCTGCAGGGCTCGCTGTTCTTCATCCTCGCGCTCACCGTCCTGCTGTTCAGCTCCTTCTTCTTCTTTTTCTTCCTCGCCGAGACCCTCGCCATCTGGACGCCGCGCTGGCTCGCGTTCCTGATCGTGTTCCTGCTGATGGTTGTGGTCACCGCGGTGCTGGCGCTGTTCGGCTACCTGCGGGTGCGCAAGCTGCGGGCCCCGGAGAAGACCCTCGACTCGCTCCGGCAGGCCGCCACGGTCCTGCCGAACGCCGCGGAGTCGAGCTACAAGCACGGCGACTACACGCCCGGCGAGTACGCCCGCCGCACCGCCCCCTAGCGCGGCGCCGAACCGAGAGCATCACCGTTCCCGTGACCTACCCGGATCCATCCACCGTCCGATTCGACGGACCGTGGCAGCACCGCGACATCCACGCCAACGGCATCCGCTTCCACGCGGTCGAGGCGGGCCCGGCCGACCCCGGCGCCCCGCTGGTCGTACTGCTCCACGGATTCGCCGACTTCTGGTGGTCCTGGCGCCATCAGCTGACCGCGCTCGCCGACGCCGGATACCGCGCGGTCGCGCTGGACCTGCGCGGCTACGGGGACAGCGACAAGCCGCCGCGCGGATACGACGGCTGGACCCTGGCCGGTGACGTCGCCGGGCTGATCCGCGCCCTCGGCCACACCGAGGCCACGCTCGTCGGCCACGCCGACGGCGGCCTGGTGTGCTGGGCGACGGCGGTGTTGCACCCCCGGCTGGTCAGGTCGATCGCCCTCGTCAGCTCGCCGCATCCGATCGCGCTCAAGCGATCGGTGCTCACCGACCGCGCGCAGCGGTCGGCCTTCCTGCCTGCGTTCTTGCGCTGCCAGCTGCCGTGGCGCCCCGAGCGGGTGCTGACCCGCGACGACGGCGCCGAGGTCGCACGGCTGTTGCGCGGGAGGTCGGGGCAGGCGTGGCAGCAGACCGAGGAGTTCACGGAGGTCGTGGAGCGGGCCAGGTCCGCGATCCAGATCCCGGGCGCCGCGCACTGCTCGCTGGAGTACCAGCGCTGGGCGTTCCGCAGCCAGTGGCGACCCGACGGCCGTCGGTTCATGAAGGCGATGAACCAGGCGGTGACCATCCCGGTGTTGCAGATCCACGGAGACCAGGATCCTTATGTCCTGGCGACCGCGTTGCGCCGGGACACCCGGTGGGCCCCGGGGCGACGGCTGCACAGCGTCGCGGGCGCCGGCCACTTCGCCCACCAGGAGCGCCCCGCCGAGGTGACCGCCGCGCTGACGGAGTTCCTTTTGCGCTGACGCGCCTGTGAGTCCTTCTGGCCCGAACAGGGGCCAAAAGGACTCACAGGCGGCGAAGCCGCTAGAGGATGCAGCCGCCGGTGTTGACGGCGCTGGTGAGCGCGGAGGCAGACGCCAGCTGGCGTGAGACCTCGTCGGCGGTCAGCACGAATCCGGTGTCGCTGTTGTCCACGGCGGCACCGAACACCACCCCGAGCACCCGGCCCTGCTCGTCGACGAGCGGTCCGCCGGAATTGCCCTGCCGGATCGAGCCGCGGACCGTGTACACCTCGCGCTCGACCTCGGCGGCCCGGTAGATGTCCGGGCCGGTCAGGTCCAGGGTCTCGCGCACCCGGGCCGCGCTGGCGGTGTAGGCACCGCCGCCCGGGTAGCCGAGCACGATCGCGTTGTCGCCGGTCGCGGCCGGCTCGGGCGCGAACGAGAGCACCGGGGCGCGCAGACCGGGCACCGCCAGCACCGCGACGTCGACGGCCGGATCGAACAGCACCACCTCGGCGTCGAGCGGCCCGTCGGCGGTGTCCACCGAGACCCCCGTCGTGCCGGCGACGACGTGCGCATTGGTCATGATCCGCTCCGGCGCGATCACGAAGCCGGACCCCTCGAGCGCGCGCTGGCAACTCGGCGCCACCCCGCGCACCCGGACCACGCTGGTCTGCAGCCGCTGCGCGACGGGACTGCCCAGGACGCTGGGGTCGGGCGCCTCGACGACGGCGATCGGGGTGCGACCGAACGGCCCGATCACGTCCGGCAGCCCGGAGGTGTCCAACAGCGCCGAGAACTCGTCCGGCAGCCTGCGCATCCAGCTCGGGGCGTACTCGTCGACCTGCGTCAGCACCCGCGACCCGCGCACCGCGCTGGCCACCTCGGGCTGCGAGGACGCGGTCAGCGGGATCGCCAGCAGCCACGCGGCCACCAGGACCGCGGTGCACTGCAGGCCGGCGCCGATGACGCTGTCGACGGACCGCGCGACGGGGCTGTGCATGCCGCCGCGGGCGGCGCGGCCGAGCACCATGCCCGCGACCTCACCGACGATCACCAGCACGACGATCAGGGTGATGCCGGCGAGCACCCGCATCCGCCCCTCGTCGACATGCACCAGGACGTGCGGCGCGATCAGGATCCCCGCGACCGCACCGAGCACGACGCCGAGGAAGGCGAGCGCGGACGCCACCGCCCCGTGCCGCCACCCCGAGGTCGCCGCGAGGACGGCGATCGCGAGGATCGCGATGTCGATCCAGGCCGAACCGGTCATCGGTCGTGTACCTCCACGATCCCCGCATCCACCTCGGCCAGCGCGACCTCGAGATCACGCACGTCGGAACGGTCCCACTCGATCTCCCAGCCGGAGATCGCGATCAGCCCGGCCAGCACGCCCGCCGTGAAGCCCCACACGAGCATGTCGTCGACGAGGAACGCCGGCCCCTGGTACCCGAGCCGGTGCCGGACCTGGAACCGGTTGTCGGGGTCGAGCAGCCTGCGCATCGGCACCCTGGCCACCCGTTCGGTCTCGGCGAGATCGACCGCGTGCACCGGGGTGGGGCGGTCCCAGTACCCGATCACCGGGGTGACGTCGAAGCCCGAGGGCGGGACGAAGATCCCCGGCAACACCGCGAGGGGACGAACCCCGGCCGGGTCGAGTCCGGTCTCCTCCTCCGCCTCCCGGAGCGCCGTCCCGACGGGCCCGTCGTCCCCGGGGTCGCTCGCGCCACCGGGAAACGCGATCTGACCGCCGTGCTGACGCAGGGTGGAGGCGCGTTGGAGCAGCAGGAGGTCGGCGTCCTCGGGCAGACCCCCGACCGCGATGGGATCGGCCTCGGCGGCACCACCGAAGAGCACCAGGACCGCGGCCTCGCGCGCCTGCACCCCACTGGGTGCCCGTCGCAGCAGGACCGGGTTGACCGAATGCGTGTCCGACGGCGGCAGCGTCGAGACCCGGCGCAGCCATTCCGGCGGCAGGTGGTTGGACTCGCTCACGCGCTCACACCCAGCTTCTCGCGCACCGCGTCGGCGATCTGGTCGGCGCTCTCGAACGGCACCGGCAGGACCCCCGCCACGGTGCCGTCGGCCCGGACCAGCACGGTCACGGGCAGCACGTTCGGCGCCCCGACGGCCGCGGCGATCTTGCCCGCGCCGTCCTGTACGCCCGGCAGGTGCACGCCGTAGTCGGTCAGGGCGGACAACGCATTCCCTTCCTTGGGGTCCTGGTGGACGGTCAGCACGGTGACGGCGTCCCCGGCGCGCTGCGCGAACTCCTGCAGGGCGGGTAGTTCCCTGGCGCAGGGCCCACACCAGTAGGCCCAGAGGTTGACCAGCGCGGGCTTGCCCGCCAGCGCGGCGCCGACGTCGATCCTGCCACCGTCGGCGAGGCACTCGAGCCCGATCCCGGCCAGGGGGCCCGCCGGGATCGTGCCGGTGGTGGGCGCGGGACATGCGCTCAGCGCGGCCGCGGCGCGCGCCCCGGCCAGCGCCTCGGGGGTGTCGCCCGCGGACCGTTCCTGCGGCGCCGCGGTGGGGGTGCCGATGTAGTCGGCGTAGCTGCGCGTCCCGGTCTCCTCCGAGTCGCCGCGCGGCCAGATCGCGACGATCAGGGCCACCACCACCACGAGCGCGGCCAGACTCCATCGACCGGTGTTCGACAACCGCATGCTCACCGACCCGCCAGCTCGAGCAGGTGTTCGGTCTCGGGACCCTTCACCAGGGCGGCCGCGGCCACCGGATCGGTGGGCCCGGCGCCGTAGGAGGGACAGTCCTTGGCCAGCAGGCACACCCCGCAGGCCGGCTTCTTGGCATGGCAGACCCGGCGGCCGTGGAAGATCACGCGGTGCGAGAGGTCGGTCCACTCCTTGCGCGGGATCAGCTCGCCGACGGCGCGCTCGACCTTCACCGGGTCCTCCTCCTGCGTCCAGCCCCACCGCCGGACGAGCCTGCCGAAATGGGTGTCGACGGTGATCCCGGGCACACCGAACGCGTTCCCGAGGACCACGTTGGCCGTCTTCCTGCCGAAGCCCGGCAGCGTCACCAGATTCTTCAGGTCGCCGGGGACCTCGCCGTCGAACCGTTCGAGCAACGCCTGCCCGAGCCCGATGATCGAGTTCGCCTTGTTGCGGTAGAAGCCGGTGCTCCGGATGTACTCCTCCAGCTCCGTTCGGTCCGCCTCGGCGTAGTCGCGGGCGGTCCGGTAGCGCGCGAACAGCGCCGGCGTCACCTGGTTAACCCGCACGTCAGTGCACTGCGCGGACAGGATCGTCGCCACCGACAGCTCGAGCGGGTCGGTGAAGTCGAGCTCGCAGTAGACGTGTGGGAAGGCCACGGTGAGCGTGCGGTACATCCGCCGCGCCCGGCGCACCAGGCCGAGCCGGGTCTCCTCCCTTGCCGGTCGCACGGTCGGCGCCGCCCCACGCGGGGACGGGATCTGCGATGCGGTGGTCGACACCAGCCCAACTCTACGGACGGCGCCAAACGGAACTGGACATCGTTTCGCTTCTGAGACAAACGGCGTGTTTACTACCCGGTATGCAAGGACTGGCTGTGGTGCTCTTCCCAGTGCTGCTCATTCTTTTTGCACTGGCAATGGAGCGGGTGGAATTCCGGCTGCGCCGGCTGACCGTGCGCGAGCAGGAGGTCCAGGAGTTCCTGGACAAGGCGAGTCACGCCGACGTCGCCACCCTGGCCAACGAGGGACTGCCGCGGGCGCTCGCCCGGTTCCACCTCCGCCGCAAGCGCGGCGTCGAAGACGAGGACGAGGACGACTCGCAGACGCCGGAGCAGCGCGCGAGCTGACATTTCGGGGGTGTCGAACACTGTTCGGCACGCGACGCGTGGCGTCGGTCACTAGTCTTCGACGTCGGGACGATAGACTGCCAGCGAGTACTCAACGATAGGTCGGCGCGTTCGTGCGTCGATCACGTCGGGGGAGACCACACGATGGCGTCCCCCAACGACCGAAGAAGGAGCGCACGTGGACGAGATCCTGGCCAGAGCCGGAATCTTCCAGGGAGTCGAACCGTCGGCGGTGGCCGCACTGGTCAAGCAGCTGCAGCCTGTCGACTTCCCTCGCGGGCACGTGATCTTCAACGAGGGCGAGCCCGGTGACCGGCTGTACATCATCGTGTCCGGCAAGGTGAAGCTCGGACGCCGCTCCCCCGACGGCCGCGAGAACCTGCTCACCATCATGGGCCCCTCCGACATGTTCGGCGAGCTCTCGATCTTCGACCCGGGCCCGCGTACCTCCACCGCCACCACGGTCACCGAGGTCCGCGCGGTGCAGATGGATCGCGACGCCCTCAAGTCGTGGATCGATCAGCGCCCCGAGATCGCGGAGCAGCTGCTGCGCGTGCTGGCCCGCCGCCTGCGCCGCACGAACAACAACCTCGCGGACCTGATCTTCACCGACGTCCCGGGCCGTGTCGCCAAGGCGCTGCTGCAGCTCGCCCAGCGCTTCGGCACGCAGGAGGCCGGATCGCTGCGCGTGACGCACGACCTCACGCAGGAGGAGATCGCCCAGTTGGTCGGCGCCTCACGCGAGACCGTGAACAAGGCGCTCGCCGACTTCGCGCATCGCGGCTGGCTGCGGCTCGAGGGCAAGAGCGTGCTGATCTCCGACTCGGAGCGCCTGGCCCGACGGGCCCGCTGACTCCCCCACACACGCGTACGGCCCACCCCGGGACCCCGGGGTGGGCCGTTCGTCGTTCCGGGCCTCAGCCCCGCTGCCGGGCGACCGCCTCGCGAACCGCGGGCACCACCTCGACCGCCCACTTCTGGTGCTGGTGCGGGTCGTCGCCCTCCGCGCCGAACACGAAGGTGTCCATGCCGGATTCGAGCACCAGCCCGGTCAGCTCGTCCACCCACTGTTTCACCGGGCCGTTGAGGAATCCGCTGCTCGGCCCGTCGGTGATGGCGCCGAACACGTTGTAGATCCGCTGGATCGCCGCGGGATCGCGCCCGGCCGCCCGCGCGGACTCGTCGATGCGCGCGTGCAGGCCGGGCAGCGCCGGCGGGGGGAAGTAGCTGACCGACGGGACCCAGCCGTCGGCCACGCGGCCGAGCAGGCCGAGCATCCGCGGGCCGCCGACCCCGAGCCACAGCCCGATGTCGTGGGCGGGCCGCGGCCCCGGGTGCACGCCCGACAGCTGGTACTGGGTGCCCTCGTAGCGCGCCGATGCCTCGCCGGACCACATGAGCCGGATGACGTCGACGGCCTCCGACAACGCCCGCGCCGCCTCACCGGGCGTGCGCTCGGGTCCACCCATTGCCCCGATTGCCGGCCAGAACGCCCCGGCCCCGAGCGCCAGCTCGAACCGCCCGCCCGAGATCAGGTCCAGACTCGCGGCCGCCTTCGCCATCACGGCCGGCGGTCGCAGCGGCAGGCACGCCACGTCCGGGAAGACTCGGACCCGATTGGTGCGCGCGAGCACCACGGCCATCAGCGACCAGGTGTCCAGGAATCGCTTCTGATACGGATGGTCCTGGATGCCAACGAGATCCAGGCCCTCGTCATCGGCCATTCGGACGAGGTCGAGGATCTCGTCGACCCGGTCGGCCTCCGGGGTGGGGAACATCCCGAACTGCGGTGGACGTCCATAGTCGGTCATCGCCGCGCTCCTCCGTCTCGGCTGCGCCTGATGTCAACAGTCACCGACGCGGCCCGAATGCGCAACGGTCGCCGCGGGATCGGGCCGAAATGGACCGATCGCGCGGCGACCGTCGGTGCCGTGTGCGTGGAGCGCAGGGGGCTACTTGGGCTCGACCGGGCTCAGCGAGCCACCGGCCAGGTTGCCGAGGAAGTCCCCGAGGACGGGCACGAGGGCCTTGAACACGTCGCCCAGGTCGGAAACAGATCCCATGGTCATACTCCTTGAAGTCGAGGGTGCCGCCGGTGATCCGGCGACTACGGGGTGGGGGTCTCGCCTGCGCTGCCCGCGCCGGCCGAGCCGGAGTTGAGTCCGGTGAACAGCGTGGTCAGCGAGTTGACCAGCTCGGTGAGGTTCTCGACAGAGGTCATCGTTGTCTCCAGTTCGTGGTCGGTCGGCGGGTCAGTTCGCCGCGCTGACGGAATCGAGGCCCTCGATGGCCTTCATCAGCGGGAGGAGCTTGAGCATGTCGAGCAGGCCGAAGCCGGCGCCGTTGGCGTCGAGGAGGTTTTCAACGGATCCCATGAGTACTGCTCCCTTGTGTCGATCGTCGTGATGCCGACGCGGTGTGTGGTGCGTCACGCAGATTTAAGTACGTGCACTAAGTAACTGTCTAGGACCAAACCTGCCCACGGCGAGAGAACTCGACGATCAACCATCGGGAAGCGGACCCAAAAGGCGAGCCTGCCTGCAACCATCGGTCACACGCACATCAAAATATGACGTGCGTCACAGTGCCTCGTGGGGCCACTCGAGCCACACGCCGTCAGCGACGCAGGTACTCCAACTGCACACGCACGGACTGCTCGGCGACCGGCCACAGGCTCTGATCGACGTCGGAATACACGTGCTCGACCACCGCACGCGGCCCGGCATCGGCGCCGAGGACCTCCAGCGCCGCCCGCACCTGATCGAGCCGCTCCTCGCGATGGCTCAGGTACTGCTGCGCGACCACCTGCAGGTCCGGCAGCTCCGGCCCGTGGCCCGGCAGCGCCGCGCGACCCGACCCCAGGTCGATGAGCGCGCGCAGGGAGGCCAGGTAGTCGCCGAGATCGCCGTCGGAGGCGTCCAGGACGGTGGTACCCCGGCCGAGGATGGTGTCGCCGGTCAGCACCGACCCCTCCCCCTCGATCACGAACGAGGTCGAGTCCTTGGTGTGCCCGGGCGTGCGCAGCACCCGGATCGCGAGACCGACCTCCTCGATAAGCTCGCCGTCCGGCAGGCCCGCGTCGGTGTGCCTGCGGAATCGCGGATCCACGGACCGGACGGGACTGCCGGTGAGCGCGGCGAACCGCTCGACTCCCCCGGTGTGATCCCCGTGCCGGTGCGTGATCAGGGTCAGCGCCACCGGGCCGACGGCCGCCACCCGCAACAGGTGGTCCTCATCGGCGTCACCCGGGTCGACGACCACACACTCCTCGCGTCCGGGGGCGCGCAGGATCCAGGTGTTGGTGCCGTCGAGGGTCATCATGCCCGGGTTGTTCTCCAGCATCACCGCCGCGATGGGGGTGACCTGGCGCAGCTGGGCATACGCCGGATGTGCCGTGGTCATGGGCTCACTGTACGGATTCACCGGCGCCGCCGGCTGGACGCATCAACCGGCACCGCCGGTGTTGGGCCACATGCGGATTGGCTCCGCGCGTCGACGCCCGCGCGTGATCGGCCCCTCCCGTCGAGGAGCCGACCACGCGCGGGCGGACCGTGCCCTAACGGACTTCCGCGATGACCTCGACCTCGACCGGGGCGTTCAGCGGCAGCTCGGCCACGCCGACCGCGGACCGGGCGTGCACGCCCGCGTCGCCGAACACCTCGCCGAACAGCTCCGAGGCGCCGTTGATGACGCCGGGCTGCCCGGTGAAGCCCTCCGCGGAGGCCACGAAGCCGACCACCTTGACGATGCGGACCACCGAGTCGAGCCCGACCAGGGCATCGATCGCGGCGAGCGCGTTGAGCGCGCAGGTACGGGCGGCATCCTTCGCCGTGTCCGCGGCGACCGCGCCGCCCACCTTGCCGGTCTGCTGCAGTTCACCGTCGATGAAGGGCAACTGGCCGGAGGTGTAGACGAGGTTCCCGGTCTGGACCGCGGGGACGTAGGCCGCGACCGGCGCCGCCACCGCGGGCAGCTCGATCCGCAGTTCGGCGAGCCTGGACCTCCAGTCGGTCATCCCGATCAGCCCTTCGGACGCTTGAGGTAGGCCACGTGCTGCTCGCCGGTCGGGCCGGGCAGTACCGACACCAGTTCCCAGCCGTCGCCACCCCACTGATCGAGGATCTGCTTGGTCGCATGGGTCAACAGCGGAACGGTGGCGTATTCCCAGGTAGTCAATTCGCTCATGCCGCTGAGCCTAGTCGGCCGACGCCGCGCCGCCGCGACTTATAGGCTCGGGGGGTGGCAGCACCCGCGACAGCACCCGTATACGAGTGGCCCGCCAAGGCGGACAAGGCTCGCCTGCATTTCGTTTCCGGCAAGGGCGGCACCGGAAAGTCCACGGTCGCGGCCGCTTTGGCGCTCGCGCTGGCCGCGGGCGGCCGACGGGTCCTGCTCGTCGAGGTCGAGGGCAGGCAGTCCATCGCCCAGCTCTTCGACGTGCCCCCGCTGCCCCCGGAGGAAACCAAGATCGCCACGGCCGACGACGGCGGCGAGGTCTTTGCCCTCGCCCTCGACATCGAGCACGCGTTCCTCGAATACCTGGACATGTTCTACAACCTCGGTTTCGCGGGGCGCGCCATGCGCAAGCTCGGCGCCATCGAGTTCGCGACCACCATCGCGCCCGGCCTTCGGGACGTGCTGGTGACCGGCAAGATCAAGGAGTGCGTGGTGCGCACCGACAAATCGGGGGCCCGGATCTACGACGAGGTGGTCGTCGACTCCCCGCCGACCGGCCGGATCGGCAGCTTCCTCGACGTGACGAAGGCGATGGCCGACCTCGCGAAGGGCGGACCGGTGCACTCGCAGTCCGAGGGGGTGGTCCGGCTGTTGCACTCCGACGAAACGATGGTGCACCTGGTGACACTGCTCGAGGCGCTGCCCGTGCAGGAGACCACCGACGCGGTCGTGGAACTGGAGGCCGCGGACCTTCGGCTCGGCACCGTGATCGTCAACCGCAGCGGCAACGCCTACCTGCCGACCAAGACGATGGCGCAGGCCGCGGAGGGCGACATCGACGCGGACGCGGTCCGCGCCGGGCTGGAGGCCGCCGGGATCTCGCTGTCGGAGGCCGACTTCGCGGGCCTGCTCACCGAGACGATCGAGCACGCGTCGACGCTGCGCGCGCAGGACGACAGCGCCGCCACCCTCGACGAGCTGGACGTCGCGCGCCTGCACCTGTCGGCGCTGACCGACGGCATCGACCTCGGCGCGCTCTACGAGCTGGCCGAGCAGCTGGCCGAGCAGGGGGTCCGATGACCGCGGCACTCGACATCGACTCGATCCTCACCGACCCGGCGTCCCGGATCGTGGTGTGTTGCGGGGCCGGCGGCGTCGGCAAGACGACCACCGCCGCCTCGATGGCGCTGCGGGCGGCCGAGGAGGGTCGCCGGGTCGTGGTGCTCACCATCGACCCGGCCCGCCGGCTGGCCCAGGCGCTCGGGGTGCGCGAGCTCGACAACACCCCGCAGCTGGTGCAGCTGGCGCCGGGCGCCACCGGTGAGCTGCACGCGATGATGCTGAACATGCGTCGCACGTTCGACGACATGGTGCTCGAGCACTCCGCCCCGGACACGGCGCAGCAGATCCTGGCGAACCCCTTCTACCAAACGGTGGCCACCTCCTTCTCCGGCACGCAGGAGTACATGGCCATGGAGAAGCTGGGTCAGCTGGCCGCCAGCGACGAGTGGGATCTGGTGGTCGTCGACACCCCGCCCTCGCGCAACGCACTCGACTTCCTCGATGCCCCACAACGCCTGGGCGCCTTCCTCGACGGCCGGATGATCCGGATGCTCTCCGCTCCGGGACGCGGGATCGGACGCCTGGTGACCGGTGCGATGGGACTGGCCCTCAAGGCGGTGAACACCATCGTCGGCAGCCAGATGCTGTCCGACGCCTCGGCGTTCGTGCAGTCCTTCGAGTCGATGTTCGGCGGGTTCCGGGAGCGGGCCAACCACACCTACCAATTGCTGCGCGCGGAGGGCACCCATTTCCTGGTGATCGCGGCCGCCGAGCCGGACGCGCTCCGGGAGGCGTCGTTCTTCGTCGATCGACTCTCCACCGAGGGGATGCCGCTGGCCGGGCTGGTGCTCAACCGGACCCATCCGACGCTGAGCTCGTTGTCGGCCGAGCGGGCGACGGCCGCCGCGGACCAGCTGAAGGAACGGGGCGAGCACCCGCTGGCGGCGGCGGTCCTGCAGATCCACGCGGAGCGGACCCGCACCGCCCAGCGGGAGCTGCGGCTGCTCGGCCGGTTCACCGGGGCGCATCCGCGGGTGCCGGTGGTCGGCGTGCCGTCCTTGCCGTTCGAGGTCTCCGACCTCGAGGCGCTGCGCGCGGTCGCCGATCAGTTGACCCGCCGGGGCTGACCGGCCTCGTCGGCCTCGTCGCCCGCGCCCGCCGTCCGCGCGGGGCGGCGCACGACGAGCGCCGCTGCGGCGGCCGCGACCAGGCAGGCGGCGGCGCCCATCGCGAGGGCGACCCGGCCGCCGAACTGCTCGGCGACGGCGCCCGCGATGGGCCCGCCGATCGGCGTCGACCCGAGAAACGCTACCGACCACAGCGCCATCACCCGGCCGCGCATGCCGGGCTCGGCCTCGAGCTGCAGGGTGCTGTTCCCGATCGAGAGGAATCCGACGCTGGCCGCCCCGACCAGCACCAGGATCACCAGCTCGAGCCAGAGGGTCGGGGCGAGCGCGGCCGCGGCGATCAGCACGCCGAACAGTGTCGCCGCCCCGACCAGCGCGGGGATCCCGGTCTTGCCGCGGGCCGCGACGAACAGGCCGCCGACCACCGCGCCGAATCCCATCGCCGCGGTCATGAATCCGTAGACGCTGGCGTCGCCCCCGAAGGTGTCGCGCGCGAGCACCGGCAGCACCACCTGGAACTCGTAGGCCAGGCAGCCGACCAGCGCCATCATCAGCAGCGGGACCAGCAGTGTCGGGGTGCGCCGCACGTACCGCAGGCCCTCCCGCAGCTGCCCCGGCCTGCGCTGCGCCGGCGGCGCGGGGCGCAGCGCGCCGACGTCGAGGGTGGTCAGCGACGCGACGACCGCGACGAAACTGACCGCGTTCAACAGGAAACAGAATCCGAGCCCGCCCGCCGCGATGACGATGCCCGCGACCGCGGGCCCCACGGCGCGGGCCGCGTTGACCAGCACCGAGTTCAGGCTGACCGCGTTGCGCAGGTCCTCGGGCCCGACCATCTCCAGCACGAACGCCTGCCGCGCGGGATTCTCGAAGCTGTTGTTCACCCCGAGCAGGAAGGCGAGCACGTACACCTGCCAGAGCGTGACCGCGCCGGTCACCGTCAGCACGCCGAGCACCAGCGCGAGGATGCCCATCATCGACTGCAGCCCGATCATCAGCCTGCGTTTGTCCATCCGGTCGGCGACGACGCCGCCGTAGGGGCCGAAAAGCAGGACCGGCAGGGTCTGCAACGCGACCACCAGCCCGAGCGCGGTGCCCGAGCCAGTCAGCTGCAGCACCAACCACGCCTGCGCGACGGCCTGCATCCAGGTGCCGACCATCGACACCGCCTGCCCGCCGAAGTACCGGCGGAAGTTGGGGGTGGCGAGGGACGCGAAGGTCCGGTGAGCGGCCGCGGAGAGCGTGGTCACGGCAGGCCGCGCACCGCGGCGCCCGTCCCCGAGTCGCCGGACCGCGGCGCGATCTCCCTGGCCAGCGACTCGATCGCGGGCAGTGCCGCTCGCAGGGCCCGTTCCTCGGCCGCCGGGAGTCGGGCGAGCGCGTCGGTGAAGAGCCGGGTCCGTTCGCCGCGCAGCCGATGATGCATCAGCTCGCCCGCCTCGGTGACCTGCACCCGCGCGACCCGGCGGTCACCCGGATCGGTCGAACGCTCGAGCAGACCGTCGGCCTCGAGCTTGCCGACCACCCGCGAGAGCATCGTCGGGTTGAGTCCCTCGGTCTCGGCCAGCGCACCCAACCGCAACGGACCGAGCCGGGCGACGGTGCCGAGCACCGAGAGCTGCGTCCGGGTCATCCCGCCGCCCGAGACCTGACGATCGACCAGCCGGGCGATCCGGGCGAGGGCGATCTTGAGGCGGGTGACCTCGTCCTCCGAGTGCACCGTCGCCATCGCCTACCCCTCCCGAATTAATTGCCTATCGGCAAGCATATAACTGGGGAGGAATCATGTCGAGCGCGTGACGGGAACGCCCGGCGCTGCAATGATCGAGGTCATGACGGAACTGCCCGACTGGGCGCGCGAGCTGAACCTCGCGCCACACCCGGAGGGCGGCTGGTATCGGGAGACCTGGCGCAGCGACATCACAGTCCCGGCGACCTCCCTGCCCGGCGACTACCCCGGCGCCCGGGCCGCCGGGACCGCCATCCTGTTCCTGCTGATGCCGGGCGAACGGTCGGCGTGGCACACGGTCCGCAGCGAAGAGATCTGGCTCTTCCACCGCGGCGGCCCACTCCGACTCGACGTCGGCGGGGATGGCGATCGCCCCGGCCCGGTGACCGAACACGTCATCGGCACCGACATCGCCGCCGGCCAGCAGCCCCAACTGGTGGTACCCGCGCGCCATTGGCAGCGGGCCGAACCCGCCGGGAACGAGCCGACGCTGGTCAGCTGCGTGGTCGTGCCGGGATTCGACTTCGCCGACTTCCGGCTACAGGACGACTAGCGTCCCGATCCGGGTCCGGGCGATCAGCAGATAACAACACGGTCACGCGGCCCTTTCGGGCCACCGGAAAACCGGCAGGAGTTTCTGCGGGTGAAATCAATCGAGCGTGGTCTTACAGCCGATATCGCGGCGCATCGTTACCTCCGCGGACCGGCCCGGCCGGGGATCACACCCCGGCCGGCGCGCCGGTCTCAGACGGCGTTGGACTGCGACCGCTGGGTGTCGAAGAAGTCGGCCCAGGACTCGACCTCGGGGTGCTGCTTGAGCAGGGCACGGCGCTGACGCTCGGTCATGCCTCCCCACACGCCGAACTCGACCTTGTTGTCGAGGGCGTCGGCGCCACACTGCATGAGCACCGGGCAATGCCGACAAATCGTGGCGGCCTTGCGTTGTGCCGCGCCACGAACAAACAACTGGTCAGGATCAACTGCCCGGCATCTCGCCTGTGCGACCCACGCGATGCGGGCCTCGGCTTCCTCAACGTCCAACCGGTGGGCCGTGGTGATAACGGTCATTCTGGTGCCCCTCTGCAGTCCAAGCGTCGCCCTCGCAGACGCTCTGGAATTACGTATGACCCGCCGTATCACAGCGAGTCACACCACATTCCTCAACGAGTGTTATCTCTATCACACTCAGAAGACAACTTAGGCACTGAAGATCGCCCAGCGCAAGATGCTGAGGCATTTTTTTGGTACGGACGTCCATCAAGTGGTGTACGGCGGCCACATCTGCAGGTCGCGGCCACCCGCCCACGTAGGCTGTCCCCGTGCCGATCGCAAAAACTGTCGCGAAGCTCGCCGGATGCTCCGCTCTCGCCGGGGCTCTGCTCGCGGGCGTCATGTTCCCCTTGGCCGGCGGGTTCGGAATCGTCTCGAACCGGGCCGCCGATACCGTCGACAACGTCTCGGCCGAGCTGGTACAGGGCGATGCCCCCACCGTCTCGACGATGGTCGACGCCGCGGGCAACCCCATCGCCTGGCTCTACGAACAACGCCGGTTCGAGGTGCCGAGCGACAAGATCTCCAACAACATGAAGCTGGCGATCGTCTCCGTCGAGGACAAGCGCTTCGCCGACCACCAGGGCGTGGACTGGCAGGGCACGCTGCGCGCGTTCCTGACGAACACCACCAGCGGGCAGGTCCAGCAGGGCGCCTCCACCATCGACCAGCAGTACGTGAAGAACTACCAACTGCTGGTGGTCGCCAAGACCGACGCCGAGCGCCGGGCCGCCATCGAGACGACCCCGGCCCGCAAGGTCCGGGAGATCCGGATGGCGTTGACCCTGGACAAGAAGCTGACCAAGGACGAGATCCTCACCCGGTACCTGAACCTGGTGCCGTTCGGCAACGCCTCCTTCGGCATCCAGGACGCGGCCCGCACCTACTTCGGGGTCGACGCGAAGGATCTCGGCCTCACCCAGTCGGCGATGCTCGCCGGCATGGTGCAGTCCAGCTCCGCGCTGAACCCCTACACCAATCCCGAGGGCGTGCTCGCGCGCCGAAACGTCGTGCTCGACACCATGATCGCGAACATCCCCGGACGTGCCGACGAGATCCGCGCGGCCAAGGAGGAGCCGCTCGGCGTCCTCCCCGAGCCGAACACCCTGCCGCGCGGCTGCATTGCCGCGGGCGACCGCGGCTTCTTCTGCGACTACGCGCTGCAGTACCTGGCCAACTCCGGGATCAGCCGCGAACAGGTCAACAAGGGCGGCTACCTGATCAAGACCACCCTCGACCCGGTCCTGCAGAACTCGGTGCACAGCGCGCTGTCCGCCACCGCCAACCCCGCGGTCGACGGGGTGGCCGAGGTGATGAACGTGGTGCAGCCCGGGCAGGACCAGCACCGGGTGCTGGCGATGGGCAGCAGCCGCAACTACGGCCTCAACGGCGAGATCAACGAAACCGTTCAGCCGCAGCCCTATTCACTGGTGGGCAACGGTGCCGGCTCGGTGTTCAAGATCTTCACCACCGCGGCCGCCATGGAGAAGGGCCTCGGCACCAACGCGGTGCTGCAGGTGCCCGGCCGGGTCGAGGTCAAGGGCATGGGTCACGGCGGCGCCAAGGGCTGCCCGGCCACCAGCTACTGCGTCGAGAACGCCGGCAAGTACGCGGCCTCGATGTCGGTGACCGACGCCCTCGCCCAGTCCCCCAACACCGCGTTCGTGAAGCTGATCGAGCAGGTGGGTGTCACCCCGACCGTGGACATGGCCGTGCGCCTGGGCATGCGCTCGTACGCGCAGCCCGGAAGCTCCGGCCGAGACGACAACCTGTCGATGGCCGACTTCCAGAAGCAGTCGAACTCCGGGTCGTTCACCCTCGGGCCGTCCTGGATCAATCCGCTCGAGCTGTCGAACGTCGCCGCGACCCTCGCCTCGCACGGGAAGTGGTGCCCCCCAACGCCGATCGACTCGATCTTCGATCGCGCGGGCAAGCCTGTCTCCATCACCCAGCAGGCGTGTGAGCAGGTCGTCGAGCCCGGGCTGGCCGACACCCTGGCCAACGCGATGAGCAAGGACGACAAGCCCGGTGGCACCTCCGCCGCGGCCGCCGGATCCGTCGGCTGGACGCTGCCGATGGCGGGCAAGACCGGCACCACCGAGTCGCACATGTCCTCGGCGTTCCTCGGGTTCACCAACAACCTCGCGGCCAGCGTGTACGTGTACGCGGATTCGCCCACCCCCAAGGAGATCTGCACCTCGCCGCTGCGACAGTGCGGCGACGGCAACGTGTTCGGCGGCAACGAACCCGCCCGTGCCTGGTATCTCGCGATGAAGCCGGTGGTCGACAAGTACGGTCCGACCTCGCTGCCGCCGATCGACCCGAAGTACCACCGCGGGTCGAAGAACGCTCAGGTGCCGGAGGTGACCGGGATGACCCAGTCGCAGGCGACCGGGGCGCTGCAGGCGGCCGGGTTCACCGTCAACGCCGTCAACACGTCGGGACCATCGCCGCGCGGCAACGTGCTCAGCACCTCGCCCGCGGGGTCGGCGGTGCCCGGTTCGGCGATCACCATCTACGTCAGTGACGGCTCGGCGAAGGCGGCCGCGCCCGCGCCTGCCCCCGGACAGGCGGCTCCCCCGCCGCCGATCCAGATCCCGGGCCTGCCGCCCATCCAGCTCCCCCCGCTGCCGCGGTAAGGCGGCTGCGCCGCCTGTGAGTACTTCTGGTCCCCATAGGGGCCAGAAGTACTCACGGGCGCGAAGCGCCTACAGCCGGTCTTTGACGGCCTTCGAGATCCGGGTGCCGTCGGCCTTGCCTGCCGCGAGCGCGGTGGCGGCCTTCATGACCTGACCCATCTGCCGCATCCCGGGCCGCTCGCCGATCTCCTCCGCGACCTGCGCGATGGCGGTGTCGGCGACGTCGGCCAACTCGGCGTCGGTCAGCGGGGTCGGGAGGTACTCGTCGATGATCTGCGCCTCGGCGCGTTCGGTCGCGGCCAGCTCACCGCGTCCCGCCTCGGTGTAGATCTCGGCGGATTCACCGCGCTTCTTGGACTCCTTCGCCAACACCTTGAGCACCTCCTCGTCGGTGAGCTCGCGGGCCTCCTTGCCGGAGACCTCCTCGGTCTGCACTGCGGCGAGCAGCATGCGCAGCGTCTGCAGGCGCAGCGCATCCTTGGCCTTCATGGCGGCCGTCATGTCGGCCCGGAGCGTGGATTTCAGGGAGGAAGTCGATTCGGACATGGTGCCGAACGCTACGCGCTCCGAGCACTGACGCGCATATCGTTTGCGCGCGCTGCGTATCCTGAAATGGTGTTTGACGACTCACGCAACGTGCTCCGGGGAACTGCCGCCGGATTGGCCGGCGCCGCGGCGCTCGGAATCGGGTACGCCTCCCTGATCGAGCGGAACGCCTTCACCCTGCGTGAGGTCACCATGCCGGTCCTCGAACCGGGGTCGTCGTCGCTGCGGGTGCTGCACATCAGTGACCTGCACATGATGCCGAACCAGAAGCTCAAGCAGAACTGGCTGCGCGAGCTCGACCGGCTCGACCCCGACCTGGTGGTCAACACCGGCGACAACCTCTCGCACCAGCGTGCCGTGCCCGCGGTGGTGCAGTCGCTGAGCAGCCTGCTCGGTCGCCCGGGCCTGTTCGTCTTCGGCAGCAACGACTACTTCGCCCCGAAGCCGAAGAACCCGTTCAAGTACTTCAACAAGGAACACAAGCGCACCCACGGGGAGCCGCTGCCGTGGCAGGACCTGCGCGCGGCCTTCACCGAGCGCGGCTGGCTGGACGTCACGCACACCCGGCGCGAACTCGAGGTCGCCGGGATCCGGATCGCCACCGCCGGCGTCGACGACCCGCACCTCAAGCGGGACCGCTACGACACCATCGCCGGGCCGCCGAACGCGATGGCCAACCTGAAGCTCGGCATCACCCATTCACCGGAGCCCAGGGTGCTGGACCGGTTCGCGGAGGACGGCTACGACCTGGTGCTCGCCGGGCACACCCACGGCGGCCAGTTGTGCCTGCCGTTCTACGGCGCGCTGGTCACCAACTGCCAGATCGACCGGTCGCGGGTCAAGGGTCCGTCGAAGTGGGGAGCCCACACCCAGCTGCACGTCTCCGCGGGCATCGGCACCTCCCCGTACGCGCCAGCGCGGTTCTGCTGCCGTCCGGAGGCGACGCTGCTGACCCTCGTCGCGGCGCCGAACAAGGGGCCCAGTAAGGGCGTGCGACCAGGCGTTTCGTCTTCCGCGGCAGTCGTGCGCTAGACTTTCGCTCGCTGCCCGATGAGGGCAGATGCAGGGCACGGGGTGTGGCGCAGCTTGGTAGCGCGCTTCGTTCGGGACGAAGAGGTCGTGGGTTCAAATCCCGCCACCCCGACAGTGCCAGAAGGACCCGATCCGCGACGCGGATCGGGTCCTTCTGCGTATGCGGGAGGATCAGCCGACGGCGAGGAGATCGATCACCCCCGTGGTGTCCTCGTCCCCGCGTCCGGCGGCGAGGCGCCGTGCCATCAGCGCCATGTACGGGGTGAGCAGCACCGGACTGACCCGCTGCTCCTCGGCGGTGCGGAGCAGTGTCTCGTTCCCAGCGACCTGCATCGCGAGGTTGGAGACGACGCCCTTGGTGTAGTCGCCGCTCTCGAGCTGCTCGGCGGCCAGGTGCACCGACCCGGCCATGGCGCCGAGCCAGTCGGCAAGCAGCGACGCGAACCCCGTGGGCGCGATCTCCTCGCGGCGGATCAACGCGAAGGCGTGCGCGACCCCGGCGAACATCCCGGTCATCGCGCTCAGCAGCGCCACGTCGTGCAACGCGGCGAAGCCGGGATCGGCGCCGACGAAGGTCGTTCCCGCCGGGACCGCGAGCACCTCCCGGTGTTCGGTGAACAGTTCCTCGGACCCGCTGTAGAACACGTAGGCGCCCGAATCGGGGACGCCGATCATCGGGGGCACGGCCATGATCCCACCGTCCAGGAAGCGGGCACCGCGGGCGCGCGCCCAGTCGGCGCGGGCGCGGGCCTGGGCGGGCGTCCCGGTGGTGAGGTTCACCAGGTCCTTGCCCGACAGGTCGATCCCGTCCAACGCCTCACCGACCGACTCGTCGTCGAGCAGGCACACCACGACGAGCCTGCCCGCGGCCACCGCCTCGGCGGCCGTGGCCGCGACCGTCGCGCCCTCACCGGCGAGTGCCTGGGCGCGGTGCGGGGTGCGGTTCCACACCGTCAGCGGGGTACCCGTCGCGAGCCAGGTCCGGGCGAGTGCGGTACCCATGGCGCCGAGGCCGAGCAGGGTGATCGGGGTTGCGGTGTCAATGTTGTTGTCTGTCATGTGGATCAGGCTCGTCGCGAATCCCGGGACGAACAAGTACGCACTTTGAGGTGGGTGGTTACCCTGAGGTGAGCAACCAGGTGGGAGGCGGGGACATGACCACAGTTCCGAGGGCGGGGACCTACGTCTGCGGCATCGACGCCGCGATGGACGTGATCGGCGGGAAGTGGAAGGTGCTGATCCTCTGGGAGCTCGACCGGCGCGCGTGCCGGTTCGGCGAGCTGCGCAGGCTGCTGCCCGGCGTGACGGAGAAAGTGCTCGCCTCCCATCTCCGGGAGCTCGAGCACGACGGCATCGTGCTCCGCACCGACTACGGCGAGGTGCCCCCGCGTGTGGAGTACTCGCTGACCGAGCTCGGCCGCTCGCTGAACGAGGCCCTGGCACCGCTGGGCGCCTGGGGACGCGAGCACGTGCTCGGCCGCGCCCCCGACGAGGCGTCGGCCGGTGCCGTCGTCACGCCGCTCGTGCCTCGCGACGGTACGCCCCGGGCGCAAGCCCGTACTCACGCTTGAACGCCTTCGCGAAGGCGAACTCCGAGCCGTATCCCGCGCGGCCCGCGACCACGCTCAGTGGGGCGTCCGACTCGCGCAGCAGCCGGGCCGCCGTCGTCATCCGCCAACGGGTCAGATAGGCCATCGGCGGCTCCCCGACCAGCGTGGCGAAGCGCCGGGAGAACGCCGCCCGGGACAGGCCGGCCCGGTCGGCCAGCGACTCGACCGACCACGGAGCCGCGGGATCGTCGTGGATCGCCGCCAGCGCGGGCGCGACCGCCCGGTCGGCGAGCGCCGCGGCCCAGCCCTCGGCGCTCGCCGACGGCTGGGCCTCGAACCAGGCCCGCAGGATGTACAGCAGCAGCGAGTCGATCAGCGTGGGCACGATGCCGTCCGATCCGATCCGCGGGTTCTCCAGCTCGGCCCCGAGCAGCTGCACGGCCGCGCTGAGCTCGGGATGCCTGCCGTGCCCGGTCTGCAGGTGGACCACCTCCGGCAACTGCCGCACCAGCGGGTGCGGGCGCCGCTGGTCGAGGTGATAGTTGCCGCACAGCAGACTGGTCAGCGGCCCGTCGCTGCCCAGCGACACCGTCCCGATCGGTGAATCCGGCCGGAACTGCTCGGCGGTCTCCTCGACCGCAGGCGTGGACGGGTGGTCGGCGAGAATGTGGCCGCGGCCGTCGCGCAGGAAGACCACGTCGCCCGGGCTCAACGCGATCGGCGACAGGTGCGGCGCATCCTCCAGCGGCACCAGCCAGCAGGTGCCGTGCAGCACCACGTGGAATCCCGCCCCGGCGACCGGCGGCAGCCGCAGGCCCCACGGGGCGCGGCCGTCGGTGCGCACGGATGACGGATGCCCGGTACGCATCGAGCCCAGTGCCTCGGTCAGGATGTCCACGCTGCGCCCTCCTCGTCTCGACGGCCACGATACGGTCCGCGCCCCGGGCTCACCCGACCGTGAGCACCACCTTGCCCTGGGCCCGGCCCGAGCCGACCAGCTCGTGCGCCCGGCCCGCCTCCGCCAACGGGAAGGTCGAGTCGACGTGCGGGCGGATCCGGCCGGCGTCGACGAGCGCGGCGATCGCCTCGAGCGAGGCGTAGTCCGGCTCCACCGACACCCCGGCGAACCGCCGTCCGGCCGCCTCGACCTCGGCGGCGAGCTGCCGATCCCAGTGCTCCATGATGCTGACCAGCGTGCCGCCCGGCCGCAGCACACCCACCGACCGCCTGCCCTGCGAGGTGGAGTCGAACACCACATCGACGTCTCGGACCACCTCGGCGAAATCGACTGTGCGGTAATCGATCAGCTCGTCGGCGCCGAGACCGCGCAGGAACTCGTGCCGGGACGCACTCGCCAGGGCGATCACGTGTGCGCCGCGGGCCTTGGCTATCTGCACCGCGAGGTGGCCGACACCGCCGGCCGCCCGGGTGATCAGCACCCGGTCGCCCTCGCCGACCCGCGCCGCGTCCACCAGTCCCTGCCAGGCGGTGAGCCCGGCGAGCGGGAGGGCGGCCGCCTGCACGTGGTCGAGCGACTCCGGCTTGCGCGCCACCTGACGTGACGGGGCGACCACGTACTCGGCGTAGCCGGTGGCGGCGCGGGGGAAGAACGGCATCCCGAACACCTCGTCGCCGACCCGGAACCGGGCGCCGGGCCCGGCCTCCTCGACCACCCCGGAGACGTCCCAGCCGACCCCGAAGCTCGGCTCGCCCAGCAGCGGGAGGGCCCCGGACCGCACCGCCACGTCCACCGGGTTCACACCGCTGGCGTGCACCCGGATGAGCACCTCGCCGCTGCGCGGCTCCGGTCGATCGGTCTGCACGGCCTCGAGCACCTCGGGGCCGCCGAATGCGTTCTGGATGACTGCCAACATCGCGAATTCTCCTCTGTCGATCGGGTTGATGTGCTCAACCGTAGGGCGATCCGACGAGCCGCAGAATGTCTCCAGATCTCGGAATCATGTCTGATCGTCCACCACCCGAGGACGCTCGGGCATCGGCCGCCCCGCGCGTAGGATCGGCCCCAGGCGAGCGGAACAGGGAAGTGAACTGCGGTGGCCGACAGCGGAACCCTCGAGCGCACCGCGCGGATCGAGACCGCGGGGACGGTGCTCGACGCCGACCTGTGCGTGCCCGAGGGCGCCCACGCGGTGGTGGCGTTCGCGCACGGCAGCGGCAGTGGCCGGCGCAGTCCCCGCAACCGGCACGTGGCCGCAGGGCTGTGGCGGACCGGGTGCGCGACCCTGCTGATGGATCTGCTCACGACGGACGAGGAGCGGGTGGATCTGCTCACCCGCGAGTACCGCTTCGACATCCCGCTGCTCGCCGGCCGGTTGACCGGGGTCGTGGACTGGCTCGCCGACCAGGACGACACAGCGACGCTGCCCGCGGTCGCCTTCGGCGCCAGCACCGGCGCCGCGGCCGCGCTCACCACGGCCGCCGACCGGCCCGAGCGGATCCGCGGCGTCATCTCCCGCGGCGGACGGCCCGACCTGGCCGGCGACGCGCTCCCCCGGGTCACCGCGCCGACCCTGCTGATCGTGGGCGGCAACGATGTCACGGTGCTCGAACTCAATCGTCGGGCGGCCCGGCTGCTCGCGGGCCCGGTCGAGCTCGCGGTGGTGCCCGGCGCCACCCACCTGTTCGAGGAGCCGGGCGCGCTGGATGCGGTGATCGCCCTGAGCACCGACGCGATCCAGGGCTGGCTGGCCGGTTCCTAGCGACGGCGGTCGCGGAATGCGCGCGGGCTCATGCCCTTCCAGCGCCGGAACGCCTGCGAGAAGCTGGACACCTCCGCATAGCCGAGCCGCCGCGCCACCTCCGCGACCGGCAGGCCGCCGGCGACCAGCAGCTCCTCGGCGAGCCGTTCGCGGACCTCGTCGAGCAGCGCCCGGAACGAGGTGCCCTCGGCGGCGAGCCGGTGCCGCAGAGTCCGGCCGCTCAGATGCAGGGCGGCCGCGACCCGGTCCGCATCCGGCGGGTCCGCGGGCCGGTCGAGCAGCAGGTCCCGCACCTCGCCCGCCAGCCCGGTGCGGGCGCGGCGGCGGGCCAGCAACTCCTGACACTGTGCCCGGGCGAGCGCGGCGGTGTGCGCGTCGGCCTGCGGCAATGGCCGGTCGACCACGGCGAGATCGGCCGTCAGCACCGTCTCGGGCGCGTCGAAGACCGGCGTGACGCCGAAGACCTCGACATACCGTCCCGGACCGTCGGCGGGCTCCGGGAACGCGAACTCGACCCGGTCGAAGATCGGCGGCATCGACAGCTCGCGCCGAATGGTCTGGATCGCGGCGGCATCGCGCTCGACGACGAACCGGGTCAGCTCGCGCGGGACGCCGGGGGCGTCGAGCACCAGCTGCATCGAGGTCGGGGCCTCGCGGGCACGGATCCGGCAGAAGGCGAACGTCAGGTCCAGGTAGCGCAGCCCCACGTCGATCGCGCTGCGCAGCGTGGGGCTGCTGATCAGCGCGAAGCCCCAGATGCCGTAGGCGGTCAGGTGGTAGCGGACCCCGGCGTCGAGCCCCAGACCGGGCGGGTCACCGAGCGCCGCGAGCAGGTTGCCGATGACGGCGAGTTCGTCTCCCGCGGTGACCTCGGCGTCCAGGCCGGTCAGGTCCGCGGGCGTGATGTGGGTGCCGCGCAGGCAGACCTCGAGCGGCACGCCGCGCTCGGCCGCGAGCCGGCTGAGCAGCAGGGTGCTCGACGGGGTTCGCGGGGTATCCCAGCGGATCATCACGGCTCCCTCTCCGACAGCGGCCACCCGTTTGCCGAATCTAGTAACTTTTCGGCCGGGTCGCACCTGTGTCCGGGCTCACGTTCCTGCGACCGTGGTATCGCACCGGGAACGACGACCAGCGAGGACAGGGACATGGGATCAGGCAGACCATCGGTGACGATCATCGGCAGCGGATTCGGCGGCTTGGGCATGGCCATCGCGCTGCGCAGGGCCGGCGTCGAGGACATCACCGTCCTCGAGAGGGCCGACGACCTCGGCGGGTGCTGGCGGGAGAACACCTACCCGGGCGCAGCCTGCGATGTCCCCTCGCACCTGTACTCGTATTCCTTCGAGCCGAAGTCCGATTGGTCCCGTCGGTTCGCCCCGCAAGGCGAGATCCTGGACTACCTGCGGCACTGCGCGCGCAAGTACGACGTGCTGCGGCACATCCGGTTTCGCGCCGAGGTGACCGGGGCGCGGTTCGACGACGGCGAGAACCGGTGGGAGGTGACGCTGGCCGACGGCACGGTGCACCGCACCGACATCCTGGTCTCGGCCTGCGGGCAGCTCAGCCGCCCGGCGTGGCCGTCGATTCCCGGCATCGAGTCGTTCGGCGGTGAGATCTTCCACTCCGCCACCTGGAACCACGACTACGACCTGGACGGCAAGGAGGTGGCGGTGATCGGCACCGGCGCCTCGGCGATCCAGTTCGTCCCGCAGATCGCGCCGCGGGTCCACAGGCTCCGGCTGTTCCAGCGCGGCGCGGCCCACGTGCTGCCCAAACCCGACTACGCCTACCCACCGGCGGTCCGCGCGGTGTTCGCGAAGGTGCCTTTCCTGCAGCGACTCTCGCGCTGGGCGACCTACTGGACGCTGGAGTCGCGGGCCCTCGCGTTCACCCGGTTCCCGCAGCTGATGAGCGCGGTGGACCTGCGGTTCAAGCGGCACCTGCGCCACCGGGTCCCCGATCCGGAGGCCCGCGCCCGGCTCACCCCGACCGATCCGATCGGGTGCAAGCGGATCCTGCTGTCCACCGACTACTACGACGCGCTGACCCGGCCCGACGTCGAGGTGGTCACCGCGGGCATCGAGGCGATCACCCCGGAGGGGCTGGTGACCGCCGACGGCCGGCGCCACGTGGTGGACGCGATCATTCTCGGCACCGGGTTCGCCGCCACCGAGTTCCTGGCCCCGATGCGGATCACCGGCCGCGACGGACGCGACCTGCACGACGCCTGGGCCGAGGGCGCCGAGGCCCACCTCGGGATCACGGTGTCGGGCTTCCCGAACCTCTTCCTGCTGTACGGCCCGAACACCAACCTGGGCCACAGCTCGATCGTGTTCATGCTCGAATCGCAGATCCGCTACGTGCTGCAGGCGGTGCGCCGGCTGGCCCGCGGCGACGTGCGCCGGCTGGAGGTGCGGGCCGAGGCGCAACGGGCGTCGAACGAGGTGCTGCAACGCCGGATCGGCGCCACCGTGTGGGACCGCGGCTGCAACAGTTGGTACACCACCGATTCCGGGCGCAACACCAACAACTGGCCGGGATTCACCTTCGCCTACCGGCTCGCCACCCGACAGCTGCGGGAAGCGGACTTCGTGCCCCAGCCCGCGGACGCCCGGTGAGCGCCGCGACCGGCCGCGGCCTCGTCCCCCGCCGGCTCATGCGCGCGATCGTCCGCCTGACGGTCCGCCCGCTCCTGACGCCCACCGTCCCGGTCCGCCGCCAACGACGACTGCTCGACGCGATCGGTGGCGTCGCCCGCCTGCCCCGGGGCACCCGGGTGTCGACGGTCGAGCTGGGTGGCCGCCCGGCCGAGCGGATCGAGCCGCCCGGAGCCGATCCCACCCGGGCGGTGCTGTATCTGCACGGCGGCGGCTTCACCGTCGGCTCGCGCACCACCCACCGCGCGCTGGCCGCACACCTCGCCGCGGCCGCCGGATCGCCCGTGTACGTGCTGGACTACCGCCTGGCGCCCGAGCACCCCTTTCCCGCCGCGCTGGACGACGCCACCGCCGCACACGACGACCTGCTGCGCGACGGTCTCGACCCGGGGCGCGTCGCGATGGCCGGGGACTCGGCGGGCGGCGGCCTCGCGGTCGCCGCCGCTGTTCGGCTGCGCGAGAACGGCACACCGCTGCCCGGCGCGCTCGCGCTGATCTCGCCCTGGGCGGACCTCACACTCACCACGGTGCGCGACGACCCGCGGGATCCGATGCTGCGCCGGGCCTGGCTGCGGTCCTGCGCCGCGCGGTACTCCGGCGCCGCCGACCCCGGCGCGCCCGAGCTGTCGCCGCTGTTCGCCGATCTGGCCGGGCTGCCGCCGATGCTGGTGCACGCCGGCGAGGACGAGATCCTGCGGGTGGACGCGCAGCGACTGTGTGCCCGGGCGCGGGCGGCGGACGTGCCGGTCACCGAGCGCACGCTGCCCGGCCTCTGGCACGTCGCGCATCTGCACGCCGGCTTGGTCGCCGAGTCGACCGCGGCCGCGCGGGAGCTGGGTGCGTTCCTGCTGGGGTCGATCGGCGATGCCGACGGAGCGGGTCAGGCGGGGGCGCGCACGGCGTAGTCCCCCAGCGCCGGCTCCAAGAGGTCGAACACCGCCGCCGCCGACGCCACGACCCGATCCGCGATCTCGTCGTTGCCGCGGCCGTCGAGCGTCAGCTCCATCACCTCGCGGAACAACACCCGATGCGCGCCGCCGAGCAGGGTCGCGGCCGCGCGCGGACCGATGTCGCCGAGAGCAGAGCCCGTCTCCTCGGCGAGCACCGCGGCCAGCGACTCCTCGCGCAGTTCGTGGAGCTCGCGCAGGCGCGCGGTCAGCGTCGGGCTGTCGGCGATCATGCGGGCGAAGGGCTCGCCGGAGAACCCGATGACGGGGTCGTGGCTGCGGGCCGCGTCGAGGAACGCCGCGCGCAGCGCGGCCAGCGCGGACTCCCCCGGCGCCCGCCGGGCGACGGTCGCCGCGAGCCCGGCGGTGAAGGCCTCGTGATGGTCGAGAGCCAGGTCCTCCTTCCGCGGGAAGTAGTTCGTCACCGTCTTCTTCGCCACCCGCGCGGCATCGGCGATCTCGGCGATGGTGGTCGCCTCGAAGCCCCGCTCGATGAACAGCCGGGTGGCCTGGTCGGAGATCTCCTGCCGGGTCTCCTGCTTCTTCTGCGCGCGCAGTCCGGTCATGCCCTCAGCCTTTCATACACCCGATCACTTTTTACGCCGGTGGTAAGAAAACTCTTGACGGCCGGTTCTTCGTGGGTATAATTACGACCGTCGTAAAGTTACGACCGACAGATCGGAGCCCTCATGACCGCGCCCCTGCCGTTCACCGCCACGATGTCCGCAACCGCACAGCGTCCGCCCCGCCGGCTCCGCAGGCCCCAGCAGCCGACGCCCCGCCACCACGACCGGGTGCGGCAGCCGTTCGGCGTGCCCCGTCGCCGCGCCTTCTGACCCCGCCCCGCCACCCGCCGCTCACCCAGCCAGGAGGTCCCATGCAGGTCACCACGTCCACCATCTCGCTCACCGTCGACGACGTCGCCGCCTCGAGCAGGTTCTTCGTCACCCATCTCGGCTACACGGAGCAGGCCGCGGCCGAGGGCTTCGCCTCGCTGAACCGGCCGGACGCGGCCGTCGACGTCGTCCTGCTCCGGCGCGGGATCGAGGTGCTGCCCGAGGGGTTCCGCGACCGCCACGCGGACGGCCTCATCCTCGCGTTCACCGTCGACGACCTCTCCGCGCAGGAGGCGCGGATGAAGGAGGAGGGCGTCGCCATCACGATGGCGCTCCGGGAGGAACCCTGGGGTGAGAAACTGTTTCAGGTGACCGACCCCAACGGCATCGTCATCCAGTTCGTCGAGTGGGCGGACCAGGGCGCGCCGGAGGACGCCGCAGCACTCACCTGACGCCCCGGCGCCGCCCCGACATCGGGGCGGCGCCCGCGCTCGTACACGCCCGTGCGGTGCGGTCTCGGCTCAGCGCCGCCCCGACGCCTTCGACTGCACCGCGGCCGCAATCAGCCGACCGATCTGCGCCTCGAGGACCGCCTCCGACGCGGGCTCCGCGGTGAGACGCTCCTCGTGCCGCGTCAGGTACCGGCCGTCGTCCACGAAGTCGATCCATCGGAACCCCCGCGCCTGCGGACTCGGCCGGGTGTCGAGCGCGGGACCCGGGGTGGCGGTGATCTCTCCTGTCGAACGCCGAGGACGGTCGAAGTAGCCCGCCACCCGTTGCGGAACGGTCAGCGAGTGCGAAGCGGTGAGATACGACCCGCCGGGGCGGCGACCCAGCTCGGAGGCGTCGACCGAGAGCGGAGCGCGGACGCCCGCCCCGGCGGACGGCATCGCGTTCACCACCTCCCGGGCCACACCCGTCGCGTCGAGCAGCGTCAGCCGAATGCCCGCGCCGGATTCCCTGCCATCCCCCGGCTCCTGCACGGCGACGGCGCCGATACCGTCCCGCACGCCGGCATGGATCCGAATAACCTTCTCCTGCAGCGAGTTCATCGAATCGATCCCGAACACCGCGAGGTGTGCGGCGGGCTCGGCCAGCACCGCGAAGGCCCGGTAGAGATCCTCGTCCATCCGGGCCCGCAGGTTCGCCGCGGCGACGGCCCGCGAACGCCGGAAGTCGGACGCCAGTTTCTCGGCCGGGCGGTACTGCAACGGGTACGGCAACCGGTCCCGGCCGAGCTGCCCCCACACCAGGTCGAATTCGAGCGGTTCGAGGTCCCACCGGCCGGTGCTCATCCGCCGAGGACCGGGGGAGCGACCTTGGGCAGGTCGCCGATCAGCTCGCTGCCGTTCTGGACGCTGACGAGGTAGCCGGGCGTCCTGTGCTCTGTGTCCTCGTCGCCACCGCCGCGGGCGCCGCCGGGTGCCATCGCACCCATGCCAGGTGCGCCGGGACGGCCCGCCACCGCACCCGCACCGCCGCCGGACGCACCGGCCGCCGGAACCGCGCCTGCCCCGGGTCCGGGCGAGACCGCCCGCCCGGCACCTGATCCCGACCCGGCGCCGGATCCTATGCCCCCGAGAGCACCCGGGCCGGAGGCGAAGCCGCCGCCGGATCCCAGACCGGTTCCCGCTCCCCCGCCCGCGCCGGAGCCCACTCCGGTTCCACCGGAGCCGGATCCGCCCGCGCCGTTTCCGCCTGTGCCGAATCCCGCTGAGCCCGGCCCCCCGGAGGCGTCGGCCGATGCCGCCCGGGTCACCGCGTCGCCCGCGAACGGGGTGCCGGCCGTGGCGCCGCCCTGGGGACTCCCGTCGGCCCCGCTCTCGATTGCCGACGGATCGATGCCCGCCTCGCGGTCCCCAGCCCCACCGCCGTCGCCGGGCCCGCCCGACGCGGAGTCCGCGCGATCAGGGACCGGTGCCCGCTCGGCGGGCGGAGCCCACGGGGCGGTCCCGTCACCGGGAGAACCACCCCCGTCCACCGGCCGGCCCGTCGGGGGCACGTCCGGCGGAACGGCGACCGGATTGTGTGGCGGCGGCAGCACCGGCACCTGCGAATCCGCTTGCTGCACAACGGGTGCGTACTCGGTCTTCATGATCTGGATGGCCTCTTGGCGGGCCTCTTCGGACTTGTGGAACGCCTGCTGCAACCCGCCGATCGGGTTCGTGACGATGCCGCTGCGGAGAATGTCGAGCACGTTTGTGCTCTCCGGTTCCGGCATCCGGCGCCTGGCCTGATCGATGCCCGTGTGCGCTTCCTCGATCTTGTTCGCGATCAGGATCGCGCTGCGCTGCAGCTCGGATGCACTGGTGGAGTATCCGGACACCCCGCTCGATGCCTTATCGGCTGCCGCTCCCTCCCAACCGCCCCCGATGGCCGACGCGATCTCACCAGTGAACGCGGACACGCTCTGCTGCAGTCGATCCGCCGCGGCCCGCCACATTCGGCCGTCCTCGAGGATGCCACCTGGCGCAGCCGAGTCGAGTCTCGCCTTGATCTCCTCGTGCGACATCCCGTCGAAGTTCTCCATCTGAACCGACGACGCGTCGTACTCCCCCTGGTACCGGGCGGCGTCCCGTTCGGCGTAGAGGTCGTCGCGGCGCCGATTGCCCTCCTGCTGGACGTCACGGTCGCGCGCCCATCCCAGGGGGTCGGTGCCCGTCAGGATGCCGGCGCCCTGCACAGCCTGCCGGGTCACCCCAGAGGACGAGTTCACGAAATCGGAGGTCGCCGCGCTCACCCCGTCTGCGAGCGACCCCGCGACCTGCCCGAGCCCCTGCAGGACCCCATCCATACCCGGAACACTCATTTCCGCCCCCCTACTCCGCTTTTCAGTCCGAGAGCCCGGACCCGGCGGCGCCGATGGCCTGTGCGTTGGACTCCTCTGCGACTGCGTAAGCCTTTCCGGCCCTGTCGAATACGTCCCGCATCCGCTTCACCGTGTCGATGTGCTGCTGGATGACGGCTTCCCCGCATCTACCTGCCCTGCCAATTGTTGGAAGGCAGTCGGGGCCAATTTGATATCGGTCATTGCACCCTCGGCCGTTCGCGATCCTTGAATTCTGAGCTCATCGCGGTAGGTACCGATCCATCACAGTGGCACTTCGAATCGCGACCACACACGGATCCTCACGTACTTCCTTCGACCCCTTCTTTTCGACCCTTATCAGAATGAATTCACCCGGAATCTCGAATGCCACATCGCAATGGTCCTGCCGTGCTGCCTCGCGATAGGTCACTGCCTCACGCTCACCAACATTGGCCGGCCCGAAATCAACGTTACGAGCGTTCGACTTCACCTCGCCCATCGTTCGCGTGGTTGTCGCGATGCCCAGGAAGTACCAATCCGCAGCCCAGTTGCAAAACCGCATGACTCCCCCTGCCCCGTCGATAGACCCGCTCCACCCACATAGACGCACCGCCCACCCGAACGGTTCCGTCGATCCACACCTACGGCTGATCGATCATCCGCACGAAATTCGGGTGGGCGCTCGGCACCAGGAGCGCCGACCCGTCACGCTCGACGATTGCTCCGGTCAGGCTCCGTCCGCGCTGGCGCATCTTTCCCGCGAGGAGAAGCAGCCCGATGATCGCGAACACCCCGAGCGAGATGACCGCCTCGCTGCGCGAGGTGTTCGCGGTGTAGATGACGGCTACCAAGGCGACGAAGAACCCGAACAATGGGATGAGCGCGCCCTTGTTCCACCGTTGTCGGGTGGCCAGGCACTGTGCACACAACGGCCACTCCAGAGTGATGAAGTAGACCAACTCTTCCTCCAGAACGGCATCCTGACTGAACAGCGGGAAACTGCCGTAGGCATAACGCCGCGTCGAGTGCAGGGTGGTCCCCCTGCGCTCCACCTCAGCCTCACCGTGCCGCGCGCATACCGGTGGCGCCGGCCGCGCGAGGACCATCAACTGTTCGCTCATCTTCTCGGTGATCCGGTCCTCGTCCTCGCCGAGATCCTGCGGCACCGTCGCGATTCGCACGTCCGCACGCAATTCATCCCCCATGCGGCGAAGTATGGCATCGGCTGAGCGCCTCGCCCCGCACCGCCCTCAGGGTGATGTGCTGTAATGACCAGGTTTTTGGGGGATTTCAGAGGGGGAATGATGTCCGATCCATTGCAGGTGGACCCTGCCGATCTCGATGCTTTTTCATCGAGGATGCGTGAACTCGCCGAACAGAATGAGTCCGCCCGCGACTATCTGGGCGAGTGGCTGAACCTGTCGACCGCGAGTGGCCGCATCTTCTTCGCGGTGACCGAGGCCATTCAGAAAGCGCGGGACAGGCTCGACGCCAACTACGCGCAGCTCGGAAAGTTGGCGGAGTCGTCGTCCACCGAACTGTCGAAGAACGCGCGGATGTACCGCGGCCAGGACCAAGGGAATTCGGGGAATCTCGACCGCACCTACCGCGGCGGCCGCTGATGGGAACCAAACCGGCGGAGGCCCTCAGACCACCGGAGGGATCGGACCCGATCCCCGACCTCCTCGAGGACGCGCTCGGGCTCTCGGTCCTGTCGCCGTCCTTCTACGTCCAGAAGTTCTGTGAGTCGATATTCGGTGTGAATCCCTGGGATTGGGCGGCCGAACAACTCTCCGGCGACTGGGACGGGGTGAAACGCGCGGGCGATGCCGTCCACAATCTCGCCGCGTACAACGCCGCGGTCGGCGCCTCGATCAGGGACGGGATCGAGGCGCTCGACGGCAGCTGGCACGGCGCCGCCGCCGACAGCGCGCGTCGCTACTTCGACGATCTGGCGAAATCGGTTGCACGCCAGGAAGGCCCGCTGAAAGACATCGGCATGCAGATGGATCAGCTCGCGATCGCCATGTACGAGCTGTCGAAGGCCGTCGGCGACGCACTGTCGTCGATCACCGACAAGGCCATCATCGCTCTCGTCGAGATCGCGGCGGGCGAAATGCTGATCGCCTCCGGATTCGGCGCCGCGGCCGCCGCCGGCTCATTCGCGTTGGCGGCGCTCCAAGTCACCGAGATGCTCGCCAAATGGAATGCGATCCTCGACCACTGGACCAAGACCTGGTCCACGGTCCAGGCCCTGATGGCCGGCATCGTCGGCACTGCCGCGGGCGCGGAGTTCGTCGACCTGCCCCCGCTGCCGCAGACCGCCTACACCCACCCGGGAGCCTGACATGGAGCAATCGGAACATCTCCTCGATGTCGCCCGGGGCGATGCCGCCCTCTCGCACCGGCTGACCTCCACGCTGCGGTCCCTGGCCGCCGGGTCGGACGACCCGGACCTCCGCAAGTCGATCGGTGAGGTGTTGTCGGGAGCGAAGGCCGTCCGCGAGTTCGCGGGCACCGAGGCGTTCAGTCGAGCGCTCGACGCCGCGCTCCCCCAGGCGTTGGAACGCCTGAATGCCCTCTCGGCGGAGGAACGCGAGCAACTCGCCCGCGAGGCGCAGGACGCGCTCCGCCGGGCGCCCGAGCCGGCACAGAGTGCAGCCGGCGACGAGGACGAGGACGAGCCCTTCGGCGAGAGAGGCAGCATCCTGCGGTCCGACTGGTGATCGCAGCTCGTCCGGCGACCTTGCCGCGCGCGCTCGCCACCGAATAGCATTGACGCACGCCTAGTTCGGGGCGCCGCCGCGGTCCGGTCGGCGCCGAGGTCCGGCGGTCTCGGACGGCGGGGAACGACGCGCCCGCGCGCATCGCGGAGCCGGCCCCGACGGACGGAGAGCGTGATGACTGAGGTGAGCGACGACCTCGGTGTGCTGAGGTCGTCGATCGGCGGGCCGGTGTTCGGTCCGGACGACACCGGATACGACGAGGCCAGGTCGATCTGGAACGGCGACATCGATCACCGTCCGGCCGGCATCGCACGGTGCCTGTCGCCAGGCGATGTCGGTTCCGCGCTGGGATTCGCCCGGGATCGGGAACTCGAGGTCTCGGTCCGGGGCGGTGGACATGCGTTCAGCGGTACCGCGGTCAGCGAGGGCGGCCTGATGATCGACCTGAGCGCGATGAACGGCACGTCGGTCGAGTCCGAGACCGCCATGGCGCGGGTCGGCGGCGGCGCGACGATGGCGGACCTGGATGCGGCGACACAGGCACACGGGCTGGCCGTGACCGGCGGGGTGATCAGCCACACCGGGGTCGGCGGGCTCACCCTCGGCGGCGGGATGGGCTGGCTGACCCATCTCGCGGGGCTGTCCATCGACAACCTGGCCTCGGCCGAGGTGGTGCTCGCCGACGGCAGCGTCGTCCGGGCCTCCGACGACGAGCATCCGGACCTGTTCTGGGCGATTCGGGGCGGCGGCGGGAACTTCGGCGTGGTGACCGAGTTCGAGTACCGCCTCCACCCGGTAGGCCCCGAGGTGAACCTCGGGCTGTTCTTCTGGTCGCTCGACGACGGCGCCGACGCGCTGCGGTTGTGTCGAGAGTTCATCCCGACGCTGCCCACGAGGAGCGGCAGCCTGATCGCCGCAGGGATGTGCGCACCACCGGAACCCTTTGTGCCCGAACAATACCGGGGCGTCCCCGGCCATGCGCTCATTGTCGCGGGGTTCTCGTCCGCCGCGGAACACGCGGCGGCGGTGGCGCCGATCCGGGACGCGGTGCCGCCGCTGTTCGAGTTCGTCACCCCGATCCCGTATGCCGGACTGCAGCAGATGCTCGACGGCGCCGCGCCCTGGGGGATCCTCGGCTACGAGAAGGCGCTCGACCTCGTGGACCTCACCGATGAGGTGATCGCCGTCCTGGTCGAGCACGCCCCGCGCAAGAGTTCACCGCTCTCGTTCATGCCGATCTTCCGCCTCGACGGCGCCTTCGCCTCCGTCGGCGAGAACGACACGGCATTCGGTGGTGCCCGCACCCCGCACTACGTGTGCAATATCGCCGGGGTCGCCGACACCCCGGAACTGCTGGCCGCCGACCGGGCCTGGACCCGGTCGATCTGGGAGGCGCTCCGCCCGCTCGCGTCGAATCAGGGCGGCTACGTCAACTTCATGGCGGAGCCGGACGAGAACCGGGTCCGCGCCTCGTACGGGCCGACCAAGTACGACCGACTGGCCGCCGTCAAGGCGCACTACGACCCCGGCAACACCTTCCACCTCAACGCCAACATCAGGCCCGCCTGATGATCACGCGCTCGGCCTCGGTGCTCGGTGGCTAGGATCGTCGTCGATGCCCAGGCCGACCGCAGAAAGCGCCGCACCCGTTGGTGGAACTCGCACTCTCGCGCAGGTGTACCGACGCTTCGGCGAGGTCGACGCCGCCGGAACATCGCCGCTGTACAAGCGCGTCGCCGTCGCCCTGAGCGAGTCCGACGAGGCGTTGCGCGCCATCGGGGCGGCGCCGGCCCGCAAGCGGCACCCCACGGTGATCCTCGCCGCGCTCCACGACCTCGCCCTCGCCGGGCGCGCCCCGGCGCTTGCCGCGGCCTATGCAACTGGGGACGGCGACGCTGCCGCAGACGCCGCGATCGACACGCTGCTGCGTATGACCGACTCGGTCGTGGCCATCGCCGTACGTCGGCAGACGCGGACCGACGAGACCGGACGCTGCGCCGTGCTGTATCCGGCCATTGCCGAGGCGGCGCGCCGGGTGGGCGCGGATGCGGTCGGGCTGATCGACGTGGGCTGTTCGGCCGGGCTCAATCTCAATGTCGATCGCGTCGGCATCACGTACAGCAACGGACAATCGCTGGGCGACCCGTCGTCTCCCGTGCAGCTGTCGTCCTCGATCGTGGGAGACCGGCCCCTACCGATGCGGGCGATGCCCGAGGTCGTCGCCCGGGTCGGTATCGACCTCGATCCGGTCGACGTGACAGACCCGGAGGAGGCCCGATGGTTGCGCGCCTGCCTGTGGCCGGATCAGCCGGAGCGGGCCGCGAGGCTCGACGCGGAGATGGCGTTGGCGGCGACGGCCCCTCCGCTGCTGCTGCGAGGTGACGCCCTCGAGGTGGTGCCCGACGCCTTCGCCCGTGTGCCCGCGGACGCCCTGCCGGTCGTCACCACGGCGTGGGCGCTGTCCCGCTTCCCGCTCGAGAGCCGCCTGCGCTTCCTGCACCGCCTCGACGAAGCGGCGGCCGGCCGGACGGTGGCGTGGGTGTCAGCGGAGGGGGTCGGAGTCGCGCCGACGATTCCGACGCTCGGTGATCGCCGCGCCTCTGGGCACAGCATCATCGGCCTGGCGGTGTTCGACGGGGCGACTCTGAGCGCCGAGGCCGTTGGCCGCTGCTGGTCACAGGGCCGCATGCTGGCGTGGCTGGGAGACACGACCTAGTGGTATGACCGTGCCCGCGGGTGGGGCGAGCGAAGGATGGTCGGGCGCGGGGCGGGCAGTCACGCCTGCTGCGGCGTGCCGAGTGGCTCGCTGTCGAGGCTGGCTGCCAGGGTCGCCGGTGATGCGGTGCGGCGTGGCCAGGTCCAGGCGGAGCGCAGGATGAAGGCCAGGAGCAGCACCTCGAGTCCGATGGAGAGGCCGTAGAAGTAGAAGTAGGTCCCGGACTCCCCTGTCACGTTGTACAGCGAGACGGGGATGTAGAGCGTTGCCACGACGAGGTTGACGGTGCGGTTGACACGGGCGGGCAGTGTCACGGAGAGCAGGATCATGAGGATCGGGATGGCCATGAGCGTGAGCGCCATGGAGACAAAGGTGGGGCCGAGGTCGAACTCGTGGACCGTGCCGGCCAGGAGGTCGTCGAGGAAGCCGGGCTTGTACAGGGCGAGGTAGTCGACGTAGATGTAGAGGAACATGAAGCTGGTCCATGCTGCTGCGAGTTTGGCCTGCACGGGCAGGCGCAGATCTTGAAACGTGCTCTGGGACGGCGGATTCTCCGGTGCGGTGTGGGATTGAGGCGTTCTCATCACAATGCTCCTCGGCTTGATCGGGTGGGTGCTTCCACCTTCACGGATGCCGGCGACGGGCACATCAGCCCCGGAGCCTGATTCGACCTGGTCGTTGGCACAGCCGAGTTTTTGTACTTTCGACGGATACACCGGGCACGCGGGCTGCCTAGGCTGATCGGATGGCCACCAACGCACTCCGCTCGCTGTGGGCCGAACCTCGACCCACGAATGCCCCGGACCGGGGGCCGCGGGACTGGGCCCTGGTCGCAGTACTGATCTGCTGGTCGGTGTTGGAAGTGGTGCTTCGCCAGGACCTGGCGCCGCTCCCGCTGCTGCTGCTCGAGGTGCTCGCGGTCCTCGGCCCCCTGCTGTGGCGACGCACACACCCGCTCGCCGCGGTTGCGGTCTCCATCGGCACGTTGACGATCGTCGACATCATCAGAATCCTCACCGGGTCGCAAGGCGCCCTGCTGAACAGCAGCATCGCGGTGCTGATCCTGGTCTACGCCCTGTTCCGGTGGGGCTCCGGCCGGGAAGCCGCAAGCGGCCTCGGCCTGATCCTGCTCTGGCTGGCCATCATCACCACACACGGCGCCGACCCCACCAGCCCGGCGGAAGCGGTCGCGGGATACGCGTTCTTCCTGTTCGCCGCCGCGCTCGGCGCCGCGATCCGCTATCGCGCGAAGATCCGCATCCGCGACATCGACCAAGCCAAGGCCCGCGAACGCGAACAGCTCGCTCGTGAACTCCACGACACCGTCGCCCACCACGTCTCGGGCATCGCCATCCAGGCCCAAGCAGGACGTGCCATCGCGGCCTCCCACCCCGAGCGTGCCATCGAGACCCTGACCGTCATCGAGGACGCAGCGACCCGCACCCTCACCGAGCTGCGCGCCATCGTCGGCGTGCTCCGCGCCTCACAGGACACCGAGTTCGCGCCGCAACCCGGCGTGGCCGAGGTCGAGCAGCTCGCCACCGATGGCCAGACGCGTCCCTGCGTCGAGGTGACGCTCTCCGGCGAGTTCGACGACCTCAGCCCGGCGGTCGGGGCCGCGATCTACCGCCTAGCCCAGGAGTCCATCACCAACGCTCGACGGCACGCCCGCCACGCGACCCGGGTCACCGTCGCCGTCACAGGCGACGCCGACCAGGTACGGCTGACCATCGACGACGACGGCTCCGCCGCCGGCGGCCGCGCCCCAGCAGGCTACGGCCTGGTGGGCATGCGGGAACGCGCCTCACTGCTCGGCGGCACCTTCCACGCAGGCCCCGCCGCCGAGCGGGGCTGGCGGGTAGAGGCGGTCCTGCCCCGAACCGGGACGCCACGATGAGCATCAGGGTCCTCATCGCCGACGATCAGCCCATCGTGCGCACCGGGCTGACGATGCTGCTCGACGCCCAACCCGACATCGAAGTGGTGGGCGCGGCCGCCGACGGGCGCGAGGCAGTCGGCATGGCGCTCCAGCTGCGCCCCGACGTCGGCCTGTTCGACATCCGGATGCCGCTGATGGACGGCATCGAAGCCACCCGACGCCTCGCCGGCCCCGACGTAACCGACCCCCTGCCGATCGTGGTCATCACCACCTTCGACCTCGACGAGTATGTCCACGGGGCGCTCAAAGCCGGCGCCCGCGGGTTCCTGCTCAAGGACGCCGGACCCGCCCTGCTGACCCAGGCCATCCACGCCGCCGCCGCCGGAGACGCACTGATCGCACCCAGCGTGACTGTCCGACTGCTCGAAGCGTTCGCCAACGCACAGACCTCACCACCGAGGCAGCCGATAGAACTGCTCACCGCCCGCGAGGAGGAAGTCCTCGTGCCTGTAGCCCTAGGCCGCACCAACAATGAGATCGCCAGCGAGCTCCACATCACCCCAAGCACCGTCAAAGCCCACCTCGCCAGTCTCATGCGAAAGCTCGGCGCCCGAAACCGCGTCGAGGTCGCCATGTGGGCCCACGAGACGGGCCGCATCTGACGCCGCAAAGGCTCCCGCCGCCGTTTGCCGCAACCCCCACAGCGTCACAAAGGAACCCGGTGGCGCCGTAGCTCGCCCCACTACACCCGTTCGTCCTCGGCGTAGTCGCCGTACTCGGGCTCGCCCGACCGCTCATACGAGCTGAGGACGACACCGGCACTCGTGGTGCGTGACTGGGTCAGTGCGTACGCGGTGGGCAGCGCATCGGTCGGGAACAGCCGCTTCCCGGTGCCGAGCAGGACCGGGAACGACAGCAGGTGGAGCGTGTCGATCAGGCCCTCCCGCAGCAGCCACCGCACGAGCGCCCCGCTGCCGTGGACCTGCAGCTCCTTGCCGTCGCGCTGCTTGAGCGCGACGATCTCCTCACGCAGGTCGCCGGTAATCAGGTGGGTGTTCTGCCAGTCGGCCGAGGCGAGGGTGGTCGTGGCGACGTACTTGGGCAGCACGTTCAACGAGGAGGCGATCGGGTCGGCCGGGTCGGCGTGCAGCGGCCAGTAGGACGCAAAGATCTCGTAGGTCTTGCGGCCCAGCAGGAACGCCTCCGCATGCTCGAACACGCCGGTCATGAACCGCCCGAAGTCCTCGTCGCCGTACGGGGCCGACCAGCCCCCGTGGACGAACCCGCCGCTGGGGTCCTCCTGGGGACCGCCCGGGGCCTGGTAGACGCCGTCGAGGGTGACGAAGGTGGTGACAGTCAGTTTCATCGTCGTGCTCCTGTGTGCTCGGTGTCGCGGGTGTCATAGCTTCTGACTCCCGGCGTGCCCGAAACTCATCGGCGCTACCGAAACGTCCCGAGCAACCGGTCGCGCTCCCGCTCGGCGGTGTCCCTGATCTCCTCGACCACGGCCGCCACCTCCCGCCTGCGCAGCGCCTCCGACCGGGCCACCAGCCAATAGGTCAGTTTTGTCGAGACCAACTCCGGCAGCAGCCGCACCAGGTCCGGGTGCCGGTCCGCCATGAAGCAGGGCAGCAGCCCGATGCCCGCGGCGGCCCTGGTGGCCTCCACGTGGACGAAAACGTTTGTGGAACTCACCGATTCGCGCATCTGGGGAGCGATGCTCCGCGCGACGTCCAGGTCGTCCACCTGCAACATCGAGTCGACGAAGTACACCAGGGAGTGCTCGGCGAGCTCCGCGATCGTGTGTGGTGTGCCGCGGTCGCGCAGATAGTCCCGCGAGGCATACAAACCCAACACGTAGTCCGCCAGAGGCAGGGCTTCAGCTCGGTGCACCTGCGGTCGCCCGACCACGATCTCCACATCCATGCCGGACCGCTGACGGGACGCGCGGCGGGTGGTCGCCACGATCTCCACCGCGAGGTCCGGGTGACGACGCCGCACCCGGGCGGCGGCGGGCGCGGCAATGTAGGCGCTGAACCCGTCCGTCGCGGACACCCGCACCACACCCTTGAGCCTGCCCGGCCCGGAGGAATCGGCGGCAAGGGCGTCGACCACCGCCTCGACGCTCTCTGCCGCGGCCAGCGCCTGTCGGCCGAGGTCCGTCAACTCCCAGCCACCCGCCGCCCGAACCAACAGCCGCCCGCCCAGGGTCCGCTCCAGCGCCGCGATGCGGCGGGAGATGGTCGTGTGGTTGACCCCGAGGTCTTCCGCGGCCGAGGTGAAGCGCCCGGTCCGGCCGACGGCGAGGAGCACCAGGAGATCGTCGGCGCTCGGCCGCCCCGGGGAATGCCGCTCGACCGAATCCACCACATCTGCATTCTTGCAGATCGGACGTGCGATTTTCCCCATTGTGGGCCGCATCGCGTGCACCAATACTCATCGCGGGACGCCGAATGTGGACTGCATCACAGGGCGGACGGGATTGTCGGGCCGAGCACACGAGGAGTCAGCGATGAGTACCGATCAACTGTCACGGGCGAGCGGGGGCGACGCGGGCGCGGCCTCGGATGCCCCGCCGTCCGGCCTGAAGAAGGTCGTCGGCGCCTCGATGGCGGGCACCGTCGTCGAGTGGTACGAGTTCTTCCTCTACGGCACCGCCGCGACCCTGGTCTTCTCCAAGGTCTTCTTCCCCGCCGGGGGCAACGAACTCGACGCGATCATCGCCGCGTTCGTCACCTACGCGGTCGGCTTCGCGGCCCGTCCCATCGGCGGCATCGTCTTCGGGCACTTCGGCGACAAGTTCGGCCGCAAGAAGCTGCTGCAGTTCAGCCTGCTGCTCGTCGGCGCGGCCACCTTCCTGATGGGCTGCATCCCCACCTTCGGCCAGATCGGCTACTGGGCACCGGCGATCCTGGTGGCGCTGCGCTTCGTCCAGGGCTTCGCAGTCGGCGGCGAATGGGGCGGCGCGGTACTGCTCGTCGCCGAGCACAGTCCGAACCGCAGTCGCGGATTCTGGGCCAGCTGGCCGCAGGCGGGCGTCCCGGCGGGCAACCTGCTCGCCACCATCGTGCTCCTGGTCCTGACCACCACGCTCTCCGATGCGGCCTTCCTCAGCTGGGGCTGGCGCATCGCCTTCTGGCTGTCGGCCCTGATCGTGTTGGTGGGCTACTACATTCGCACCAAGGTCAGCGACGCACCGATCTTCCTCGAGGCACAGAAGCTGGTCGAGAAGAACAAGGCCGCCTCGTACGGCGTGTTCGAGGTGCTGCGCCGCTACCCCCGCGGCGTGCTCACGGCGATGGGCCTGCGGTTCGCGGAGAACATCATGTACTACCTGGTGGTGACCTTCTCGATCACCTACCTCAAGGTGGTCGTGCACGCCGACACCAGCAAGATCCTGTGGATGATGCTCATCGCCCACGGCGTGCACTTCGTCGCGGTCCCGCTCTGCGGCCGGCTGTCCGACACCCTCGGCCGCCGTCCCACCTACCTGATCGGCGCCCTCCTCGCGGGCTCCTGGGGCTTCTTCGCCTTCCCCATGATGGACAGCGCCCACAACGCGATCGTCTTGGCGGCCATCGTGATCGGGCTGATCATCCACGCATTCATGTACGCCGGTCAGCCCGCCATCATGGCCGAGATGTTCCCGACGCGGATGCGGTACTCCGGCGTCTCGCTCGGCTACCAGGTCACCTCGATCGTGGCGGGTTCGCTCGCACCGATCATCGCCACCGGCCTGCTCAGTCGCTTCGACTCGTCCGTGCCGATCGCGTTCTACCTGCTCGGCGCCTCGGTGGTGACAGTCATCGCGGTCGCCTTCGCCCGGGAGACCAAGGGCATCGCGCTCGAATCCATCGACGCGGCCGACGCGCGGACCCTCGCCGAGGAGAACGCGGCGACGGACGCACCGCTCGTCACCGACCCGGACGCGGTGGTGGCCCGATGACCGCGCAGACCCTCGCCGGGCGTTCCGCCCTGATCACCGGCGGCGCGGGCGGGATCGGCGCGGCCGCCGCCAGGGCGCTCGCTGCACGGGGCGCCCACGTGGTGATCGCCGACGTCGACGATGTCGCCGCGAAGGCGCTCGCCGACGAACTCGACGGCCGGGCATGGGCGATCGACCTGCTCGACACCGAGTCGCTCGCCGGGCTCACCCTCGAAACGGACATCCTGGTGAACAACGCCGGCGTGCAGCGGATCAGCCCGATCGAGGAGTTTCCGCCCGTCGAGTTCCGCAGGCTCCTGGCGCTGATGGTGGAGGCGCCATTCCTGCTGATCCGCGCCGCCCTGCCACACATGTACGCCAACGGATTCGGCCGGATCATCAACGTCTCGTCCGTGCACGGACTGCGGGCCTCGGAGTTCAAGTCCGCGTACGTCACCGCGAAGCACGGCCTCGAGGGGCTCTCCAAGGTGACCGCGCTCGAGGGCGGACCGCACGGCGTGACCAGCAACTGCATCAACCCGGGGTACGTGCGAACCCCGCTGGTGGAGAAGCAGATCGCCGACCAGGCCGCCGCGCACGGGATCCCCGAGGAGGAGGTGCTCGCACGGGTGATGCTCACCGAGAGCGCGATCAAGCGGCTGGTGGAACCGGCCGAGGTGGCCTCGCTGGTGGCATGGCTGGCCGGCGACGACGCCGCGATGGTGACCGGGGCCTCGTACACGATGGACGGCGGATGGAGCGCGCGATGATGGACAAGACAGTACGCACGGCCACCGAGGCCGTCGCGGACATCGGCGACGGCGCCAGTCTCGCGGTGGGCGGGTTCGGGCTCTGCGGCATCCCGTCGGTGCTCATTCAGGCCGTACTCGACGGCGGCGCCGCTGGACTCGAGATCGTCAGCAACAACTGCGGCGTCGACGACTGGGGCCTGGGGTTGCTGCTCGGCGCGGGCCGGATCAGGAAGATGGTCTCCTCCTACGTCGGGGAGAACAAGGAGTTCGAGCGCCAGTTCCTCTCCGGCGAACTGGAACTGGAGCTGACCCCGCAGGGCACCCTGGCCGAGAAGCTCCGGGCCGGCGGCTCCGGCATCGCCGCCTTCTACACCCAGAGCGGGGTCGGCACCCAGGTGGCCGAGGGCGGGCTGCCACGGCGATACGACGGTGCTGGCGGCGTCGCGGTGGCCTCGCCCGCCAAGCCGGTGCAGGCCTTCGGCGGCCGCGACTATGTGCTCGAGGAGGCGATCAGCACCGACTTCGCCCTCGTCCACGCCGCGCGGGGCGACCGCCACGGCAATCTGGTGTTCGATCTGTCGGCCCGCAACTTCTCGCCGCTCGCGGCCATGGCGGGCCGGACCACCATCGCGCAGGTCGAGGAACTGGTGGAGCCGGGTGAACTCGATCCCGACTCCGTGCACCTGCCGGGGGTGTACGTGCACCGCGTCCTCGAGGTCGGTCACGGCATCACCAAACGGATCGAAAAGCGCACCGTCAGAACGACTACCGAGAGCGAGCGATGAGCATGGCCGGCGGCAACACCATGACGGGTGCCCGCACCCGCGAGGAGATGGCGGCGCGAGCCGCGCAGGAACTGCGCGACGGCTGGTACGTGAACCTGGGGATCGGGCTGCCCACCCTGGTGCCGAATTTCGTCCCGCCGGACTGCTCGGTGGTGCTGCAATCGGAGAACGGAATCCTCGGCGTCGGCCCGTATCCGACCGAGCCCGAAATGGATCCGGACCTGATCAACGCGGGCAAGGAGACGGTGACGGTGCTACCGGGCGCGTCGTTCTTCGACTCCGCGCTCAGCTTCGGGATGATCCGCGGCGGCAAGATCGACGCGGCGATCCTCGGCGGCATGCAGGTCTCGGCGACCGGCGACCTGGCGAACTGGATGATTCCCGGCAAGATGGTGAAGGGGCCGGGCGGGGCGATGGATCTCGTGCACGGCGCGGGCCGGGTGATCGTGCTGATGGAGCACTGCGCCAAGGACGGTGCGCCGAAGATCGTCGAACGGTGTTCGCTCCCGCTGACCGGCCGGGCGGTGGTCCACCGCATCATCACCGATCTTGCGGTCCTCGACGTCACCGAAGCCGGGTTGGTCCTGCGCGAGGTCGCGCCCGGCATCGAGGTGGCGGACGTGCAGGCGCGCACCGGACCGGAGTTGATCATCGATCTGCCGCTCGCCGCGGCCGAGGTCTGAGTGGGCACGGCTGCCCGCATCCTTCGGATGAACACGTTGCATTTTTCGCAGGAAACACCCAGCCAGGACCGCCGAAGTACGGACACGGAATGGTCTCAAAAGGGTGAACTCGCCGACATCTCACCCGCTACCTGCGAATTTCTGGCACAACTCCTTACCCGACCGTAACTTTCGGTGCCTGTAGTCAAAACTGCAACAAGTTCCCGATTGCGGTGGCACAGTGTGGGCAATTTCGTCCAGCCGATGCTCGACATATCTCCCGCGAGTCGGGCGCAAGGAGTGTTATGTCCAAGTCCACTGTGCGGCAATGCGCCGTACCGGTCACGTCCGTGGCGCTGGCCGCGGGTCTGCTGTTGATCGGCAGCCCCGCGTCCGCGGCGCCCACGACCACCCCGTTCAAGAATTCCTGCCAGGCCAGCGCGACCATCACCGTCCACAAGGTCGCGGACACCTCGATGACCGTCGACGCGCCCGCCTCTGTCACGGCGGGTGAGACCTTCACCTACCGCATCCAGCCCGGCGGCGGGTCGTACCCCAACAGCGATTCCGGCGCCACGACCACCAACATCTCGCGACTGAAGGTGGACTACGAGATCCCCGCGAACGCGACGTTCGTCAGCGCGAACGTGGTCCCGGGCACCGGAATCAACTTGGACAATGTGGCGCCCAGCGTGATTCGGGTGAACACCGCGGGCAGCCCCGACGCGGCCGGTCCGATCCTCCGGCTCTCGGGCAACAACGAGGTCATCGCCAACAGCCCCTCGTCGAGCACCAACAGTCAGGGCGGCATCCGGGCACCGAAGCTCAAGAAGAACCTCGACGGCAGCAACAACGCCAACGGGGACAGCTGGTTCCGGCTCCCCGCCATCGATGTCACCGTCACGGCGGGTGCGGCGGGCGTCATCACGCCGAAGGTGCGCACCGCGGGCGCCGCGGGCAGCTACAACAACAACGAGAACTACTACACCTTCCTGCCCCTGGCCAGCTTCTTCGGCAACCAGTGGGCACCCACTCGCTGCACCCCGCGCGATGCGCAGGGCTCGGCCCTGAATGCGGGTGCGGGACCGCTGGCGACCATCAACGTGGGCGCCGCCGCCGCCGACACCACCACCACGCTGAACGTCCCCGGCACCGCCAAGACCGGCACCGCCGTCGACCTCACCGCCACCGTCGCCCCCGCGGGCGCCACCGGCACCGTCCAGTTCAAGGACGGCGCCAACAACATCGGCAACGCCGTCCCGGTGAACAACGGCACCGCCACCCTGAACCACACGTTCACCGCCAACGGGGCGCACACGATCACCGCCGTGTACAGCGGTGACGCCGCCAACAAGCCGTCGACGTCGGCGGCCGCCACCGTGACCGTCACCACGGATCCGGTCATCGTGGACACCACGACCACGCTCACTGTCCCGGCGACCGCCAAGACCGGCACCGCCGTCGACCTCACCGCCACCGTCGCCCCCGCGGGCGCCACCGGCACCGTCCAGTTCAAGGACGGCGCCACCAACATCGGCAACGCCGTCCCGGTGAACAACGGCACCGCCACCCTCAACCACACCTTCACCACCACCGGAAACCACTCCATCACCGCCGTGTACAGCGGTGATGCCGGCAACAAGCCGTCCACCTCGGCACCGTCGAACGTCAACGTCTCCGCCAACGCCGTGGACACCACCACCACCCTCACTGTCCCGGCCACCGCCAAGACCGGCACCGCCGTCGACCTCACGGCCACCATCGCCCCCGCACCCAGCGGCGGCACCGTCCAGTTCAAGGACGGCGCCAACAACATCGGCGGCCCGATCACTCTCAACGGCGCCACCGCGACCCTGAGCCACACCTTCACCTCCGACGGTGCGCACCCGGTCACCGCCGTCTACAGCGGCACCGACGGTTTCAACACCAGCACCAGCACGGCCTCCACCGTCGACGTCTCCACCGACCCCGTCATCGTCGACACCGTGACCACGCTCAACGTCCCGGGCGAGGCGAAAACCGGTGACTCGGTGGACCTCTGGGCTCTGGTCAAGGACAACGAGGGCAACAACGCCGTCGGCGGCACCGTGCAGTTCAAGGACGGCGCCACCAACATCGGCGGCCCGATCGGGCTGGTCGACGGTGGCGCGAAGCTGAGCCACACGTTCACCACCACCGGTGCGCACCCGATCTCCGCCGTCTACAGCGGCGCCGAGAACTTCAACGGCTCCACCGGACAGGCGCAGACCGTCACGGTCACCGACCCGGCGCCCGTCGAGGTCGCCACGGTGACCACGCTGACCGCTCCGGGCACCGCGACCAAGGGCTCCCCGGTGAACCTGTCGGCGGCCGTGAAGACCGAGTCCGGCGCCGCGGTGACCTCGGGCACCGTGACCTTCATGGACGGCAACACCGCGATCGGTCAGGCGGTCGACGTGGTGAACGGACAGGCCACGCTGTCGTACGAGTTCACCCAGACCGGTGACCGTCAGATCAAGGCCGTCTACAGCGGCGCCACCGGATTCAAGGAGTCGACGTCGAGCGCGTCGACCGTGAAGGTCTCCGGCGGCGACAACCCGGGCGGCAAGGGATCTCTCGACAGCATCTTCGGTTCCTAGCGGCACCCACGACGAACGCCCCCACCCGCCAGGTGGGGGCGTTCGTCGTCCCGGGCGCCCGGACCCGGCCGTCCGGGTGACGGTTTCACGTGAATCACCGGCGCACGACCCGAAATCCAAAGTGCGCACAACCCTCTCGTGGTCCGACCCGATGTCCTATGTTGGCCCGATGACCATGGCTCCCCCACGGCTGAGCAGTTCGACCGTCACCGGCTATTCCTTCGGTTCGTTCGGCACCGGAGGCTTCGCCACCCTGCCCGGGCTGGTGCTGGCCTACTACCTCACCGACACCCTCGGGGTCGCGGCCGCGGCCGCCTCCGTCGTGGTGTTTGCCCCCAAGGCGCTCGACGTGCTCATCAACCCGTACATCGGGTCCCGCAGCGACGCCGACGCGGCCCGCACCGGGACCCGTCGCCGGTTCCTGCTCCTCGGCGCGCTCACCCTCCCGGTGTTCTTCGCGCTCACCTTCGCGGTGCCCGCCGGCGCGTCCACGCTGATCGGCTGCCTCTGGGTGACCGCGGCGTTCATCCTCGCCGCGATCGCCTTCGGCCTGTTCCAGGTGCCCTACATCGCGCTGCCCGCCGAACTGACCGAGGACTATCACGAGCGGTCCCGGTTGATGTCCTGGCGCGTCGCGCTGCTCGCCGTCGCGATCCTGCTGTTCGGGGCCGGCGGCCCGGCGCTGCGCGAACTCGGCGGCGGCGGCAGGACCGGATACCTGCTGATGGGGGTGATCGCCGGGCTGACCCTTGGGCTCGGCATGCTCGCCGCCTGGCGGATCGCGCCGCGCGGCGCCGGCGTCGGCAGCTCCCCGGCCGAGACGTCGTCGGGCCACGGGCTCGCCGACAGCCTCGCCGCGGTGCGCTCGAGCGGCCCGTTCCGATTCCTGCTCGGCACCTTCGCGCTCCAGGCCCTCGCCGTCGGATGCATGCTCGGCGCCGCCCAGTACGCGGCCACCTACGTGCTCGACTCCGAGGGCGCGGTGTCCATCCTGTTCGCCGCCCTGGTCGCACCGGCCCTGGCGGTGATGCCGATGTGGATCCGGCTGGTGCGGGCATGGGGAAAGCAGCGCGCGTACTTCCTGGCGTCCGGGATCTTCCTGGCGTCCGCGGTCGCGATGCTGGGGTTGCTCGCCTCCCCCGGCCCGTGGGTCTACGCGCTGGTGGCGCTGGCCGGGATCGGCTACGCCGGCATGCAGATGCTGCCGATGTCGATGCTGCCGGACGTGATCAGCGACCACCAGGAGTCCGCGGCCGGGTCGGTGCGCGCCGGCGCCTTCAGCGGGGTGTGGACCGCCGCGGAGACCTTCGGCATGGCGCTCGGCCCCGCGGTGGTGCTCGCCATCCTGGCCGTCACCGGGTTCGTCTCCTCGACCGAAGGGAACACCGTCACCCAATCCGACGGGGCGATCGCAGGTATCGTGATCGCTCTCGCCGCCGTGCCCGCGGTCCTCGTGGCCGCGAGCATGGTGTCGTTGCGCGGATACCGACTGGCGGCCGAGGAGCAGAACAGGAGCAGCAGGTGATCTTCGAACGCAGCACCGCCGAGGTGCTCGCCCAGCTCGACGAGCTGAGGAAGGCGGACGCTCCCACCGAGGGCGGACACCTGCTGTCCTATGTGTACGACCCGGGTGTCGGCGAGCTCCACGAGGTGGCCGCCGAGGCGGCCCGAAAGGCCCAGCCGCTCAACGGACTCGACCCGACCACCTTCCCCTCCGTCGCGGCGCTCGAACGCGACCTCGTCGCGATGGCCCGCGACGTGCTGGCCGCCGGCGTACCCGACGTCATCGGCAGCGTCACCAGCGGCGGAACCGAGAGCTGCATCCTCGCGGTCAAGTCCGCCCGCGACACCTGGCGCGCGAGCACCGGCAGCGAGGCGCGTCCGACCCTGGTGATCGGCTCCACCGCCCACGCCGCGTTCATCAAGGCGGCGCACTACCTGGACCTGCGCCTGCGGGTGTTGCCGGTGGACCCCGACACCTGCAGGCTGCGGGCCGGGGACGTCGCGGCCGCGCTGGACGAGAGCGTCGCGCTGGTGGTCGCGTCGACGCCGTCCTACCCCCACGGCGCCCTGGACCCGGTCGCCGAGATCGCGGAAGTCTGTGCCGCCCAGGGCGTCCCCGTGCACGTCGACGGCTGCATCGGCGCCTGGGTGCTGCCGTGGTGGCCGGGCGCCGAGGATCGGCCGGCCTGGGATCTGCGGGTGCCGGGCGTCGCGAGTGTCTCGGTGGATCTCCACAAGTACGGCTATGCCCCGAAGGGCGTGTCGGTGCTGCTCTACCGGGACCGCGACCGGCATCGGCGCCAATGGTTCGCGACCAGCGCCTGGCCCGGCTACGCCGTCGTCAATCCCACCATCCTCGGATCCCGGACGGTGATGCCTATCGCCGCGGGCTGGGCGGTCTCACAAACCCTGGGTCGCACCGGATTCGCCGAGCTGACCGGGCAGATCGCGCGGGCGGCCGAACAGGTGCGCAAGGCCGTCGACGGCATCGAGGGACTCCGCGTCGTGGGCGACCCGGTCGGCCCGCTGCTCGCCGTGGCCGCCGACCCCGACGTCGCCGCCGATCGCCGGGTGGACCCCCACCGCTGGGCGGACGCCGCGACGGATCTGGGCTGGACGCTGCAACCGCAACCCGGCCGGACGCAGTCGGACGGCACGACCCTGCCGCGCACCACGCATCTCACGCTCACGCCGGTCACCGAGCGGGTCAGCGTGGAACTGTGCGATGCGCTGGCGGGGGCGGCGGACTCGGTACGCGGCGTGCCGGGCGCACAGGCCCCGGCCGACGTGGTCGCGGCCGCCGGCCAGATCCGACCCGAGGACCTCACCAGCGAGAACTGCGCCGCCGTCCTCGCCCTCGTGGGGCTGGAACCCGGCGGCGGGCTGGACGGCCCGCTGGCCGAGGTTCTCGCGCTGATCGAGGCGCTGCCCGAGCCGGTCGCGGAACGCCTGCTGATCGAGTTCCTCGCACGGTTCATGGAGTAGCCCGTGCGCGCTCGACGAGGGTCAGGACTCGTCAAGCGCGCACGGGGGCTACGCCCCCTGCGCCTGCCACATCCAGTGCAGCTGCTCCAGTCGCGCGGTGATGCCGATGAGCAGGTCCTGGGTGACCGGATCGGCCTTCTCGGTGGCCTCGATGCGGGCACGGAGGCGCTCGACGACCGCGGCCAGGTTCGCCACGATCGCGTCGACCACCTCGGTGTCCTTCGTCCAGCCTGCCCCGAAGCCCTTAGTCCCCGCGTCCGCGGCGACCGTGGCGGCGCGCCCGTCCGGGCTGACCCCGATCGCGGTGGCGCGCTCGGCCGCCTCGTCGGTGAAATCACGTGCGGTGGTGACCAGTTCGTCCAGGGAGGGGTGCACCGACAGGAAGTTGCGACCGATGACGTTCCAGTGGGCCTGCTTGGCGATGAGGCTGAGGTCGATCAGGTCGACGACGGTGCCCTGTAGGGCCTCCCCCGCGATCTGCTGCTGGCCGGCGTCGAGGGTGCTGACGATGGGGCTGGTGGTCATTGATTCACTCCTGCGGTTTCGTATGCGGTCGGTTACGCAGTGAGTGCGGATGGCGTCATCCACACTCATTCTGTTCAACGCCTCGCGCCCGCAATGGTTCCCGGGTGTGGCCAAGAGCACGCCCCTGCCCTGGGTCGGCGCCGAGGGCTCGCTCGCGGACGTCCGGCGGTGATGACGAACCGTCCCGAGTCAGGGGAACCGAGCCGCTTCCTCGCTCGCCGCCGCCTGGCAGCGCGGGCAGCTCCCCCAGAACACGACCTCGGCCTCGTCGATCACGAATCCGTGGGTGTCCGATGGCTGCAGGCAGGGTGCGCGGCCGACGACACAGTCGGCGTCGAACACCGCGCCGCAGCTGCGGCAGACCAGATGATGGTGATTGTCTCCGGTTCGGGCCTCGAACCGAGCGGGAGAACCGGCCGGTTCGATTCGGCGGAGTATCCCGGCGGCCACGCAGGCCTTCAGCACGTCGTACACGGCCTGGGTGGACACGGACCCGAGCTCCCGACGCGCCTCGGTGGCGACCCGGTCGGCATCCGAATGAGGTTGCGCGACAACAGCATTCAAGACGGCGACACGCGGAGCGGTCACCCGGAGCCCCGCTGCGCGCAATTGCGCCCGGGGGTCGAGGTGACTGCCTCCGTGCCCCATAACCCCAGTATGCGCTGGTCCTGGGACACGTCAAGAATGGCCCCGCGGGCGAATCCCACGACGGTCGGCCGGACCGCTACGTGCGCGGCCGGGCCTCCAGTCCGTCGAGGATCCGGGCGAGCCCGTAGTCGAAGAGATCGTCGCGGGCCTGCTGCGGGGCCACCGCGCCGTGCACCTCGAACGACTCACGCAACGCCGGGTACTCCCGCGCGGCATCGTCGACGGAGGGGCGCAACTGCTCGGCCCACTCCTGCTCCGACCGGCCGCTGCGCGCGAGCGTCGTCAGCCACGCGGCCTCACTGATCCCCATCCCGATGACATAGGCGAAGACCGTGCTGATGGCCGGCACGGCATCCTCCACGGTGAACCCGGCCGCCGTGAAGAGGGCGAGCATCCTGTCGTTGAGCCGCATGACATTCGGGCCGAGATATGACAGACCCACCGCGCCGAGCATGGACGCGATCCAGGGATGCCGCACGATCATCGACCGCACGCTGGCGGCACAGACCGCGACCGCCGCGCGCAGGTCGGCCGGGCCGTCGACCTCGGGCACCCGGATCTCGCCATAGACCTCGTCCACGACCAGCTCGATCAGTTCGTCCCGATTCGCGACGTGCCGGTAGAGCGAGGTCGCCCCCGCCCCCAGCCGGGCGCCCAGTTGCCGCATGCTCAGCGCGTCGACCCCCTCGGAGTCGAGCAACCGGACCGCCTCGGACACGATCTGCTCTCGGCTCAGCGCCGGCCGATCCCTGGTCCGGCGCGGACGGGTCCACACCGAGGAGATCGCCTTCTCGTCGGCTGCCATCACAGCCTCCTCTCGTCCCGGCCGAGGATAGCGCACAACGCATGCTCTTGCGCATGCCGTTCCCTTATGCGTACGGTGTGCGCAACAGCGGAACGACGTACGCAAACACCCCGGGAGGGACACGAATGGAAACCACACAGGAACACGGGCCACGCCGGTGGCTGATCCTGATCGTGCTGTGCCTGAGCACCTTGGTGCTGGTCGTCGACAACATGGCGCTGACGGTGGCGGTGCCGTCACTGACCACCGACCTCGGCGCCAGCGCCCAGGACATCCAGTGGATCCTCGAGTCGTACATGCTGGTGTTCGCCGGCCTGCTGCTCGCCGCGGGCAGCATGTCGGACCGGTTCGGCAGGCGGAAGGTCATGATCATCGGCCTGGCGCTGTTCGGGATCGCCTCGCTGGTGGCCACGTTCGCCGACAGCCCGGCAGAGCTGATCGCCGCCCGTGTCGCGATGGGCATCGGCGGCGCACTGATCATGCCGAGCACCCTGTCGATCCTGATCACGGTGTTCGACGAGACCGAACGGCCGAAGGCGATGGCCGCGTGGAGCGCGGTGGCCATGCTCGGCCTGGTCGGCGGCCCGATCCTGGGCGGCGCGCTCATCTCGTGGTTCTCGTGGGGCTCGGTCTTCCTCATCAACGTCCCGATCGCCGTCGTCGCCATCGTCGCCGCGCTCGTGCTGATGCCGGAGTCCAAGGGCCCGTGGCTCAGGCCCGACCCGCTCGGCGCGATCCTGTCCGCGGTCGGCATGGTCGCCCTGGTGTGGACGATCAACGACCTGCCGAAGAACGGGCTGTCCCACGCGAGCACCGTCACCGCGCTCGGCATCGCCGTTGTCGCCCTGACGGGGTTCGTGGTCTGGGAGATGCGCACGGAGTCCCCGATGGTTCCGCTCGGCCTGTTCCGCAACCGCAACTTCAGCGGCGGCAGCCTGTCGCTCACGTTGGTTCAGGTCGGCAACGGTGGCCTGCTGCTGGTGCTGACGCAGTACATGCAGTTCGGCCTCGGATACTCGCCGACGAAGGCCGGCATGGCGTTCATCCCCATGGCGCTGGCCTCGCTCGTCTTCAACACCGTCGGCGCCACGTTCGGCCAGAAGATCGGCAACCGGGCCATGGTGGGCCTCGGGCTGACGATCGCGGCGGCCGGCTTCCTCATGCTGTCGATCGCCCCCGACGGCGGACCGGTGATGCTGACCGCGGCCCTGTTCGTGCTCGGCGCGGGCGGTGGCCTCGCGATGCCCGCCGCGATCGCGGCGCTGATGGGCGAGGTACCGCCGGAGCAGGCCGGGGTCGGCTCCGCGCTCAACGACACCATTCAGCAGGCGGGCGCGGCGCTCGGCGTCGCGGTCCTGGGCAGCATCCTGGCCAGCCGCTTCACCGGAGCGATGCCGGATTCCGCACCCGCCGGGGCGAGCCTGTCGATCGGTGAGGCGCTCGGTGTGTCCGCGGCCACCGGCGACGGCGTCCTGGCCGAGACCGCGCGGACCGCCTTCAGCAGCGCCATGTCGACCACCTTCGTCGTCAGCGCCTGCGGTGTCCTGGCTGCCGCGGTCCTGGCGGTGCTGGTGATGCGCGACCGCAAGGCCGACCCCACGGAATCCGGCGCCGAGCAGGCCGGGGCGGCCCCGCCGGACGCGGTCCCCGCGGCGCGCTGACCTCGCCGAGGCCGACCGGAACGAAGTAGGGCCGCCCGAGAAGATCGGGCGGCCCTACGGGTCGACGTCCCACAGGCGCCTCTCGGCGAGTGGTCGCTCGAAGCGACAAAAGGGGTGAGGCCCGGGGCATGTCCGGACGTCGACGAGGGGTTCAACGGGCGGGGGCTCGAGATTGTTCCCCGGCAACGGGGCCGGCCGGTGTCGAGCCCGCGACCTCGCGCCGAACACCCCCGGATACGCGTCCGCCCGGACCGGGTGATCCCGGTCCGGGCGGACGGTCGCGCTGGTGTCAGCTCAGCGCTTTGATCGCCTTCGCGACGCCCTCACCGTAGGCCGGGTCGCAGGCGGTGCAGTTGTCGATGTGCCGCTGCACGACCTGGTCCGAGGCACCGTTGATGGCACGGGCGGTGTTGTCGAACAGCGCCTGCTTCTGCTCGTCGCTCATGTTGTTGAACAACACCCGCGGCTGCGAGAAGTAGTTGTCGTCGTCCGCGCGGTAATCGAAGTGATCCGCGACCGCGCCGACGGCCTGCGCCGGGTCCCGGTACTGCGGCTGCTCCTGCCACTTGCCGTAGCTGTTGGGCTCGTAGTGCAGCGATCCGCCCTGGTTGCCGTCGACCCGCATGGCGCCGTCACGGTGGAAGTTGTGCACCGGGCTCCTGGGCGCGTTGACCGGGATCTGGAAGTTGTTCACTCCGAGGCGGTAACGCTGCGCGTCACCGTAGGAGAACAACCGGCCCTGCAGCATCCGGTCCGGGGAGAAGCTGATGCCGGGCACCACGTGCGCGGGGTTGAACGCGGCCTGCTCGACCTCGGCGAAGTAGTTGTCGGGGTTGCGGTTGAGCTCCCACTCGCCGACCTCGATCAGCGGGTAGTCACCCTTCGGCCAGACCTTCGTGAGATCGAACGGGTGGTACGGGACCTTCGCCGCGTCCGCCTCGGGCATGATCTGCACGCACAGCTTCCACTTCGGGAAGTCACCGGCCTCGATGGCGTCGAACAGGTCGCGCTGGTGGCTCTCTCGGTCACCACCGACGAGCGCGGCGGCCTCCGCGTCGGTGAGGTTCTTGATGCCCTGCTGGACGCGGTGGTGGAACTTCACCCAGAACCGCTCGCCCTCGGCGTTGATGAAGCTGAACGTGTGCGAGCCGAATCCGTGCATGTGCCGGTACGAGGCCGGGATGCCGCGATCGCTCATCACGATCGTCACCTGGTGCAGCGACTCCGGCAGGTTCGTCCAGAAGTCCCAGTTGTTGTTGGCGCTGCGCAGGTTCGTGCGGGGATCGCGCTTGACCGCGTGGTTGAGGTCCGGGAACTTCAGCGGATCGCGGAAGAAGAAGACCGGGGTGTTGTTGCCGACGAGGTCCCAGTTGCCCTCCTCGGTGTAGAACTTGACGGCGAAGCCGCGGATGTCGCGCTCTGCATCGGCCGCGCCGCGTTCTCCCGCCACCGTCGAGAACCGCGCGAACAGCTCCGTCTTCTTGCCGACCTCGGAGAAGATCTTCGCGCTCGTGTACTGGGTGATGTCGTTGGTCACGGTGAACGTGCCGTAGGCGCCGGAGCCCTTGGCGTGCATGCGCCGCTCCGGGATGACCTCGCGGTCGAAGTGGGCGAGCTTCTCGAGGAACCAGACGTCCTGCAACAGCTGCGGCCCACGCGGGCCGGCAGTGGCGACGTTCTGGTTGTCGGGCACCGGTGCGCCGACCGCGGTGGTCAGCTTCTCGTCGGCGCCCTTGGTGTGCTGAGGATCAATGCCATTGCTCATCTAGTGGATCCCTTCCTTACTCGCCGCGCCTTGCGGCATCAGCACGCACTCGGCTGTGGGCCTCGGTCAGAATTGCCAATCCGGTTGGGGTGACCCACCGCGACGTTGGGCTGCGCGGCGTCGGGCTGTGACTCGGTCACCCCGTCCCACTGCAACATCTTTCCCCGAACAAGGCAAGAAAGGGCGGAACGGACGAATTTCGGAGTCGAATCTCTTTGCCCGGTGGTGGAACCCGGCGATGGTCGACCGTCGCTAAGTTTGATTCTCGGCCTCGGGTGTCCGCTCCTCGGCCCCGGCGGCGGCAACCCCGGGCCGCGCAACCACCTCGACGGCGATCAGCGCGAGCAGGGCCAGCAACGCGATCGTGAACACCACCACCCCGGACGGGTAGGTCCAGAAGACCAGCACCGCGACGGCGACCGCGACGATCGCCACCCGCAGCGGGACCCGCAGTCGGGCGGTCCACACCTCGAGCTGGGTCGGTGCCCTGCCCTCCCCCGTCTTCCGGATCTTGTCGACACCCCGGGTGAACCCGCGGCGCACCGCGAGCGCGGAGGTCGACCCTCCGGTCAGGTAGCCGATCAGCGCGACGACGATCCCGGTCAGGAACCAGGCACGCACCATCGTCTTGAGCGGGGCCGCCACCGCGTCCACCACCGCCGCGGCCGCCGCTGGGGACAGCACGTCCGACGGGATCTCGTCGATGTACACCGCGCGGGCGATGTGCAGCGACACGGCCAGCAGCGCCATCGCGATCGCGGCCCCCAGTCCCACCAACGACAGGGCCCGCAGCCGCCTGCCGTGCGGTGCGGCGAACACCGCCCCGATCGCGGCCAGCACCGCGAGCCACGGCAGCCAGGTGGCGGCCTTGTCGAGCGCGTTGACGGCCCTCTGCGCCTTCACGAGGTCGGCGGACTGGAAGATCACGAAGCTCGCGTCGACCTCGGGGATCTTGTCGGCGAAGGCGAACCCGCGCTCGGTGAGGTTCTCCTTGACGGTCTCGAGGATCGCCTTGAGCGGCACGCTCACCGTGCCCTTCTCGTCGATCTCGACCACACCGGTCTCGCCGGTCGCGACCGCGACGAGCTGCTCATGGGCGATCCGGTTCGCGTCGATCCACGCGCTCTCGAACTCGTCGCTGCTCACCAGCGAGTGCACGGTGTCCCGGATGAACCCCTCGGCCTGGCCGGCGATCACGGGGGCCAGGCCGACGACCTGCGGCGGCACCCGCGGCGCGTTCTCGGTCAGTGCCGTGAGCGCCTCCTGCGTCGCCTTCTCGACATCGAGCCTGGTGAAGATCTGGCGCGTCACCTGGTTGGTGATCTCGTCCTGCACGGCGGGGTCGGAGCCGAGCGGCGCCACGGTCGCCACGTACCGGTCGGTGTCGAGGATCTCGCTCCGCGTGAAGCGCGCCAGCACCGAGGTCAGCAGCAGCACGGCGACCAGGACGATCAGGAGGCCGGACGCGGTCCAGCGCAACGCGCCGCCGACCCCGCGGCGCTTGGCGACCTCGGCCTCGGCGACCCGGGCGCGCTCGGTCTCGGCCACCTGGGCGCGCAGGCGGATCAGTTCCGCCCGCTCGTCGGCATCGAGTGGCTTCGCTTCGTCGGACGTCATGTGAAAAGCATGCGGCCTCGGGTGGCGATTCGACAGCGCCGATCCGCAATCTCACCCGCACCGGATGAGGAGAAAACAATCGCGGCGTCCCCGACCCTCGGGGTCCGGGACGCCGCGAGCAACGACGAACGGTTAGGGCTCGACCCGGGTCGAGTTGGTGTCGGCGTTGGCGTTGGCGTCGGCGAGCAGGTTCCGGATCTCGGTCAGCAGCTCGATGTCCGTGGCCTCCTTCTCCTGCTCGGTCATGAAACGCTCCTTGACCGAGTTGAACGGGACGATCAGCACGAAGTACACGACCGACGCGATGAGCACGAAGTTGATGACGGAGCTCAGGACGGCACCGAGATTCACGAAGGTCTCGGGGCTGTCGGTGATCTGGAAGCCGAATCCCATCTCGTTCGAACCGCCCAGCGACGCGACGAGCGGGTTCACGATGTTCTCGGTGAACGAGGTCACGATCGCGGTGAAGGCGGCGCCGACCACGACTGCGACGGCGAGGTCCAACACATTGCCCCGCAGGAGGAACTCCTTGAATCCCTTGAGCACTTGATGGTCCTTTCATTGAAAAATCGACTCGACTATCACGGAACGATATAGGTCGGCAGAGCACCGTACACGAATCCGCACCCCATCTCACCCTGAGCGGATGACGCGGACCACCGTTTCCGGGACCTACCGTGAGCGCCATGTCCAATCACCACAACCGGCAGGAGACGGCCGTCAAGACCGTCGCGATCATCTCGCTCGTCGCGATCGTCCTCACCGCGGCACCGATCCTCGTCGCGCTGATCTTCTGATCCCCCACCCGATCACCACGTCACCGAAGGAACCCATGGACGACAAGACCCCCGGGGGCTGGGGCGTATTCGCCGGCCTCATCCTGATCATGATCGGCACCTTCAACGCCATCGCCGGCATCGTCGCGCTTGCCTCACCCTCCCGGCTCTTCCTCGGCGAGGAGAAGCTGGTCATCCTCGACTACGACCGGTGGGGGTGGGTGCTCATCGTGTGGGGCGTCCTGCTCGTGGTCGGCGGTGGCGCGTTGCTGGCCGGCGCCACCTGGGCCCGCGTCTTCGGCGTGACCCTCGCGCTGCTGAACGCCATCGGTCAGCTGACGTGGATCGGCACCCAGCCGTGGCTGTCGATCCTGCTGATCGCCCTGAACGTCGGCGTCATCTGGGGCCTCACCGCGGGCTGGCCGGCCAACCGCGCGACCGCACCGAACTCCCCCGCCTGATCGAGAACTCCCCGTCCGCCGTCTGTCCCGATCGGGGACGGGCGGCGGACGTCGTTCTTTCACCCGACCCGGATGAGGGCGCCTGCCCGGTTGTCGCGTTGACTTGACCACCGTGAAGTCGTCGAAACTCTCGGTCAGCCTGGCCAAGGAGGCCCTGGCCGTCCAGAAGCAGACCGCCAGGGGTTGGCTGAAGCGGACGTCGGCCGGGCGGACGGTGGCCCGCGTGATCAAGGGCATCATCGACATCGAGCTGGCCGACCGCTCGATGACCCTCGCCGCGCAGGAGTTCACCTCGGTGCTGCCCGTCATCATCGCGGTCGGCACCATCGGGAACCTGGACGCGGTCGGCGACACCCTCTACGAGCAGCTCGGGCTCGATCCGTCGGGCCTGGACCTCTCCACGATCACGGCAGGAAGCCTGGAGTCGAACACGCCGACCTTCGCCACCTTCGGCGTCATCGGCATGCTGATGGTGATTCTCGGCGGCACCTCCTTCGCCCGGGCGCTGGGCAGGCTGTACGGCCGGGTGTGGAACATCCCGACACTGACCATCCGCGGCAGCTGGCGCTGGGTGGCTGTGCTGATGGCGGTCGCTTCCTCCATCGCGTTGCTCGGGGTGGCACGGAACCTGGCGGGCATCGACTGGGTGGGACCGCCGCTGGCGTTCGGCAGCGAGCTGATCATCTGGTTCGCGCTGTGGTCGGCGGTGCCGTACCTGCTCACCGAGGGCAGGCTCGCCGGCCGGGTGCTGTGGGCCACCGCCGCGATGACCGCCGCCGGGCTGGCCCTGCTGCGCATCGCGGGCCGGATCTACCTGCCGCTGGCGGGCGAGTCGGCGCAGGAGAAGTTCGGCGCGCTCGGCCTGGTGTTCACCGCGATCACGTGGATGTTCGTCATGTCGGGCGTCGTGGTCGCCGCTGCGACCACGATCAAGGCACTGGCCCTGGACGAGGGCTGGATCGGCCGCCTGCTCCGCGGCCCGGTCCCACCTCTACCAAACGGTGAGGGGAACCTTCAGCCGGTTAGACCGGTTGAAGGTTCCCCTCACCAGGAGACGGCGTAGCGACGGTCAGCCGACGAGCAGCTCCGCGATCTGAATGGTGTTGAGAGCGGCACCCTTACGCAGGTTGTCGCCGGAGACGAACAGCGCGAGGCCGCGTCCCCCGGGCACACCCGGATCCTGACGGATGCGGCCGACCAGCGACGGATCGCTGCCCGCCGCCTGCAGCGGGGTGGGCACATCGACGAGCTGCACGCCGGGCGCCTGGGCGAGCAGCTCCTTGGCACGCTCGACCGACAGCGGGTTCCCGAACTCGGCGTTGATCGACAGCGAGTGGCCGGTGAACACCGGGACGCGCACACAGGTGCCGCTGACGAGCAGGTCGGGCAGGCCGAGGATCTTGCGGCTCTCGTTGCGGAGCTTCTGGTCCTCGTCGGTCTCGCCGCTGCCGTCCTCGACCAGCGAGCCGGCCAGCGGGATCACGTCGAACGCGATCGGGGCGACGTACTTGGTCGGCTCCGGGAACTGCACGGCACCGCCGTCGTGCACCAGCTTCTCGACGTCGTCGATCACCGCGCGCGCCTGCGTCGCCAGCTCCTCGACTCCGGCCAGGCCGCTGCCCGACACCGCCTGGTAGCTGCTGATGATCAGCCGCTGCAGGCCTGCCTCGTCGTGCAGCACCTTGAGCACCGGCATCGCCGCCATCGTGGTGCAGTTCGGGTTGGCGATGATGCCCTTCGGCGGGTTCTTCGCCTCCTCCGGATTGACCTCGCTGACCACGAGCGGGACCTCGGGGTCCTTGCGCCACGCGGAAGAGTTGTCGATCACGGTGGCACCCGCCGCCGCGAACCGCGGGGCCTGGACACGGGACAGCGTCGCACCCGCCGAGAACAGCGCGATGTCGATGCCCGCGAGGTCCTCGTCGGGGGTGCCCGCGGCGTCCTCGACCACGATCTCCTCGCCACGGAACGGCAGCTTCGTGCCGGCCGAGCGGGCCGACGCGAAGAACCGCACCTTGTCGGCGGGGAAGTTGCGCTCCGCGAGGAGCGCGCGCATGACGGCGCCGACCTGACCGGTCGCGCCGACCACAGCAACAGTTGTCATCTCTAGCGCCCCGTTCCCGCGTGGACGACGGCCTCTTCGTCGCCGCCCAGATCGAATGCCTTGTGGATTGCACGCACCGCGTCGTCGAGATCGTCGTCCGCGACCAGCACCGAGATGCGGATCTCCGAGGTCGAGATCAGGTCGATGTTGATGCCGGCCTCGGCGAGCGCCTCGCAGAAGGTGGCGGTGACGCCCGGGTGGCTCTTCATGCCCGCTCCGACCAGCGACACCTTGCCGATGCGCTCGTCGGAGAGGATCTGGGTGAACCCGATCTCGCCCTGCAGCTCCGTCAGCTTCTCCACCGCGGCGGGCACGTCGGTCTTCGGCAGCGTGAAGGTGATGTCGGTCTTGCCGGTCTCCACCTTCGAGATGTTCTGCAGCACCATGTCGATGTTGATCTCGGTCTCGGCGACCGCGCGGAAGACCTTTGCCGCGTAGCCCGGCACGTCGGGCAGCCCGACGACGGTGACCTTGGCCTCGCTGCGGTCGTGCGCGACGCCGGTGAGGATGGCTTCTTCCACGGGGATGTCCTCCATCGATCCGGACACCATGGTGCCGGGCTTGGTGGTGTACGAGGAACGAACGTGCACGGGCACGTTGTAACGGCGGGCGTACTCGACGCACCGCAGCATGAGCACCTTCGCGCCGCACGCGGCCATCTCGAGCATCTCCTCGAAGGAGACGGTGTCGAGCCGCTGGGCGTCGGGCACGATCCGCGGATCCGCGGTGAAGATGCCGTCGACGTCGGTGTAGATCTCGCAGACGTCGGCCTTCAGCGCGGCCGCCAGCGCGACGGCGGTGGTGTCGGACCCGCCGCGGCCGAGCGTGGTGACGTCCTTGCTGTCCTGACTGACGCCCTGGAAGCCGGCGACCAGGACGATCGAACCGCGATCGAGCGCGTCGCGGACGCGGCCCGGGGTCACGTCGATGATCTTCGCGTTGCCGTGCGCGCCGGTGGTGATGACCCCGGCCTGCGAACCGGTGAACGAGCGGGCCTCCTCGCCGAGGCCGTGGATCGCCATCGCGACCAGCGAGTTCGAGATCCGCTCGCCCGAGGTCAGCAGCATGTCCATCTCGCGCGCCGGCGGACCCGCCGGGCACACCTGCTGGGCCAGGTCGAGCAGCTCGTCGGTGGTGTCACCCATCGCCGAGACCACGACGACCACGTCGTTGCCTGCGCGTTTGGTCTCCACGATCCGTTCGGCGACGCGTCGGATGCGCTCGGCGGATGCCACCGAGGATCCGCCGTACTTCTGCACGACGAGCGCCACGCCAATCAACCTCCGGATCTGGGAACGGGTAACGAAGTCCAGCTGGCAATCCTACCGACGACCCCGGGCGTGCCCGCAGTCAGCCGGACGATTCGGCTGACGCCGGCGCCGCGGGCGCCGCGCGAGCCCACCTGGACCCGCTGCGCAGGCCCTTTCGTGGTGGCACAGTAGCCGCGTGGACCTTCCCAAGCGAACCAGGATGCTGCCGATGGAGGAGCGATCCTCCGTCTCGCCGCTCGAGCTGTTCTTCGACCTCGTCTTCGTCTTCGCACTGACCGGTGTCACGGCCCTGATGGCGGACGACACCTCGGCACGCAATCTGGTCCGCGCCGTGCTGGTGATGGCGGTGCTGTGGTGGTGCTGGATCGGCTATACCTGGCTGGCCAACGTGGTGCGCGCCGACGAGGGGTTCGCTCGGGTCGCGATGTTCTTCGCGATGGGCTCGATGTTCATCATCGCGCTCACCATCCCCGAGGCGTTCGACGACCTGTCCGGCGGCCTCTCCGGACCGGTGGTGTTCGCCGTCGGCTACTTCTTCGTCCGGCTGATGCACCTGGCCACGTTCTGGCTGGCCAGTGCCGACGACCCGCAGCTGCGCGGTCAGCTGCTGCGTTTCGTCCCGTCGATGGCCGCGGGCACCACCCTGCTGCTGATCGCCTCCCAGCTCACCGGAACCGCGCAGACCCTGATGTGGGTGGCCGCCCTGGTCGGCGACTACCTGGGCACCCTGCTCGGCGGCGCGGGCTGGCGGCTGAAGTCGGCGAGCCATTTCGCCGAGCGGTACGGGCTGATCATCATCGTCGCGCTCGGCGAGTCGATCGTCTCCATCGGAATCGGGGTGGCCGCCCTGCCCATCACCTGGCCGATCGTCGTCGGGTCGATTCTCGGCCTGGCGGTCAGCGGGCTGCTCTGGTGGGCGTACTTCGACACCACCAGTCTCGCGGCCGAACGCGCGTTCTCCGCGGCCACCGGGGAGACACAGGTCAGGCTCGCGCGGGGCGGGTACACCTTCCTGCACCTGCCGATGGTGATGGGCATCGTGTTGATCTCGCTCGGACTGAAGAAGGTGCTGAACTACGTCGGGGACGGCAGCCATCACACCCTCACCGACCCCCTGTACGGCATCCCTCTGGTGGCGCTCTTCGGCGGTGCCGCGCTCTTCCTGTTCGGGCTGGCCGGGTTCAAGGTGTACGTGACCGGAGCGATGGGGCCCGTCAACGCCGGACGGATCGCGACGGGGGTGGTGATCGTGGCATTGATCCCGCTGGCATGGCACCTGCCGGCATTGGCCTCGCTCGGGCTGCTCACCGCGGTGCTGCTGGCGCTCATCGTCATCGAGACGGTGCGCTTCGCCGAGCACCGCGACGAGATCCGGCACGGCGTCCACTAACCGATCGCGGACGTTGTCGCACCCGCACGGCAGACTGGGCGCCGTGCGAATCGTGTTGGTGCCGGGGCCCGAGCAGACCCTCGCGATCCGGACGGACGACCGCGGGCACGCGATGGGCGAACCGCTTCCCTTCCCCGACGCATCCGCCGCGGTACGCGCCCTCGAACCGGACGGCCATCCTCGGTGGGTCTGGGCCGACACCGCGGCCGTCTATCCCGCGGTGTTGCGTGACGGCCTACGGGTGCAGCGCTGCCACGACCTCGCGCTGACCGGCGCGCTGTTGAGCGTGCGGGCGAGCGAGCCTGCCGTCGCGCCGCAGCCTCCGATCGACGAACGGCCAGGCCTGTTCGACGCGGCACCGCCCCTCGACCCCGCGGCGGTGGTCGCCGACCACGACGCGCAGCTCACGCTGATCGGCGACGATCCGCGGCTGCGCCTGCTGGTCGCCGCCGAGTCGGCGGGCGCCCTCGCCGCAGCCGAGATGAGTCACCACGGGCTGCCGTTCTCCGCCCGGGCACATCTCGATCTCCTCGAACGCACCCTGGGTCCACGCACCACCGGAGATGCTGTGCCGCAGCGAATCCGGGAGATCACCGAGATGATCGGCGCGGCGTTCGGGCGACGGGTCAACCCCGCATCCCACGTCGAGTTGGTCGAGGCGTTCGCCCGCGACGGGATCGAGCTCAGTTCCACCCGGGCCTATCTCCTGCGCGACGTCGACCATCCCGCGATCGAGCCGCTCCTGCACTACAGGGACCTGGCCAAGCTGCACGCGGCCAACGGTTGGGCCTGGCTCGACACCTGGGTCCGCGGCGACAGGTTCCGGCCGGTGTACGTGCCGGGCGGGGTGGTGTCCGGCCGTTGGGCAAGCCGCGGCGGCGGTGCCCTCCAGATTCCGAAGGCGTTGCGCAGCAGCGTGATCGCCGATCGCGGCCACACCCTCGTCATCGCCGACGCCGGCCAGCTCGAGCCGCGCATCCTGGCCGCGATGTCCGGCGACCCGCTCATGGTCGCCGCGGCGGGCGCCGACGACCTGTACGCACCGGTGGCCGCCGAGGTGTTCGCAGGCGACCGGGACAAGGCGAAGGTCGCAATCCTCGGAGTGCTGTACGGCGCCACCGCCGGGGAGTCGCGGGCGCTACTCAACTTGCTGCGCAAGCGTTTTCCGGTTGCGGTGCAGTTCGTCGAGGACGCGGCGCGGGCGGGGGAACGCGGCGAGGTGGTGCATTCCTGGCTGGGCCGGGCCTGCCCGCCGCCCGACGAGCACTGGTGGTCGAGCGGCGACGCGCACGCCCGCGGCCGGTTCACCCGGAACTTCGTGGTGCAGGCGACGGCCGCCGAGTGGGCCCTGTGCCTGCTGGCCGAGCTCAGGCGACGGCTCGAGGACGTCGATGGCGCGGAATTGGTGTTCTTCCAGCACGACGAGGTGGTCGTGCACTGCCGCGATCCCGAGACCGCGACCGAGCACGTGCTGGCCGCGACCGAGGCGGCCACCCGACTCCTGTTCGGCGAGACGAAGGTGCGCTTTCCCATGGATGTCGCGGTGCGGGACTGTTACGCCGAGCCGCCGAACACCTGAAGGGTCTCGGTGTGGTCCGCGCGCCGACGGATGCCCCGGGGCGAGGCACCCGTGATGTCTCGAACCGCACGACTGAACTGACTCAGGCCGACGAAACCGCTCCGGAGTGCAACCTGACTGATGGTGAGGTGCGCGGCGGCCGGATCGGTGAGCAGCGCGACCCCCCAGCGGACACGGCGTCTGCGGATGAGTTCGTAAACCGAGTGCTCCTCCGTCTCGAACAGTTTCTGCAGGTATCGGGGGCTGACGTTGATACTCGAGGCGACCTGAGCGATAGTCAGGGTCGGATCGGTGAAGTTGCTCTCGACGAATTCCCTTGCCCGCGCACGGTTTCGGATCCCGATCTCGTCCCGCACCTGTGCCTCGCCGGACGACTGGAGGATCACCGCCAGGCACAGGTCGAGGATCCCGCGCTCGATCAGCGCCGCCTCGGCTGATCCCGGGGCACACAGGTCGGTCGCGGCGAACTCCTCGATCGCCCCGGCTATCGCGTCACCGAGCGCGGACGCGGGCACCGCAGCACCCACGAGGGTTCGCGCATCGACGGATCGGGCGGCCAGCAGGTCGTGCGGCAGGTAGACGAAGACGTAGTCGCCCCGATGGGAGAGCTCGACCTCGAAGGCGGCAGCGAAGTCGACAAACGTGATCTGTCCCGCGCCCGCGCAACTGGCGGTGCGGTTCTGTCGAATCCTGATCTCTCCCGTCCGCACGCAGACCATGGACAGGTACGCGCTGTGGTCGTCCGCGAGCCGGTCCGGTGTGCGAATCCCCGAAACAGCCGAGGTACGAAGCCTGTTCACCCGGATCGACCCGAAGTCTGCCGTGCGCATCACGGCACGGAAGCGGTCGGGGTTGATCGCCACCATATCGGCCGCAGCCGACAGGGTCTCGAGTCCCTCCGCACCGCACAACCGCACGCCGTCGTTGAAACGTCGAGTCAACGATGCGGCCTGCGGAAGAGGCTTTCCGGTCATTCGTACCCCTGTCCACCCCCGACAAAGGAACCTTCACTGCGGTGAAGACTACAGCGCGAGCGGACCGGACGGTCTCGTACGGCCGGGATTCACCAGGCCGCGGTCGCCGCCGACCGAATCGAACTCCGCTCGGCGACCTCATCGAGCACGTGAGCCACCCAATCGGCGCCGACGGCGCCGGGTTCCACCGCCCGGACGATGAGCTCCGCAAGCCTCGACGGGACCCGGGACAGCTGTGCCAGGTCCCCGGCGCCCGACCGGTCCCCGGTGGTCAACGTGGACAGCGCCACGCCCAACCCGCGAACGTCGCAGGCCCTGTCCGAGTCCGGGAGTGGCCCCGGAAAAGCGAGGAACACATCCCCGTCCCTGCTCACCCGGAGCCGGTCCGGGTCGTCGAGGGCCAGGACGCTGCCGATCTCGTGCGCCCGGCAGACCGTGTGCGCCAGTGGCCTGATCGCGGAGGCGGCGGCAACGGCCGACGGACGACCCTCCATGACCTCGGCGAGCGAGCAGCTCGGCACCCATTCGGTGACAACTGCCCCTGCCGATTCCGCATCGACCATGTCGACGATCCGTGCCACGGCAGAAGTACGGATCCCGCACATCCACACCGTCCGGGCGAAGACCTCGTCGGTGTCGACCTGCTGGTTCGTGTCGGCCCCGAGGAGGGTCAGCCCGACCTCACGGCCGGTCACCAGATCGAGTCCACGCCAGAACTCCACCGACGGCGCCGTCCCACAGCACGAGAGCAGGCGATACCGCCCGACCGCGAACGTACTTCCCGGCATCCGGCCCGACGGGGCCACACATCCGGTGACGGTGGGCCTGGCAGGGGCGGGCGGGGTTGCCGCCACGATGGGCAGCCGCTCGGTGTCAGCGCGCATAGACCGGCATTCGGCCCGGCGATTGAGTGACAACCAATGTCATCGGTGCATCCTCACACAACGCCGGAAAGTAAACGCCCCCAAAAACCACTGGATTTCGGGCCCGGAAATCGTCCGCTCCACCCGACGACGGCGACCGATCCCGAACGCGCAGGTAGGACCGGCCCGACACCTCCGACGGCCGTATTCGACACCGGGGCCCGGGCGCGAATCGTCGAAACCTCGTGCGCGAATCGCGCGGTCCGGCGCACCACCCCGACGCCGGAACCCTCACCGATCACCCCGCTCCCGCCGCGGATGCCGCTGCAGCAGCTGGAACAGCCCGACCACCAGGAACAGCACGCCCGCCGAGCAGCGCCGCCACCCCGATCGTGCTGTACACCAGCAGGAACGCGCCGCCGAAGCTCAACGCGTTGCGGATTGCCGTTTCACCCGCGAAGCATGAGACGCGGCCCGGCAGTCCGGGTTTGACTGTGTGTCGTCGAGCGAAAGGACCGCCATGGTCGACACCACGGCCCTGACCGAGCTGTACAAGGACCTGCACGCCCACCCGGAGTTGTCCTTCCACGAGACCAGGACCGCGGGCATCGTCGCGAACCGGCTTCGGGCGCTGGGGTTCGAGACCGCCAGCGGCGTCGGCGGCACCGGGGTCGTGGGGACACTGCGCCGCGGCGACGGCCCCATCGTGTTGCTGCGCGCCGACATGGATGCGCTGCCGGTCGCGGAGGAGACCGGGCTGCCATATGCCAGCACCGCACGAGGTAGTGATCCCGACGGCGCCGACGTCCCGGTGGCGCACGCGTGCGGCCACGACATGCACATCGTGTGCCTGCTCGGTGCGCTGGAGGAGCTGGCGGGCGACCGGTCCGGCTGGCGCGGAACGATTCTCGCGGTGTTCCAGCCGGCCGAGGAACTCGGTGGCGGCGCGCAAGCCATGGTCGACGACGGCCTGTTCGCGCGGTTCGGCACCCCGGACGTGGTGCTGGGGCAGCACGTCGCCCCGTTTCCGGCCGGCATGCTCGCCGTTCGGCCCGGACCCGCATTCGCCGCCACGGACGCATTGAGAATCAGGATGTTCGGCAAGGGCGGTCACGGCTCGCGGCCGGAGACCACGATCGACCCGGTGGTGATGGCCGCCTCGACGGTGCTGCGGTTGCAGACCGTTGTGTCCCGGACCGTGGCCGCCACCGACACCGTCGTGCTGACGGTCGGCTCGTTGCAGGCGGGCACCAAGGACAACATCATCCCCGACGAGGCCGTCCTCAAGGTCAACATCCGCACCTACGACCAGGCGGTGCGCACCAAGGTGCTCGACGCGGTCACCCGCATCGTCGACGCGGAGGCCGCCGCGGCGGGCGCGACCCGCCCGCCGGAGATCACCCCGATCGACAGCTTCCCGGTCCTGGTCAACGAGCCGGCCGCCGTCGAGCGCACCGCCGCCGCGTTCCGGTCCCGTTTCGGCGACGATCGCGTCGTCGACCCGGGCCTGGTGACGGGCAGCGAGGACGTCGGCGTCTTCGCGACCGCGTCCGGGGCGCCGTGCTGCTATTGGCTTTTCGGTGGCGCGGATCCGGAGACCTTCATGCGAGCGGCCGCGGCCGGGACCACCGACCGGGACATCCCGTCGAACCACTCCCCACGCTTCGCGCCGGTCCTCGAGCCGACCCTCACCGTCGGTGTCGAGGCGTTGGTCGCGGCGGCACGGGAGTGGCTGAACTGAGGCGTACGCGGATTCGCTAGGGCGTGTCTCCTAGGTCGAGGACCAGACGCCGAGTTCGTTGCCGCTCGGGTCCGTGAAATGGAAGCGCCGCCCGCCGGGGAAGCCGTAGGGGCCGTTGACGACGGTGCCACCGGCCGCGCGCACGGCGTCCACCGACGCGTCGAGGTCGACCGAGTACAGCAGCACGAACGGTCCGCCGGCGGGCCGGCGTTCGGACACCTGCAGCAGGCCCCCGACCTCGTCTCCCTCCGCGCCGAGGATGCCCGCGTACTGCGGGCCGTACTCGGTGAACTCCCAGCCGAATGCCGAGCGGTAGAAGGCCATGGATTCTGTGAGATCCGTGACCGACAACTCCACGTAGTTCAGTCGATGATGATCCTTGTCGGAGGGTGACATACCGAAACCCTAGACGAGCGGCTCCGCCACGGTGGTGCGGTTACGGAGTCTCCGGGCTCCGTAACCGCACCACTGCGCGAAGCGCATCGTCCACAGTGGCGAAGATCCGCCCCGACTCCTCGAACCGGCGCCCGGCCTCGGTCTTGAGCGTGGTCTCGAGCTCACGCTGCGGTAGGTCCGCGAAGTAGATCGTGACGCCGCGGGCGGACAGCTCCTGGTCGAGATCCCGTACGTGGTGCATGACCGTCGTGGTGACCTTCCAGGCCCGCGAGCAGTCCAGTACCACGGCCTTCGCGTCCACGGCCTCGGCCCGTTCCCGGATCGCGGTGATATTCGCCAGCACGTTCGCCGTGTACAGCGCCGAATTGATCCGCAGCACAAGCGGATCGGCTGGCGCCGACGGCGCATCCTCCTCGCCGCCGATCCACCGGCCGTCCGATCCCCGGCTCAGCTGCACCACGTGCGGCCGGTTCAGTTCCCGCAGCACCAGGTACAGCGTGAACAGGACACCGACCGCCACCGCGGGCAGCAGGCCCGCCGTGAGCCCGATCAGCGCCGTCGTCACGGCCACCCAGAACTCGGCGCGGTTGATCCGCCAGAACCGGGCGAACACCTTCAGATCCACCAGACCCAGTGTCGCGACGACCACCATCGCCCCGAGGGTGGCCTGCGGCAGATCGCTGAGGACCGGGGCGAGGAACAGCGCCACGAGCACGGCCAGCAGCGCGGTCACCACCCCGGTCAGCTGGGTTCGCGCACCCGCGCGTAGCGCCACCGCGGTCTGCGAGAAGCCCCCCGCCGGTGGCAGCGTATGGAAGAACGCCCCCGCCACCGCGGCCGCGCCGTTCGCGAGCATCTCCTGGTTGCTGTCGATCTGCGCCTCACCCTGTCGGCGCACACCGCGGGCCACCGACACTGTTTCCAGGAACGCCATCGCCGCGATCGCCAGCGCGCCCGGAATCAGCGCGCCCACGTCCTCGAGCGACGGTATGCCGGGCAACGGAATCCCCTGCGGCACCTCGGCGATCAGCTCGACACCCCGCCCCTGCAGACCGGTGAACGCGACCAGGGCGATACCGACGGCGACGACCACCAACGGCCCCGGAACCCGCGGCACCGCCTTCGCCATCGCATACAGCGCACCGATCGACCCGGCCGCGAGCAGCACCGTCGCGAGGTTCGCGTCCCCGATCTGCCGCACCGCCGACCACAGCACGCGGAAGAACCCGGTCGCGTCCGGGTCGGACGGCACCCCGAGCAGCTTGGGGAGCTGGCCGACTGCGACCGTCAGCCCGACGCCCGCCTTGATCCCGGACAGCGTTGCCTCGCTGATGTTCTCGATGATCGCGCCGAGCTTCAGCGCCCGCGCGAGCAGGAGGATCACCCCGACCAACAGGGTCAACGTCATCAAAGACGACTGTGCGTCCTCGGAGCCGGCCGCGATCCCGGCACCGATCATCGTCGACGCGGTGAGGATGGCGATCGTCGACGTTGTGCTGACGCTGATCGTCCGGGATCCGCCGAGCATCGCGTACACGACCATCGGCACCATGCAGGTGTACAGCCCGATCTGCACCGGCATGTTCGCGATGGTCGCGTACGCCATCGCCTGCGGGATCACGACGGCCCCCGCACTGAGGCCGGCGACGACGTCGGCCCGCAGCCAGCGCTTCTGGTACCCGACCAGTGTCGGTGCGAGGACGGTCACCCGGCGGCCTACGAGGTTCCGTCCGGGAACACGGCCGCCCAGTCGTCGCGCATGCTCACCGTCGTCCAGCCCCGGTCCGCCGCGATCGTGAGGGCGGTCTCGGCGCCCGTGTCGTAGGCGAACTCCCGCTCGGCGTCGTCGTGGTGCACGAGCAGGCGCAGCGCGTCGTCGCGGGCGAACTCGAACATCGGCACATCACCGTTCGAGTTCCCGCCCACCAGAAGCGGTTTGCGGCCGATCCGGCTCCACACCCGCACGGGCTTCTCGGGACCGTCGTCGAAGAACCCCATCTCGGGGGCGTACCGAACGGCCCCGCCGGAGTAGCTCAGGCCCAGGCTGCTGCCGATGACCCGCTCGCGCGGGATACCGTACAGCTCGTCGCCCGCAGGGCGCATGAAGTCCCGGTCGCCGCCCGACGCAATGTAGGTGGTGAACCCGTGCGCCTCCAGGTATCGGAGCAACTCCACCATCGGCGCGAACACGCACCGGGCGAACGGCAGCCCCAGCGACGGGTGCGTCCCGGTGTCGAGGAACGCCTTCGCCTCCTGGGTGTACGCCTCGACCTCCTGTCCGGCGGAGGCCTCCACCACGGCGGCCATCAGCGTCCTCATATCGGTGTCGTCGCCCTCGTAGTGCTTGTCGACGGCGGCCGACAGCCAGCCGAAGTCCTTGTCCACCACCGCCTTGAACGGTTGACGAGAGGCCAGGCCCGGATCGGCCGCCGCCATCTTCGCCCACAGCGCGAAGACGAACTGCATCTGGATCTGCACCGGCTTCTCGGTCCAGAGCGTGCCGTCGTTGTCGAACACCGCGACCCGCTCGGAGGCCGGGATCTCCCGCGCCTCGACGCGAGCCACGAAGTCGACGATCGCCCGGCGGGTCGCGGTGTCCCGCCATGTGATGAGACCTGTCATCGCACACCCTCCACATCTGCCAACGCTGCACTCACGGTCGGGTACACCCCGACATGCTTCCCGTCCGGGGCCGCGCGTGTGAGCGTGTCCCGGAACTGCCCGATGTCGCGGGCGACCCGCAGCTCGATCCCTCTGCGCCCCAGGATGTCCCGCAGCTGCGAAAGCATCTGCGCGGCGCTGACGTCGACGAAGGGCGAGGTTTCCGCGTCCAGCACCACCACCCGGGTGGTGCCGGTGCACAGGTCCTCGATGGACTCCTTGACGTGATCCGCGTTCGCGAAGAACAGCCCCGCCTCCACCCGCACCACCACCACGTCCGGTCGGGTTTCCAGGTCCGGGTGTCGCTCGGCATCGACCCACAGCGAGCCCTCCTTCGCCAGCGGGGCGACGTGTGGGCGTGAGGCCCGATAGAGCAGCAGGAGCATGGAGACACCGATGCCGATCACCAGGCCGGGCAGCGTGTCGAACAGCAGCACACCCATCATGGCCGCGAGGGCCGCCGCGAAGTCCGCGCGGGCCGCGGGACCGTAGATGCTGCCGAGTCGCTCGGTCCACACCCCGTAGAGCCGCTTCATCGCGGACACGTCGACCAGCTCGATGACCGCGGCGATGACGACGGCGGCAAGCGTGGCCTCGGGGAGGTTCTCGAACAACCCGGTGAGGAAGAGCAGCGTGACCACCGTGAGTGCCGCGACGACCAGGCCGCTGATCTGAGACTTGGCCCCCGCACCCCCGTTCACCGCCGTCTTCGAGAGACTGCCGTTGACGACCATCCCCGACGCGAGACCCGATCCGAAGTTGGCCGCCCCCAGTCCCAGCAGCTCGCGGTTCGCGTCCACCTCGTAACCCGCCTTCGCCGCGTACGTCTTCGCCGCGCCCAGACCCTCCGCGAAGCCGATGAGCAGCACGCCGACGGCCGGCCCCAGCAGGTCCACGTAGTCGTCGAACCCGACTCCGCCGGGCAGACCGATCGAGGGCAGCCCGGAGTCGATGTGCCCGACGATCTCGACGCCCTTGTCGTCCAGTCCGAACGCCGCGACCGCCGCGATGCCGAGCAGCACGGCGAGCAGCGATCCCGGGACCAGCGGCAACCATCGTTTGAGCCCGAGCACGACCGCAAGGCTGAGCAGGCCGACGGTCAGTGTCCGCCAGTCGGTGTCGCCGAGGTGCCGGACGAAGCCCCAGGCCTGCTCGAAAAAGTTGCCCTCGGACTTGTCGACCCCGAACAGCTTGGGGACCTGGCCGATGATGATGGTCAGCGCGAGGCCGACGATGAAGCCCTTGAGCACCGGCTCGGAGATGAACGACGCGATGAATCCGAGCCGGATCAGGCCCGCCAACAGTCCGACGATGCCGGTCGCGATGGCCAGCACCGCCGACAGCGCGATGTACTTGCCGCCGTCGGCGCCCGCGATCGGCGCGATGATGGCCGCCGAGAGCGCCGCCGTCGCGGACATCGGCCCGACCACCAGGTGCCGCGAACTACCCACCGCCGCATACAGGATCAGCGACGGGATCGCGGCATAGAGCCCGACGACCGGCGGCACCCCGGCGATGGTCGCGTAGGCGAGCGCCTCCGGCACCAGGACCGCCCAGACCGTGAGGCCCGCGATGACGTCGGGCCGGATCCACTTCTTCTGATAGCCCTGCAGGGAGCCGAACAGCAGCCGATGCCCGCGCTTGTTCTCCGTGGTGTTCACTCCTGCCGGCCCCTTTCGCCACAGTCTCCCCATGGTCTGGCAATCGATCCGCGACCGCTTCACCTCAAGAGGGTGAGGCGTGGGCGAGCAGTCGAGGCGACCATCGGTGGTACGGACATTCCGACGGGAAATGGAGCGATCAGTGACCAAGGAATTCAAGGGCAGCATCAACCTCGACGTCCGAGACTCGGTGTCCGACTGGGATGCATTCCTCCCGGACAAGGCACCGAAGGGCGCCCCGAACGTACTGGTCGTGCTCTACGACGACACCGGTCAGGCATCCTGGTCGCCCTACGGGGGACGCATCAACATGCCGACGATGGACCGGCTCGCGGAGAACGGACTGACCTACTCGCAGTGGCACACCACCGCGCTGTGCTCGCCGACCCGCTCGACCTTCCTCACCGGACGCAACCACCACCTCAACGGGTTCGCGACGATCTCCGAGTCCTCCACGGGTTTCCCCGGCTACAACTCGCACATCCCGCCGTCGAACGCGACGATGGCGAACGTGCTGCGGGACGCCGGCTGGGCGACGTTCTGGGTGGGCAAGAACCACAACGTCCCGATCGACGAGTGGACCGCGGGGGCGTCGAAGAAGAACTGGCCGCTCGCGCAGGGGTACGACCGCTTCTACGGCTTCATCGGCGGCGAGACCAACAACTGGTATCCCTCGCTCGCCGAGGACAACCACTACATCGACCAGCCCTACACGCCGGAGGAGGGCTACCACCTCTCCAAGGACCTCGCGGACCAGGCGCTGAAGATGATCCGCGACGTCAAGCAGACCGAGCCGGAGAAGCCCTGGTACTTGTGGTTCTGCCCCGGCGCGAACCACGCACCGCACCACGCGCCCGAGGAGTACATCGCCAAGTACAAGGGCATGTTCGACGACGGCTACGAGGCCTACCGCGAATGGGTGCTGGGTCGCATGGTCGAGAAGGGCATCTTCCCCGAGGACACCGATCTCACCCCGCTGAACCCGATGCCCGACGGCACCTTCTCCCCAAGCGACGAGGTCCGCCCCTGGGCCGAGCTGAACGACGAAGAGAAGGCCATGTTCAGCCGCATGGCCGAGGTGTTCGCCGGGTTCTCCGAGTACACCGACGCCCAGGTCGGCCGGATCGTCGACTACCTCGAGGAGTCGGGCCAGCTCGACAACACCCTGATCATCTACTGCGCCGACAACGGTGCCTCCGGCGAGGGCAGTCCGAACGGCTCGGTGAACGAGGGCAAGATCTTCGGCGGCTACCCCGACGACGAGACCGAGAACCTCCGCATGGTCGACAAGCTCGGCAGCCCCGACACCTACAACCATTACCCGACCGGGTGGGCGGCGGCATTCTCCACGCCGTACAAGATGTTCAAGCGCTACACCTATCAGGGCGGCATCGCCGACCCGTTGGTCATCCACTGGCCGGCCGGTATGAAGGCTCGCGGCGAGGTGCGCCACCAGTACCACCACTCGACCGACATCGTGCCGACGATCCTCGAGGCGTGCGGCGTCGAGTTCCCCGACACCTACCACGGCGTCGAGCAGACCCCGCTGTCCGGCGTCTCGATGAAGTACTCCTTCGACGCCCCAGCCGAGGGGCCGACCGCGAAACAGACCCAGTACTACGAGATGTTCGGCCAGCGCGGGCTGTGGCACCGGGGCTGGAAGGCTGTCTCGATTCACGGCCCGATCTCAGGTAAGGGCAACTTCGACCAGGACGAGTGGGAGCTGTACCACACCGACGCCGACCGCGCCGAGGCCCACAACCTGGCCGGCGAGCACCCGGACAAGCTCGAGGAACTCAAGGCGCTGTGGATGGAGGAGGCGAAGGTCAACAATGTGCTGCCGCTCAACGACCTCCAGATCCTGGGCAACCCCAAGGACTTCGAGACGTTCGTCGCGATGGAGTTCCACCAGCCGGCACCTCCGAGCGGCCAATACGTGTACTACCCCGGCACCTCCGAGGTACCCGAGCGGTCCGCGGCCAACACCCACGGCGTGTCGTACAAGATCCTCGCCGAGGTCGACCTCACTCCGGACTCGCGGGGCGTGATCTTCGCGCAAGGCTCCCGGTTCGGCGGGCACTCGCTGTTCATCAAGGACGGCACTGTCACCTATGCCTACAACTTCCTCGGCATCCCGCCCGAGGACCGTATCTCCGCCCCGGTGCCGACCTCGGGCAAGCACATCATCGGCGTCGAGTTCACGAAGGAGGGCATGGGACCCAACCGGGAAGGCCTCGGACCGCTGAAGCTGTACATCGACGACAAGCAGGTCGGCGAGCAGAAGATCCGGACCATCCTCGGCCACTACACCCTCTGCGGCGAGGGCCTGTGCATCGGCTACGACAGCGCCGATCCGGTGTCGAGCGCCTACCCGGAGCCGCGCTTCGAGTTCCGGGGTGGCGAGATCCAGAAGGTCGTCTTCGACATTGCCGACGATGCGTACGTCGACGTCGAGGCACACCTCGCGGCCGCCATGTCCCGCGACTGACTGATCACAGCCCCACTCGGCCCTCCCGCCACCCCGGCGGGAGGGCCGGCTGCTGTCCGGATCTCGCGGCCCAGGAAACAGACCCTTGTCAGGGCGACCGATTGCCCCTACGGTCACCCGGTAGTGAATAACCGTATCTAGCGATACGAATATTCACATTCGTCTCGAATGCACGTGGGTCGGGGAAGTCAACGCAACGAATCCAACAGCAATGGAGGCACTGTGCAAGGAACCCGCGGGGCAAGACGGGCGCTCGTCGCCCTCTCCTCACTGCTCATCGCCCTGACCGTCACCCTCGGCGGCGGCGCCGCGACGGCCCAGCCGACCTGGGGCCCGCTCGCCCCGCCGAACCCACACCTCGGCCCGATGGGCACCTCGACCATGCACGGCGACGCCGGTTCCTCGGACGCCACCCCGCTTGCGGGACCCGGGACCGGACATGTCGCCGTGGGCTCGATCCCGCTGGCGTCGGCGTGCCCGACTCTGCTGGAGGGGTCGGACGGGCTGATTCTCGCGCTGTGCACCCCGATCGTCGGCCAGGTGCCGACCGTGCACCTGATCGACCCGTCCCTCCTCCCGCTCACCGACGGCGTGCTACCCATCGCGGCGTCCGTCGCCCAACTGCAGCTACCCAAGGGCAGCCTGCTCGGCGGCGTCTACGCGTTCCTCGACAACGCCAACCGACTGGTGGCCGTCGACGGCGACCGCCGCCTGGTGCGCGTGCAGCACGAACGGACGGCGCTGGGCACCTGGCGGCTGTTCGTCGATCAGTCCGTCGACCTCACCGGCGCGATCCCCTCGGGTGACAACGTCACCGGCCTGGCCCCCGACTGGCAGGGCAACGTCTGGTTCGCGACCGGCGCCGGGCGGGTCGGACGCGTGGACACCGGCGGTGTCACGAAGACCCTGCAGCTGCCCGCGGGCGAGCAGGTGCAGAACAGCATCTCCACCGCGACCACCGGGACCGCGGTCGCGACCACCCATGCGCTGTACCAGCTCAGCGCGGCACCGGACGGCACCCCGAAGGTCGACTGGCGGGCCCCCTACGACCGCGGCAGCGCCCGGAACCCTGGCCAGCTGAGCTGGGGAACCGGCTCCACCCCAACCTATTTCGGCCCTACCACCGGTGCCGACTACCTGGCCATCGTCGACAGCGCCGACACCCAGGTCTCCCTCCTGGTCTACCGCGTCTCCACCGGCGACCTCGTCTGTTCGCAGCCGGTCCTCGCCTCGGGCGGCCCGGGCAGCGAGAATTCGCCCGTCGGCATCGGCAACTCGGTGTTCGTCGCCAGCACCTACGGTTACCCCTACCCGGCCGTGCCGGAGGGCGCCGGGCCCGCCGTCCCCGCGTCCGCGCCGTTCACCGGCGGCATGACCCGGGTCGACCTCGATGGCACCGGCTGCCACACCGTGTGGGACAAGAAGATTCGCAGCGCGGCGGTCCCACACCTGTCCACCGCTGACGGCAAGCTCTACACGGTGATCCGCCAGGGCCTCGACCTGACGACGCCGCTGGACGGGTTCGCCTACGCGGTGATCGACCCGCAGACGGGATCGGTGCTCAAGACGCAGGGCATGCCGGGGACGTCCGCCAACGACACCCTGCAGATGTCCGCGCTGATCACCTCGCGCGGCGAGTTCTACCAGGGCACGATCAGCGGCGTGGTGCGCGTGCGCGCCTGGTGATGCGATCGGGCGTGGTGGCGCCACCAGCGGCGCCACCACGCTGCCCACATCGGCGTGGGTCAGGCCCCCGCCTCCATGGCGTCGAGCAGGGGCTGACCGATGACGCCCATGGTGGCGGACGCACCGCCGAGCGCCCATCCCCCGTCGGCAGCCAGGACCACACCCGACACGTAGTCGGCGAGCGGGGACGCCAGGAACCGGCACACGTTGGCGACATCGCGGGGGGTGCCGTACCGGCGCAGCGGAACACTGTTCGTGACCAGCGCGCGGTCGGCCTCGGTGGGCGCCAGGCGCGCCATGCCCTCGGTCCCGTCGATCGGCCCCGGGATCACGCCGTTCACCCGCACCCCGGCCGGACCCCACTCGAGGGCGAGCACCTTGGTGAGCATGTCGACGCCGGCCTTGGCCGCGCACACGTGCGCCTGCGTCACCGTCGGGAGCACCGACTGTGGCGCGGAGATGTTGATGACCGAGGCGCCCGGCTTGCGCAGGAACGGGTACGCGGCGCGCAGGACGTTGAAGGTGCCGAGCAGGTCGATGTCGACGACCGACTTGAATCCGTTGGCCGAGAGTCCCAGCGCCGCGGCGGGAAAGTTGCCCGCGGCTCCCGAGACCATCACGTCGAAGTCGCCGAACCGGTCGTGGGCGTCCTTGAGCACCGCCTCGGTCGCGGCGAAGTCCCGGACGTCGGCGCTGCCGCCGGTGGCCTCGGCGCCGAGCGCGGTCAGCCGCTCGATCGCGGCGTCGACCTTCTCCTGCCTGCGGCTCATGACCGCAACCCGGGCGCCGGCGCGGGCGAAGTCCTCGGCGATGCCGAGGTTGATCCCGCTGGTCCCGCCCGCGACGAACACGGTTTTGCCGGTGAGATCGATGGACTGAACGAATTCGGTGGCCATGCCAACTCCCTCGATGGTGAAATAATCAGTACAGCGAATGGTTTCTGTCGCGGACCATACTGGATGCCGACCACGGGGCCGGGACGCGGGCCCCCTATGATCGTCATTTCCAACCGTCCCGGAACCGGAGGTGCCGACTCGTGGCCGAGCCCTTGGTCCCCGACGCCGCGGCCCGCCACACGGGTTGCCTGCTGATGAAGCTCGGGCAGGTGATGTTCCGCCTCAGCGAGGACAGACTCACCGGCCTCGGACTGCGAACCCGGCATTACCTGATCCTGCAGGCGCTGGCCGAGGCGGGCGCTCGCTCGCAGCTCGAGCTCGGGAACCAACTGCGCATCGACCCCACGACGATGGTCTCCTCCATCGACCACCTGGAGAGGCTGGGCCTGGCGACCCGGACCCGCGATCCACAGGACCGCAGGCGCTTCCTGATCGCGATCACCGACGAGGGCAGGAGCGCCGCCACCGAATCCGACAGGTTGCTGGCATCGCTCAACGAGGAGACGCTCGCCGACCTCGATTCCGCAATGCGCGACGACCTGCACCGGCTGCTGCTGGCGCTCAACGCCGGCGACACGCTGCCGCGGGCATACGACGCCACCCGCGACGTCCAGCGCTGAAGCGCTGAGACGACGGCCCCGATGTCCTAGGGCGCGTCCGGGTGCTCGCGCGCCGCGGCGAACACCTTGTACAACACGATCTGCTCGTTCGCGAACGTGACGGTCGTCGCGGGGCTCCCGCCCTCGGTCCTGGGCACCAGGTGCAAGGGGATCGCCGGGCTGAACCGGAACACGTAGTCCCGCATCTCCTCTCGCGCGGGGTCGTCGAGTCCGCCGCCGATGACGACGAGGTCGACCTTCCCCTCGACCAGGGTCTGCCTGATCAGGACCCGGTCGTTGGTCGCGACCACGTCCCGGCCGAATCGTCGCAACTCCTCGGCCAGGACATCCAGGGTGGACTGGAGCCTGCCGATGAGTAGAAGCCTCGGTTCCGCCATCTCCGCCTTCTTTCCAGGATCGGATCCGCTACGAGAACACCCAACCACGCAGGGCCAGGAACCGGAGCACACCGACGAACGCACTGACCGCGACGACCAGGATCGCCTGCACCGCGCCCCCGGCCGCCGGGAGCCAGAAGTCGAGCAGGGCCAGCGACACCGTGCTGAGCAACAGCCCGACGACGGCCAGCCCGCCGCCCTCCCACTGCGCCGGGAACCAATGGACCCGTGCGGACGCGTGAAAGGTCAGCCTGCGGTGGAGTTCGTTGGCGAGTGCCGTACTGATCACCACCCCCGCGACGTTGGCCGCGAACGTGCCCTGGGAATGGAGCAGGAGGAACACCAGCGCGTACACGATGTTGCTCGATCCGCCGACGAGGACGAACCGGATGAACTGTGCGGCGACGCCGTCGCCCCGCAGGCGATGACGCCCGGTCCGCCCCTTGATCCAGGGGTAGGACTCGCGCGCGGTCCCGTGGGGGTCGTCGCGGACGGGCGCGGCGGCCGCCGGGTCGGCGATGACCTCACCGCGACCGTCACCCTGCGTGATCACGTCGTCCATGAAAGCCCCCTCTCGATGCGAAATACCCGCATCCATCCCCCTCAGCGGGACATTGCACCACCGGCGGGCGACGACCCGCCCGAGATCAATGCGGGCACGACGACACCGTCGACGACCCGCTCGATGAACGCCAGGTCGATCGGCTCCGCCATGACCGACAGCCGATGGAAGGTGAGCGCGGGAAAGGCCGTGCCGATCAGCTCGAAGTCACGATCGCCGGGCACCTCCCCCCGCTCGACCGCCCGCGCGACGACCGTGGCGAAGACCTCCTTGTGCGGCACCGAGATGGCCTGGTTGACCGCGTCCCGCAGCCCGCCGTCGTGCACCATCGCGGTGAGCAGACCGCCCACGACCGCGTCCCGCCGGGAGTCCGGGTCGTGCCAGGCCTTGGCCATGAGGACCAGGTCGGTGCGGAGGTCGCCCGTGTCCGGCGCCACGGCGATCTCGTGAAGCAACGCGACGGCATCGGCAACCAGCTCCGGCTTGCCCGCCCACCGCCGGTAGACGGTGGTCTTACCGGCCCCACATCGCGCCGCGACGGCATCGATGGACAACCGGTCGTAACCGACCTCGGCCAGCAGATCCTGCGTCGCGACGAGGAGTGCCCGGTCCCGGTCCGCGTCGCGCGGACGGCCGGACTTCGACGGCGATGACACGGTGACCTCCGTTCACATCGGTGGGGTGGCAACCGCAGCCGCCACCCCTACCCTGTCAGCCAGTGTGGACGACCGGCTGCTGATCACCGGTGGCAGCCCTGGCATTGACCGCCGTCACGGTGACGACGAAGCCCACGACCAGCAACACCGCGGCGAGCGCGAACGCGGCCGTGAAGCCATCGGTCAACGCGTCGGTTGCCCGGGCCATCAGGTTCCCGTCACCGGTGGCCAGCGCCTGGAAGTAGGCCCGGTCCGCGTTCGGCAGCGAACCGTTCGAGGTGGTGGCGGCCACGGTGGACAGCACGGCCAGACCCATCGCGCCGCCGATCTGCTGCGCGGTGCTCAGCAGTGCTGAGGCGATCCCGGCGTCGGCGTCGGTGACGCCCGACACCGCACCGAGGGTCATCGGCAGGAAACTGATGCCGAGCCCGAGCGCGGTGACGAACATCGCGGGCATCAGGTGGGTCAGGTATGAGGAGTCCGGCTCGAGCAACGCGAACCACCCCATCCCCGCCGCGGCCACGATCAGCCCCGGGCCGGCGAGCAGCCGCGCGGGCACCCGCCCGGCAAGCTTCGATCCCATCGCGGCCGCGAATCCCATACCGAAGCTGAACGGCAGGTAGGCCAGGCCGGTCTCGATGGGCGAGTATCCGAGCACCTGCTGCATGTACAGCGACAGGAAGTAGAAGGTCGCGAACATCGCGGCGCCGATGATCAGCATCGTGACGTACGAGCCCGATCGGTTGCGGTCCCTGAGTAGTCGCAGGGGCATCATCGGGTGATCCGAGCGCGACTGGACGACCACGAACGCGGCCAGCAGCGCCGCGGCCCCCGCGAACCAGGCCATCGTCGCGGGATCGGACCAGCCGTGTTCGCCGCCGCGGGTGATGCCGTAGACCAGCGCGACCAGGCCGAGGGTTCCGGTGATGGCGCCCGGCACGTCGAGGCGGCCGTGTGCGCGATCCCCGGCGGGCAGGATCTTGGTTCCGAAGAGCAGCGCGATACCGATCGGGACGTTGACGAAGAAGATCCAGCGCCAGTCCAGGTAGTCGGTGAGCAGGCCACCGAGCAGCAATCCGATGGTCGAGCCGATCCCGGACATGGCGGCGTAGACGCCCATGGCCTTGTTGCGCGGCGACCCCTCGGGGAACGTCGTGGCGATCAGCGACAGCGCGGTCGGCGCGGCGATCGCGGCCCCGACACCCTGCAACACGCGGGCTGCGATCAGCAATTGCGCGTTCGGCGCGATGCCGCCGAGCAGCGAGGCCAGGGTGAAGATCGCGATGCCCGCCCGGAACATCCGGCGCCGGCCGAACAGGTCGCCCGAGCGGCCACCGAGCAGGAGAAGGCCACCGAAGGCCAACACGTAGGAGTTCACCACCCAGGCGAGACCCGAGGCGGAGATGTCGAGGTCTGCCTGGATGCTGGGCAGGGCGATGTTGGTGATCGTGCTGTCGAGAATCACCATCAGCTGCGCCGTGGCGATGACGACCAGCGCGAGACCGAGGTGGCGTGGCACCCGGTCGGTGGCGGTGTGCCCGCACGGGTGGTTGACGAGGTTGTGGTCATGACCGGCCTTCCGAAACGAGTGATGTGGCGGGAGCCGGCCGGCGATCACCGTCGGAGCCCGACTCAAGGTATAGATACGCTACCGTTTCGTATTCTATTCCCGGCGAGGGCGGCCCCCACACCCGCGAGGGCCGGGCCGTCAGCCGAAGGCGCCGTGCCGCCCGGCGCCTTCGGCGAAGCGCGTCGCGCCCTCGACGGTGCCGTCCGCCAGCGAGATCGCCCCGTGCCGCAGCTCGGCGAGCATCGCCTGATCCTCCGTCAGCCCCTCCTGATCGAGGACCGAGAGCCGGTCTTGCCGCATGCAGGTCTGCGGGAACGCCGCCAGGTCGGCGGCCAGCCGCTGGGCGGCGGCGACCGCCTCGCCGGCCGGGACCTTCCGATTGACCAGCCCGATCCGGTGCGCCTCGTCCGCGTCGACCGGCCGGCCAGTCAGGATCAGGTCCATGGCGTGGCTCGTGCCGATCAGGCGCGGTAGCCGCACGGTGCCGCCGTCGATGAGCGGAACGCCCCAGCGCCGGCAGAAGACCCCGAGAACGGCCCCCTCCTCCGCCACCCTCAGGTCCGCCCACAGCGCGAGTTCGAGCCCACCCGCCACCGCATGACCGGCGATCGCGGCGATCACCGGCTTGGAGAGGCGCAGGCGCGAGATGCCCATCGGGCCGTCACCGTCGAGCGCGACCCGATTCCCCGCCCCGGAGCTGATCGCCTTGAGATCCGCTCCCGCACAGAAGGTTCCGCCCTCGCCGTGGAGCACCGCGACGGCGGCCCCCGGGTCGTCGTCGAACTCGCGGAAGGCGGCGGCGAGCGCGTCCGCGGTGGGCCGGTCCACCGCGTTGCGGACGGCGGGCCGGTTGATGCTGATGGTCGTGACCGGGCCGTCGCGTCGGACGAGAACCACATCGTTGGTCATGGGCCGCCTTTCGTGGCGTGGGCGCCCCCGTCACCTCGGGACCGGGTCCGCCGTGTGATCGCGGGGCCGAACGTAACAGCAGGTCCGGCCGCGCTGTCAAGCCCTTGACCTAAGAACGGAACCGGAGTTCACTCCTTGGATATGGCGTACCGGCGCACCCCCGCGGTCCAGGAACGACTGGACGCACTGCGGACCAGGCTGATCGATTCCGCGATCGGATTGGTCGCCCGGCACGGCTATGGCGGCTGCTCCATCTCCGCGGTCGCGGCCGACGCGGGCGTCGGCACCGGCACCGTCTACCGACACTTCGCGAACAAGGGCGAACTGTTCGCGGAGGTGTTCCGGATCGTCTGCAGCCGCGAGGTCAACGCGGCCGTCACCGCGGGCGAGGCGGCCCGCGCCGAGGACGGACGATGCGTCGCCGCCGTCTCGGCGGCCGTCGGCACCTTCGCGCAGCGGGCACTGCGCGCGCCCACCCTGGCCTACGCCCTGCTCGTCGAACCGGTCGACCCCCAGGTCGACACCGAACGACTGCTCTTCCGCGAATCGTTCCGCGATGCCCTCGCCGTGGCGATCGCCGGCGCGATCGAGACCGGCGAGATCCCCGCCCAGGACGCCACCGTGACCGCCGCCTGCATCGTCGGCGCGATCGGAGAGGCGCTCGTCCTCCCGCTCGCCCGGGGCGCCGTCGACCCGACGATCCTCCCCCTGCTCCACGCCTTCACCCTCCGATCCCTAGGGAGCCCGACATGAGCACCACGCACGAGGTCCTCAACCAGGTGCCGCCACTGGTCGACTACGACGCCGCCGACCACCCGCCGATCCTGGAGGCCCTGCAACGCGCGGGCGCCCACGACGCGCTGGACGAACTGCACGAGGTCGGACGGCTCGCGGGCGGCGCGACCGCCCAGCGCTGGGGCGACCTCGCCGAGGCCCACCCCCCGGTCCTGCGCACCCACGACCGCTACGGTCACCGGATCGACGAGGTCGAGTACGACCCCGCCTACCACCAGCTGATGACGACGGCCGTCGAGTTGGGGCTGCACGGCGCCCCCTGGGCGGACCCGAACCCGAATGCGCACCTGATCCGGGCCGCAAAGATGGCGATCTGGGGCCAGGTCGACGCGGGCCACGGCTGCCCAATCTCGATGACCTACGCCGTGGTGCCCGCCCTCCGTCACAACCCCGAACTCGCGGCGCAGTACGAACCGCTGCTCACCGCGCGGGCCTACGACCCGACGCTCGCGCCCCCGCTGACCAAGTCCGGTCTGATCGCGGGCATGTCCATGACCGAGAAGCAGGGCGGCTCCGACGTCCGCGCCGGCACCACCAGGGCGGTCCCGCAGTCGGACGGCAGCTATCTGCTGACCGGCCACAAGTGGTTCACCTCCGCACCGATGTCGGATGTGTTCCTCGTTCTCGCCCAGGCGCCGGGCGGGCTGTCGTGTTTCCTCCTGCCGCGGATCCTGGCGGACGGCACCCGCAACCGGATGCACCTGCAGCGGCTGAAGGACAAGCTCGGCAACCACTCGAACGCGAGCAGCGAGGTGGAGTACGACGAGGCCGTCGCCTGGCTGGTGGGCGAGGAGGGGCGCGGGGTCCCGACCATCATCGAGATGGTCAACATGACCCGGCTCGACTGCACGATCGGCACCGCCACCGGGATGCGTGTCGGCACAGCGCAGGCCGCGCACCACGCCACCCACCGGAGCGCCTTCGGCGCCCACCTGGTCGACCAGCCTCTGATGCGCAACGTGCTCGCGGACCTGGCCGTCGAATCCGAGGCCTCGACGACGGTCGCCCTGTGGCTGGCCGCGCTCACCGACCGGGCGACGGCGGGCGACGAGCGGGCCGCCTCGCTGCGCCGGATCGCCCTCGCGGTCAGCAAGTACTTCGTCTGCAAGCGCGGCCCCGTCCACGCCGCGGAGGCGCTGGAATGCCTGGGCGGCAACGGATACGTGGAGGATTCGCGGATGCCGCGGCTCTACCGCGAGGCGCCGCTGCTCTCGGTGTGGGAGGGATCCGGCAATGTCGCCGCGCTCGACACGCTGCGGGCCATGGCGAAACAGCCGGAGTCGTTGCAGGCGTTCTTCGACGAGCTCGACACGAGCGCCGGGGCCGACGCCCGCCTCGACGCTGCCGTCGGCCGGCTGAAGGCGACTTTCGGCGACTTCGACACACTCGAGCACCGGGCCCGCCGCATCGTCGGCGACATGGCGCTGGCATTGCAGGGCTCGCTCCTTGTCCGGTACGGCCACCCCGCGGTCGCCGATGCATTCTGCGCCAGCCGGCTCGCAGGCGACTGGGGCAGCGTGTTCGGGACGCTCCCGACCGGAGTCGACACCGCGGCGATCATCGCCCGCGCCACGCCGAAGGTCGGGTCGTGACCGACCACGCCGGGACCCGCCCGGCGGCCTGGCGCGAGGGCTGGGACGAGGGCGACGACTCGCTGTTCGCCGGCCGCGAGATGGACTCGGACACACAGGATGTCGAGTACGAGACGCTGACCTACGAGGTGACCGGGCGCATCGCGCGGATCACCTTCAACCGGCCGGAGCACGGCAACGCGATCACGGCCGACACCCCGCTCGAGCTCGCCGAGACCGTCGAACGCGCCGACCTCGATCCGCGCGTCCACGTCATCCTGCTGTCGGGACGCGGCAAGGGTTTCTGCGGCGGCTACGACCTCGGCGTCTTCGCCGAGCAGGGTGGCGGTCCCGACCACGGGCCCGACACCGTCACCGGCACGGTCCTGGACCCGGTCGTGCAGGCGCGCAACCACAATCCGTTCGGGCAATGGGACCCGATGGCCGACTACGCGATGATGAGCCGCTTCAACCGCGGCTTCGCGAGCCTGCTGCACGCGAACAAACCGACGGTCGCGAAGATCCACGGTTTCTGCGTGGCGGGCGGCACCGACATCGCGCTGTACTGCGACCAGATCATCGCCGCCGACGACACCAAGATCGGCTATCCCCCCACGCGCGTCTGGGGCGTGCCCGCCGCCGGGATGTGGGCGCATCGCCTCGGCGACCAGCGGGCCAAACGCCTGCTGCTGACCGGGGATTGCATCAGCGGCAGGCAGGCGGCCGAGTGGGGCCTCGCGGTGGAGTCGGCGCCGCCCGGCGAGCTGGACGAACGCACCGAGGACCTCCTCGCCCGCATCGCCGCGATGCCGATCAACCAGCTGATGATGGTCAAGCTCGCATTGAACAGCACCCTGCTCGCACAGGGCGTCGCGAACTCGGCGATGGTGAGCACCGTCTTCGACGGCGTGTCCCGACACACCCGGGAGGGGTACGCCTTCCAATTGCGTTCCGCCACCGCCGGATTCCGCGAGGCCGTGCGCGAGCGCGATGAGCCGTTCGGCGACCACAAGCGCGCGCAGTTCGAGCCCGGCACGGCCCGCTAGCCGGTGAGCGGGGCTCGGGCGCCCGCGGTGACCAGCACGGTCAACGAATCGGCCGTGCGGGCGCAGAACGCCTCGGCGCCGGCGAGTCCACTGGTCAGCCCGCGCATGGTGGTCGCCGCGACGAGAAGGTCGAACGCGGCGTCCGCTGCGGCCCGACTCGCGGCGGCCGGGCGATCCGGGAACGCGGCGACCACCTGCTCGGCCAGCGCGTCGCGTGCGGGCCGCTCGGACCGGCGAACCAGACGCTCGTAGACGCCGTCGTCGTGGTGGTAGGCGGACAGTAGCCCCGGAATGGCGGCGCGGGTGGCGGGTTCCGCGATGCGCGCGAGGAACATCCGGACCCACCTCAGCAGATCTTCTCGCAGGTCCCCGGTTGCCTGCGGCAGTGCCGCATCGCCCATGCCGAAGACGGCGTCCTCGATGATCGATTCCCTTGTGGCCCAGCGGCGATAGATCGCGGCGGTGCCCACCTCGGCCCGCCTGGCGATCGCCGTGATGGTGGCCTTCTGATACCCGACCTCGACCAGCAGTTCGCGCGCCGCGGCCAGAATCGACCGGTCGAGTTCCGGGTCACGTGGCCGCCCCACGCCGGCCGTGCCGATCCGGCGATCCCTGCGTTCGTCCACATCGGCGGACAGTACCGGACAGCTTTCCCGAAACCCATTACGTTGCGGAGCGCTCCGTAATAGATTCTCACCACCTCACCGTCGACGAAAGGGCCCGCGATGATCACCCCGCACGACGAATTGCTGATCCACCAACTCCCCACGACCCTCGACCACGTCTCGCAGAGCGACCTGCGCTGGACCGAGCGCATCGTGATGTACGGCTTCGACAAGTCCGGCGAGGTCAGCGTGATGACGGGCATGGCCAAGTATCCGAACCGCAACGTCCTGGACGCCTACGCGATGGTCACCCGCAGGGGTCAGGAGGCCCGTGTGGTCCGGCTGTCGACCGAGCTGAACCCGCAGACCGGCGCCCTGGCCGCGTGGAGCGTCGGGCCGTACACCTACGAGGTCGTCGAGCCGCTGCGCAAGGTGCGTTCCACGGTCGCGCCCAACGAGCACGGCGTCAGCCTGCAGCTCGACTTCCACGGCGACTTCCCGGTGTACGAGCAGACGGCGGCCTTCCACCGCTCCCGGGGCCGGGTCCGCGAGGACGCTCGACGGTTCTACCAGAACGGCACCATCACCGGCTGGATCGAGATCGACGGCGAGCGCATCGAGATCGACCCCGACCAGTGGTGGTTCGGCCGCGACCACTCGTGGGGCGTGCGGCACGGCGGTGGCGGCGGCAGCCTCGCCGAGGGCGGGGACATGCAGCCCCAGGAGATTCCCGACGGCGTCCTCTACTACATGGGCATCTTCCAGTTCGAGGACGAGGTGGTGCATTTCGCGCAGCGCGAGACGAGCACCGGACAACGCTGGCAGTTCGAGGGCGAGGTGCTCTTCCCGATCGAGTCCGGCAGGGAGGCGCTGCCGATCATCGACGTCGAACACGACCTGAAGTTCCGCGACGACCTCCGCGTGGTCGAGTCCGGGACCTTCACCGTGCATCGCGCCGACCGCACCTCCGACACGATCGAGGTCACTCCCGTGTGCGACTTCTGGCCGGGTCTCGCCGGGTACGACGAGTACCGCGGATACGCCTCCGGCATGTGGCGCGGTCCGTCGTTCAGCGACGGATTCACGGTCGACATCACCGATGTCGACGAGATCAAACCCGTCAGCATGCTCAGCGAGACGCTCTGCGAGGTCCGGATGGGCGACAAGGTCGGGCACGGGCTCGTGGAGATGGTCTTCTTCGGCGCGTACCCCCGCTACGGCTACACGGGCTGGTGAGCACGATGACCGACCGTGTTTCCCCGGACGAGCTGCCATCCGCGCTGGAGCCCATTGTCCGCGAACGCATTCCGGGTGCGCGGAAGGCGAAGATCGTCAACTGGAAGCGCACCGAGCGCGGGTTCTCCACCGAGACCTACCTTTTCGAGCTGGACGGCGCCGAGCACACGTCGGCAGGGTACGTGTTCCGCCGCCCACCCGAGGTCGCACTGTTTCCCGACTACGACCTCCGGCGCCAGTACCTGGTGACGGACCGGCTCACGCCGACCGGTCTCGCGGTGCCCCGCGTGCGGTGGATCGAGGACGGCGACACCGCACTCGGGACTCCGTACTACGTGATGGACCGCATCGCAGATGCCGAGGCGCCCAGCGACTTCCCCTCCTACCACACCGCGGGCAGCTACTTCGACGCCGACGAGCGGGGTCGGGCGAAGATGTGGTGGGGATGCATGGAGACGATGGCGCAGATTCATCGCCTCGACCACGACCGGCTCCGGCTCGGGTTCCTCGCGATGCCGGAGTTCGGGGAGCAACCGGTCGAGCAGGCGGTGAACTACCTCGACTGGGCCGTGCACTGGGCGTCGCCGAGCCTGCCTCCGGTGATGGAGAGGGCACTGACCTGGCTTCGCGAGAACCTCTACGAGCCGGAACACGTGACCCTGTGCTGGGGCGACGCGCGCATGTCGAACATCCTGTACGCACGAGATCACACGGTCGCAGGCGTACTCGACTGGGAGATGGCATATCTGGGCGACCACGAGGCCGACCTGGCGTGGTTGCTCTTCCTCGACTGGGCGTGCAGCGATTTCGAGGGTCACCCGCGCCTTCCGGGCACACCGAACCGCGAGGAGACCATCGCGCGGTACGAGGAGCTGACCGGCCGACCGGTGCGGAACCTACGGTTCAACGAGGTCCTCGCGGCGGTGCTGCTGTCCGTGCCACTGTTGCGCCTGTCCACGCACCTGCAGGTGGGCGAGCACGCCGACATCTCGGCGTTCTGCATACGGCGGCTCGAGGACCTGCTGGGCGGCGCCCAGCCCTAACTCCGCGGCTTGAGGCGGGTGTTCGGCAGTATCGGCGCGGGGATGGTCTCGCGCCATTGCGCGGGGAACGGCCCGTACCGTCCCGGTGTCTCGCCGGGACGGTGCGACCGTTCCCGCTGCCAGTCCTCGCGGAACCCGGCGACCTCGTCGTGGCTGCGGCCGATGAAGTTCCACCACATGACGATCTCCTCGCCGAGTGGCTCACCACCGAGCAGCAGGATCCGCGTCCTCTCGTCGTCGGAGGCCTTCACCTCGACCCGGGCCGCACCCTGCGGCAGGTACACCAGCTGTCCCGGCTTCGCGCCCACTCCACCGACCGTCGCGGTACCGGTGTCCACCAGCACACCGTGCTCGAAGTCGCGGTCGAGGTCGAGCTGCAGGGACCGGCCCGCGGGCAACGTGAGCTCCGCGCCCAGGAGCGGGCTGAAGGTCCTGACCGGGGATCGGGTACCCAGCAGTCGCCCGAGGAACACCAGCACCCGCACCCCGTCGTGATCGACGACGGGCGGCGCGTAGTGCTCGAAAGCTGGTGCGGTGAAACGATGTTCGTCGGGTAGCGCCACCCAGAGCTGAACACCGTGCAGGACGGAGGTCTCCGGTGTCGAGTATTCGGAGTGCGCGATCCCCGAGCCGGCGGTCATCAGGTTGATCTCCCCCGGCCGGACCGTGGCGTGTACACCGGTGGTGTCGCGGTGCTCGATCTCGCCGGTGAACAACCACGACACGGTCTGCAGCCCGGTGTGCGGATGCCCGGCGACCTTCATCCCGCCGCTCTCGGAGACGTCGTCGGGTCCGTAGTGGTCGAGGAAACACCAGGCACCGATGAAGGACTGCGCGCGCTGCGGCAGCGAGCGCCGCACCGGCATCGCGCGCGGCCCGCCGAGGGGGACGTCGCGGTAGTCGAGCAACCGCGGACCACCGTCGCGGCCGTCGTCGGCGGGGCAGACCAGCTCGTCGGGAGAGGGGTCGAGATTGCTCATCGTTCCTCGATCCTCGGTGCCGCGGCACCGTCGACGGACTCCGCCCGAACCAACATCGGACCGCCTCCAGGGTATCGCTGCGGCATAGTGAGGTCATGACGGACGAACATGTCGCCGGCGAGCCGGCACCCGTGGTCCTGGACGCCCCCGCGCGGCACCGCTTCGAGGTCCGCCTCGGCGCGGATCTGGCCGGATTCACCCAGTACCTGGACCGGGGCGGCCAACGGATCTTCTTCCACACCGAGATCGGGGAACAGTACGGGGGCCGGGGGCTCGCGAGCCTGTTGATCCACGATGCGCTCGGCGAGACCGTGCGGCAGGGCAAGCGGATCGTCCCCATCTGCCCCTTCGTCGCCGGCTATCTCAAGAAGCACGACGACTTCGCGTCCGACGTCGACCCGGTGACACCCGAGGCACTCCAGGCCGTGCGGGACCTTCGGGCCTGACACGAACTCCACCGCGTACCCGTCCGGAATTTTCCCCGTGCGCATCGGGTTACCCGCATAGTTTATTTTTGAACTACATGGCGGAGGGTGACTCGATGGAACTCGGTTTGACGACATTCGCGGAGGTCGGTGCCGGACCGCAGAACGCTGCCGTCTCCCCGCGCGAGCGACTGCGCAATCTCCTCGAGGAGGTCGCGCTCGCGGAGGAGGTCGGCCTGGACGTGTACGGGGTGGGCGAGCACCATCGCGCCGACTTCGCGGCCTCCGCGCCCGCCGTGGTGTTGGCAGCCGCCGCGGCGAGGACCGAGTCCATCACGCTGACCAGCGCGGTGACCGTGCTGAGCTCGGACGATCCCGTTCGCGTGTTCGAGGAGTTCGCCACCCTCGACCTGATCTCCGGCGGCCGCGCCGAGGTGATGGCCGGCCGCGGATCCTTCACCGAGTCGTTCCCACTGTTCGGCTACGACCTCGCCGACTACGACGACCTGTTCGTCGAGAAGCTCGGCCTGCTGCTGGCCATCCGCGATTCCGAGACCGTGACCTGGTCGGGCAGGCACCGCGCGGCACTCGACCGGCAGTCCGTTCATCCCCGGCCCGAGCGCCCGCTCCCGATCTGGGTCGGCGTCGGCGGCAACCCGGAATCCGTTGCCAGGGCGGGACTGCTGGGCCTGCCGATGGCGCTCGCGATCATCGGCGGCTCGCCCGCCCGGTTCGCACCACTGGCCGACCTGCACCGCCGCGCGGTCGCCGAGGGCGGCCACCGGCCACAGCCGATCGCGGTCCACGCCCACGGATACATCGCCGACACCGAGGAGCAGGCCGCCGCCGAGTTCTACCCGAGCTACGCGGCCGCGATGACCGGGCTCGGCCGAGAACGCGGGTGGGCACCGATGAATCCCCAGAGCTTCGACGGCATGCGCGGGCCCGGCGGGTCGCTGATCCTCGGAAACCCGGAACAGGTCGCCGAGAAGATCATCGACATGCGCGAGACGCTCGGGATCGAGAGGTTCATGCTGCACCCGAGCGTCGGCCCGCTCCCCCACGACCGGGTGATGCGGACGATCGAGCTGCTCGGCACGAAGGTCGCCCCGCTGGTGCGGCAGTAGCCGGGACCCGGTCGGGTGGCTTTCCACCCGACCGGACACCAACTGGTCACGCGTCCGACACCTGAATAGACTGCTCGGCCGTTACGATCCCTTTACTGGCCCCCGCGCGGTGCTGTGAGCGGGGGAAACGCCGACGCAACGGGCCTCGGCGGGATCGACCGTCGGGAAGAGGCCAGATGTCCGTAGTGAAGTGGGATACACATCAGGTGCGGGCTCAGGTCCCGAGCTACGCCCACCCGGTGATCCGCAGGCAGCGGCTACTGGACTCGCTTTCCGACGCGATGTTCTCGCCGCCCGGCTCCCCGACGACCATCGCGATGCTGATCGCCCCCGTCGGCGCGGGCAAGACGATGCTGCTCGCGGACTGGACCGCCGCCGTCTCGGCCCGACCGAATCCCCCGACGATCGCGTGGCTCACCGTCGAGGAACAGGACAACGACCTGGACGCGGTGCGTGCCGCGGTCCGCATCGCCCTGGAGAACACCGGCAACCCCGCGGTCTCCGATGCGGTGCGCCAGTTGCCCCCCACCACCGACGACAACTACACCGTTGCCCTGGCCCAGGTGCTCGATGCGGTCGGCGATCCGATCTGGCTGGTCCTCGACGACGCACATCTGCTGCACGATCCGGCGGTCCTGGAATCGCTGGGGCAGTTTCTCCGATGGGCTCCTCCGAGCCTGCGCACCATCCTCGCCGGGCGTTTCGAGCCGCCTCTGGCGGTGCACCGGATGCGCCTCGAGGGCAGGGTGTGCGACCTCTCCCACCGTGAGCTCGCGTTCACCGAGGACGAGGCCGCCACCCTGTTCGCGGAACACGGGGTGCGCCTCAGCAGCTGCGACCTCGCCAAGATCAGCAGCCGCACCGAGGGCTGGGCCGCCGGTCTGCGGCTGGCCGCGATCTCACTCGCGCGCCACCCCGACCCCTCCGCGATGATCGCCGATTTCAGCGGGGACAGCCGGGTGGTCGCCGACTACCTCGTCAACGAGGTGCTCGACGGTCTGACCTCGGACGAACGCGAGTTCGTCGTCGAGACCTCCATCCCCGACGCGTTCACGGCCGAACTCGCCGAGATGCTCACCGGGAACCAGGACGCGCGCACTGTCCTCGACGCGCTCGAGCACGGCAACTTCCTCATCGAGCGGGTGGCCGGCTCACCCGGCTGGTACCGGTATCACCCGCTGCTGCGCGAGTATCTGCGCGCCGAGGTCGGCAGGCTGGGGCGCCGCGCCGTGGGAGATCTCGAGCGGGTCGCCGCCGGGTGGTTCGCGCAGAGCGGCGATCACGTGCACGCGCTCGAGCACGCACTGCACGCCGGCGACGACGACACACTGCTGACTCTGCTCCGTGAGTGCGGCCTGCGGCTGGTGCTCGCGGGCCGCTGGGCCGCCGTCATCGATGTCCTCGATCGCGCGTCCCCGGCCGCCTGCGCCGATCCCTCCGTCCGGTTGCTGAGGGTCGCGGCGGAACTCGCCAGGGGAAACACCGCTGCCGCCTCGTCCACGCTCAGCGTGCTCGACCGCGCCGCCGAGGAAGAGCAGCTCGAGATCGCTCCCGACCTCGAACTGCTCGGCGACGGCCTCCGGCTGCAGGTCGCCGTTCAGACCGGCGGCATCGAGGACGCGCTCGAGACGCTGCAGTCCGACCCGGTCGGCGCGGCGGGCGACCCGGAACTCGATTCCTTCGCCCTGCTCCAGGAGGGCATGGCCGAGCTCTATCTCGGCCGGCTCGGCCCGGCGGGCCGCCATCTCGAGAGTGCGCTGGCCAATGCCCGCGCCGCGGGACTGCCCGCCGTCGTCCTCCAGTCACTCGCTGCGCTGTCCGCGGTGGCGGCCTATCGGTGCCGACTCGACGAGATGGACGCCAGAGCGACCGAGGCCGCGGACTACGCCCGCGCGCACGAGCTCACCGACAACGTGTACTTCCACGTCGCTCTCCTGTTCAGCGCGTTCGGCCACTACCAGCGGGTGGAGGAGGAGGCGATGCACCGGCTGGTGCACGAGAGCGTGCCGCGCCTCGTGGACAGCGTCGACCTGGCGGTCGGCCGCGCCTCCGTGCTCTTCGGGGCCGTCTTCGATTTCGAGTCCACCGACGACCGGCACGCGGCCGCGAGGGTGATGCGCGACCACTGCGCACCCATGAAAGACCGCCCGCTGCCACCCGGCGCCACCGCCCTCGTCGTGCCGTCCGTCCAACGCGCGTTCCTCCAGGTCGGGGAGCCCGTCTGGGCAGCGCGGGTCGCCGACCTCACCGCGGCCGAGTTCGGGCACGGCGGCGAGGCGGCCGTGCTGCAGGCCGCGATGTCGCTGCACCACCGACGGCTGGACTCCGCGCGCCGGGAACTGGCCCCGGTGCTCGGCGGCGAGCTCGAGTGCGTATCGGACATGACCCTGATCCGGGCCTGGCTGATGGCGGCCTCGATCGCGGACACCAAGAACGAGTCGATCGACGCGCGGGCCGCGTTGATCGAGGCCATGACGATCGCCGAACCCGAGGGCATTCTGCGCCCGTTCTTCGACGGCGGCGAGCCGCTCCGGGATCTGCTGGACCGGCACCGCGGCCGCTTCGGCGTGTACGACAAGTTCGCCGAACGCGCGAGGTCGGTGATCCCGCAGTCCGCTCAGGGGGCCACGGACCTGCTCACCCCACGCGAGATGGAGCTCCTCGTCGAGCTGCCCTCCTGGCACACCGCCGAACAGATCGCCGCGGACCTGTTCGTCTCCGTCAACACCGTCAAGACGCACCTGCGTGGCATCTACCGGAAGCTGGACGTGCGGACCCGGCGGGACGCCATCACCGAGGCCCGGGCGCGCGGGTTGCTGTGACGACCGCCGCACATTTCACCACTCACGGGTGAGGCGCGCGCCTCGTCTGGGCGGAGACTGGACTCGAAGGCGAACTGACAGCCCAGTCGACTCCGGAGGAGGCCGCGGCCGTGGCACACCCCCAACCCGCCCGGGTCCGCTACGAGTTCCTGGTACGCGGCGACCTGTCGGAGCGCGTACTGGCCGCCTTCCCTGAGCTGAGCGTGGCCCCGACCCCGCATGCGTACACGACGCTGTACGGCCCGATCGACGGCGACGTCCAGCTGCGCGGGATGCTCGCGCGCTTCGACACCATGGGGCTCACGGTCATCGAGATGCGCCGCCTCCCGGACTGAGCCCGGACAGACGAGAACCGCACCCCCGTCGAGGGTGCGGTTCTCGGTGAAGCGGTGCTATCCGACGCCGCTGATGTTCGTCGAGCCGGTCACCGCGGAACCGATCAGCGGCTGCAACGGATCCTCGACCTCCACCGGCCCATCGGTGCCGACCCCACTGATGTTCGTCGAGCCGGTCACCGTCGAACCGAACAGCGGCTGTCCGTTCGGCATCGAGCTGCTTCCGCCACCGACGGGGATGCCGTTCTCGTTCGCTCCGGCGAGGTTCACCGACAGGGCGTCCTTGAGCTTGGTCCCGAAGACATTGGCGCCGGACAGGTTCGCCCCGGCCAGGTTCGCTCCGGCCAGGTTCGCGTCGACGAGGTTCGCGCTGGCCAGGTAGGCGTTCGTCAGGTTGGCCCCGCTGAGGTCCGCGTTCGCCAGGAGCGTGTTGCCGAGGTTCGCGCTGCTCAGGTTCGCCCCGGTGAGCTTCGCGCCGGACAGGTTCGCGCCGAGCAGGTTCACGCCGGACAGGTTCGCCCCGGCCAGGTTGACACCGGTCAGGTTCGCGCCCGCGAGGTTCGCACCGATGCAGTCGGTGACGCGCTCCGGGTTCGGATCGGAGACGACGGTGCAGGTCCCGAGCACCGTGTCGGCACCCGCAGCCGGTGCCACCGCGGCCAGCCCCGACAGCGCCAGTCCGGTACCGAGGACCGCGACGCCGAGCCCGCGGACAGCATTGATCAAAGCCGACATGTATTTCCCACTTCCAGAACGACCCCTGCACGGGTCAAATCACAGCCCGACGCGGACACATTAGCCAACGGACCTGCGACGCACTCCTCTTTCGCCGAACAAAGCTGCCAACGCCACATCCATCGCGCAGGCCTCCCGACCAAGCGACCGACAGGCATCCCTCCCGACGGGTGAGATCCGGCGGGATTGTCGAGGCAGGTAGACTCTTCCTCATGCAGCGGGCGCTCCTTCTTCACCGCCGCGACGGGGTCTGATCCAGACTGGCCACCCGTCGCGGGGTTCAGACGCGCCGGTCGACACCTTCGGACCAACCGTCCCCTTCATCTCGGAGAATCGTCAATGTCATCCGCCGACGCTTTTACTTCCGGATCGCGCACCATCACGCCGCCGTCGAAGCCCGCACCTGCCGACCAGCCCGTCTGGAACCCGCAGAAGAACTCCTCCATGCCGACCTACCGGTACCGGCCGTTCGCCGAGGAGGTCGAGCCGATCTCGCTCCCGGACCGCACCTGGCCGGACAAGACCATCGACCGCGCCCCGCTGTGGTGCGCCGTCGACCTGCGTGACGGCAATCAGGCCCTCATCGACCCGATGAGCCCGGCCCGCAAGCGCCGCATGTTCGACCTGCTGGTGCGGATGGGCTACAAGGAGATCGAGGTCGGCTTCCCGTCGGCCAGCCAGACCGATTTCGACTTCGTCCGCGAGATCATCGAGGACGGGGCGATCCCCGACGACGTGACCATCCAGGTCCTCACCCAGTGCCGCGACGAGCTGATCGAGCGCACGTTCGCCGCCTGCGATGGCGCCCGCAGCGTCATCGTGCACTTCTACAACTCCACCTCGATCCTGCAGCGCCGCGTGGTGTTCCGGGCCGAGCGCGACGCGATCAAGAAGATCGCCACCGCGGGCGCCCGCAAGTGCCTGCAGGAGGCGGCGAAGTACCCGGACACCAACTGGCGGTACGAGTACTCCCCCGAGTCGTACACCGGCACCGAGCTGGAGTACGCGAAGGAGGTGTGCGACGCCGTCACCGAGGTGATCGCGCCGACGCCCGAGAACCCGATCATCCTGAACCTGCCCGCCACCGTCGAGATGGCGACGCCGAACGTGTACGCCGACTCCATCGAGTGGATGAGCCGCAATCTGGCCCGGCGTGACTCGGTGATCCTGTCGCTGCACCCGCACAACGACCGCGGCACCGGTGTCGCGGCCGCGGAGCTCGGCTTCCAGGCCGGGGCGGATCGCATCGAGGGATGCCTGTTCGGCAACGGCGAGCGCACCGGCAACGTCTGCCTGGTCACCCTCGGCCTGAACATGTTCACCCGCGGGGTGGATCCGCAGATCGACTTCTCCAGCATCGACGAGATCCGCCGCACCGTCGAGTACTGCAACCAGCTGCCGGTCGCCGAGCGGCACCCGTACGGCGGCGACCTGGTGTACACCGCCTTCTCCGGCAGCCACCAGGACGCGATCAACAAGGGCCTCGACCAGATGAAGATCTCGGCGGACGCGCAGGACGCCGACGTCGACGACATCGTGTGGGCGGTCCCCTACCTGCCGATCGACCCCAAGGACGTGGGCCGGACCTACGAGGCCGTGATCCGGGTGAACTCTCAGTCCGGCAAGGGCGGCGTCGCGTACATCATGAAGGCCGACCACGGCCTGGTGCTGCCGCGGCGCCTGCAGATGGAATTCTCCTCGGCCGTCCAGAAGATCACCGACGGCGAGGGCGGCGAGGTCTCCCCGAAGGAGATGTGGGACGTCTTCAACGAGGAGTACCTGGTCCCGGTCAACCCGCTGGAACGGATTCGCCAGAAGGTGACCGCGTCCGAGGAGGACGGCGGAACCGACGCCATCACCGCCGTGGTGAAGGTGGACGGCAAGGAGCAGGAGATCACCGGCTCCGGCAACGGACCGCTGGCCGCCTTCGTCGACGCGATCGGGACGATCGGCTTCGACGTCCGGGTGCTGGACTACTCCGAGCACGCCATGTCCGCGGGCGACGACGCGCAAGCCGCGGCCTACGTGGAGTGCGCGGTCACCCGGCCCGACGGTGTCACCAAGACGGTGTGGGGCGTCGGCATCGCCACCTCCATCACCACCGCCTCGCTGCGCGGCGTGGTCTCCGCGGTCAACCGCGCCTACTAGGCGCTGCGCGCTTGTGCGCGCGTCGTACCCCGGTGGGGATACGACGCGCGCACAGTTCGTTCAGCACCGATGTGGCTGCGTCACCTCAGTCCGGCGTGACGATGGCGAAGTCGGGGTCGGGCGCATCGAGGTAGCCGGCGAGCTCGGCGAGCTTCGCGACATCTCCCTCCGCGACGACCGTTCCGTCGGCGATGGCCTTCCCGATGTCCGCGCCGCCGACCAGCACGCCCAGGAGCGTCGGACGGGTCAGGGTGAAGGTGGCATCCGCGCCGCCGGAGGACTCGCCGTCGAGGTCGTAGTGCACCAGCAGCCCGTTGCGGAGTTGCGTTCGGTGCACGACGTTCTCGTCGGTGACGCGCCAGTCGATGACGATGCGGGCCGACCAGGCCCGCGGTCCGTCGATCCGCAGGGACACCGCGTCGAAGACCTGCTCCACCGTGAGCGCGGCCGCGATGTCCGGGGCAGCGGTCGCGGTCGGGGTGCCCACCGACCCGTGACGCAGCTCGTGGGCCCCGGTGAGGTAGAAGTTCCGCCAGGTGCCGTTCTCGGCGCCGTAGCCGAGCTGTTCGAAGGTATACGCCTGCAGCGCCCGGGCCTCGGCGTTATCGGGCTCGGCGAAGATCACGTAGTTCACCGCCTGCGCCACCCAGCGGAAGTCCCCCTGCGCGAACGACTCCCGGGCCTTGCGCAGCACCTCCGCGGATCCACCCATGAACTCGACGTGCCGTTTCGCGGACTCCACAGGCGGGTGCTCCCACAGGTGTGCCGGATTCCCGTCGAACCAGCCCATGTACCGCTGGTAGATCGCCTTGACGTTGTGGCTGACCGACCCGTAGTACCCATGGGTGTGCCACGCCTGGGCCACCGCGGGCGGCAGTTCGATCTCCTCGGCGATCTCGATCCCGGTGCGGCCCTGGTTGATTCGCCGGAGCGTCTGATCGTGCAGATAGCCGTACAGGTCCCGCTGCAGGGACAGGAACTCGGTGAGCCGCTCGGTGCCCCAGGTCGGCCAGTGATGCGACGCGAACAGCACGTCGGACTTCGAGGCGTAGCGGTTGATCGACTCGGTGAGGTACTTGGACCACACGTGCGGATCGCGGACCAGCGCACCGCGCAGGGTCAACAGGTTGTGCAGGGTGTGGGTCGCGTTCTCCGCCATGCACAGCGCCCGCAGGTCCGGGAAGTAGAAGTTCATCTCCGACGGCGCCTCGGTGCCCGGCGTCATCTGGAACTCGATGCGCACCCCGTCGACGGTTTCCACCTGCCCGGTGGTGGACACGTGCACGGTGGGCGTGATCAAGGTCGGCGTGCCGGTGGAGGTGGTCTGGCCGAGTCCGGCGCCGAGACCGCCCCGAGGGCCGCGGGGCAGTGCGGCGCCGTACATGTACGCGGCTCGGCGGGCCATCGCGGTGCCCGCGTACACGTTCTCCTCGACGGCGTGTTCCACGAAGCCGACCGGGGCGAGGATCGGGCAGCGCCCCGCGGCCACGTCCTCCTCCGTCGTGACGCCCTTGACGCCGCCGAAGTGGTCGATGTGCGAGTGCGTGTAGATCACCGCCGTGACCGGGCGATCGCCGCGGTGCGCGCGGTAGAGCGCCAGCCCGGCGGCCGCGGTCTCCGCCGAGATCAGGGGGTCGATCACGATGACGCCCGTCTCGCCCTCGATCAGCGTCATGTTGGACAGATCCAGCCCGCGGACCTGATAGACCCGCTCGCTCACCTCGAACAGGCCCTGCTTGGCCACCAGCCCGGACTGACGCCACAGGCTCGGGTTCGCGGTCGGCGGGCAAGGTTCCTCGAGGAACGCGTAGGAGTCGTTGTCCCACACCACGGTTCCATCGCCCGCGGTGACCACGCCCGGCGTGAGCGCGGCGATGAACCCGCGATCGGCATCGGCCAGATCGGACTCGTCGGAGAACGGGAGCTGATTCTGCAGCGCGGCATTGGCCGATTCGATCTCGCTGGTCGCGTCCGCCGTTGTCGTCATCGTTACAAACCCCTCGCTACTAGGTGACACGCTGTCGAAACTGTGCGCGTGCTACATCCCGGTGGGGTGCAACACGCGCACATGCGGCGGAGCCGCGACTATCCGAGCAACTTCGCCTTGGCGGCGGCGAACTCCTCGTCGGAGAGCGCCCCCGACTGGTGCAACTGGGCGAGCTGCTGCAGTTTGGTGATGAGGTCGTCGCCCGCGGGAGCGGCCTGCGGCGCCTGCTGTGCGTACGCGGCCTGGGCCTGAGCTTGCTGTGCGTACGCGGCCTGCTGCTGCTCGGCCTGCTGCTCCGCATAGGCCTGCTGCTCCGCGGCCTTGCGCTGGGACCGGCGGTTCATCGCGTTGGACGTCGCCTGGGCGGTGCCCGCGACAACGGCGGTGCGCGCAACGGTGCCGAGCAATCCGGGACGGCCGACGCGGCCGGCTCTGAAAACCATGTGACTCTCCTGTCCTGAGTGCGGGATTACTACAGTGCGGCTTCGACGGCCGCCACGACCGCGTCGCGGGGGATCTGAACGTGCAGGGCGACCTCGCCTCCCGCGCTACGGACGGTCGAGGCGATCTGGCGTGCCCACGTCTGCTCGTAGACGATGACCGCGGCCGAGGTACCGGGCTCCAACGAGTCGCGAACCACATCGAGGTCCTCGTCGCTGATCAGTGCCTTGGCCTCGATCGACAGGATGGCGAGGCCGACGTCGTCGAGATCCTCGTCGACGTCCACCTGAGTGAGATTGCCGTCGGCGTCCTTCGAGATGTAGACGAGGTCGAGCAGCGTGACGTAACCCCGCTCGACCACATCCTGGAGCGCCGCGATGGTTCCGGGATCCACCTGGGCACCGGGGAAGGTCAGCACGACCAGTTCCACCGGGCCGATGTTCAATGAGTCGCTCATGTCTCAAGCCTGCCGCCGCGTGCGTCCGATCCGCCTCACCCTCGGCGGATGAGAAGCCGCCGGTTTCACCTGCAATGGATGAGGCACCATCGCCCGGAATCGGGGATCGTCTGACGAACAGTCAGATCCTTATGTGAATGGAGCTTGTGATGGACGATGTGAACTCGTTTTGGGATTTCCTGTGGCTGATCATCATCACGTTCGCCTTCGTGGCGTACCTGATGCTGCTCTTCTCGATCATCGGTGACCTCTTCCGTGATCACAAGCTCTCGGGTTGGTGGAAGGCCGTCTGGGTCTTCTTCCTCATATTCCTGCCGTTCATCACGGCACTGATCTACCTGATCGCCCGGGGTGACGGCATGACCAAGCGGTCGATTGCCGCCGCGCAGCATCTCAAGGACGAGCAGGACGCCTACATCAAGACGGTCGCAGGCAAGTCCCCGGCCGACCAGATCGCGGACGCGAAGGCCCTCCTCGACAGCGGCACCATCACCGAAGCAGAGTTTGCCTCACTCAAGAGCAAGGCGCTCGGCTGACCGAACACCCGACGGCGGCCGCGGGAGTCGTGGACTCCCGCGGCCGCCGTTGTCGTTTCGGGCACTACGGCTCGCCCAACACCGCCGCCGCCTCGTCCCGGAACGCGGCGAGCACCGCGGCGACGGCCGGGCGGTCGACGGCGGCCGGGCGAGTGGCCAGGTCATAGATCCGTGCGGCCCGCACCCCGGCGAGACGCTTGAACACCAGCCCGCGGTGGCCCAGCGCGAACCGCGGCATCAAGGCGACACCGTGGCCGCCGGCCACCAGTTCCTCGATCACCCGGAAGTCGTTGATGCGCTGCACCACCCGCGGCTGGACGCCGGTCACCGCGGCCACCGACTGCAGCACGTCGTCGACGGGGAACCCGCCGCGCACGCTGATCCAGCTCTCGTCGGCGAGCTCGTCCAGGGCGACCGACGGGCGCTCGGCCAGCGGATGCCCGGGCGGCAGCACCAGGTCGATGGGTTCGCGCATCAACCGCTCGATGCGCACCCGCGGGGAAATCAATGCCACTGCCCGCTCGTCCCGGTGTGTGAGGATCACGTCGTAGTCCGCGAGCAACTGCGGCACCGCCGACGACGGCTCGTCCACGTCGTGGGCCTCGATCTCGACGCCGAGATCCCCGATCCGGGTCAGCACCCCCGGCAGCAGCAGCGCCGCCCCGGAGGGGAAGAGCGCCACGCGAACCCGGCCGCGGGGCGACCCCCGGTAGGACGCCATCTCCGCGCTCGCCCGGTCCAGTGCGGCCAGCACGTCCTCGGCGCGCAGGACCAGGGCTTGCCCGGCATCGGTGAGCCGTATCCTGCGGCCGTCCGGCTCGAGGATCGCGACCCCCGCCTCGCGGGCGAGCACCTTCAGTTGCTGGGACACCGCCGACGGGGTCATCGAGAGCGCGGCTGCGGTCGCCGACACGGTGCCCCGGTCGGCCAGCTCGCGGAGCACACGAAGGCGTTCGGCATCCATGCAGGAAAGCTACTCTGTCCGGCAACCAACTTCGCCTTGCGCTTACACGTTCGTGTACGCCGAAGGGACCCCCGACCGTCGCGCCGATGGGCAAAAATCCATGATGCCGGCGGGGTGCACGGTAACAACGAGTAACCTTCAACAGATTCACACGGCGAGGGCCTGCCTCGGTTGGGCCCTCGCCGCGTTGCGTCATCGACCAACCCAGCGGGGGCGGGCACTCGGTCGGCCTCTCCTGCCACGATCCAAAGGAGTTCGGCCCCGTGTGTTCGATCCTCGGCATTTTCGGTCTGCAGCCCGGCGACGATTCGGCCGCGCTGCGCGTTCATGCCGTTGAACTCTCGCGTCGGCAACGGCACCGCGGGCCCGACTGGAGCGGCGTCTTCGTCGGGGACGGCGCGATCCTGGTGCACGAGCGTCTGGCGATCGTCGACCCGGCCAGCGGATCGCAGCCGCTGCTCTCCCGGGACGGTCACCTCGCCCTCGCCGTCAACGGCGAGATCTACAACCACCGCGAACTGCGCGACGCCAGCGGATACGACTTCACCACCGGCTCGGACTGCGAGGTGATCAGCGCCCTCTACCGCGACGGCGACCCGGACTTCGTGAACCGGCTCAACGGCATCTTCGCGTTCGCGCTGTGGGACGCCGAGCACGGACGCTTCCTGATCGCCCGCGATCCCATCGGCGTGATCCCGCTGTACTGGGGTCACGACGCGCAGGGCCGGATCTGCGTCGCCTCGGAGATGAAGGCACTGGTCGGGGTCTGCGACGACGTGGCCGCGTTCCCGCCCGGGCACATCTACGACAGCGCGGCCGGCGGGTTGCGCCGCTACTACGACAAGCCGTGGCGTGAGCACGCCGCGACCGAGGGCACCGAGGTCAGCCCGCAGGAGCTGCGCCGCGCGTTCGAGCAGGCCGTGCACCGGCAGATGATGACCGATGTGCCCTATGGCGTGCTGCTCTCCGGCGGCCTCGACTCCTCGCTGGTGGCCGCCTGTGCGGCCCGGTTCGCGCGCGACCGCGTCGAGGACGACGACCGCAGCGAGGCCTGGTGGCCGCGCCTGCACTCGTTCGCGATCGGCCTGGAGGGTTCACCCGACCTGGCCGCCGCCCAGCTCGCCGCCGACTCCCTCGGCACCGAGCACCACGGTTTCGTCTACACCTTCGCCGAGGGCCTCGATGCGCTGCCGGAGGTGATCCGGCACATCGAGACCTACGACGTGACCACCATCCGGGCCTCGACGCCGATGTTCCTGCTGGCCCGCCGGATCAAGGCGATGGGCGTGAAGATGGTGCTCTCCGGGGAGGGCGCCGACGAGATGTTCGGCGGCTACCTCTACTTCCACAAGGCACCGTCCGCGCAGGCCTTCCACGAGGAGACCGTCGCCAAGCTCGACGCCCTGCACAGCTACGACTGCCTGCGCGCGAACAAGTCGATGATGGCCTGGGGTGTGGAGGCCCGCGTGCCGTTCCTGGACCTGGAGTTCCTGGACGTGGCGATGGGCATGGACGCCAAGCACAAGATGGCCGGCGGCGGCCGGATCGAGAAGGCCGTGATCCGCGAGGCGTTCGACGGCGCGCTGCCCGAACAGATCCTGTGGCGGCAGAAGGAACAGTTCAGCGACGGCGTCGGCTACGGCTGGATCGACGGCCTCAAGGACCACGCCGAGGCCGTCGTCACCGATGCCGAGCTCGCCTCCGCCGCCGTCGACTTCCCGCACAACACCCCGGAGACCAAGGAGGCCTACCTCTACCGGCGGATCTTCGACCAGCACTTCCCCGGTCAGGCCTGTGCGGCCACCGTGCCGGGCGGCAAGTCGATCGCCTGCTCGACACCCGCCGCCCTGGAATGGGACCCCGAGTTCGCCGCGATGGCAGACCCCTCCGGCCGCGCCGTGCAGGGCGTGCACGAACAGGCACTGGCCAGGTAGCCGGCAGGCACGCGACCCCATGGACGGTTGATGTAGGAGAACTACATCAACCGTCCATTTTTATTCGATTGTTCTGATACTTTTGCTCGCTCACGATTGACGGCATGACCAACCGTGACCGCGCCCTCGGACTGACCGTCGCGCTGCTGTGGGGGCTGAACTTCCTCGCGATCCGCGCCGGGCTCGACCACTTCCCGCCGTTCTTCTTCGCCGCGCTGCGCTTCCTGGTCATCGCGATCCCGGTCGTGCTGTTCGTCCCGCGGCCGAAGGTGCCGCTGCGCTGGCTGGTTCTCTACGGGTTCGGGTTCGGCGTCGCGCAGTTCGGGTTCCTGTTCTGGGCGATGAACACCGGGATGCCGACCGGGCTGGCCTCGCTCGTGCTGCAGGCCTCGGCTCCGTTCACCGTGCTGCTCGGCGCCCTGCTGCTGCGCGAGCACGTGAGCGGCCGCCAGCTCCTCGGGATCGCGGTCGCGGTCTGCGGGATGGCGATGATCGGCTGGGACCGTGCCCAGCACGCGGCCCTGCTGCCGGTGCTGCTCACCCTGCTCGCCGCGCTCGGCTGGGCGTTCGGCAATCTCGGCAACCGGCTGGCCCGCGCGGACAACCCGCTGCGGTTGACGCTATGGATGACCGTGGTGGCGCCCCTGCCGATGCTCGCGCTCTCCGCCGCGGTGGAGGGCCCCACCGTCGGCTGGTCCGCCCTCGCCGGCTCCTTCAGCGCCGAGGGCTGGCCCGCGCTGGCCGGGCTCGCGTACATCGTCCTGCTCGGCACCATCGCCGGATCGGGGCTCTGGAGCGCGTTGATGAGCCGCTACCCGGCGGGCACGGTCGCGCCGTTCTCGCTGCTGGTCCCGATCGTCGGGATCGGGGCGGCGTGGCTGGTCCTCGGCGAGCGGCCCAGCCTCCTGTCGCTGGCCGGAGCGGTGGTCGTGGTCGTCGGCTGCCTCGGCGGAATGGCGCGGGCGGCCACGCCGCCCGTCGCGGCCCCACCCACGCCGACGCCACCGGCGGCGGCCCGTTCAGTGACGATGCCCACCCCCGAAGTGGCGCGGGTCTGACCGCGCCCGCGGGTGTGGAAAACTCTGCCCGTGTCTACACGTCATGATGGGGCCACCCGACCGGGCAATTCCGGGGCGACCCGCCCGGCCACCCGATTCTCCGTGCGCGGTCGACTCGCGCTGCGCGCCGCGGCCGCGGCGTCCTGGGCCTCGCAGAAGGCGGGCCGGGGCAAGGGCTCGATGATCGGCGGCCTGATCGCCCTCAAGATCGACCCCACCCTGATGACGCAGCTCGGCCACGGCAAGCGCACCGTCGTGATCACCGGAACCAACGGCAAGTCGACGACCACCCGGATGACCGCCGCGGCGCTGGCCACCGTCGGTGACGTCGCCACCCAGGCCGACGGCGCGAACATGGACGCAGGCATCGTCGCGGCGCTGAGCTCGCATGTGGACGCATCGCTCGCGGCCATCGAGGTCGACGAGCTGCACGTCCCGCACGTGAGCGACGCGCTCGAGCCGCAGGCGATCGTGCTGCTCAACCTCAGCCGTGACCAGCTCGACCGGGTCGGCGAGATCAACATGATCGAACGCAAGCTGCGGGCGGGCCTCGCCAAGCACCCCGACGCCGTGGTCATCGCCAACTGCGACGACGTGCTCGTCGCCTCCGCCGCCTACGACAGCCCCAACGTGGTGTGGGTCGCGGCCGGCGGCGGCTGGGCGGGCGATTCGGTGAGCTGCCCGCGCAGCGGCGAGCCGATCGTCTGGGACGAGCGGACCGGGGATGCGACGGGCATCGCCTACAACCACTGGCGCAGCACGGGAACCGAATTCGAGCGGCCCACCCCCGACTGGTGGCTCGATGACGAACACCTCTACGGCCCGGGCGGGGCGAAGATCCCGATGACACTGACGCTGCCGGGAAAGGCGAACCGCGGCAACGCCGCCCAGGCGGTCGCGGCGGCGGTCGCGCTGGGCGCGCGCGTGGAGGACGCCGTCGCGGCGGCCTCCTCGGTCCGCGAGATCGCCGGTCGCTACAGCACCGTCCAGGTCGGCGCGCACACGCTGCGGATGCTCCTGGCCAAGAACCCGGCCGGTTGGCAGGAGGCGCTGTCGATGATCGACCACGACGTGGACGGTCTGGTGATCGCCGTCAACGGCCAGGTCCCCGACGGCGAGGACCTGTCCTGGCTGTGGGATGTCCGGTTCGAGCATTTCGAGGGGGTCAAGGTGGTGGCGTCCGGCGAACGGGCGACGGACCTCGCGGTGCGCCTGACCTACGCGGGCGTCGAGCACACCCTGGAGCCGAACCCGCTGCACGCCATCGCCTCCTGCCCACCCGGACGGGTCGAGGTGCTGGCCAACTACACGGCGTTCCGTGACCTGAACACGGCCATCGCGAAGGAGAACAGGGATGCCTGAGTCGACCGTGCGGATCGGGCTGGTGCTGCCCGACGTGATGGGGACCTACGGCGACGGCGGCAACGCGCTGATCCTGCGTCAACGGCTGCGCATGCGCGGCATCGACGCCGAGATCGTCGAGATCACGCTCTCCGATCCGGTGCCCGAGTCGCTGGACGTGTACACCCTTGGAGGCGCGGAGGATTCGGCGCAGCGCCTCGCGACCCGGCACCTCGCCCGGTACCCGGGGCTGCAGAAGGCGGCCGGACGCGGCGCGCCCGTGCTGGCGATCTGTGCGGCCATCCAGGTGCTCGGGCACTGGTACGAGACCTCGGCGGGCGAACGCGTCGAGGGCGTGTCGCTGCTCGACGTCACCACCTCGCCGCAGGCCGAGCGCTCGATCGGCGAGGTGATCACCGCGCCGTTGCTCGACGGCCTCACCCAGCCGCTGACCGGGTTCGAGAACCATCGTGGCGGCACGAGCCTCGGGCCGGACGCGACGCCGCTCGGCCGGGTCACCCACGGCGTCGGCAACGGCGTCGGCGACGGTCTCGAGGGCGTGGTGCAGGGCTCGGTGATCAGCACGTACATGCACGGCCCCGCACTGGCCCGGAACCCGGAACTGGCGGACCTGCTGCTGGCGCGCGCGATGGGCGTCGACGCGCTGGAACCGCTGGAACTCGACGAGGTCGACCGGCTGCGGCGGGAGCGGCTCGCGGTCGGCCGCTAGTTGCACGTCAGATCAGAACGGGTGGTCCCGACCGGACTTACCCGCTCCAGTCTCGTCCTGCGCGGACGGAACCCGTGGCGCCGTCGAGGTCGTCGCCGAGTCCGGTGAAGAGGGCGACCATCAGTCGTTCGAGAACGCGACTGCGGCCGGGTTCGGCATGGATGTGTCCCGAGGACTCGAGCATCGCGTAGCCGTGCACGGCGCTCCACCAGGTGAAGGCCAGGTCGGAGGTCTTGGCGGGTCTGAGCCTGCCGGTGTCGACCGCGCGGGCCAGGTTCGCGCCGACACGGTCGAGGGTCTCGCGACGGCCGGCCTGGAGCTCTTCGGGCGTGACGGGTCGGAAACCACCGAGCGGCACGGTTCCGAACATGACCGCGTACAGCGCGGCGTTCTCGCTGGCGAACCGGAGGTACGCCGCGGTCTGGGCCGCGACATCACGGAGGGGATCCTCGGTCGTCGGGACTGCCAGGAGGCCCCCCTCGAGCACGGCGAAGCCCTCATCGACGACCGCACGCACGAGCGCTTCCATGCTCCCGAACCGGGTGTAGACCGACATCGTCGAGGTACCCGCCGCGTTCGCGACCTTGCGGGCGCTGAGCGCCGTCGGACCGTTCTCCGCGAGCAGGTGCGCCGCAGCGGTCACGAGGCTGCGACGCACGTCACTCGGGTGCGGCTCTTCCGCTTTGGCCGGACCTTCGAGATAATCGTCCATAACACTCGTTATACGCCGGGAGGATCTCGATGACAAGGCTTCGCCGTATTGCGTATCTGATGGTGATCGTGGCCGCGGTGCTCTATGCGCCGCTGGCCGTGAACTACATGTGGTTCACGGTGAACGCCGACGCACCGCAGTGGCAGGAAGCGATCACCGCGGCGATCAACGGCGGCGATTACGCGTACCGGGCAGGCTCGGTCGACTCGATCCGGGAGGTCGACTACCTCGACAACTCCTGGGTGATGCTGACCCACACGGTTCTCGGCGGGCTGGCCCTGCTACTCGCCGTGCACCAGCTCAGCCCGCGCCTGAGGCACCGCAACCTCGCCCGGCACCGCTGGGTGGGCCGGACCTACTTTGTCCTCATGACGGTGAGCATGGCCACCGCCCTTGTGTTTCTGCTCCGTGCGGGCGTCGCCCACTACCTCGGCGGCAACGGCTTCTACCTCCAGCTCTGGGCACTCGACCTCGGCACGCTGGTCACCGGCTTCATGGCCCTGCGGGCGATCCGCCGGAGGGACCTGATCGGACACCAGAGCTGGATCTACCTCAACTTCGCGCTGATGATGACGGCCCCGTTGCTCCGCGTGGTGTGGACCTTCCTCGCGCCCGCCTTCCCGGACCACGTCCTACTCGACAACCTGGACATGGGCGCGAGCATGCTCGGCGTCATCGCCCCGGGCGGCGCGGCGGTCGCCATGCAGTGGACCCTGCACAGCCGCCGCGCGGGCTCCACCGAGACGGCCTCTGCCCGCTCGTACGCCGCGTTGGGCGCCGCAGCGGCTGCCGCAGCCGCCGCACTCGCGCTCCGCTTCGGGCAGGTCGACGATGTGATTCCGCGCGGCGTGCTCTACCTCCCGCTCGCGTGCTCTGTCGGCTACACGGTCATCTGCCTGCTCGGCATCTGGCGAGCCCGGGTCGCGGCCGACGCCACGCTCGAGCTCCGCTGGCGCTGGCTCGCATGGGGAGCCGCGCTCGCGCCGCTGGGCGTCGTCGCAGTCCACCTCGCGACCGCCGTCCTCTGGGGTTCGCCCGCGGGCATGATCGGCGCACTGATGGTGGGCTTCACCGGCCCGATCGTCGTCTCGTACGTCCTGGTCGCCCGGTGGATCGCGGGCCGCGCGCCGTCCCTCCGGGAGGACCGGCTCGCCACCACTGCGCCGTCGGCCGCGTGACCGTGCCGAAGCCGTGACAGCTGGAATTACATATCATGATTTAACGGAATTACCCTCTCTCGGTCCGTCTCGTCGCTACCCTCGGACCGTTCTCGCTCGAGCACCATGCCAATGTCATCTCGATCGAAAGAGGAACCCCGTGTCCCAGCGAAACCTCATCCGGACCAAGTCGGCGGCGGCCCTCGCCCTGACCGCCGGTCTCCTGCTCGCTCCCGTCCCGTCGATCGCCGCGGCCGCCCCGACGCCGGTCGTCGCGCCGGCCGCGATCGACCACTCCCTGCACCTGACCGGCGCCCCCAACGCCCGAGACCTGGGCGGCTACAGCACCACCGACGGCAAGACGGTCCGATCCGGGCTGGTGCTGCGCAGCGACGCCCTCAACGCGCTGACCGCGGACGACCTGGCCAAGCTCGAGGGGCTGAACGTCAAGACGGTCGAAGACCTGCGCAGCAGCTTCGAGATCTCACGCGCACAGGACAAGCTCCCCCCCGGTGCCACCTGGGTGAACCGCGACGTGGCGGGCGGAAACCCCGCCAACGCGATCGCGATGTTGAACCTGGCCGAGTTCTACAAGGTCATGCCCACCGATGCCGGCGCCTCCGCCGCGTTCAAGGCCGTCCTGCTGGACATCAAGAACTCCCCCGACACGGTGCTGTACCACTGCACGAGCGGCAAGGACCGCACCGGCTGGCTGTCGGCGGTCCTGCTCACGATCGTCGGCGTCCCCCGCGAGACCGTGAACGCCGACTACATGCTCAGCAACGAATACGTCGACCCGGACAGCGGCGGGTTGGGCAGCGTCGGGAGCATCAGCGGGCCCAACCCCGTGGAGCAGGCCTGGCTCGACAACGCCTTCGCCGCGGCGGAGCAGAAGTACGGCAGCTTCGACAACTACGTGAGCCAGGGACTCGGCCTGACGAGCCAGGACATCGCCGCACTGAAGGCCAAGCTGCTCAGCTGATCACCTCGCGGTCGGCGGGTCGTGCGCTCGGCGAGTTTGCGCCGAGCGCACGATCCGGTCAGACCGCGACGAGTGGGGGCTTGTCCTCGGCGCGGCGATAATGCCCTGGGGCAAGCCCGTATTCGCGCTTGAACGCCTTGGCGAAGGCGAACTCGGAGTGGTAGCCGACCTTTCGGGCCACCACGCCGATCGAGCTGTCGGTCTCGCGCAGCAGGCGTGCGGCGGCCAGCATGCGCCATCGGGTCACGTAGGTCAGTGGCGGTTCGCCGACCGTGGCGGTGAAACGCCTGGCCAGAGTCGCCCGCGAGACGCCCGCGACGTCGCTGAGGTCTGGCACCGTCCACGAGCGGGCGGGATCGTCGTGGACGGCGCGCAGGGCGGCGGCGACCGCAGGATCCGCGAGTGCGCCCGCCCAACCGGTGGCGCGATCCCGCGCCTGCTCATCGAGCCACGCGCGCAAGATGAACAGCAACAGGGTGTCCAGCAATGCGGAAACTGCCGCGTCGCTACCCGGTCTCGGTTCGGCGATCTCGGCGACCAGTAGGTCCACGGCGCCGCGCAGCGCCGCGTGGCGGCCGAGACGCGCAGGGAGGTGGACGAATTCGGGCAGCTCATCCAACAGCGGATGACTTCGCTGCCTGCCCAGTCCATATGCCCCGCACAGCAACGCCGCCCGCACGCCCGGTCCGGATATCTCCCTCGGCTCGCCCGGTTGTGCGTACTCGGTGACCGAACTGCCGAGACTGTCCACCAAGTCGTGGTCTGCGCCGCGGGGCATGAAGACGACATCGCCGACGCCGAGCGCCATGGGTGCACCGGTAGGCGGCACCAGCCAGCAGGAGCCTTCGAGCACCACGTGGAAGCCGGCGCCCGGCACCACCGGGTACCTACGTCCCCACGGCGCATGACGGACGAACATGCCGGAGGTCGGGTTGCCCGTGCGGATCGCGGCAATGGCTTCGCTGAGAATGTCCACCACGCCACCCTACCGCTCAATGCGTGAGCGCCTGAGGCATAAAAGTGAGCAAATCAGCCATTGGTTCACTCAATCGATGTCCATACTGTTTGAGTCATGACAACAGCGAACTCCACCGAGTCCACCACGACCATCGCCGTCTACGGCGCCACCGGCGTCACCGGCGCCTCCCTCCTCACCGAGCTGAACCGCCGCGGCATCGCCTCGATCCTGGTGGGCCGCAACGCCGATCGGATGCGCGCCGCCGCCGCGGCCGCCGGGACACCTGCCGCCGAGGTCCGGGTGGCGGACCTCGGCGATCATGACGCGCTGGTGACCGCCTTCACCGGCGCCGACGCGGTGATCAGCAGCCTGCCCGCGTACGTGGAGCACGGCGAAGCGGTCCTCGCGGCCGCGATCGACGCCGGGGCGCACTACACCGACATGTCCGGCGAGCAACTCTTCCTCAAGCGGGTGTTCGACGACTACGCCGACCGTGCCGAGGCGGCTGGGGTGACGGTGGTCCCCGGGATCACCAACAGCAATCTGCCCGGCGACCTTCTCGGCCACCTGATCTCGCGACGGCTGACGGGTCCGGTGGAGATCGCGATGAGTCTCGTCGGCACGAAAGAAGGCAACGGGTCGAAGGGCAGTGCGCGGACGCTATTGGCCGGCCTGGACTGGTTCCGCACCGGCGGTTGGCACTTCGAGGACGGTGAGTTGCGGACCGGTGGGAACGCGCGGCGCCCCGAGATGACCTTCCCCGGCGCCACCGAGCCCACCAGCGTGTCGAAGTTCCCGCAACCCCCGGTGCTCACGATCCCCCGCCACTCCGACGTGTCCTACGTCGAGGGCGTGTTGGAGACCGCATTCCACAGCCAGCTGGGCGGCTTGAGCGCCGAGATCGTCGAGTCGCTACCAGACGAGCCCACGCCGGGCCTGAGTTACGACTTCGTGGTCGACGCGTTCGGCGCCGACGGCCGCATGGTGCGCGGCGTGGTGAGCGGCCGCGACGCCTATGTCGACTCGGCGCTGATGGCGGTGGAGGCGGCGGTCCGGCTCACGGACGGCGCAGCCGAGTCCGGCGCGCTCGCGGCGGCCGAAGCCTTCGATGCTGAAGGCTTCCTCGATGCACTCGCGCCCTTCGGCATCACCTGGACCGTCGACGAGCGGTGAGACAGGGGTTCGGCCGGGGATGTAGCGATTGATCGCATCCTCGGCCGGATCTCGCGACGCGGCACCTGGCCCGCTACCCGGCAGTCCGTTGAATAGCCCTGAAATCGCGAGGCTACCGCTTTAGCGAGAGTGGCAGAATCCAAAGATAGAGACAGGGTCTGCCACTGTGGCGGGCGGTGGCTCACCGCCATCGCCAGTGAGGAGACGTAGTGCTGCACCATCGAGGGTGTTCCGAAACCGGATGAATTAGTTCGATGGCCGATGTTGATCCGTTCAAGACTCAGCGCCACGCGGGTCCCGCGGTCGCTGCCGAGTTAAGAGCTGCCGGATTCCAGGACGCCGAGGAGATCGGTCGCGGCGGGTTTGGTGTCGTGTACCGGTGCACGCAGGCGACGCTCGACCGAACGGTGGCCGTGAAGGTGCTCGCCGTCGACTTCGACGAGGACAACCGGGCACGCTTCTTCCGGGAACAGCGGGCAATGGGGCGCCTGACGGGTCACCCCAATATCGTCGAGGCCCTGCAGGTGGGTGCTACCGAGAGCGGTCTCCCATTCATCGTCATGCAGTACCACGAGCGGGGCTCCCTTGATGCACTGATTCGTCGCAATGGTCCGTTGTCGCTTGAGGACGTGCTCCGGCTCGGGGTGAAGCTCGCGGGTGCCTTGGAGACCGCACACCTCCTCGGCATTCTTCATCGTGACGTCAAACCTGCGAACATAATGCTCACCGAATATGGCGAGCCGGCGCTGACCGATTTCGGAATCGCCCACCTCGCCGGCGGATTCCAGACAGCTACCGGGGTAGTGACAGGTTCGCCGGCGTTCACCGCCCCCGAGGTCCTTGGAGGTCAGGCCCCAAGTACGGCTTCAGACATCTACGGTCTCGGCGCCACTCTGTTCTGTGCGATCACCGGGCATGCCGCCTTCGAACGCCGAAGCGGTGAGCAACTCGTGGCGCAGTTCGTGCGGATCGCCAGCCAGCCCATTCCCGACCTCCGGGACAATGGAATCGCCGACGATCTGAGCGCTGTTGTCGAACGCGCGATGTCCGGCGATCCTGGCGACCGGCCGTCCGCAACCCAACTGGGTAACGCGCTCCGGGAAGCTCAGCGCCATCACGGTCTCCCCGTCGACGAGATGGCTCTACCCGGCCAATCGGTTGGTGGTGTTCAACGTGCGCCACAGGGGACCTCCACACCCCGTTTGAAGGGCAACCTTCCTCTGGAGTTGACAAGCTTTGTCGGTCGCCGACGCGAACTGGCTGAAGCGAAGAACTCGCTGACGTCTTCCCGACTGGTGACACTAACCGGGATTGGTGGGGTGGGGAAGACGCGCATCGCACTGCGGCTCGCGACGATGACGGAACGCAACTTCAAGGATGGCGTTTGGCTGGCCGAGCTCGGTGAGTTGCGCGACGAATCACTGTTGGTGGACGTCGTGGCGGCCGCACTCGGGTTGCGTGATCGGACGGCGAGGCGGCTGGACGAGCTTATCGTGGACTATCTCGCTTCACGCGACCTGCTACTCGTCCTCGACAACTGTGAGCAGTTGGTGGGAGCGGTGGCGGAGCTGTCCGAGACACTGCTGAGGACCTGCCCTCGGCTACGCATCCTTGCGACCAGCCGCGAGGCCTTCGGAATTGACGGTGAAGCCGTGCTGCGGGTGCCCCCCATGACAGTCCCCGATCGTGAGCCGTCACTACAGGGCATGCCCCGCTACGACGCTGTGACGTTGTTCGCCCAACGCGCGGCGACGGCCGTTCCAACGTTTGTGCTCACCGACGACAACCGAGTGGTGGTTGCCCGTATCTGTCAACGGCTGGATGGGTTGCCGTTGCCGATCGAGTTGGCGGCGGCCAGGTTGCGGGCGATGTCCCCCGAACAGATCCTGCAGCGGCTGACGGACCGATATGCGTTGCTGACGCGGAGAAGCCGGGGTACGCCGCCACGGCAGCAGACCTTGCGGTTGTGTATCGACTGGAGTTATGGCCTGTGTACACCGCAGGAGCAGCTCGTGTGGTCGCGACTGTCGGTCTTCGCCGGCAGCTTTGAACTCGATGCGGCAGAAAAGGTCTGCGGTGGCGGACTGGACCCGGAGAATGTGCTCGACGTGCTGACCTCCCTGGTCGACAAGTCGATCCTGATCCGGGAGGAGCAGGGCATCGTGGTGCAGTTCCGGCTGCTCGAAACCCTGCGCGATTATGGCCGCGAGGAGGCGCAGCGGAACGGAGACTATCCGGAACTTCGTCGCCGGCACCGGGACTGGTATCAGCAGTTGGCGCTCGACGCGGAGGCCGAGTGGATCAGCTCGCGTCAACTGGTGTGGATCGCACGGTTCGAGCGAGAGCAGCCGAATCTGCGTGAAGCGCTGGAGTTCTGCCTATCCGAGCCGGATAACAGCGACATCGAAGTCGGTCTTCGGATCGGCGCGGCGTTGTATCTGTACTGGAGCGCCCGAGGCCTACACACTGAGGGTCGACACTGGCTCGATCGCCTCCTAGCCCGCAATGCCGGCCAGGCCACCGCCGCAAGGATCAAGGCGCTGTATACCAACAGCGTAATGGCAGAGGTCCAGGGAGACTTCCATACAGGAGCCGCCCTGGTGGCGGAGGGACGCGCGCTCGCTGAACAGATATCGGATCCGGTCACGAAGGCCTACGTCGACCACGCGGAGGGTCTCCTGGCGCTCTTCAGTGGGGAACATGCTCACGCTTGCTCGCGATTGAAGGACGCACTTGTGGTATTCCGCACCGCGGGCGAACTCACTCTGCAAGTCGAGGCTTTGGAGATGCTCGGGCTTGCATGCGATTCTCTCAATGAGACTGCGCAAGCGCTGAATTACTATGAGGAGGTCCTCGCAATCACGAAAGCGCGCGGCGAGTCTGTCTACCGATCCTATACATCTTGGGCCATGGGCGTCGCATTGTGGCGACAAGGTAGTTCCAGTCGCGCAGTGGGATTGCTGGAAGAAGGGTTGCGTCTGGCTCGACATGCGGATGAACCCCTCGGCTCGGCGGTGTGTATAGAAGCACTTGCCTGGATCGCGGCCAGCAACGGCAGCGCGAAACGCGCAGTCGTGCTCATGGGCGCGGCCCAGACACTCCAGCAGGTCGCGGGGAGCACGCCGGCCTTCCTTCCTCACTTACTGATCCACCATGAAGAATCCGAGCGCACAGCACGACGGGCTCTCGGGGAGCGTGCGTTTCACTCCGCCTACCGGGAAGGGAGGGCGCTGAACTCCGACGCCGCTTTCGCTTACGCTCTCAACGAGCAAGTCTCAAGCCCTGCCCCACTTACCCGGATGCAGGTGACACTGACCAAGCGAGAGCGGCAGGTTGCTGACCTTGTCGCCGAGGGCTTGACCAACAAGGCGATCGCATCCCATCTTGTCATCTCACAACGCACCGTCGAAGGGCACGTGGAGCACGTGCTCGCCAAACTTGGCTTTACCTCCCGAGCACAGATCGCTGCTTGGGTTGTCGAGCAAGCTCAGCTGTCCTGATTTACCTACGGCTGGAAGTGGCAACTGAATCTACCTGCCAACGAGCGGCAGGTCATCGAGCGAGTAGGTGCGCTCACGGGGCGCTATGTAATCGGCGATGTTGTTCCCGTCGATGATATCCGTGTCGACGACATAGGTCTTCTCCGTCTCGCCGTTGATGGCGTCACGCATTGCGGCCACAGCCACCCAACCGTTGGCGACGGCGTTCGCGTCGATCGTCGCGGTCATCCGGCCCTGGCGAATGGCGTCGATCGCTGCGGCATCTCCATTGATGCCGGTAACCATGATCCCGCTACCGGTTCCGGTGGAGACAGTCCGGCCGCTGCCCGCGATTGCGGCGGAGATACCGAGGGCGGACGCATCGTTGTAAGCCCAGAATGCTTCGACATCCGAATGCGCGGTCAACAGATCCTGGGCGAGCGCGGCGGCGTTCGCAGTGGTGTCCTGGGTGTTCGACTGCGAGGCAATGATATCGAGGCCCGCTTCTTCAGCAGCCCTCGTGAAGCATTCGGTATTGGCCTCCACCGAGGGAACCGGCGGACCACCCATGATGATGATCTTCATGTCAGGCTTGGCCACGGCGAACATCTTCGCGAGCTGCTCGAGCGGCCCACCGGGATCACAGCGGTTGACCGCCCACCAGGTAGACGAACTGACGCCGGCGCCTCCCGAATTCATCCCGATAACCGGTATTCCCGCGGACTGAGCATTCGAGTACACCCCGCCGACCGCACCCGCGTCCAACGACCAGGACGTCAGCGCCGAAACGTCTTGATCGATCATCGTCTGGACGTTTGACACCTGCGCATCCGCCGAGAGGTTGGCGTCGTAGACCTTGATTGTCCACCCAAGTGACTCGGCAGCCGATTCCAGGCCGAAAACCGTGTCCTGCTGAGCCTCTTGGGCCATGACGGGCGACGAATAGGCGACGGTGACTTCGCCTTGCCCCACGCCCGATCCCGCACCGGCACCCGAGCTGCACGCGGCGAGTCCCGCTGCGAGCACGATCGCACCGACGCCTACGAGAGTGGACCTCCTACGAACCATCATGGATATACCTCTGCCTAGGTGAATTCTCGAATGCGATGAGGCTTCGCCCTGACCGCTGCTCATCCGGTTTCCTCCTGCTTGTTCGACACCGCTCGGTTACGCGTGTACTTGTCAAAGACGGCGCGCATCGACATGCCGTTGTTCTGCAGAAGTCCCAGCCACACCGCGATGATGAGTAGTGCGCCGTTGACGGCTTGTCGCCAGAACGTCGACACATCAGTGAGCGTCATCGCGTTCTGCACGACGCCGAGAAAGAGAACTCCCAGCGCGGTTCCGCCGATGCTGCCGCGACCACCGGAAAATGAAGTGCCACCGATTAATACCGCCGCCAGCACACCGTTGAGTAACGAGACGTCGATTTGTGGTGCCGCCCCGGTGAGGCGTCCGACCTGAATCAGACTCGCGATGCCTGCTGCCGCCCCCGCAAGCAGATACACGTACACGGTCGTGCGAGGGACGTTGATTCCGTTCATTCGCGCCGCCTCAGAATTCGACCCTATCGCAAAGACTGAACGCCCGAATCGGGTGTACTTGAGTACGAAGGCACATGCCCCGATCATCAGGAGGTCGAACACGAGGACGATCGAAACGCCGCCGACCGTTCCAGTAGCAAAGGTACGAACCGGCGAGAATTGCTCGATTGTAAAGACATTGACGGTAGTTCCATCACCGATGATGAGCGCGAAGCTCGTTGCGATGGAAGCCATACCGAGGGTCACCACCAGAAACGACAACCTGGCTCGTGCGATCAGCAGTCCATTCGCCAGACCAAACGCCCCGCCAGCGGCAAGTGCGGCGAGCATCGAGGCGACTAGCGGCCACCCCGCCTGCAATGCAAGGCCGAAGACCATTCCTGCCGCAGCCGCCACTGCGGTCGTCGACAGGTCGATTCCGCCCGAGATGATGACGAACGTCGCACCGAGAGCGAGTAACAGCGCCACACTGTTCGACCCGACGATGTTGACGACATTCGACCAGGTTCGGAATGCCGGTTGCGTCAGGCACAGGAATACGACGACGGCACCCAGTGCTATCAGCACGCCGCCCTGATCGTGCAGACGCAAGGGGAACCCGGTCCGGCGCTTGTGCCTCTTCTCAAACGAATCGGCAGGCGCCGGGACATCGAATGTGTTCGTCACGTTCGTTCCTCACAATGCTGACTGATGGGTTACGGCCGGCGCATTCCTGCCCGATACCGCGGCTTCGTTGACCAGCTCCTCGGTCATCCGGTCACCGGTGAACTCGCCGCAGATTCCGCCCCGGTACATCGCGACTATTCGGTCGCTCATCCCCAGCAATTCGGGTAGTTCCGAAGAAATGAGAACGACGGCGGCGCCCCGGTCGGCCTCGGCGCGCAGGAATGCGTAGATCGCGCTCTTCGATCCGACGTCGACGCCACGTGTCGGCTCGTTGAGTACGTACACCGGGCAGCCGAGGTCGAACGTCCGTCCGAGGATTATCTTTTGCTGATTGCCGCCGGAGAGCACCCCGACCGTTGTGTTCGCCGACGCCGTTCGCACCGCGTATCGCTCGATCGAACGCTGGACGACGGTCCGTTCCAATGCGCTGTTCAGGAAGCCGAACGGCATGAGCCGCTTCATATTTGCCAGGGAGAAATTCTCCGTGACACTTCGTTCGAGCAGAAGTGCTGCACCTTTGCGATCGTCAGGCACGTAACCGATGCCCCCGAGCCTGGCATCCAACGGTGTATGCAGTGAGATGGCTTCGCCGTCGACCTCCACGGTGCCGAGCGACGAAATCGCACCCGCCAACGCCAACCCAAGCTCCAGCTTCCCGCAGCCTGCCAGTCCTGCCACGCCGAGGATCTCGCCGCGCCGCACGTCCAGGTCGGTGGGCTGCAGGGCACCATCAGCGGTGCGCAAACCGCTCAATCGCAGCGCCGGTACCGCCGAAGATTCGGAATCAGGCGCCGACGACGTCCGCGATCCGTAGTAGTCGCCGAGTTCGCGACCGACCATCAAGCGCACCAACTCCCGCTCGGGGGTGCGCGGCAGGCCAACCGTGTCCACCAATGCACCATCGCGAAGCACAGTCGCCCTCGTCGCGGTGCGATAGATCTCAGGCATCCGGTGGGTGATCATCAGGACCGCGACACCCTTGTCGCGTTGTTCTTCGACCACCTCCATGAGGCGCGCGGCCGACTTCTCCGACAGACTGCTGGTCGCTTCGTCGAGAATCAGAACCCGTCCTCGCATCGACAACGCACGCGCGATCTCGATTTCCTGCTGCAGCTCGAGTCTGAGATCGCCCACGGATGCGGTCTCGTCAACGCCGACGTCGAGCCGGTCGAGCAACTCGCGAGCAGCAGCGTTCATCGAGCGCCAGGACACCGTGCCGAACCGCCCCACAGGTGCCCGTCCCATATAGATGTTCTCGGCCACGCTCAACGTGGGATTCAGTGTCAATTCCTGACTTATGGTGACGATTCCGTGACTCAGGGCCTGGCGCGGACTCGCTATGCTCACCACCTGCCCATCGATGGTGATCACGCCGGCGTCGGCGCGATGCGTCCCGGCCAACAGCTTCGCCAACGTCGACTTCCCTGAGCCGTTCTCGCCCGTCAAGGCGTGCACTTCGCCTGGGTAAAGTGACAGGTCCACCGAGTCCAGAGCCAACACGCCGGGAAACCTCTTCACCATCCCGCGCATCGTCACGAAGGGGTGTCGCACGACGGGGCCCTGCAGGCTATCTGCGTCATGCATGCGTGACTTCCTCCAGTCGACTGCCGAGGGATCGGACAAGGATGAGACCCTGCCACCGGGACCGGTGGATGGATGGCACGGTAATGGGGCGTCCTCCGGACGGGCCAACCTCTCGTTCCAGTGGACGGAAAGCGCAGGCCAACTACCCGAACTCTGATGCGCCGTGTCCTTAGGGAACCGGACGCGCCGTACAGCCCGCGTCGCGCCTGTACGGTCTGCGTTCCATTGCGTGCACTCGGATCATGTCATCGTCGCGGATTCGGCCACCTACGAGCACGTGGGTAACGAATTCCTCAGCATCCCAAGGATTCCGGTGAAGTAGACCACGAGCCACACGTCTTGGCCGAGCGGCGTGAAGGGCTTCACGGACTTAGCGGGTATGGATCTCCTCAGGGGTGATCCGCGCCCGTGACTCCGGCGGGCACGAACTTGGGGCGTCCCGCGAGGATGCCCAGCGCGATGCTTGCGACAGCCAGGACGACGAGGGTGCCGAGAAGGACGCGCCAATTGCCGAACAGATCATGAAAGTACCCGAACAAGATTGGGCCCACTGCCGCAGCGCCGTAACCGACGGTTTGCGACATCCCAGAAAGCTGACTCGACATCTTATGGTTGGGGGCCCTCAAGCCGAACAACGCGAAGGCAACCGCAAAGCTGCCGGCGGCCCCCATACCGAAGACAAGGGCGAAGAACCCAGCGGTCATGTCATTGGCCGAAGCCAGACCCACGACTCCAACCACCTGAATACCCCCGAACGCTGCGGCAATTGCGCTTTGGCTGCGCTGTCGCGCAGCGAGAGTGGGAGCGAGCAAGCTGCTGGCGATCCCCACAACCGAGAATCCACCCAGAAATGCCCCACTCACGGCCGGCGTCAGGTGCTTGGAAGTGAGGACTGGAACGAGCCAGGCCACGACGGAGTAGAACGTCAGTGTCTGGGTGGCGAAGAACAGCGCGACCCACCAAGCAGTGCTCGAACGCCACAACGGGTTCTGTTCGGCAGGACGAGCCGACGCCTGCTGGCTCACGCGGGTGAGCGGGAGCCATGCGAGCGCTGCGATGGCGGCAAGCAGCCCGGTGGAGGCAGCGGTCACCCGCCAGCCCCACCCGACGTCGATCGCGAGAGGAAGGGCAAGAAACGACGCAACGCCCGCGGCACCTGCCATCAAGGTGGTGTACATGCTGGTCATCGACCCGATCCGTGAAGGGAAGTCACGGCGAATGATACTGGGCAACAGAACGTTTGGAACCGTGAGACCGCAAGCAAGGACTGCCGTTCCGAGATAGAGGGCCAACGTCGAAGGCACCCAACGCATCAGGCTGCCCAACGCTACAAGCACGAAGGCAACCAACATGGCACCTTCGATCCCGAGACGACGCGAAATGCGCGGCACTTGTGTGGACAACAGCATGAAAATGATCAATGGAAGCGTGGTGAGCACTCCAATGGCGCTCGACGACAAACCGGTCGACATGTGCACTGTGTCTGAGAGCGGCCCGATCACAGTAAGCGGTGGCCGAAGGGCGATTGACGCCGCGACGATCGCGAAGACGAGGAACAGGCCGCGACACCGAGCACTGCCCTCTCTCGGCTCATCGAGATAGCGTGGAGCCAAATGCGATTCGGATCCGATGGGGTGACTGCTGATACGCACTGGGCCTCGCTGAGTCCGTTGATTGATGGTCGCAAAAAGGACCCCGAAGAGTTCCGTCGCGACGTCGTCTCGGTAGCCCGCAGGCACCCTCAACTAGGGATGCGCTCCGCACGGGACGAGAACGCGGCGCCCGGGCCGCCCGCCGCTACGCCGCAGGCTGGCGGCCCGGTGGCTGCGTCAGAATCCCGGGGGACGGCGGAACCCGCCGATGACCTCCGCAAGGCACTGTACGAACCGCACCGCGGTGCGGTCGTGCAGGTAGGGCGCGATTACCTGGATACCGACCGGAAGCCCGTCCCGGGTCGCCCCGACAGGCGCCACCGCCGCGGGCAGATGGTTGAGCGCCGACGGCGCCATCCACGGGAGCATCTCGCGATACGGCCGGTCGGCGCCGTCGACCCGCAGTGTTCGGACTGAAAAACCGGGATCGGGACGATGGTCGTGGGGGAAGGCGGCCGTAGGGCTCACCGGACAGAGGAGCACGTCGATGTCACGGAAGAACTCGGCCCAGCGGCGGCGGGAGTATTGCCGACGTTCGTCGAGCGTGTGCCAGCTACGGAAGCGGATCGTCAGGTCCGACGCGAACCCGCCCGCGGCCCCTTCCGCCGCGGCGAGCTCCACGAGCCCGGCATACGACTCGTCCGGCTCGATCAGCCCGCTCTGCGCCATCAGCAACGGCTGATAGAGAGTCATCGTCTCCTCGAGCCCGACCGGCCCCTTGCCCTCGACCACGGTGGCGCCTTCGGCCCGCACCGCCTCCAGCGCCGTCTGCATGATCGCGACCAGCTCGCTGTCGACAGGACAGAACGGGTCGTCGAGCCATGCCGCCACCCGGAACTCCCGCATAGTGCTCGCCCTGGCGGCAGGCAGCTCCAACCGCCATGCCGGGGCGTGGTCGCGGTCTGCTCCTGCGAGTACGTCGAGACCCAGATCGAGGTCGTCGGCGTGCCTGCCGAGCGGGCCAAGTACCGCCATGTCGAACTCCGCCAGCGTTCCAGGAGCATGCCCCGAGACGCTCCCGTGCCTCGGCACAATCCCGTACGACGGGCGCAGCCCGTAGACGCCGCAGAAGTGGGCGGGCACCCGAATCGAGCCTGCCGTGTCGCCGCCGAGCTCCAGACCGGTCAGCCCCGCGGCGAGTGCCGCGGCGGACCCGCCGGACGAACCGCCAGGTCCGCGGGTCGGGTCCCACGGATTGTTCGTGATCCCGTAAACCTCGTTGTAGGTCTGCCAGTCCCGGGCGTCGGCCGGCAGGTTGGACTTGCCGAACACGACCGCTCCCGCGTTCTTGAGCCGCCCGACCGACTCGGCGTCGCTCGTCGAGACATGATGCCCCCAGCGGGTCGAACCCCCGGTGGTCCGCATGCCCGCAACCTCCAGGCTGTCCTTGATCGTCACGGGGACGCCATGGAGGCGGCCGAGCGGCTCGCCGCGGGAGACCGCGCGGTCGGCCGCCAAGGCCGCGGCTCGCGCACCCTCCTCGTCCCGGGCAACGATAGCGTTCACCTGTGGATCGTGCCGCTCCACCCGCGCGAGATAGTGGTCGAGCAGCTCGAGGCTCGACACCTCTTTCGCCGCGACTGCGGCAGCGAGCTCGCGTGCGGAGCGAAACGCTAGGTCGGTCATGCAAACCTCCAGAAGAAGCCTGAACCACGGCGATCATCCGCCGTGCAGAAAAGCAGTGTTTAGGATCGCCGAGGGCCTGGCCCGGACACCAGCGCGGCGTTCCGCCATGTGGCACAACCGTCGTCGCGGCAGCGTCGAAGGCAGAAGGCTAGGCCTACGACAACGCGATCATGGGAGGCTCGGGTACATCCACACCCCCACTGGCCATTTCGACATCAAGCGAACGGCAACTCGATGACTCTCCCTGTGCACTCCCGACCATGGCTACCCATCTTGCGTTGCCTCGCGCGATGGCGATATCCGTAAGGATTCGTTGAATCAGCCCTGCGCAGCGGCGGGGTATGACCAAACTGGCACAGGCGATTACAGCATGCAAGATGAGCAATGGCATTCGAGAATCCTCCCAACGGTATGCGTGACTGGGCCTCGCCCACATGTGAACGTGACCGCAGCCAGATCTGCCTACTTCTTCGGCGCCGCGGGCTGGTTGAGGAGCTGAATGAACTGCGGCGCATTCGCCAGCGCGGAGCCAAGCCCGCCGATCGCGGTGCCAGCCAATCCTGACGTGGCGCCGAGCAACAGCGCCCCGCCGACGCAGCCAGCAAGCGGTCCAGCGCCGAAGAGCATTGCAGCTGGAGCAGAGACCACGCCCGCCACCGTCGCCCCCAGCAGGCAGCCGCCGACCAGTCCGGTGGCAGCGCCGAGGAAGCCGCCGACCGCAGAGGTCAGACTGATCGCGGGCTGAACGCCGCCGATGGCGGCGGGGAGGTCGATATCTCGGGCGTTGCCGAATCTCGGCACCAGGGTGGCGGCGCCGGCGTCGGTGTTCGCTGTCAGGGTGGCGGTATTGCCGGCGACTTGGGCGGCGACCGGATAGGCCAGGCCATCGAATGCGATTGCCAGAGGGACGGCTTCGACTGCGGCACCCCGGCCGTCGCGGACGACGAGGTGGTTGTTCTCGGTGCTCAGCGTCCCGGCGGCGGTCTGGACGATGACCTGGTTGCCGGCACTGGTGACGGTCCAGTCGACGGCGTGCTCGACGTTCTGGCTTGTCTGCGGCGCATCGGTCGTCCTGGGTACAGCGTGAGCGGTACCGGTGGCGATGCTCGTTGCGGTGATCGCCAGGATGGCGGTGGCAGTGAACTTGCGGATACTCATGAGGCCACAACCTCTTCATCGCCGACCTCGGGGCGCGATGTCGTGTGTGTCGCGACCGGAGAGGCAGCGGCGCTGGCGTCCATCGGGGCCACCTCGCCCCGTACGTGACGCCACAGCGCGTACGTCGCCGCCGCGCCGATCAGCATCGGCACCGCCGAGTAGAAGTACAACGTACGAGGAGCCGCGACCATCAGCGCGTACCCGACCACGATCGGCGCCGAGATCGAGAAGAGTCGGCCGATGCCAATCATCCACCCGAGTGCGGTCGACCGGGTACGCACCGCGTAGAGCGGCGGCACCACGGCCATCAGTCCGGTGATCGAGATGAAGGTGAACAAGCCGATGACCACCGTCAGCGCTATCGCGATATCCGACTGGGTAAAGAACGTCGCGAAAGCGACAATCGCGACGGCCGTGACAAGCATGGCGATCCACAGCAGCTTCTGCGCGGAGATCCGCAGTGTCCACGCGCCGAATACGAGGGCCCCGACGACTCCACCGAGGCTGAGGATCAGGCCCGCGGTGGTGCCCAAGTCCTTACTGCCGCTGGACACCTTGATCAACTCCGGGGTCCAGAAGCTGGCGAAGTAGAACATCGCCATCACGCACGAGTAGGCCACCCACGACAGGAGGGTGCGGTAGTACATGCCCCTCTCGAACAGACCGCGGATCGAGCCGTTGGATCCGACCGTCACCGACAATGCCGGGCGCGCCTCGGGATCGATGACGGGATTGCGGAGTTTGACAGCCACCGAGGCGATCTCGGCGCGGTCACGCGGCGTGTCACGGGCGATGAGGAAGTCGATCGACTCGGGAATCAGCCTCCACGTCAGGAAGAAGGCGACACCCGTGATGACGGCACCGAAGACGAACATCGCCTGCCATGCCCCGCCGAAGGCGCCGATGAGCATCGTGCCGATGAATCCTCCGATGAGCGAGCCGAGAGGGAATCCGATCACGTAGACGCCCATGACGGCGTTGCGGCGCTCCTCCGACGAGTACTCCTGGACGAGCACGGTCAGGCTGGCGGTCATACCACCGATACCCAGGCCCGTGACCAGGCGTGCGAGCGTGAGGGCCTCGACGTTCGGTGCCATCGCCGATGTCGCCAGGCCGAGGAAGTTGATCACCAGGCACCAGAGCACCAGCTTGCGCCTGCCGAACCGGTCCCCTAGCGGTGACAGCAGCAATGACCCCACCGCCATTCCGGCGAGCCCCGCGCTGAGCAGGTACCCCTTCTCCGCGCTGCTGGCGAAGAAACCATCGGGAAGGTGCGGAAGGACGAATCCCATGACGAAGACGTCGAATCCGTCGATCGTCAGGACCAGTAGGCAGGCCGTCAACGCGAGATACTGGAAGCGGCTCATCGGCGATTTCTTGATCGCGGTTGAAATGTCCATCGTGGTTCCATTTCGTGGGCAGAGACAGGGATGGGTTGCTCTGTGCAACGAGGACGGTTCGAGTTCGTCCCCTGCGGCCAGGCCGCCGTGTTACAGCGGATACACCAGGTACCGCGCCGGCATGCTGTCCAGGCGCACAGCGCGACTGACGAACCGGGCACAGTCCTCGCCCAGCTCCACTACGTCCTCGTAATAGCCGGTCGCCAAGAGACCGGAGAGCGAGTCGTTCTCGGTGAAACTGACCTGGAAGTTGGCGCGGACGGCCCACCTGCTCTCGGACAGCGGCGCGGCCTGAGTGCGCTGGGTGACATGCCGCGTCCGGTAGGGCTCGATTGTCCCCGCCCACACCTCGGTGATGAACTTGATCCGGTCGATCACACGCGCCCGGTTGTCGTCGTACATATACGCCAACGGGAGGCCGCGCTGAATGTTGTCGAGCGTGTGCACAGTGTACGAGCACTCCTGTGCGAACAGGTCCGGCCACAGCGCCCAGTCCTGCTCGTCGAGTACCTGCGAGTAACGGCCGAGCAGATCGTCGACCGCGCGAATCTCGGTGGCAGTCTCAGTGATCAAAGCCCATCACCTTCCGGTAGTTGGCCCAGCCGACGGTATTGCCGATCTCGTCGTTCTGGGTGGCATCCTCGGGACGTCCATCGACTCCCTTGACGAAACGGGCCAACGTGCCATCGTCAGCCGTCATCTGCTGTCGGTTGAACACCGCTGCATCCTCGATCGTGATGAACCCACTGGGGCCGAGGAGATTTGACGCCTGGCGAACGCGGTGCTGGCGATACTCCTCGGTGTCACTGGCGTGCCCGAAGAACGCGTAGCTGACCTCCGTGCGATCCACACCGCGTGGCCGCGCGAACCGCACATTGATGGTGTCCACATGCTTGGTCATCACGGTGACCGGGCGCAGGGCCACGACCCTGGCCCGATCATCGGTGCCGCGAAACTGTACGACGCTCGGATCGGCCAGATATCCGTTGTCGACGTAGGGCGTGCTCTGGTAGCCGACCGAGAAGTGTCCCACTGGCTGGGTGATACGCACGTCGCCCTTGCCGCCCTGCCAACCCATGATGCGGAACCCTGTGTGCAGCAGCGGCGCATGGTAGAAGTCGTTGTCGAAATACGTCTTCCAGTTCGTCTTGTACACGACCTTCTGGTAGCCGAGCAACGTCAGGTCCCCGTCGTCGATCAGACAGTCGCGTACGGGATCGGCACATTCACCGAGGAAGGTCTCGAGCAGCGGAGTCTCCGGGTGCCGTGTCACGAAGATCAGGCCGGCGATTTCCGACACCCGCAGCTCGGGCAGCGCGTAGTCCTTGCGATCGAAGTCCGACCGAAACTCACGCTCGCCGGGCGCTCCGCAGAACTCGCCATTGCTGTTGAAAAGCCAGCGATGGTAGGGGCACTGGAATTCTCGGGCTACGCCCACCTCACGCTGCTCGAGTAGGGTCCCGCGGTGCGTGCAGGTGTTGACGAACGCACGAATGCGATCGTCGGCCCCGCGGCTGACGAGGATCGGGACCTCACCAAGCCAGGTCGTCTTGAAACTGTTGACCTCGCCGAGTTCAGCACGGTGCGCGACCGGATGCCAGTACGGGCCGTAGAAGATCCGTTCCAGCTCCTCACGATAGACCGTTGGATCGGAGAAGATCTCCTTGGGAAGGTCGAGCGGGTTGGTGAAGCGTGCGGCGATCGACGCACGAACCTGCTCGTAGTCGGTCACGGTTTCTGGTTCGGTTATGGTGGTGTGCACCATGGGAGTGGCCTCCGCATCGAATTCCTTGCGGGCACTGGCCGTTTGATACGGCCTAGACGATCTGCCCTGATGATTCCGGCGCTCAGAACGAGCTGCTGCCGATGCGGCAAATACTATGATCCAATTCACTCCGGGTCAAGGCCCAGATTCCTCCAAACCTACTGTGCCACATGATGGAAAGGCAGACTTGCCGTGTTGTCACCAGTTCCACTACCACCCCTTTCGGGGCGTACCGCCATTGTCACCGCAGCCGGCGCAGGCATCGGGCGAGCCATCGCCGTCGAGTGGTCCTCGCGGGGCGGTTCTGTCGTCGTCGCGGACCTCAACGCCGATGCGGCCCGTTCCACCGCCGATGAGATTGGTCGAGTAGGCGGTGAATCTACTTGGACCACAGTCGATGTGACAGATTCCGAAGCCATGCCCGGTGCCGTCGCGGCGGCACTGGAAAGCTTTGGCCGAATCGATGCGTTGTTCAACGTCGCCGGCGCAAGTCTGCCGAAGCGAGTCGACGAAATGGCCGACAGCGACTGGTATCGAATGATCGACATCAACCTCACCTCGGTATACCGCTGCTCGAAACATGTCATTCCCGAGCTGCGGCGTGCCGGCGGCGGCAGCATCGTCAACATCTCATCGACCGCCGGCATTCTGGCCGAAAACCGTTGCTCCGCTTACAGTGCCGCCAAAGGTGGGGTGCTGCTGCTTACCAAGAACATGGCGATGGACTACGCCGCCGACGGGATTCGCGTCAACGCCGTCTGCCCGGGTAGCACGATGACCCCACGGATCCGGGACTATCTCGACCGGGTGCCGGGTCACGATTCCTTGCTCGACGACCTGTGCCCGATGAAGCGTTACGCCGAGCCGGAGGAGATCGCTCGTCCCGCGGTCTTCCTCGCGTCTGACGAGGCCAGCTACATCACCGGCGCGGTGCTTGCCGTCGACGGAGGGCTCACGGCCGGAAAGCATTTCGCGATATTCGAGGATGCTTGAACACAAGCACACCAACGCACATCGCCCCGGCGCTCGAATCATCGAACGCCGGGGCGATTCCCGTGGGCTGTCGGGACAATGACTACTCGGACGCCACGCCCGCGAAGCCGTTCGTGGTGGAGCGAGCTACGCGACTCAATGCACAGACCTCGCGGCCGACGGTGCGCAACTGAAACTCAACGCGCTCATCGAGCGGCTGCCCATAGGCGATCCGGGTGATGCCCGAGTTGATTGCCGCGCCAAGGGGGGTCGGCCACCCTCGCAGCGCGTGCACGATGCTGCGCAGAGTCTGCAGTGTCGTGACCGCTGCCTGCCAGCCGTAAGCGGTTGTGACGCAGCCGATCGCCCGGCCGGACAGGTATGGATTGCCGTCGTCTCGCAGGTCCTCGACGTAGTCGAGAGCGTTCTTGACCAGACCCGAGACAGAGCCGTGGTAACCCGGCGAGGCGATGATCACGCCATCGGCCACACGAAGCGCCTCGATGAGCCGATGCGCTTCCTCTCCGTTCGGGACGTCCGGGTCGTACATGGGTAGGCGGGCGAGCGCGCTGCCGCCGAACAACTCGGTGCGCGCACCGTTTTCCTCAGCTGCATCCAGCGCGATGCGCAGGGCCGACTCCGTCGACGACCCCTCGCGCAGGGTCCCGCCGAGACCCACGATGAATGGCTGCACTGCGAGGTCCACGTCCGTCACACCATCTTCATCAGGCCGTCGTGTCCCCACGCGAAACCTGAACCCAAGTTATAGTTTTCGGCCGTCCAGGTCTCGGGATCGACCATCCGCGGGCCCCAGCCGTACTCGAAGTGCCATCCGGACGGATTGCGGAAGTAGAAGGAGAAGACGTGATCGTTCTGGTGTCGCCCCGTCGAGGTGCTCGTGATTCCACGGTCCAGGCACAGGTCGTAGCTGTGGCCGACATCGTCGATGCTGACCGTCTCGAACATCACGTGCTGAATACGTCGCGGCGCACCCGGAATGTTCATGAAGGCGAGCGAGTGATGCCGGGTATTGCAGTGCAGGAACACCGCGAACGGCCCGACATTCGGGATGTTGGCGAAGTCGCTGACACCGAAGCCCAGTACCCGAGAATAGAAGTCGGCCGCTCCGGCGATGTCAGCGGAGTACAGCACGACGTGCCCCATGCCCATCTCGCCCGTGTTGAAGCCGGCCAGATCCCGGGACGGATGGAACCGCGGCATGAAGATCTTCTCGTGCCCGAGTACGAGTTCCATCCGCACGCCCGAGTACGGACAGGTGAAGTGGACGAACTCCATGACCCGGCGATCGGCGGCCTCCTCCGGCGTGCCGGCCGTCACCTCTACTCCTGCGGCGTCAAGCTGCGCAGCGGCGGCTTCGAGAGCGGCCTTCGACGCCACGTCCCATCCCACGTAGGCGACGTCGTCCTCGTGGCCTGCCCGTACGCCGATCCGATGGTGCCGGTCGTCGGCCCGGACGTAGAGCAGGCTGTCGTCGCTGTCTCGCGACACCTCCAACCCTAGGACTTCCGTCGCGTATTTCTTCCAGCCCGAGACGTCGCTGGACGTCCCGACGACATAACTGAGTTGGCTGACAGCAGCCATGGGTCTACTTCCTTCCGAAGATCAAACGTAGCAACGAGGACTGCGAATCGGTCGAGCGCCGAGGACTCAGAAAACGACGAGCTTCGGATCGCGCTCGAGTCCGAGCACCATCCGGCCGTAGTGCTGGAAGTTGGCTCGAGTGAACGAGACGTGACTGGCCATCATGTGGATGTCACGCCACTTCTGCTGCATCGGGCTGGTCTCCTTGAACCCGGAGGTACCACTCAGCGCGAACAGCCGATCGACCGACTCGACGAGCAGTTCGGCCACCCGGTTGTAGTCGCGCAGGATCTCCGCGCGGTCAGCCAGCTCGAAGGTCCCGGAGGTGCGTGCCGCGGTCAGGATTCTCCACACCGCAAGCTGGGCCAGGTCGAGGTCGGCCGCAGTCCGCGCGACCGCCTCCTGGACGATCTCCGATCCGGCCGTCTGTGCTCGTCCGCGCGCCCAGTCGACGAAGTGGTCGAAGGCGTCCAGTGCCGTACCCATCATGGGGCCCAGGAACGTCAGCCCAGCGTGCAATGCCAACGGCTGGCGGTAGAGCGCACCCTGGTTGACCTCCGCGCCGGGAGCGTCTCCTGCCACCAACGCCGCCGCCGCGAGCACGAAGCCGTCGGGTACGAAGACGTCGTCTACGACGATCGTCTTGCTGCCGGTCCCCCGCATCCCGGCGGCGTACCAGTCGTCGTCGATCGTGTAGTCGCCCGGCTTCACCAGGAAGTGGTGATTCGCGGGTCGGCCACCGTCTTTGATCAGTCCGCTCACGATCACCCAGGACGCGTGGTCCACGCCGCTGGCGAAGCCGTGCCGGCCGGTGAGTCGATACCCGCCGTCGACCTTTTGTACAGTTGCGGCGGGCGCAAGCGATGCTGCAATGCATGCATCAGGCCCGTCCGCCCAGACGGCCTCCTGTGCGGCCTGAGGGAAGAACCCGACCATGTGCGCGTCGTGCGGAAGCAACGCCGCGCACCAGGCCGTGGAGGCGCAGGCTCGACCGAGCTCCAACGACACCTCGTACATCGTGTCGAGCGACAGCTCATCGCCACCGAACCGGCGCGGGGCGAGAATTCGCCCACCCAGCCCGGCCGCGACGATCTCCGCGATCGACTCGCGCGGGACCGCACGCATCGCCTCCGTCTTGGCGGCACGCTCTCGGATCTGCGGTGCCAGGGCGCGCGCACGCTCGACGAGCGTCTCGTGCAGTGTCGCCAGGTCGGAAGACCTATCGATCTCTTTGACTACCATGGTCATCCATCTCCATTCCGGCCTGAACGGCCGAGTGTCGTCGGAGCAAGTCTCGACGCCGAGCAGCGACCTAGAAAAGGACGCTCAGGTTCTTTGACTGCACGACGTTCTGATCCAGCAGGATCGTCCGCCTGGCGATCTTGAAGCCCCCGCCAACCACGCGCAGCACGTCCCGTCGTTCGCCTGCCCAGACGTCGGTCTCGGACTCGAGCCGGTTGCGGTAGAGCAGGAAGTTGGACGACACGTTGTACTCCGGCGACTCCAGTCCTGCCGCTTCTTCGCCGTTGCGCGGTGTGACGAGCACGTTCGTGATCAGATGCCGGCACCGCGACGGTGGATCCTCCGCCCAATGGGTTCCTGAGTGCATCTGGTTCACCCTCAACTGGAGCGAGCTGAAGTCATCGTAGAAGTGCGCCATCTCGATGCCCTGGGGGACCTCATCTGCGTCGCGCTGGCGACGAAGTCGGTTCTTACGCACTGGCATCCAGTAAAGGATGTCGTCGGCGAACAACTCCAGCCACTGCGCCCACTGCCAATGGTCCAGCAACTGCGATTCACGGTAGAGGAACTGCTCGACCCGGTGCTGGAGCAGTACCTGCTCCAGCACGTTCGCGCCGGACTCCACGACAACGTCCTCGACAGTCATCGCGCACCTCCTGTGAAGCTGCCAGCTGTGACTGCGTTGGCGTCGGCGCTACCGGTGCGCTCCTCCGGTGGGATCACCGGCCACGCCTCGGTGGTCATGAACTCCAGCCACCGTCGATAGAAGCCGCGTTGCCCGGCTTCACCGAAGAACGAATCGTGATATTCGCCTGGGAAATCCGGGTGCTCGCGTTCGGTGCCAAGCCCCATTTCGTAGTTCCAGGCCATCTTCCGCGCCTGATATCCCTGCTCGAGAACGCCGCTGATCATGCCCCAGTTCTCGCCGTCGTCGGTCTCCACGACACCCGCCGCGCCCTCGGTGAACGACGCCGAGATCTGTTGGGCACGCTTCGCTTCCTCCGGCGCATTCTTTTCCACGACGGTGAACGACCAGATCTCGAACTTGTTGGGCCCCTTGGGGTGCCACACCCGGATATTGGCAGATCCCGGCAGTCCGGAGAAGTTCGGGAAGGCGTTGAAGTTTGCGACCATGTCGGCGCGATCGCCCACCCGCTCGCGCGCAACCCGCCGCTTCTCCTCGTTGTACTGACCTAGTGGGTCATCCTCGAAACGGGTGTGCCGCTCGAACAGGAAACTCTCGCCGTGTCCCTCACGGAGGGAAACGTGTGCGCCGTCCTTGGCGTCGAAGCCGGGGCCGAACGACAGCAACGACGAGAGGTGGGTGGTCGTGGCGTGGTAGGTGTCGCCGGCAAACTGCTCGGCAGCCAGCTTCCAGTTCGCGTTGATCGTCCACTTGATCGCGCCTGGTAGGACTTCGATGCCGCCCTCGGCGTGGTCGACCCAGCCGTCGATGTAGAACTTGAGATCGCCCAGGTAGTCGTGCAGCGGCGGCGCGGTGGGGTCGAAGTTGCCGAAGATCATTCCCTTGTAGCTGTCGACCTGCGCTACCTGTACCAGGCCGTTGTCCTCGAGCGACAGCTTGCCGAAGTACGCGTCGTCCTGGTTGGGGACACTCATCAACTTGCCCGCGCTGTCGTAGGTCCAGCCGTGGTAGGTGCACATGAACGAGCGGGTGTTGCCCTCTTCCGCGCGGCACACGCGCATGCCTCGGTGCCGGCAGGCGTTGAGGAACGCCTTGACGCTGCCGTCCGGCTGGCGCACCACCAGCACCGGGTCTCCGCCCATGTAGGTCGCGAAGAAGTCGTGCGGATTCGGGATCATGCTGTCGTGCGCCAGGAACAGCCACGAACGCCCAAAAATGCGTTCCTGCTCTAGCTTGTAGATCTCGTCGCTGATGAAGATCTCGGGCCCGATGCTGCCCTGATTCCAATTCACCAACGAATGCAGATAATCGGCGTCAACGGCCACGATTATCCCCCTTCATTTTCCTGCGCGGTCTCGGTTTGGCGAGACTTGTCGCACTCCGACGATGTCGTTCAATGTCTGCGTCACAGCTAATCAGCGCCCTCGTGCGCAGTCGATGTACGTGTTCTGGGCTTTGGAACGAGTCTTCAGCTCTCGACGACGACGTATACCGCGCCGTCGACGACCTGAACCTCATACTTCGCCAACGGCGCCGAGGCCGGCGGTGCGGTGACCGCGCCGGTCTTGATGCAAAACTTGGCGAAATGCCATCCGCATTCGATCTGACCGTTCTCGATGAATCCCTCGTCCGACAGCGATGACTTGTCATGCGAGCACCAGTCAGCGGTCGCGTAGAATTCACCGTCGATGTTGTAGACCGCAATGGGCGGCTGAGTGTTCACCCGGGTCACATTTCCCGCCGTGAGTTCCTCTACCCCACATACCCGGACCAGGTTCTCCGACTTCTCCGTGGTTGTCATTGTTTCCTCCTTTTCACCGATACGTGCCGCTGTCCAGCGACGAGGCCTCGCCGATCCTGCGTATGTCCACGGCCGGGTCGGCGAGCAACGCCGGATCCGGGCGTACCCGCTTGTCGATCAGGTTCATTGCCATTCGAACGTCGCGTCGTCGGTTGACCCCGACAACACCGGCAAGCACGCCATCGCGCAGATGGAACACGGTGAACTCCAACGATTCCGGGTCGCCGCGCCACACCAGATCGTCGGAGACCCGCGGGTGGCCGGCGACCTGAATATTGGTGTCACCTTGATCGGACCAGAACCACGGCACATCCCGGTAGGGCTCGCGGCGGCCCACCATCGAGCGTGCCGCCGCGATTCCCTGGTTCTGTGCGTTCTGCCAATGCTCGAGCCGGATACGTTCTCCGGCGAGCTCGTTGGGATGGCTGGCGACGTCTCCCGCGGCGTACACATTCGGCATCGACGTTTCGCAGTATTCGTCGACGACGATTCCGTTGTCGATGTCGATACCGGAGTCGCGGGCGGCGTCGATCGCGGGGACGACACCGATTCCGATCACCACGAGGTCGGCGTCGACTGCGAACCCGTCGGTGGTGTGCACCCGGCGCGCGCGGCGATCGCCCTCGATCCGCGCCACCTCCGCGTTGGTCCGAATGCGCACGCCACGGTCCGAATGCAGCCTCGAGAGGCGATCTCCGACCTGTGCGCCAAGCACCCTGCGCATCAGTCCGGCATCACGCTCGAGCACCGTGACGTCGTTGCCCAACGCCAGCGCCGATGCTGCGAGCTCGATTCCGATCAACCCGCCGCCGACGATGACGACGGATCCGCCGGCGCGTAGCTGGTCGCGGATGGCGATCGAGTCGTCGACTGTGCGCAGCAAGTGCACGCCGTCAAGATCCATGCCGGGGACGTCCGGACGACGTGGCGTTGTGCCGGTGCACAGCAGTACCTTGTCCGCCGGGATCGACCGTCCGCGGTCGAGCTCGACGCGGCGGCCGTGGGCGTCGATACGCGTCGCCCGGGCGCCAAGCAGCAACTCGATATCGTTGTCGGAATAGAACTCCGCGGGATGGATCAGCGTCTCGCCGGGCTGCTTGTGTCCAAGGATCACCTCCTTGGACAACGGCGGGCGATCGTAGGGCAGATGGTTCTCGGCACCGACCAGGACGACGCGGCCGTCGAACCCCTCGGTACGAAGCGCCTCGACCGCGCGCGCGCCGGCCAGGCTCGCGCCGACCACGACGTAGGTTTCAGTCATTTCTGTGTCTCTGTCATCTCGGTGTTCTGGTCAATGCCGGTGTTGTCTCATGGGTGAGGTCCTCGCACTCACGCACCCGCGGCTCAGTCGCGGTGGTGGCCCCACAGGCTGGTCGCGTCGTAGTTCGACACCCGCCAGGTGGCGTCATCGACGAGTCGACCGTCATAGCCGTACTCGACCTCGGAACCCGACGGGTTCTTCATGAAGAACGAGATCGCCAGGTCGTTGGTGTGTCGGCCCAGTGTCTCGGTGAGCTGCACGCCGCGAGTGTTCACCTCGTCGAGGGTGCGACCGACGTCGTCGATGTGGTCCACCTCCAGCATGAAATGGCCTAGGGCCGGAGCCAATTTGTCGTTCTGGACGAAGGCCAGGCTGTGGTGACGCGGATTGACGTGCAGGAAGTGCACCTTGCGCCCGTGGAACTCGATGGTGTCGCTGAGCCGGAATCCAAGCATGTCGAGGTAGAACTTCTTGGCCGCCGGCAGGTCAGTGACGAAGAAGAAGACGTGTCCCAGGCCGAGATCACCGGTGACGAACCGAACTCCGCGCGGGGAGACGAACGGCTGCTTCGGCACGCGTGCGCCGTAGAAGAACTCGAGGCGGTGCCCATCGGCATCGGTGCACCGCAGCAGGCCCTCGACACGGCGCACGACCGCGCAGTCGGGATCCTCCTCGACGGCGACACCAGCCGCGGCAAGCCGCTCCCCGAGCGCGTCGAGGGCCGGCTGGTTGGCGACCTCCCACCCGACGTAGGCCGCGCCGCCGGCATCGCCACGATGAATCGCAAACCGCCAACCACGTTCGTCGGCCCGCAGCAGCACGGTCTGATCATCGGAGTCCTCCGCTGCGGAAACATCCTGCAGGCCAAGAACTTCGGTACCATACGTGCGCCAGGCCTCCAGGTCCGTCGCGTAGAGTCCCACGTAGCCGAGCCCGACAACTTCAGTCATGATCGCGTGTCGCCTTCCTGATGGTCCGCCGGAATCCGTTGTGTTGGTTCCGGCTTGGGTACTCAGCTTGGGTGAGGCATCCCGGTCTCGACAACGCGCTCGATCCGCCTGTCGGAACGCAGACAGGGCGAGGTCGCGTGGTCAACCAGCAAGGAACGCCCGCACAGCAGCGACGAAGTCGCGCGGACGCTCGAACGGTGGCCAATGCCCACAGTTGTTCAGCACCACGAGGTCGGCGGTCGGTAGGTAGCCCAGCAGCATCAGTGCCCCTTCCAGGGGGACCATGCGGTCGAACCGCCCGTGCACGACGAGTGTCGGCACCGTGATCGTCGACAGCGCCTGCAGGTTGCTCCGCGCGACGATCGTCGAACGCGTCCAGGCCTCGGCATGCTCGGGCTCTCGCAGCCGCCACGCATACATCCGCTCGACGAGGTCGTCGCCGATCAGATCGGGGTCGAACACGATGCCCCGAAGCAGCCGCGCGATTCTGTCGCGATCGGCCGGACCCGACTGACATTCGTCGAACAGCCGCCCCACCTCGGTGGGTGCCGGCGTGAGCAGGTACGGGTCACCGCCGGTGGACGCGCTGCAGCCGCCCACGATGAGGCGGTCGACGCGTTCTGGAACGGTCATCGCCATGTCGAGCGCGACCGTGCCGCCGGTCGACACCCCGAGCACCGTCACGGTGTCGAGCCCGAGTTCATCGAGCACCGCCACGGTGTTCCGTACATACAGGTCGTGTACCGGCTCATGGAACTCGCGGGGACTGCTGCGCCCGAAATTGGGGTAGTCCACCACGATGCAGCGATGATCGGCGGCCAGGTCCGCGAGAATCCGGTGATAGGTCAACCATGCCGTCGTGCCGGGCAGCGGCCCGAATGCCTGTTGGATGACCAACGGTTCGCCCGAGCCGACGTCGTGGTAGTGAACCGCGGTCCCGTCGACCTCCAGGGTTCGACTACTCGATTGCTCCGACATCTCGATCATTGCAGCTCCTCTGAGCGGTCGCAGGTCAACTGATCGCTCCGCCACCGATGTGTAGGTCCGCTCCGTCGTGCTGGACCGCGATCGAAACGGCAAGCGACACAGCACGCTCGAGGACATCCAGCGACATCGACGGAGGTGGCGGAGTGCCGATTTCGAACGCGCGGGTGGGAATGACCGGTATGTGCACCATCCCAACGCGCGCTGACGTCTCATGCGACAGGTGCCGGGCGAGGTAGAACGTCTGGTTACACAAGTAGGTGCCGGCTGTGTTCGAGACGTAGCCCGGAATGCCCGCGCGACGCCAACCCGCCACGATCGCCTTGACCGGCAACGTGCTCAGGTAGGCGGCGGGTGCACCCGGCTCGACGAACTCGTCGATCGGCGTGCGTCCATCCGTGTCCGGAATCGGGAAGTCCCGCACATTGATTGCGACACGCTCCAACGCCGGCGCGGTGCGCCCTGGTGCCACCCCGGTGATGACGATGACGTCCGGGCGCGAGCACTCGATGGCGTCGGCCAGCGCGCCCCGCACCGTCTCGGTGTCCACCGGCAGAACGCGACCGAAGACGTCGCACCCGGCGATCCGCTGCCCGTCGATCCGGCGCGCGATCACCCCGCTGGGGTTGTCGGCCTCCTCGGCGTATGCCCCGAATCCCGTGACGAGTACCCGCTTCATGCCGCCGACGCCAGCGCACACCGCGCCTGAAACGAGGCGAACTCGACGACGAATTGCTCTGTGCGCTCGAGCATCACCGACGACTGGGTCAGACCCGGCGCGATGAAGAGTTGGGTGTTCGGTGCTTGCTTGTGCCAGATGAATGCGTCGTCCACCGGGTGGATCGGGTCGTCGAGATCGCCGCGGCACACCAGGGTGGGCACTGCGAGGTCGGCGAGATGCGGCCGCAGCGTGAAGTAGTCCTGGAAATCGGAGGTGCTGCGGGTCCTCGCATAGAATTCGACGGCGTCGCGCCAGTCGTCGCCGTGCAGGCTCTGCCATTCGCGGGCCTGCTCGCCGTCAGGATCGACTTTGGTGAAAACCGTGTTGAGCGAGGCGTTTCCGCTGTTGCTCAAGCCGATGATGGGTGCGTCGACCGTCAGCGTGCGCACCCGAGCGGCGTCGTCGAGCACCAGGCGGCCGGCGATCCGCGAGCCGAGCGACACCCCTGCCACATGGACCTGGTCGAGCCCGAGTTCGTCCAACAGCCGCCAGAGGTCCTCCACCCACACCTGCGGTCGGGTCAGTGGCGCGACCCGCTGGCTTCGCCCGAGCCCCCGAAGGTCGGGCACGATCACCCGGTACTCGCGGGCAAGCTGCGGAACGAGGTCACCGAACCACCGTCCGGATGCCGCTGCGCCGTGCACCAGCAGCAGCGGCTCCCCCTGCCCGTGATCCTCGTAGTAAACCTCGACACCGTCGACCGCCATTCTGGCCATGGGTGAATGTCCTTTCGCTCCAACTCGGAATGTCGAGGCACCAGGATCGTGACGGGCGCACCGTCCGGCAACACCCGCGTTCCACAGGACGGCAAGCGCATGCACCGAGGCGGCGGTTCCCCGGTGATGTTCCGGGGGGCGGACCGCGGAGATTCTCACGTTCGGCCGGTCAGGTCAGGGTGAGCGTTCACCATGCACGACAACGACGTGAGGATCAGGCATGAACGTAGAACCCGGCGGAACGGTCCAGACACTGGAGCCGCTGCGATCGGTCGACTCGATCGCGAGTCAGCTGTTGCGCGCCGAGGCGGATCGCACAGCGCGCGCGCCGCTCACCGACGCCTACCCCGAGCTGGATATCGCCCTGGCCTATCGCATCCAGGACGAGGCGTTGAGTCAACGGATCGAGCGCGGAGAGAACATCGTCGGTGTGAAGCTCGGGCTGACCTCGCCCGCCAAGCAGCGCCAGATGGGTGTGTCCGCACCGCTGACCGCCTGGCTCACCGACGCGATGACGCTGCCGGCCGGTGCCCCGCTTCCCCAGGATCTGCTCATCCATCCGCGAATCGAGCCCGAGATCACTTTCGTCATGGGGCGGCGATTGGCCGGGCCTGGCGTCACGGCCGCCACGGCGCTGGCCGCAGTCGACCGGGTGTACGCAAGCCTCGAGATCATCGACAGCCGCTACCTCGACTTCCGGTTCACGCTGCCGGACGTGATCGCCGACAACGCGTCGTCCGCCTACTACGTGACCGGGCCGGTCGGCGCGGATCCCGCGGTCCTGAACCTCCCGCTCGAGGCGTGCCTGCTCGAGGTCGACGGACAGCTCGCGGCGACCGGGGTCGGCGCGGCGGTGCAGGGGCATCCCGCAGAGGCCCTGGCCATGGCCGCCAACTCGCTGGCCGAGCGTGGCCACGCGATCGAGGCGGGTTGGATCGTGATGACCGGCGGAATGACCGACGCCGTCGCCGCGCCCCGTGGAACGACGATCACCGCACAGTTCACCCATCTCGGGTCGATCGGCGTGACGTGCTGAGCACCGAGCTGGTGCACCGCTCGGCTGCCCGGCATTCACCGAGCTGTAAATGGGTAGTCCCTCGGTAGTTCCCCCGATGTGACGGAGACCACTGCTGGCATAACGTCGAGGAACAGGTCAACCACCCAGCAACCCGCCCAGGTGACACACCCATTGCCAGAGCTGTCAGCCCACTTCAGCCCTGGTGACGGACACCCTGCGCACGCTCGGTGGACGTCCGTCGAGGGAGGTCTTGCCGCCCTCGACGAACCCGACCTGAATGCGACAGCCCGCGTCGCGACTTCGTGACAGCCCCAGCCCGCCGACCCCGCGGTCGGCCCTGGCGACCGAGAGGCAACCATGACGATTCCCAGCACCGCCACTTCGGCCCGGCCCACCGGCACCGCCCGCAGCGGCACGAGCATCCAGTTGATCACTGGCCGAGACCATCCCGACCCCGACTCGTCCACCTCAGTGGCCAAGGCGCTGGCGCTGCTGAGCAGCTTCACTCCGCATCACCCCAGCATGGGCGTTTCCGAGATCGCCCGCCGCGCGCAACTCCCGAAGTCGACCGCGCACCGGCTGCTCGCCGTCCTCGTCGACTGGGAGATGGTCACCAAGCGCGGCACGGAGTACTCGCCAGGCGCCCGGCTCAACGAGCTGGGCGCGCTCACCACGAACCCCGACACACAGGAGCTGCGGCGCGTCGCGCTGCCTCACCTACTCGACCTCTACGAAATGACCCACGAGACGGTGAACCTCTGTGTGCTCGCCGGAGAGGACGCGCTGTACGTGGACAAGATTCACGGTCACAACGGCGTCAACTCGCCTGCGTGTATCGGCGCCCGGCTACCGGCCGCCAACACGGCTGTCGGCAAGGCGTTGCTCGCATTCAGCAGCACCGACGTACTCGGGCGTGTCTCAAACAATCTGCGTCCGGCGACGTCGTCGAGCATCGCTTCGCCGACTCAGCTCGCTCGCGAACTCACCATGATCCAGCAGTCCGGCATCGCCTACGACCGGCAGGAGATCCAACCGGGCCTGACCTGTATCGCGGCACCGGTGCGGAGTTGGTCCGGCGCAGTGATCGCCGCGGTCTCGATCTCCGGTCCCGTGCACCGGTTCCGGCCGGCGAACGCGGTGCCTGCCATCCGCGCCGTGGCTGCCGGGATCGCCAAGCTCGCCCAGGAGATGAGCTGGCAGCAGCACATCTCCGTCTGACCCTTCATTCGAAAGCCCTGTGGCTCAGCCACGCAGACTCAACAACTCGTGGCGTCGCCACGCCGACAGTGAGGAAAACTGATGACCCGCCTGACCTTCGAGCTACCCGACAACGAGCAGGTCGCGGTTGAGGTCCACACCCTGCTCAACGCCGGATATGCCGGCCGAAGCCAGGCCGACGTCGCCGCGCACGTCGCCGAGCTTGCCGAGTTGGGGGTACCCGCACCCACCAGGATCCCCTGCATCTACCCGATCGCGCCGTACCTTGCCATGCAGGTCGACGAGGTGCCCGTCCAGCACGAACGCACCTCAGGTGAGGCAGAGTGGGCGCTGGTCGTCGCCGGCGACGATCCGAGCGAGCTGCTGCTGACCGCTGCCTGCGACCACACCGACCGGCGGCTCGAACAGCACGGCGTGGCATGGAGCAAGCAGGCCGCACCCGACGTGCTGGCGCGTCAGGCGTGGCGGCTGGCCGACGTCGCCGACCGCATCGACGAGCTCACCCTCATCGGGAGTGTGATGACCGAGGCCGGACCGCGGGTGATCCAGCACGGCACACTCGCCGAGTTGCTGACCCCGATGTACTGGGCTGAGGAGCTGCGCGCGCGCGGCATGCTGAACCCCGGCACCGTGCTCATGTCCGGAACGATCCCGATGCGCGCCGAGGTCGACCAGTTCAGCACGGGATGGAGCGTCGAGCTGGGCGATCCGCGCACGGGCCGGTCGATCGAATTGTCCTACGCGGTGCGCCAAACTCCGCCACCGGTCGACTGACCTCTGACTCCGTTGCTCGATTCCGTCTACGTTCCCTTCTCTTCAGGAGCTGCTGTGCACGACCCTTCCGATCCCTGGTCCCCACTACGCCTCAATTCGGGTGCGACGCTGAGAAATCGGTTCGTCCTCGCGCCAATGACGACCGACGCCTCCGATCCGAACGGGTCGGCGACCGAGGCCGAGTTGAACTATCTGGCTCGGCGTGGTGCCGCCGAGTTCGGCGCGGCCATCACCTCCTGCGCCTTTGTGCACCCCGACGGGCGGGCCTGGCAGGGCATCGGTGCGACCGACGACTCACATCTGGCTAGCCTGGGAGCGGTGGCCGGGGCGGTCCGAGGCGACGGCGGGCTCGGTGTTCTGCAGATCTACGACGGTGGCCGCATCGCGCTACCGGAACTGGTCGGGCCCAGTGGCATTCGCGGACCCTCGCCCATCCCCTCGGCACGTCCAGATGCCCGCATACCGCGAGAACTGACCGAACACGAGATCCAGGGACTGCTCACCGCGTTCGGACGGGCGGCCGCCCTCGGCGTGCAGGCGGGATTCGACGGGATCGAGATCCATGGCGCAAACCACTACCTGATCCACCAGTTCTTCTCCCCACGGGCCAACCAGCGCACGGACCGATGGGGCGGTGACGTCGCCGAACGAATGCGCTTCCCGCTCGCGGTCGCCCAGGTCGTACGCGAGGCGGTTGGACCGGAGGTCACCGTGGGATTTCGGGTCACGCCGTTCGAGTCGGAGGCAGGCGGCTACACCCTCGACGATTCGGCACGCCTGGCCGACCGCCTGGCCGCCGACGGCGTCGACTACGTGCACATCTCGATGGACAACTTCCGCCGGAACTCCCCCCAACCGGAGGACCGAGACTGGACCAAGACCCGAGCACGCGTGGAGTCGCGCAATCCGATCGAGGCGATCGCCGCGGCTGTGGCCGGGCGCAGCGCGGTCGTCGCGAGCGGCGGCATCCGCACGCTGAACGACGCCCGCGATGCCCTGGGCGCGGGCGCGGATCTGGTTGCGGTCGGACGTGCGGCGCTCATCGACCCCGAGTGGATCGACAAGCTGAAGGCCGGCGCGCACACCCAGGTTCGGACTCAGCTGCCGGAGGAGGCCGCCGACATCGAGTCGGTGCTGACCATCCCGCCGCGCATGGTGCGCTACCTGCTGAGCCGGCCCGGATGGATTCCGCGCGCGGGACAGGACGCCTAGAGATGGCGGGCGCCAGCGTGCGAATCGGGCTCTGCCAGCTGACCTCCACCGCCGATCCAAGCCACAACCTGTCGCTCGTACGCAGCTGGGTCGAGCGCGCCGCCGAGGCCGGCGCGCGGGTCGTGGTGTTCCCGGAGGCCATGATGGCCCATTTCGGCGTCCCACTTGCCGCGGTCGCCGAACCGATCGACGGTCCGTGGGCATCCGCGGTCAGCGAGATCGCCGACGACCATGGTGTGCTGATCGCTGCTGGAATGTTCACCCCAGACGGTGACCGGGTGCGCAACACCGTGCTGCTGACCGGGCTTGGCCAGCACCTCGAATATCACAAGATCCACCTCTACGACGCCTTCGGGTATCGCGAATCCGACACCGTGACGCCCGGCACTGACTGTGTCACGGTCACGGTCGACGGCCTCATGATCGGCGTCGCGACCTGCTATGACGTCCGGTTCCCGGCACTGTTCCAGCGTCTCGCCGAGGCCGGGGCGAGCGCGGTGCTGCTGCCGACCTCGTGGGGTGCTGGGGAAGGCAAGGCGCAGCAGTGGGAGGTGCTCGTCCGCGCCCGGGCGCTGGACTCCGGCTCGTGGGTACTCGGCTGCGACCAGGCGGACCCGAGGACCACAGGTGTCCAGGTGAATCCGGACGCGCCGACGGGGATTGGCCGGTCCCTGGTCGCCGACCCGTTCGGCGCAGTCGCGGGCCGGCTAGGCGCCGAGCCGGGCCTGCTGATCGTCGACGTCGAGACAGCCCCGGCGATCCGCTCTCGAGAGCGGACGGGTGCGCTTGCCAACCGTGCGCCCGCGACGTTCTGAGCTTCGGACCCTCGACGTTGACGGACCGAAAAACCTGAACATACCGTCGAATCGGTGGTCAATCACCCCGAGAACAGGTAGCAACCGAATGATCAGAGACATCCAGCAACGCGCAACCGAGGCGCTCCTGACCGCATACAAGGGCTGGTCGATCGAGCCACTCACGCAACAGTTTCCGGGACTCACCGTGACCGATGCCTACGCGATCCAGCTGGCGCAGGTGAAACACTGGACCGACAACGGTGCGACGGTGAAGGGCCACAAGGTCGGGCTCACCTCCTCGGTGATGCAACGCCAGCTCGGCGTCGATCAGCCCGACTACGGCCACCTCCTCGACAGCATGTTCCACCTCGAGGACCAGCCTGTCGACGTGTCGACGTTCAAGCAGCCAAAGATCGAACCGGAGATCGCGTTCGTGCTCGGCGCACCGCTGCGCGGGCCCGGCGTCACCGCGGCCGAGGCCGCCGCCGCCGTCCGGTACGTCGTCCCGGCACTGGAGATCATCGATTCCCGGATCAGCGACTGGAAGATCACGCTTGCCGACACCGTGGCCGACAACGCGTCCTCCGGCGGCGTGGTGCTCGGTAGCCACTTCTGTGCGCCGTTCGCCACCGACTTGCGGCTCACCGGCTGCGTACTGCGTCACAACGGGAACATCGTCGACACCGGCGCGGGCGCCGCCGTCTCCGGTTCTCCCTTGAACTCGCTTGTGTGGCTTGCCAACACGGTCGGGCCCCTGGGGGTGACCCTCGAGGCCGGGCACGTCGTGCTGCCCGGTTCCCTGACCGCGGCCCACCCGGTGGCCGACGGCGACACGTTCAGCGCGGAATTCAGCGGAATCGGAACGGTCACCGCGACCTTCCGGAAGGAGAGTTCCTAAGCAAGGCTACGGCCACGATCGTCGGCTCATCGACCCTGTCCGGCGAGGAGCGCCGCGACCTGGGTCCGGGAGTTCACCTCGAGCTTGGTGAAGATGTGCTCGACGTGACTCTCCACGGTGCGCGGCGCTATGACCAACACCTGGGCGATTTGTTTGTTTGTCAGGCCCTCGGCAAGCATCCGCGCCACCTGTGATTCCCGGGGCGTGAGGCTGGTGATGAGTGCGTCGTCGGGCGAGGATTTCTCCTCGACCGGCGGCGCCTCCCCCAGCGCGTAGGCGATCGCCTGCTCGGTGTCGAGCCCTCGCCCGTCAGCGAAGGCGGATTCGAAAACACTGTCCCCCAAGAGTGTTCGATTCTCGTGCGCAGTCCGTTCGCTCCAGGTCCGCAGTTCGAACCCACTGGGGTAGTGCCCCAGCGGTTCCCACACCCGTCGAACCGCCCCCGACAACCGCGCCGACCGGAGCGCGTCGCCCTCCGCCACGGCGACCCAGGACAGCAGTTCCACCACCACCGCGATGCCGAGCGCGTCCTGAAAGGGTCGCTTGATCGCCAGCGCCTCCCGCAGCTGCTCACCGGCCGTGGCGATGTCGCCGCGCATCCAGTTCGCCAGGCCGAGAAACGTGAGGATCCAGGACAACAACCAGCGTTCGCCGTGCACCGTGCACGCATCGCGACACCGCTCGAGCACTTCGAGTGCCCGCTCCGGCTCCTGCCGAAGACAGTAGGCCCAGCCCACATGTTCGAGGGCGAGAACGTGGAGCATGCTGGGACCGCCCGCCTCCTCCATTGCCGATCCCTCCTCGATCAGCGCCATGCCCAGCACCGTATTGCCGAGGTTGTGTTCGGCGACTCCGCGAAGGTGTGTCGCGTGTGCGAGGTTCACGGTATCGCCCAGTTCGCGCGCGAGGTCCTCGCTGCTCCGCAACAAATCCAGGGCGACAACGGCTTTACCCTCCGCCACCGCAAGATAGCCGTTCGACCACAGCGCACCCGCGCGCTCGGGGCTCGGGGCGCTGTCCGACGCCAGGGACCGATCCAGCCAATGTCGACCCTCCCGCTGCTGCCCGCACCCCAACCAGTACCAGAACAGTGCCGATGCCATCCCGAGGGCGGCCCGTCCACCGTGGGGATCCGAGAGCAGCGAATCGAGAACCGCGCGCAGGTTGGCGTGCTCCCCGCGCATCCGTTCAACCATCTGCTCCTGGCCCGGACCGAACCAGTTCTCGTCGAACTCCCGCGCCAAACGCTGGTAGTAGGCCCGATAGCGCTCGACGATCGCCGCTTCGGCAGGGTTCTCGCGCAGTTTCCGCAGTCCGTACTCGCGCACCGTCTCGAGCATGCGGTAGGTCGGCCCTCCATCGGTGACGTGCCGGACGAGAATCGACTTGTCCACCAGCGCCGAGATGCAGTCCACGACCGCGTCCCTGGGTAGATCGTCGCCGCTGCAAACACACTCGGCGGCCTGCAGGTGCACGGATCCCGTGAACACCGACAGCCGATCCCACAGCAGGCGTTCCCGGTCCGAACAGAGTTCGTAGCTCCAATCCAGCGTCGCCCACAACGACTGGTGCCGCGGGGCCGCGGAGCGGTCTCCGACGCTGAGCAGCCGGTAGTGGTCGTCGAGGCGATCGAGGAGCTCGCTGGGCGACAACGCGCGCATCCGCCCGGCCGCGAGCTCGATCGCCAGTGGCAACCCGTCGAGCCGACGACACAGTTCCTCGACCGTCTCGGCGTTGTCCGGGGTGATCCGAAATCCGGGCGCAGCGGCCGCCGCCCGCTCGGCGAACAGCGTCACGGCCGCGGGCAGCGTCCCCTCGGCGCGCGCCTGATCATTCGCCGTGCGCTGGACCGAGAGCGGCTCCACCTCGAACACATACTCACCGGCGACGCGCAGTGGTTCACGGCTGGTCACCAGGATTCGCAGACCGGAGCAGGCGGACAACAGGTTCCGGACCAGGACTGCGCTCTGGTCGAGCAGGTGCTCGCAGTTGTCGAGCACCAGCAGCAGCTCACGCCCACGCAGATAGTCGATCAAGGTCGCCACCACGTCCGCCTGGTGGGTGGGAGCGCCCACCACCTGCGCCACCGTCAACGCCACCAGGGCGGGATCGGCGACCTCGGCCAATTCGACCAGTACCGCACCGTCAGAGAACCCGCGTCGGGCCTTACGAGCCACGTGGACCGCGAGCCGGGTCTTGCCCACGCCACCGATCCCGGTCAGCGTCACCAGCCGCGAGAGAGCCACCAGCCGGCGAATCTCCGCTGATTCCGTGCTGCGTCCGACCAGGCTCGTCATATCCGCCGGCAGGCCCTGCGCGGCGGAGAGCGGCGGGGCATCGGCCATACATCACCTCGCGTGCAATGGGGGGTACTTCAGCTTTCAACGATAGTCGCCGTCACGATGCGAGGCCCAGAGATCGCGGCGTCCGATGACGTTCCGGCAGTCGGACCGGCTCCGTTGGCACCGCCGCGTGCGGCTCGTAGTTTACCGAGAACTCGCACCGCACACCACGAGGAGATTCACGTGTTCGATCAACAGATCGCAACAAACTCCGGTCGGCGAATCCAGACCTCGCAGCAAACCGAGGAGTTCTTCCGAACGGTTCCCAGGTCTCATTCGAACTCGCTCCACACATCCGGGTGACCGCTGTAGCGCCGGGCGGGACGGTCACGCAGCTGCGCGGCATGGAGGCGATGGGCTGCAGAGCCGCGGGCTGGTTCCGCTCGGCGGCGAGCTGACCTCGCAGCCGGGGGCGCCTTCGCCACCGAGTGGTGTGTCTCAGGTTCATCTGAGACACACCGCTAGCGCCTTTGCGGAGCGGACCGTGTGCCGCCGGCCCGACGGCGAGCCAGCTCGGCATGGACGTCGCAGAGCGTCGGGAAGCGCCCGCCGACGGCGGGGCGGATCACCATGCCACGATCGACCTCGGCGACGAAATGCTCGAGCGCCTCGGTCGCCCACCTCTGCACGGGACCCATCGGCGACAACCGCGAGTTCAGCATCGCATTCTCCTTCTAACTGACTGTGGCACAACGGTACTCAGACATCCTGACTTGAATGTCCGTGAATGCGATCACGCTATGGAACTCAGGCGGGATCGTCTACGGCACCGTTCAGCCGTACGAAACAGCTCTCCCGACCCGGGCGTCCGACGGGTTCCGATTCCACCGACCTGAGAGGTGAACATGCACAGCTACGACACGATCTTCATCGACGGCCATTGGGTTTCGTCGACCGGAGGCGACACGATCTCGATCGTCTCGCCACACGACGAACAGGTAATCGCATCGGTTCCGAACGGCACGCCCGCCGACATCGACGCGGCCGTCGGTGCGGCCCGCCGCGCGTTCGACACAGGCCCCTGGCCACGGATGACCGTTTCTGAGCGCCTCGACTTCCTGACCCGGCTGGCCGATCTGTACGAGGCGCGACTCGAAGACTTCGCCCAGATCATCAGCGCCGAGATGGGTGCGCCGATCACACTGTCCCGAGCCCGTCAGGCCACCGGCGGCCTGTACTGCCTGCGCTCGACCATCTCCATTGCCGCGCAATATGAATGGGAACAACCCCGTCCCACCGCCGAGAGCGGGCCTGCCATCGTGCGCAAACTTCCGGTCGGCGTCGTCGGCGCGATCGCTCCGTTCAACTTTCCGCAGATGCTGATCATGGCCAAGCTGGCACCGGCACTGGCCGCAGGATGCACTGTGGTGGTCAAGCCCGCTCCCGAGTGCCCACTGGACGCAATGCTGCTGGCCGAGCTCGTCGAGCAGGCGGGCCTACCGGCGGGCGTGGTCAACGTGGTGCCCGCGGACAAGGCCGCATCGGAACATCTGGTGGCACACCCAATGGTGGACAAGATCGCCTTCACCGGCTCGACGCCAGCCGGCCGACAGATCGCCTCCGTGTGCGGACGTGACATGCGACGCTGCACCGTCGAACTGGGCGGCAAGTCCGCGGCGATCATCCTCGACGACGCCGATCCGGCGGCCACCGCGGCCGCGATGGAGTTCGCCTCGTTCGCCAACAGCGGGCAGGGGTGCGTGAGCCAGACCCGGATTCTCGTGCCGCGCGCACGCAAGAACGCCTACATCAATGCCCTCGCGGACATGGTCGAGTCGCTGCACGTCGGCGACCCGTCCGACCCCACCGTCGACGTCGGGCCGATGGTGACCCGCACCCAGCAGCAGCGGGTGGCCGGTTACATCGAGCTCGGCGCCGACGAGGGCGCGACCACCGTCGTCGGCGGCCCGGGCATGCCGGAGGGATTGACGCACGGGTGGTACGTGCGCCCCACGCTCTTCGTGGATGTGCACAACGGAATGCGGATCGCGCAGGAGGAGATCTTCGGCCCCGTGGTGTGTGTCATCGAGTACGAGGACATCGACGACGCCGTGCGGATCGCACAGGACTCCCCGTACGGTCTGGGTGGCTCGGTGTGGACGAACGACCGCGCGACAGGGATGGCGGTCGCGGATCGCATGCGGACCGGCATGTTCGGAGTGAACACCTTCACCCTCGACTTCGGGAGCCCTTTCGGCGGGTTCAAGGCCAGCGGGATCGGTCGTGAGTTCGGGCCGGAGAGCCTCGATGCGTACACCGAGTCGCAGACGCTCTACGTGGACGCCGCGCTCGCGTGACCCCTCCCTCGGAGACACCCGGTCGCCGAGTTCGGGGAGAGTTTGATGGAAGTCCTGGCCGCGCTCGCGAGAGGCCAGAAAACGAACGTGCCCCAGACAGGGGTTCGGCCGGGGATGTAGCGATTGATCGCATCCTCGGCCGGATCTCTGCTTCTCAAGCTTCCGACCGTTACCGGTCTCTCTTCTTGATCCGCACCATTGAGAGTACGCCCGGCTCCGCATCGTCTGCAATAGTTCTGACCTGCGAATTAGGGGTGAATTTCGGGTCTGTGCGTGCCGAACCCGATTGCGGAAACGGGCCCAGAGGACGATCGTCAGAAGTACCGATACGGCAGCGGCACGTCCAGTGCGTGGCCGGTCGGCAGCCGTTCCGGGAGGCGCACCATGGCAGCACCCAGCCCGTGGCCCACGATTCACGCCGAGCGGTCGGCCCTCGCCGCCGACCTCGCCTCGCTCACCGACGAGCAATGGTCGACCCCGTCGCTGTGCGAGCAGTGGTCGGTGTGGGAAACGCTCGGTCACATGACCGCGACCGCGAAGATGACGCCCGCGCGGTTCCTCCGCAAGATGGCGGGGACCGGGTTCCGATTCGAACCGATGTTCGCGAAGGAGATCGCGAGGGAGACCGCGGGCACGCCCGCCGACACCCTCGCCCAGTTCCGGTCCGCCGCGAACAGGTCCTCCGCTCCACCCGGCCCGGTCGACACCTGGCTGGGCGAGACGATCGTGCATGCGGAGGACATCCGGCGTCCCCTGGGCATCACCCACGAGTACCCGCCGGACGCGCTGGCGCGCATCGCGGACTTCTTCAAGGGTTCGAACCTGCTCATCGGCACCAAGACCCGCATTGCCGGGCTCACCCTCCGCGCCGACGACGCCGACTGGTCAACGGGGTCCGGGCCCGAGGTGACGGGACCGATACTGTCCCTCGTCCTCGCGATGACGGGACGGCCCGCCGGACTGACGGACCTGTCCGGCGACGGCCTGGCCGAGCTGACCGACCGGATCTGACCCGGCGCACCGTCCCGACGCCGCTACGGCTGCTGCTGAATCGAGGCGATCTGGAAGTTCGCGCCCAGCGGATCGGCCACCGCAGCCAACCGCCCGAACGGCGTGTCCTCGGCGGGCCGGATCACGGCTCCCCCGAGCTCGACGACCCGCTCCAGGGCCTGGTCCGTGTCCTGCACACCGACGTAGAACTGCCAGAACGACGGGACACCCTCGGGAAGGAAACCGGCCGCGTCCATCGCGCCCGCCACCATCTCGTCGCCGATCTTGGCCTGCGAATACCGGAACTCGTCGCTGTCGCCGATCGAGTCGTACCGCCAGCCGAACACGCTCTCGTAGAACGGCAACGCCGCAGCGTAGTCACGCGACATCGTCTCGAACCAGACCGGAGCGCCCGCCTCGTCCACCAAGCCGAACCCGCGGTGCTGATCCGCCTGCCAGACCCCGACCACGGCTCCGGCCGGATCGCTGAGGATCGCCATCGTGCCCTGGTCGCCGACCACCATGGCGGGCATCATCACCTGCCCGCCCGCGGCCGCGGCCTTGTCCGCGGTCGCCGCCGCGTCCTCGGTGGCCAGGTAGACGGTCCAGACGTTGCCGTAGGGATTGCCCTCCTGCTGCGGCCCCAGGCCCGCGATGGGCTTGCCGTCCTTGCTGAAGATCGAGTAGCCGCCGTACTGCGGGTCCTCGTTGGTGTCGGCCGCCCATCCGAAGAGCCCGGAGTAGAAGGGGATGACGCGGTGCGGATCGGAACTGGTCAGGTCCACCCAACAGGGTGCGCCGACGATGGATGTGGGTTCAGGCACTGCAGTCTCCTATGGCCGAGGTGTGGCTGTTGACGGTGTGCGATGCCGAACCTACGCTCCCGCAGCGACATCCGCGCGATCACGAGGGCGGGCACTCGTCCGGCGCGGGCAGCCCGCGCAACCGCTCGTCGAGCCACTGCAGCGCCCCCGGATAGCCGGTGACCGCGGCGATGACATGCTCGCCGAACACCTCCCGGTACACCGCGGCGACGTTGAGCCCGCACTGCTCCACATAGAGCTCCCGCGCCCCCGCGGCCGGGATCCAGAACTCCTGCGCGCCGTTGTAGATGTACAACGGGGTGCCCGACGCGATGCCGGCCATCTTCATCGCGCGATAGAGCTCGCGCGCCTGCGGCGAGTCGAGCGGGTCGTCGATGGTGGCCATCGCCTCGATCGGCAGGAACGTCGCGCCCGCCGCGCCGAGCGTGTAGACGCACTGGTCCTTGAGCGGGGAGGTCGCCAGCTGCCGGGCCAGGTTGTTGGCGAGGCCGAGGATCTCGGTCCGTTCGCGGGCGATGCCCATCGTCGCGCCGTGGAACAGTCCGGTCGCCAGGTTGCCGTTCATGCTCCGGGTGAGCATCTCGAAGTCCGCGGGGACCCCGCCGAGCGCGGCGCCGACGATGTCGTCGGCGAGATCCGGTGCGTAGGAGTCGATCAGCTTGACCGCGCCGTTGGTGGCGATCGCGCCGCCGGAGTAGCCGGTCATCGCGATCTTCCCCGCGCCGAACTCGCCGGGCATCGCGCGGCGCACCCCGCGGATGGTGTCCAGGACCGCGTGCCCCGCGACGTGCGGCTCGGCGTAGGCCATCCGCGGCCCCTCGTGATCGGGGATCAGGACGGCGTAGCCGTGCGACGCGGCCAGCGCGGTCGTCGGCGGGATGAAGTCGGCGACATTCGTGGACGTACTCAGGCCGTGCGAGAGCGTGTAGCCGGGCGTGCAGGCACGCCCGAGCGCGTCGATGGGCAGGTTGTTGACCACGACGGGGCGGCCGCCCGGCCCCGTCCACGGCGCGGCCGGGACGACCAGCGTCGCGGTCGCGAACGAGGGCGCACCGGCGGAATCCGTCGTCCGCACCTTGAGCTGCCGGACCTCGCGCACCGGGGCCCCGACGTAAGGCGCCGCCGCCGCCGTAACGTCCCGCATCTCGAGCACGTCACCGTTCGCCATGGACCCCAACGAATCCGGCCACGCGTCGAAGAACGGGTCTCCGACGTCCGCGGGCATCACCGCGATCCGCAACGCCTGGATTCCGGCGGGCGCACCCGGAGCGGCCGCGATCGACGGCACCTCCGCCGGCGGCGGGCCGAGAGCAGGGGGAGGCACGATCGAGTCGACGAGCCCCGGCAACCCGGGGACCGGCGGAGCGAGGCCCGGCGGCTGCGCGCCCGCCACGGACGGCGGCGCGGACACGGCACAGGTGATCGCCATCGTGAACGCGAACATCCCGGCCCGGGTGCGCCTCGCGAAGGCACCCGCGGTCGTTCGCGCCCCTGGCCCACGGACCGGCATACAGCCACGCTAACACCGCAATCCGCTGCCGCGGCGCAGGCAGACGCGCAGGGCTCGCGGGTGGTGTCAGAGGGTCCGGCGGCCCGAGAGCGCCCGCCCGAGAGTGAGCTCGTCGGCGAATTCCAGGTCTCCGCCCATCGGCAGACCCGAGGCCAGCCGCGACACCGTCAGGCCGGGGAAGTCGCGCAACATGCGGACCAGATAGGTCGCGGTGGCCTCGCCCTCGGTGTTCGGATCGGTCGCGATGATCACCTCGGACACGTCGACACCGTCCTCCTGATTACCGATGCGTGCCAACAGTTCCCGGATGCGGAGCTGGTCCGGCCCGATTCCGCTCAGCGGGTCGAGCGCGCCGCCGAGCACGTGATAGCGGCCCCGGAACTCCCGCGTCCGCTCGACCGCCTGGACGTCCTTGGGTTCCTCGACGACACAGATGACGGTGCGGTCGCGGCGGGCGTCCGCGCAGATCCGACACTTCTCCTTGTCGGACACCGTCCCGCACACGACGCAGAACTGCACCCCGTCACGGACCCGCTGCAGCGCGTTCTGCAGCCGGTCGATGTCGGGCGGCTCCACGCTGAGCAGGTGGAAGGCGATGCGCTGCGCGCTCTTGGGCCCGATGCCCGGCAGCTTGCCGAGCTCGTCGATCAGATCCTGTACCGGCCCCTCGTACACCGGGGCCTCTAGAAGGGGAGCCCGGGCAGGCCGCCCGCGAGCGGGCCGAGCTTGCCCGCCGCGATCTCCTGCGCCTTGCCCGCGGCGTCCGCGATCGCGCCGATGACGAGGTCCTGCAGGGTCTCGACGTCCTCGGGATCGACCACCTTGGGGTCGATCGTCAACGCGACGACCTCGCCGGTCCCCTTGACGGTTGCCGTCACGAGTCCACCTCCGGCCTGGCCGGTGACCTCCGCCTCGGCGATCTCTGCCTGCGCGGCCATCAGGTGCTGCTGCATCTGCTGGGCCTGCGCGAGGAGCTGCTGCATATCGGGTTGTCCACCGGGCTGCACGTCGATGTCCTTTCTGCGTGTTGCCCCGTCAGCGTAGCCGCATCCGGATAGCGTGGGCCCGTGCGCGCGAAGTCGGCCGGGTATCGGAGCGTCCTGCTCGTGGCCGCCGCTGCCGCGACCCTCGCGCTGCCGGGCTGCACCATCCCCACCGAGACCGCTGCGGGCGTGACCGCCGCGCCCACCACCACCGCGGCCGAGCTGGTGCAGTCGGCGGTGCTGCAGGGCAAGACGGTGTTCCTCGATCCCGGCCACAACGGGGCCAACGATGCGGGCATGACCGCGCAGGTGCCGACCGGACGCGGCGGCACCAAGGAGTGTCAGACCACCGGCACCGCCGCCGACGGCGGCTACCCCGAGCACACCCTCAACTGGGAGGTCGCGTCCCAGATGCGGACCGAGCTCGAGAACCTCGGCGCCAGGGTCCTGCTGAGCCGCGCCGACGACTCCTCGGTGGCGGCGTGCGTGGACAAACGGGCCGCCGACGCCAACGCATCCGGGGCGGACGTGGTGGTCGCCATCCATGCCGACAGCGCCGCGCCGGACCAGCGCGGATTCCACGTCTGTTTCTCGGCGCCGCCGCTGAACACGGTCCAGGCCGGAGCCTCGGTCGCGTTCGCCACGTCGATGCGCGACGCCCTCCAGACGTCCGGATTCACTCCCGCCACCTACGTCGGGGTCGCCGGACTGCTGCCGCGCGAGGACCTGAGCGGGCTGAACCTGTCCGAGCGGCCGTCGATCCTGGTCGAGCTGGGCAACATGCGCAACGCCGACGAGGCGGCCGCGATGACCAGCGACGCGGGCCGGGCCCGGTACGCGCAGGCCGTGGTGTTCGGCATCGTCCGCTATCTCGACGGCCGCTGACCGAACGCATCGGTCAGCGGCCGCGGCGGTCTGTGTCAGGCCAGTTCGCGGGCCAGGTTCGCCAGCACGGCGGCCTGGATCTTCCGCAGCCCGCCCGGCGCGAAGGTGCGCTCGAAGAAGCCGCCGATGCCGCCCGCACCCTTCCACTCGGTGGTCGTGGTGACCGTGGACCCGGCACCGGACGGCGCGACGGTCCAGGTGGTGACGAGGGTGGAGTTGGCGTCCTTCTCGGTGACGGTGTTGCCGTCGACGGCCACGGTGGCCTTGATGTCGCGCGAACGCTTCTCGGTCGCCTTGAGCGTCCACTGCGCGACCGTGCCTGAGCCCTGACCGCCCTCGAGAACGCGGTAGTCGAGGTACTGCTCGGTGAGGATGCGGGGCCGCACCGTCTCGTAGTCGGTGAGCGCCGCGAGCGCCCGCTCCGGAGCCGCCGCGACCTCGACCGAACTGCTGGCGCTGACCTGTCCCACTGTGGATCTCCTTAGCATCTTCGGGCCGGACCCTGACGTGGCCGACCCCGCCATCGTGCCCGTCACGGGACCTGCCCGGCCAGTCCCCACCACCGGCGTGTGCGTCGGATCACAGCGGTGCCACGAACCCGGATCGCGACCGCTTCGCAACATTTGCGTGACGTTTCGCCGGAGGGACTTCCACTTGGGTGGCCGGTGTCGCACCCAGGCGATAGCGTCGGGGTGTGGCTGCCTCTCAGAGTGCGTTGCAACGACTGGGTCGAACCTCCACGCCGGGTGAAACCGGCGCGGCGGTCCACCGTGCGGGTGTCGAGCGCCTGCTCGCCAGCTATCGCGCGATCCCACCGTCCTCGACGGTGCGCCTGGCGAAAAAGACCTCAAACCTGTTCCGGGCCCGCACCAAGACGGACACGCCGGGCCTGGACGTGTCGGGGCTCGGCGGGGTGATCTCGGTCGACCCCGTGGCCCGCACCGCCGATGTCGCGGGCATGTGCACCTACGAGAACCTGGTCGCCGCGACGCTGCCGTACGGCCTGGCGCCGCTGGTGGTCCCGCAGCTGAAGACCATCACCCTCGGGGGTGCCGTCACCGGTCTCGGCATCGAATCGACGTCGTTCCGGAACGGGCTGCCGCACGAGTCGGTGCTCGAGATCGATGTGCTGACCGGGAGCGGGGAGATCATCACCGCCACCCCCGACGGGGAGCACTCGGACCTGTTCTGGGGTTTCCCGAACTCATACGGCACCCTCGGCTATTCCACCCGGCTCCGCATCGAACTGGAACCGGTGAAGCCGTTTGTTGCGCTGAGGCACCTGCGATTCCACGATCTCACCGAACTGCAGAACGCGATGGACCGGATCTGTGCCGATCGCAGTCACGAGGGCGTCGCGGTGGACTACCTCGACGGAGTGGTGTTCTCGGCGACCGAGTCGTATCTGACGCTCGGCACCCAGACCGACGAGCGCGGCCCCGTCAGCGATTACACGGGCCAGCAGATCTACTACCGTTCGCTGCAGCAGCGTTCCACCGACCGGCTCACCATCTCGGACTACCTGTGGCGCTGGGACACCGACTGGTTCTGGTGCTCACGGGCATTCGGCGCACAGAACCCGCGGATCCGCCGGCTGTGGCCGAAGCGCTACCGCCGCAGCAGTTTCTACTGGAAGCTGATCGCGCTCGACCAGAAGTACGACATCGGTGACCGGCTCGAGCGACGCAAGGGCAACCCACCCCGGGAACGGGTCGTGCAGGACGTCGAGGTGCCGATCGAGCGCACCGCCGACTTCGTGTCCTGGTTCCTGCGTGAGATCCCCATCGAGCCGCTGTGGCTGTGCCCGTTGCGCTTGCGTGAGCCCGGGCCCACGGGCGCGTCCTCGGTTCGGCCGTGGCCGCTGTATCCGCTCGAACCGAAGCGCACCTACGTCAACGTCGGCTTCTGGTCCTCGGTGCCGATCGTTCCCGGCGAGCGCGAGGGCGCCGCAAATCGCTTGATCGAGGACACCGTCAACGAGTTCGATGGGCACAAGTCCCTCTACTCCGATTCCTACTACTCCGAGGACGACTTCGCCCGCCTGTACGGCGGCGAGAACTACTCGGCACTCAAGAACAAGTACGACCCCGATTCTCGACTACTGGACCTGTATTCGAAGGCGGTGCAACGTAAGTGACCACATTCAAGGACTCTCATACCTCCACCGGAAACGGCCATCACAAGCTGTCGATCGCCGAGATCCTCGAGACAGTCGCCGACGGCGACATCCCGCTCCGGTTCACCGCATACGACGGCAGCGCCGCCGGCCCGGAGAACGCCGAGTACGGCCTGACGCTCAAGTCTCCGCGCGGCACCACCTACCTGGCCACCGCACCCGGCGATCTCGGCATGGCCCGCGCGTATGTCTCCGGCGACCTCGAGGCCACCGGTGTGCACCCGGGCGACCCGTACGAGATCCTCCGGGTGATGGGTGACGACCTGCACTTCCGCAGGCCGTCCGCGCTGACCCTCGCCAGCATCACCCGCTCGCTCGGCTGGGACCTGCTGCGGCCCATCGCCCCACCACCGCAGGAGGCGCTGCCCCGCTGGCGCCGGCTCGCGGAGGGACTGCGCCACTCCAAGTCCCGTGACGCCGAGGTCATCCACCATCACTACGATGTCTCGAACACCTTCTACGAGCACGTGCTGGGCCCCTCGATGACCTATACCTGTGCGGCCTACGAGGCCGAGGATCAGAGTCTCGAGGACGCACAGGAGAACAAGTACCGGCTGGTGTTCGATAAGCTCGGACTCAAGCCCGGCGACCGGCTGCTCGACATCGGCTGCGGCTGGGGCTCGATGGTCCGTTTCGCCGCCCGGCGCGGCGTCAAGGTGATCGGGGTGACACTGTCCGCCGAGCAGGCCGCATGGGCACAGAAAGCCATTGCCGACGAGGGCCTTTCGGACCTCGCCGAGGTTCGGCACTCCGACTACCGGGACATCGCCGAGACGGGCTTCGACGCCGTCTCCTCGATCGGGCTGACCGAGCACATCGGCGTCCACAACTACCCCGCGTACTTCGGCTTCATCCAGTCCAAGCTCCGTGACGGCGGGCGGTTGCTCAACCACTGCATCACCCGGCCGGACAACCGGCACCAGGCCCGCGCAGGCGGCTTCATCGATCGCTACGTGTTCCCGGACGGCGAGCTGACCGGGTCCGGCCGGATCATCACCGAGATCCAGAACATCGGCCTCGAGGTACGGCACGAGGAGAATCTGCGCGAGCACTACGCGCTGACCCTCAAGGCCTGGTGCCAGAACCTGGTCGACAACTGGGACGCCTGCGTCGCGGAGGTCGGTGAGGGCACCGCACGGGTCTGGGGGCTCTACATGGCCGGCTCGCGGCTCGGTTTCGAACGCAATGTGGTGCAGCTGCACCAGGTGCTGGCCGTCAAGCTCGGCCCGAAGGGCCAGGCGGAGGTACCGCTGCGTCCGTGGTGGAAGGGCTGACCCGCATCGATGTTCCGGGGTGATGTGCCCTTCGCCCGGTCCGACCTGGTGAAGGGCACATCACCGCGACGAGGGGCGGCTCACCCTGCCGGGGCGTACTGCCGGACACTCCTGGCGATCTCGGCGGCGGCACTCTGGACCGCCGCGCTCATCCTGCGATCCGTGGTGATGCGGCTGAGCGGCCCGCAGATCGAGAGGGCCGCGGGAATCGGATGCCCGTACGCGATCGGCGCGGCCACACATCCGAGGCCGGCCAGTGCCTCACCCCGGTCGTAGGCGACACCCTCGACGGCGACCCGGTCGAGCTCGAGTTCCAGCTCGCGCCTGCCACCGGACCGTTGCGCGTCACTCCGGTTCAGGCGATCGAAGATCGGCTGGTCGAGCGCCTCGCGTGGGAGCGAACTCAGCAGGGCCTTGCCCACCGCAGACCGGTGCGCCGGATACCGGCCGCCGATACGTGAGGGGATCTTCGCCCCGAACGCGCCGGAGATCTTCTCCCAGTAAATGCCGTCCGCACCGTCGAGGAAGGCGAGGTGGACCACGGCCCCCGTGGACCGGTGCAGCTCCTGCATGGTCGGCAGAGCCGTCCGGTGGAACCAGTGGTTACGCACCGCCCTCGATCCCAGCTCGAACAATCGGACACCGATCTCGTAGCGGGTTCCGACGCGGGTGAGCCACCGCCCCTGCACCATCTTCTCGAGCAGACGGTGTGCCGACGAGGTCGGAATCCCCGTCAGCCGCGCGATCTCGCTGAGGCTGAGATGCCCGCAGTCGTCGAGCGCCTGCAGCACCAGCTCGATCCGGTCGAACATCAACATGGGTTGGGCCTGCTGACCGTCGCTCACCACCGCACTCCTCTCCTACGCCGGTCCCGCTAGACGCCGAAACCGCCCGACACCGAGATCTGTTGCCCGGTGATGTAGTTGGCCTCGTTCGAGGCCAGGAACACGCAGGCGGCGCCGATGTCGGCCGGCTTGCCCCAGCGCTTGAGCGGCACCAGCTTGTGGACCTCGCGTTCCCACTCCTCGTCGAAGACCCCCTGCGCCTTGAGCTCGAGGAACATGCCGGCCTCGATCACGCCGACCAGCACCGAGTTGGCTCGGATGTTGTGCGCGCCTTCTTCCTTCGCGATACCGCGGATGAGCGATTCGTTCGCCGCCTTCGGGATCACCGACAGCCCGTCGAGGGTCGGGAACCAGTGGTCGCCGGCCGATCCGAGGTGGACGAACGAGCCCCCGCCGTGCTCGCGGAAGTGCGGCAGCACGGCATGCGCGGCGGTGAACATGCCGAGGGTCTCGATCTCGATCGACCGCCGGTACTGCTCGGGGGTCGTCTCGGCCACGGTGATCTGGTCGACAACGGGCCCCGCACCCCACACCACGGTGTGGATGCGCGTGTGCTCTCCGACGACTTCCCCGAGCACCCGGAAGACCTCGGCCTCGGCACGGACGTCGACCTGGTGTGCGCTCGCCTTCACCCCGAGCGCGCGCAGCTCGGCCACCGTCTCCTCGGCGACCTCACGCTTGGAGTTGTAGCAGACCGCGACGGCGCTGCCGGCCCGAGCGAACTCTCGGGCGACGCCACGCCCGATGCCGCCGCTGCCACCGAAGACCAGGGCGGCGCCCTCCGGGAAGCTCAAAGTCAGCATGCACGTGCTCCGTTCGTGTCCGATCCGAATCCCGCGCCGCCCACGGAGGACGCGCGCTGTGTGCGACCGAGATGTGCTCCAGGCCACACCGGCTGAACGTAGTGTCCGCACTCACCGCCGAACATACGGTTTCCCTCGTCGCGGGAAACAGCTGGTCACCGGGTCGATCTGCGCCGTCGAATCCTCGTGGGAGGGCGATTCCCGCGGCTACTGTTGACCCCATGGGCACCCGAACGCCGTCCACCTGTGTCATCGGCGCCGGCCTCAGCGGGCTGGTCGCGACCAAGGCGCTGCGCGAGCGGGGTCTGCCGGTCGAGACGTTCGAGATGAGCGATCGGATCGGCGGCAACTGGGCGTTCAAGAATCCCAACCGGCGCTCGTCGGCCTACCGCTCGCTGCACATCGACACGTCGAAGGAGCGGCTCGGTTTCTCCGACTTCCCGATGCCCGCGCACTACCCGGACTTCCCCTCGCACGAGCAGGTGCACGCGTACTTCGAGTCCTACGTGGACCGGTTCCGCCTCGCGGAGAGCATCCGATTCGAGACCGAGGTCCGTCACGCCACGCGGCTGGAGGGTGGCGGCTGGGAGCTGGAACTGACCGGCGGCGGCCGCCGCCGCTGCGACGCGCTGATCGTTGCGAACGGCCACCACTGGGACGCCCGCTGGCCCGAGCCCGCCTTCCCCGGCGAGTTCGCCGGCCGTCAGATCCACTCGCACGAGTACATCGACCCGACCGAGCCGATCGACATGCGGGGCAAACGGATCCTGGTGGTGGGCATCGGGAACAGCGCCGTCGACATCGCGTCCGAACTCAGCCGCCGGGACCTCGCCGAGGCGGCGTTCATCTCCACGAGGCGGGGCGCGTACGTGATCCCGAAGTACGTGTTCGGCAGGCCGATCGACACCGTCATGCGCACGATGCCGCACGTGCCCCTCGGCCTGCAGAAGTCCCTGGCCCGCGGCCTCATGCGGATCACCGTCGGGCGGATGGAGAACTACGGCCTCCCGACCCCGGACCACAAGCTGCTCGAGGCGCACCCGACCGTGTCGAGCGAGCTGCTCGTCCGGCTCGGCTCCGGAGACCTGGCCGCGAAACCGGACATCCGGCGGCTCGACGGCGCCGAGGTCGAGTTCGCCGACGGCAGCCGCGAGCGCATCGACGTCATCATCTACGCGACCGGGTACAAGATCACCTTCCCGTTCTTCGACGAGGAGTTCATCTCGGCGCCCGACAACCGGCTGCCGCTGTTCAAGCGGATGATCAAGCCCGGGGTGGACGACCTGATCATGATCGGGTTCGCGCAGGCGATCCCGACGCTGTTCCCGTTCTGCGAGCGGCAGGCCAGGTGGGCCGCGGCGTACCTGGCCGGCGACTACGCGTTGCCGGACATCGCGGCGATGCAGGCCACCATCCGCGCGGACGAGAAACGGGACCTCAAGCACTTCGTCAAGAGCAAGCGGCACACCATGCAGGTCGATACCGCCGTGTACGAATGGGGCCTCGACGCCGAGGAGTCCGCCGGTCGCGCCCGTGCCGCCGCCGGAAGCGGGCGGCGGTTCACCCCCGGAAACGACTGAAGGTGCCCCCCACCCGGTCGAACCGGGCGAGGGGCACCTTCAGGCGATTGGTGCCTAGGCCTTCAGCGAGGCGGGCGGGGTGAACCGCTCGCCGTACTTCGCGGCGAGCTCCTCCGCGCGCTTGACGAAGCCGGCCTTGCCGCCCTTGTAGCCGACGACGTACTGGTGCACGCCACCGGTCCACGCCGGGAAGCCGATGCCCATGATCGAGCCGATGTTGGCGTCGGCGCTGGTCATCAGCACACCCTCGTCGAAGCACTTCTGCGTCTCGATGGCCTCGATGAACAGCATCCGCTCGATGAGGTCCTGGATCGGGGCCTGGTTCGAGCCGGAGTTGAACTGCTCACGCAGTCCCGACCACAGGCCGGTGCGCTTGCCGTCGACGTAGTCGTAGAAGCCCGCGCCGCCGAGCCGGCCCTTGCGGTCGTTGCCCTCGACGAGGAAGTTGATGACATCGCCCGCCGGGTCGGCGGGCAGTTCCTTGCCCTCGGCCAGGGCCGCGGCCTTGGACTCGGCGCGGATCTTCTGCATCAGCGTCAGGTTCAGCTCGTCCGAGAGCTGCAGGGGTGCCGCCGGGTAGCCGGCCTGCATGCCGGCCTGCTCGATGGTGGCCGGCTCGATGCCCTCGGCGACCATGCCGATGGCCTCGTTGATGAAGGTGCCGATGACGCGCGAGGTGAAGAAGCCACGCGAGTCGTTGACCACGATCGGGGTCTTGCGGATGGCCTGCACGTAGTCGAACACCCGGGCCAGCGCCTCGTCGGAGGTCTTCTCACCGCGGATGATCTCCACCAGCGGCATCTTGTCGACGGGCGAAAAGAAGTGGATGCCGATGAAGTCTTCCTGGCGCTTGACGCCGGTCGCGAGACCGGTGATCGGCAGGGTCGAGGTGTTCGAGCCCAGCAGCGCGTTCGGCTCAACGATGTCCTCGATCTCCTGGAAGACCTTGGCCTTGAGCTCGGGGCTCTCGAAGACGGCCTCGACCACGAAATCGACGCCCGCGAAGTCGGCCGCGTCCGCGGTCGGGGTGATGCGCGCCAGCAGGGCGTCCGACTTCTCCTGCGTGGTCTTGCCGCGCGAGAGGGCCTTGGCCTCGATCTTCTCGGAGTACGCCTTGCCCTTGGTCGCCGCCTCGATGCTGACGTCCTTGAGCACGACCTCGAAGCCGGCCTTCGCGGAGACGTACGCGATGCCCGCGCCCATCATGCCTGCGCCGAGGACGCCGATCTTCTTGATTTCGCTCTTGGGGATGTCCTTCGGGCGCGAGGCACCGGAGCCGATCGACTGCATGTCGAAGAAGAACGCCTGGATCATGTTCTTCGCGACCTGCCCGGTGACGAGCTTGGTGAAGTAGCGGGACTCGATGGTCAGCGCGTTGTCGATGTCGACCTGGCTGCCCTCGACCGCCGCGGCCATGATCGCGCGCGGGGCCTCCATCGGCGCACCCTTGAGCGTCTTGCGCAGGTTCGCCGGGAAGGCGGGAAGGTTCGCGGCGAACGCCGGGGTCGCGGGGGTGCCGCCGGGGATCTTGTAGCCCTTGACATCCCACGGCTGCACGCCGGACTCCGGGTTGGCCTTGATCCACGCCTTGGCGGCGGGCACGAGCTCCTCGACCGAACCGACGACCTCGTCGACCAGGCCGACCTCCTTGGCCTGCACCGGTCCCCGCTGCTGGCCCTGCAGCAGCATCTGGGTCAGCGCGGTCATCAGGCCGAACATGCGAACGGTGCGGACCACGCCGCCGCCGCCGGGGAGCAGGCCGAGGGTGACCTCGGGCAGGCCGATCTTGACGCCCTTGACGTCCGCGGCGATCCGGTGGTGGGTGGCCAGCGCGATCTCGAGGCCGCCACCGAGCGCGGCACCGTTGATGCAGGTGACGACGGGCTTGCCGAGGGTCTCGAGGCGACGCAGGTCGGCCTTGAGGGTGACGCTGTGGTTGAAGATCTGCTCGGCGTCCTCGGGTCCGACCTTGATCATGTTCTTCAGGTCGCCGCCGGCGAAGAAGGTCTTCTTGCCGGAGGTCAGCACGACGCCGGTGATGGCGTCCTTCTCGGCGTACAGCCGGTCGACGGTGGCCTTCATGGACTCGATGTAGGCCGCGTTCATGGTGTTCGCGCCCTGGTTGGGGTCGTCGATGGTGAGCACGACGATTCCGTCGGCGTCCTGCTCCCAGTTGATGATGTTCTGCTCGCTCACTGCTTCGTCTCTCCTGGTAGTCCGGGCCGCGTCAGACGCGCTCGATGATGGTGGCCACACCCATGCCGCCGCCGATGCACAGCGTGATCAGGGCGTAGCGGGCGTTACGGCGCTCGAGCTCGTCGACCATGGTGCCGGTGATCATCGCGCCGGTGGCGCCGAGCGGGTGGCCCATCGCGATGGCGCCGCCGTTGACGTTGAGCTTCTCGTCCGGGACGTTCATGTCCTTCTGGAACTTGAGCACCACGGAGGCGAACGCCTCGTTGATCTCGACGAGGTCCATGTCCTCGATCGTCAGACCCGCGGACGCGAGGACCTTCTTCGCGGCGGGCGTCGGCCCGGTCAGCATGATGGTCGAGTCCGCACCGGAGGTGGCGGTGGCCACCACGCGGGCGCGCGGGGTCAGGCCCATAGCCTGCCCTGCGCCTTCACTGCCCACGAGCAGCAGCGCGGCGCCGTCGACGATGCCGGAGCTGTTGCCGCCGTGGTGGACGTGGTTGATCTTCTCGACGAAGTGGTACTTCTGCAGCGACACGGCGTCGAAGCCGCCCATCTCGCCGACCGTCGCGAACGCGGGCGCCAGGCCGGCGAGCGACTCGGCGGTGGTGCCGGGACGCATGTGCTCATCGTTGTCGAGGATGGTGATGCCGTTGATGTCCTTGACCGGCACAACGGACTTGGCGAAGTATCCGCCCGCCCACGCCTTGGCGGCGAGGTCCTGCGAGCGCACCGCGTAGGCATCGACGATGTCGCGGGTGAAGCCCTCGATCGTGGCGATCAGGTCCGCGCCGACGCCCTGCGGGACGAAGTAGTTGTCGTAGTTGGTGGCCGGGTCCAGGGCCCAGGCGCCGCCGTCGGAGCCCATCGGCACGCGGGACATCGACTCGACGCCGCCGGCGATGACGAGCTCGTCCCAGCCGGAACGCACCTTCTGCGCGGCGATGTTGACGGCCTCGAGCCCGGACGCACAGAAACGGTTGAGCTGCACGCCGCCGACGGTGTCGGGCAGGCCCGCGTCGTTGACCGCGATGCGCGCGATGTCCATGCCCTGGTCGCCGACCGGGGTGACGACGCCGAGGATCAGATCGGAGATGCGGTCCTCGTCGAGGTCGGGGAAGCGCACACGCAGCTCGTCGATCAGGCCGGTGACCAGCGAGATCGGCTTGACCGAATGCAGCGAACCGGTCTTCTTGCCACGGCCACGTGGGGTTCGGATGGCTTCATAAATGAATGCCTCTGTGGTCACTGTGAGGTGTTCCTTCCTGTGCACGGCTCCGCCGCGTGCGTGGTGTTCGCAATGGCAGTTCAATCGTCAACGCCGGGCGCCGATTCGAGCGGCTCCTGGCCCGAGGCATACACCTCGACGCAAGTCATACTAGAACGCGTTTCAAATTTGGGTCTAGGACCGAAGCGAGCGAGCTCTGTGACCGTTGCGATCGTCGCCGCGGGCCGGGGTCGGGGTCGGTTCTACCCACGAGGCGCTGCCCAACCCGCCGGCGGGCTCAGCCCAGCCCCGCCTCTCGCGCCCGCACGATGGCCGCCGCCCGGTCCGGCACGCCGAGTTTGGCCAGGATGTTGGAGATGTGGTTTCGGACCGTCTTGGGGCTCAGGATCAGCCGCCGGGAGATCGTCGCGGTGTCGTGTCCGCCCGCCACCAGGTCGAGCACCTCACGCTCCCGGTCGGTCAGCTCGGGGAACACGGTCGGCGCGAGGCTCCTGGAGGCCGCCATGAATCCCAGCGCGCGCTCGGCCACCGCCGCGCCGAGGAGCAGCTCGCCGTTCGCGACCGCCCGGATCGCGCGCTCGACCTCGTCCGGGACGGCCCCCTTGACCAGGTAGCCCCTGGCCCCCGCCCGCATCGACGCGACGATCGATTCGTCGTCCTCGTGCATCGTCACCATCAGCACACGCAGCGCCGGGAACCTCGAGACCAGGTCCCGCGTCGTCTCGACACCGGACCGATCGCCGAGTTCGAGGTCCATCAGCACCACGTCGACATCGGCCGTCACCTGCGCCGTCGCCTCCGCCGACGAACTGGCCTCGGCGACCACCTCGATGCCGTCGAGCGTCGAGAGCAACGCCACCATCCCGAGCCGGAAGACGGGGTGGTCGTCGACGACGGCGACGCGGATGGCGGTCATGATGTGGTCAACGGTAGCCGCGCGGTCACCCGGGTGCCGTGTGGCTCCAGCGAGTCGATGACCAGGGTGCCCCCCAGCTCCCCCGCCCGCTCCCGCATCGAACGTGTCCCGACCCCCGTTTCCCTGCCCGGGTCGAAGCCGGTGCCACCGTCCCGGATCGTGACGGTGAGCTGACGTCCACCGGATTCCGTTGGGACACAGACCGCCTCGACCCGGCATCCGTCGGCACCGCTGTGCCGTCGCGCGTTCGAGACGGCCTCCACCACGATTCCGTAGGCGGCCGCTCCCGCATACGGGTCCACCCGCGCGGGCAGCTGCGCGCGCACGTCGAGCGCGAACCCGCCGCGCGCGTGCTGGGCGGCCAGCTCCTCCAGCGCGGCGGCCAGGCCCAGCTCGTCCAGGATCGGGGGGAAGAGGTTGCGGGACAACGACCGGACACCGTCGACCTGGTGGTCGAGCTGCACCTGCAGCGAGTCGAGCAGCCGCACCGCCGCGTCCGAGTCGGTGCGCATCAGGTTCCGGACCCCCTGCAACCCGAGCCGGATGCCGGCGAGGGACGGCCCGAGGCCGTCGTGCAGCTCACGCCGGATCACCCGGCGCTCCTCCAGCCGCACCGTGGACAGCCGTTCCCGCGCGGCGTCCAGGTCCCGCGTCGCCCGCACCAGGGCCAGGCCCGTGGCGACGACCGAGGCCAACTCGTCCAAGGACTTCCGGCTCCGTGCCCCGAGGGTCTCCCCCGGCGGGGCGGTCACCGTCAACCGGCCGACCGGCGCGCCGCGGTGGATGAGCTCGACCGTGGTCGGGTGGCCCGTCGGGTCGCCGCAGCGCGCGACGGGGTCGGAGCAGCCGGACCGCCAGACCGTCACCGATTCCAGGCGCAGCGCCACCGCCACGCCGGCGGCGAGTTCGGATACCAGGTCCTCGGGCGTCTCCGCCTCCGCGAACCGGGCGCCGAGGCGGCGCACGACCCTGGCGGGGTCACCGCCCTCCCCGTACACGAGGTCGTGCACGCGGCGCTGCAGCCACAGCCGGGACGGCTGCACCGCGACGGCCACTGCACCGGCAGCCACCGCCTGCACGAACACCGAATCCGCGGCGGGCAGCAGCCGGGCCAGCGCGGTGGCGACCACCACGTACAGCGCGATCAGGCCGACGGTCAGGGTGCCCGCGAGCACCGCCCGACTGACCGCGAGGTCCAGGCCCCACATCCGTTGGCGCAGCACCGAGACCAGGATCGCCGCCGGATAGAACGCCTGCACCGCGAGGTGGATGAGCGGGGTGAGCATCCACAGGCTCGGCCACGCCGAGGGCAGCGCCAGCGGCACGAACGACAGCGCCATCAGCGTGGTGCCCAGGCACAGCCAGCCGAGACCGACCCGCTCGTCGACCGGGCCCCGCCGCCACCGCCACGCGGCGTCGCCCGCGGCCACCAGACCCACCATCACCACCGGCGCGATCAACCAGATCTGCGCGATGTCGGTGTAGGTGCGGGCCACGAAGAACCAGACGATCGTCGCGGTGCCCACGACCAGGCCCGCGCGTGCCACCGGCTCCAGCCGGTGGTCGCGGATCAGCCAGGGGACGACCAGGAACAGCGCCAGCGTGCCGGGAATCCAGGCGGTGTTCTGCAGCGGCTCGATCAGTGCGACCGCAGGCAGGCCGGGCCGGATCACCGCCAGCTGGGTGTAGCTATAGCTGAACGCGGCGAGGCCCACCCCGATCGCGGTGAGCCCGAGGATGATCGGCACCGGATGCACCCGCCGGGCGAGCACCACCCCGGCGACCGTGCCGTAGACGCCCGCACCGAGCAGGTCGACGAGGAAGAACAATTGGTTGGCGTCGAGGGTCGGCTCGGCGGCGACGAACGCCACCAGCGCCAGCACCCCCAGCAGCCAGGAGGCAACCGCGAGCACGGCGGCGGGCACCGGCCATCCGCCGGCGCCCGCCGACCCCCCACTTCGCTCGCTCAACCGTTCCTCCTCGTATGCGCCTCCGGCGCCCGTGCGCGCGTTGCACCCCGGTCGGGGTGCACAGTCCGGAGGCCCATTCTGGGTCACGCTCGCACGGAACGCCCCGAGAACCACAGTCCGACGGCGCACACGAGCACCCAGACCGGCCCGGTGAAGCCCGCCATGTACTGCAGCGGCGAGATCCCGAAGAGCGCGGTGATCCCGCCGAGAACGGCGCTGGTCCAGCCGATCCACCTCGGCAGCGCGCCGTGCCGCAGCGAGGCCGCCGCGACCGCGAGCGCACTGACGCCCGCGCCTGCCCACAGCCACGGGATGGTACCCATCCAGTGCGCGCCGAAGGCCGCGAACTCCGGCAGCAACTGGTCACCCGCGCTCAGCCCGAACACGAGCTCGGTGGTCAGGCCGGTGCCGATCAGGCAGGCGGCCGAGGTGAGGATCAATCCACCCGCCGCGACCTGCGGCAGCAGGCTGTGTGGCTCGAGACCGCCCGCGAGCCGGCGACACAACCCGGCGGCGAAGACCAACAGCAGTAGCGCCGCGACGTTCATGGCCACGTGCTCGACCAGGATGACGGTCCGCTCCTCGGCCATCCTGTTCATCATGGCGACGGCGTCGCCCACGACGCCCTCGTCGATCGTGGCGGAGAGGCTGGTGCTCGCCTGCATGCCGACGATCCCTGCGAGACCGGCGATCGCACCGGTCACCGCCCACAATGACGACTGCGCACGCCGACCGGCCGTGTCGACCGGGCTTTCCCCTGCAGGAATGGTGGTACTCATCTACACGCTCCTCGCGTTCCCGTCCCGACCCGCAGATGAGGATGCGACATGCGGTGTCCCGACCACCAGGGACAACCGACCCGACCCGCCGGGAAATCGCGCGTGTACCGTGCCGGCTCACGCCTGGGAGGGCAGGACGAATTCACACCAGCATTCGAGCCCGGTCCGGCCGGGACGCACCGCCAGGGGCACGCGGCCACGATGCCGGTCCACCGCGCCCGCACCGATCGGCGCCCCGATGCCGGGCAGACCGGGCAACGGCACCAGCCTGGTGGCCAGCTCCCGATGGCCTCTGGCCCGAACGATCACGTTGAGGTGCGCGGGATCACCCGGACTTCCCACGAACTCGCACGTCCCGGGCATCACCGTCGTGACGTCGAATCGTCCACCGGCGCAGGTGATCACCGCGCCGCGCAGGTTCCCCGCCGGGATCTCATGCGAGTAACCGGAGTAGCAGCCGGCGCGGTCCGGCTGCCACAGATCGAGCTCGGCTCCGGACAGCGGCTCTCCACCGCTCCCCCGGACCACCCCCACCAGGCGCAGGGGCGTCCCGGGCTCGCGATAGCGGGTGGACAGCGTCGACCGCCAGGGCAGCACCGGCCGGGGCTGCACATAGAACTCGCTGTCGACAAGCTCCTCACCAGTGAAACCGGTATCCGCCGAGAGGGTTTCAGCGATTGCCGAAGTAGGAGACATCGTCGTTGCCGATCAGGTCGGGCACGGTCCAGCCGTCGAGGTCGTATTCGTCCAGGCACTGTTCGGCGAGGCCCTTCATGGAGCTCGCGACGCCCCGGTTCTCGGCGGCGAAGAGCAGCTCGGCCTTGACGTTCTCGTGGTTGCCCGAATAGTTGCGTTCGTACAGTTCGTGCCGGCCGCCGAACTCGGTCCCGATCGAATCCCACAGCGCCTTCATGACCTTGACGCGGTCCACCGCGGTGATGCCGTCGGAGCCGCGGACGTACTTGTCCAGGTACGGCCGCACGTCGGGGCTCTTGAAGTCCAGCGAGCTCGACGGGAGGTAGATCAGCCCCGAGGCGACGTCCTGCTCGATGATCTCCTTGATCCGCGGGTAGCCCTGGATCATGAACATCCGGTACGTGAGGCCGTATTCGAGCTTCGGGATGACTGCGTCGCCGACCCACGGCTCGGGGTCGCGCGCCATCGACTCGGTCAACGACCAGAACAGGTTGCGCCAGCCGATCACCTCACCGACCCGCGTCTGCACGCCACGGAACCCGCCCGCGCCCGTCGCCTCCAGCGCCTTCATCAGCAGGCCCGCGATGAAGTCGAGTTTGACCGCCAGACGCGTGCAACCCTGAAAGGTGAAGCGCGGCAAGAATCCCGACTGCGGAAAGAACGAGTTGATCCGGTCCACATCGCCGTACATGAAGACGTTCTCCCACGGCACCAGCACCTTGTCGAAGACGAAGATGGTGTCGTTCTCGTCCATCCGGCTCGAAAGCGGGTAGTCGAACGGGCTGCCCATGACGGCCGCGTGCTCGGTGTACGAAGAGCGGCAGATCAGCTTCACGCCCGGCGCGTCCATCGGGACCGTGCAGATGAGTGCGAACTGCTTCTTCTTGATGGGCAGGCCGTAGTGGGCGATGAAGTTGTAGTTGGTGATCGCCGAGCCGGTCGCGACCACCTTCGCGCCGCTGACGATCAGGCCGGCGTCGGTCTCCTTCTCTACCTTCATGAACACGTCACCGACCTCGTCGGGCGGCAGCTGGCGGTCGACCGGCGGGTTGATGATCGCGTGGTTCCAGTACAGGACCTTCTCCTGCGACTCGCGGTACCAGCGTTCCGCGTTGTCCTGGAACGGGGCGTACAGCTCCTTGTTGGCGTGCAGGGTGCCGAGGAAGCTGGCCTTGTAGTCGGGCGAGCGGCCCATCCAGCCGTAGGTCATCCGGGCCCAGGTGGCGATGGCGTCACGCTCCCTGAGCAGGTCCGCCGACGACGTCGGGGTCTTGAAGAACGGCATGGTCACCCCGCCGTTGCCGGTGTCGGTGGGCACGGTGAGCTTGTCGACGTGCTCGCCGGTGTGCATCGCGTCGTAGAGGCGGGCGGTCATCCGGATCGGGTTCCGGAACGCCGGGTGCGTGGTGACGTCCTTGACCCGATCGCCGTGCAACCAGATCTCGCGGTCGTCCCGCAGGCTCTCGATGTACTCGTCGCCGGTCATCGGACGGGTGGCGAAGTTCTTCGTCGCATTGGCATCGGAACCGGCGGCGGGATTGACCTGGGTGGGGTCCGGCAACTCGGTGGTGGTCATGGAAGTTCCTTTCCTCGAGGGATGAGTGGGATGTCAGCCGACCGGCTGTGGGTGCAGGGGCGTGAAGGAGGCCTTGGCGTCGAACCAACCGCTGTGCGGGTCGTCCTGGCTGCAGCTCCACGCGATGGCCGCGGATGGACTGCCGAGGTCATGGAAGGTGCTGCGGTAGAACAGGAGTGGGTCCTTCCCGTTCGACTCGGCGGCCACGATCTCGCCGATGAAGATGAGGTGGTCGCCGCCGTCGTACTCGCGCCACGGGGTGCAGGAGATGGTGGCGGCGGCGCCCACCAGGACCGGTGCCGTCGCGCCCTCCACCCACCGCGGTTCGGTACGTTGCGGTCGACCTGCGAAATGCATGGCGGTGTCGACCTGGTCGGCCGCGAGGATGTTCACCGCGAACGGTGCGCCCGAGAGGTATCCGCAGGCCTTGGACTTGCGGGTGAGCGTGATCTGACACAGCCTCGGTTCGAGCGAGACCGCGGTGAACGCGGTGACCGTCGCGCCGTGCGGCTGCCCGTCGGCGTTCCGGCAGGTGATCACCGTGACGCCGCTGGCGAACTGGCCGAAAATATTGCGGAGCTGATGCTGCTCCATGGATGGGACCTCCGTTTCCTGTGCGCCCCGGGCGAGCCGGTGCTACTGAGGTGAGGACGAAGGTAGGGAAGCCGGCAGCGGGCGTCGATCCGCTGAGCGCGGAGGCGATCCACATCGCGCACCGGATGAGACCTGGATCTCAATTTCGCCTGGCAGTGTCGCGGGACACGGTGTTCAATTGGCTGGTACCACCACGGCCGGGGGCGGGTTGGAGGTTTAACGAACAAATGTCCACGCCATCGCAGGTCATCCGACCGGAGGACTGGGATGAGGCCTCACACGCGGTCTCGGACGCATACTTTCCGCACACGCTCACGCCGCTGTCGCAGGACAGCGCGGCGGACATGCGCGTGCAGGGCGCCTGCCTCGGCCCGGTCCGCATCACCCGCATCACGTGGGGCGCCGACGTCTCGGTCCAGTCCGATCACCCCGGCGCCTACGGCGTGAACATCCCCCTCTCGGGCCGCCTGGAGTCCGTCACAGGGCGCAACGAGGTCGTCTCGACGAGCGGGCTGGCCACGATCTGCCCACCCGACACCTCGACGCGGATCACGAGGTGGAGCAGGACCTGCGAGATCATCGGGGTCCGGATCGACCGTGACCACCTCCAGCGGGAGATGGGCCGGATCCTCGCCCGGCCCGGTCACCGGCTGCCGCCGCAGGTCGACCTCACCACACCGGCCGGGGCGAGCTGGCTGCGATTCGTCGAATCCCTCTCCGATCAGCTGGCGGACGCCCGGGCCCTCCTCCACAACGACCTCGTCGCGCGACAGCTGTCGGGCGCCGTCACCACCGCCTTCGTGCTCGCCGCCGTGCCCGATGACCCGGCGGACGTCCGGGTCGCCCGGCCCCGGATCGTCAAACGGGTGCTCGACGAGCTGCACGGCGACCCCGCGCGGGCCTGGACGGCGGGCGACATGGCCGAGGTCGCCGGGGTCAGCGTCCGCAGGCTGCAGGAGGGTTTCCGGCAGTACGTCGGCGCCAGCCCCTCCGAGGTGCTGCTCGGCATCCGACTCGAGCGGGTGCACGACGCCCTGCTCGCCGCCACACCACACGACACCGTGACCGACATCGCCCTGCGGTGGGGCTTCACCCACACCGGCCGGTTCGCGGCGGCCTATCGGCGCCGGTACGGCGTCGCCCCATCCGAGTCACTGCGAGGTACCTGACACCGCTCGAGCGCCCTCAAGCAAAGGAGACCGCATGACCACCACCTTCACCCAGCTCGACCTGCTCAGGGAACTCGAACCGACGGTCGAGGCCAATCTCAACCGGCACCTGTCGATGACCAAGGAGTGGCATCCGCACGACTACGTGCCCTGGGACGAGGGCCGGAACTTCGCGGAGATGGGCGGCGTGGACTGGGACCCCGACCAGTCGCGGCTCTCCGAGCTGGCCAAGGCCGCCATGATCACGAACCTGCTGACCGAGGACAACCTGCCCTCGTACCACCGCGAGATCGCCGCCAGCTTCTCCCTCGACGGGGCGTGGGGCACCTGGGTGAACCGGTGGACCGCCGAGGAGAACCGGCACGGGATCGTCATGCGCGACTACCTGGTGGTCACCCGCGCCGTCGACCCGGTGCAGCTCGAGCGGTACCGGATGGAGCACCTGACGAACGGCCTCGACTCACCGTTGAACGCCGCCTTCCTGCCCTCGGCGGCATACGTGACCTTCCAGGAGCTCGCGACCCGGCTCTCGCACCGCAACACCGGCCACGCCTGCGCGGACGACGTCGCGGAGCGGATGCTCGACCGGATCGCGGCGGACGAGAACCTGCACATGGTCTTCTACCGATCCCTCGCGGGCGCCGCCCTCGACCTCGTCCCCGATGATGCCCTCGAGGCGATCACCGAGGTGCTGATCAACTTCCAGATGCCCGGCCTGTCCATGCCGGGCTTCCGTAGGAACGCGGTGCTCCTCGCCAAACACGGCATCTACGATCTGCGACAGCACCTCGACGAGGTCGTCATGCCCGTGCTCCGCATCTGGAACGTGTTCGAGCGCAACGACTTCACCGATGCGGGTGAGCGCGCACGAGATCGCCTCGCCGCCTACCTCGAGGACCTCCGGCGATCGGCCGAACGGTTCGAGGAGTCGCGGGACCGGATGCTCGCGCGCGAGGCTGCCCGCGCCGAATAGCGGGGACGCCCCGCTCCGCCGCGTCGAACCTGGTCAGCGAGCACGTCCGGCCCTATCGTGGTGGAACCGAAACCGGCGCAAATGAGGGGGCAGCAGGCGGATGCAGGGATCCACGGTGTGGCATTGGAACGTCAGCCTGCGGGCACGGCTGGTGTTCTGGTTCGCGAGAATCTTCATCAAACCGCTGTTCACGGTGTGGCCGACGTCCGACCGCGGCATCCGCGCACTCGCGAAGCTCGATGAATGGTCCGACCGCACGCCCGCCCCCAAGGGAGTGGACATCGAACCGATGACCCTCGGCGGGGTGCGGTGCGAGAAGGTCACCCATCCGCGGCGCGCCACCGACGCGTTGCAGGGCGCGACCATCCTGTATTTCCACGGCGGCGGCTTCGTCTTCTGCGGGCTGGCCACCCATCGCGGCGCATGCGGGGCGCTCGCGGCCCGCTCGGGCGTACCGGTGGTCTCGGTGGAGTACCGGCAGCTGCCTCACGGCGGCATCGGCACCTCCCTGTTCGACGCGATGGCGGCGTACACCGCGCTGCTGGAGACCTGTGAGGACCCGACGCGGATCATCGTCGCCGGCGATTCCGCGGGCGGCTACCTAGCGATGAAAGTCGCCGAGATCTGCGCGTTGCAGGACATCACGCCACCGGCCGCGGTCATCGGGTACTCGCCGCTGCTCAATCTCGACCTCGAGTCGCACGACCCCGCCTATATGAAGCGCGACGCCTACCTGCCGATGCGTCAGGTCCGAAAGCTCAAGGACCGCTGGCTCGCGGGGCCGGACCTCATCGTCGGGGCGCAGTCGCCGGTGCAGGCCGACCCGGCCCTGTTCCCGCCGATCTTCCTCGCCGCCGCCGAGTACGAGCTGATGCGTCCGGACGTCGAGATCATGACCGACCGGCTCGAGCGCGCGGGCCGGCCGGTGGAGACGCACCTGTGGAGCGGGCAGATCCACGCCTTCCCGGTGCTCGGCGTCGTGCTGGAGGAGAGCAAGACGCTGATCGCGCTCAGCATCGACTTCGCCCGGCGGAACGTGGCCTCGCGCGAGCGCCGTTCGGCCTAGTCCTGCTCGACGATCGTCTGAAAGGACGGCTGTTCCAACTACTTCAAAGGTCTCCGCTTGGTGCAGGTGCCGGTGCGTTCTGGTTCCTACGGCAGCTGCCAGAACGGCCCGGTGAGCCCGCACTCGTCGAGCAGTTGCTGGTTGTGCTCGCGGCTGTGCGGCTGAAAGTCCGGGTGCAGGCGGTCGCCGTACCACGGGCCGGCAAGTCGCCATACGGCCGTCGCGTCGGCGATGAAGCCACTGCCGGGAGCGTTGTCGACGGTCCACTGTTCGGCGTGGTCACGGTTGCAGAAAGTGCGGATCATCGTGCAGGTGCCGACGACGTCGTCCCACCACAGCGCGGCCGGCCGGGGGAACCGGACCACGAGCTCGGCCGGCGGTGCGGTCGCTGGGCCTGATACGAAACTGATCGCGGCACCACATTGTGGGCAGGCGGTGTCGATGCGGACCTCGAGGTTCAGGGCAGCGCTGATGCCGAAGGAGTCCCACGCGCATCCACCCCACCAGCGGCGATCGTCGTGCCCATCGGCCGGGGTTACCACGAACGCCATCGGCGCAGCGGTGAACGGGTGCGCCATGCGTACCGCATCCCGGTCGGGCGCCAGGACCAGCGCATGAGCCTCGGCCAGGTCGTCGAGGTTGTCCTGAACCGATTCGATGGTGCTCTGTGTCAGCCGAGCCAGCTCGGCGACCGACGGCGCGCGGCCTTGGGTCGCGAACGTCTCGTAGACGAGATCGCAAACTCTGCGCGACTGAGGCGTGTTCACTGCGATCCTCCGGCCCTGTGTCGTGGTGCGGACGGACGCTAGCCGTCGATGCGCTTGGCCCCGAGGTGGGTCTCCAGCAACTGGAGCGCCATCTCCTCCGGGTCGCGCCGGACCGACGGGTCGGCCGGCTCGGCGGCCTGCGCCATCATCTCTTCCTCGTCCTCCGGGGTGACCGACTCCGGCGTGGCGTACGTCGGGCCCGGATCGTCCGGGTAGTCGGGTTCCTCGGGCGGGGGGATGTCGTCGGCGGACGGGCCGGGCGCGGACTCGGTCCGCCGCGCCGGCGCGGGCGCGGCCTGCTCCTGGCTCGGACGCGAGAACCGCGGCGCGCCTGCCGGTTTCGCCGGCTGCTGACGGGCGGGCTGGGCTCGCGGGGGAGCATCGGACGGGGCGGCGGTGCCGACCTCGCAGTCGATCGCCCAGTCCACGCCGAACACCTCCCGCAGCGCGTCCCGGATCACCTCCGCGTTGCGCGGCTCCACCAGGCGCTTGGCCAGCGGCGCCGAGGCGTGGATGAGGATCAGGCGGTCGTTCTCCACCGCCCGGACCGTGGCACCGGAGAGCATCACCTCGACGGTGCGGCTGCGGTCGCGCACCTTCGCCCGGACCTCCGACCACACGGCGCGGACCGCGGCGGCATCGGGCTGACCGGCCGCGGCGGGCGCGGACGCCTGAGCGACCGGCTCGGGCTCGGCGGGCGCGGGCTCCACGACGGCCTGCGGTTCCGGTTCGCGCACCGGCACGGGCTCGTCCACGGGGGCCGCGACGGGTTCGGGCACAACCGGTTCCGGGACCGCCGCTTCCGAAGCGACCGGGTCCTCGACCACGGGGGCCGCGGCGACGACGGGCTCCGGTTCCCGGGCGGCGGGCACCGGTTCCGGGGCGACGACGGGCTCCGGCTCCCGGGCGGCGGGCACCGGTTCCGGGGCTGGGACAGGGGTCGGGTCGGCCACCGCGGCGGCGGGCTCGACGGGTTCCGGCGCAGCCTGCACCGGCGCACTGTGTTCTGCCGCAACAGCAGCGACGACCTCGGGCGCGACCGGCTCGGGCCGTACCGGCTCCGGGTGCCGCGCCTGCGCCGCCGCACGCTGCGACGGGCGCTGGTAGATCGGTTCGGGCTCCGGGGCACTCGGCCTCACCGTCTGCTCCGTCGGCGCGACCGCTCGCGCCGCGGCGGCCGGCTCCCCGGCGGGCGGACCCGCCGCCACGCGCCGCTCGAGCTGCTCCAACCGTTGCAGCACAGCCGATTCCGCATCCGACGCCGCCGGCAGCAGCATCCGGGCGCACATCACCTCGAGCAACAATCTGGGCGCGGTCGCCCCCCGCATCTCGCCCAACCCGGCATGCAGGACCTCGGCGTAACGGGCCAGGGTCGCGGGTCCGATGCGCGCGGCCTCCTCGCGCATCCGCTCGAGCACGTCTCCGGGGGCGTCGACCAGGCCCCGCTCCCCCGCGTCGGGCACCGCACGCATCAGGATCAGGTCGCGGATCCGCTCGAGGAGGTCGACCGCGAACCGCCGCGGATCGTGGCCCGCGTCCATCACCTTGTCCACGGTGCCGAAGAGCGCGGCGCCGTCACCGGCGGCGAGGGCATCGACCGCGTCGTCGATGAGCGCCACGTCGGTGACACCGAGCAGGGACAGCGCGCGCTGATAGGTGACGCCCTCGTCACCCGCGCCCGCCAGCAGCTGGTCGAGCACGCTGAGCGAATCGCGCGGCGACCCACCGCCCGCGCGGATCACCAGCGGATAGACGGGGGCCTCGACGGCGACGTCCTCCTGCGCGCAGATCTTCTCCAGCAGCCCACGCATCGTCGACGGCGCCAGCAGTCGGAACGGGTAGTGGTGGGTCCGCGACCGGATTGTCGGCAGCACCTTCTCCGGCTCGGTGGTCGCGAAGACGAAGATCAGGTGCTCCGGCGGCTCCTCGACGATCTTGAGCAGCGCGTTGAAGCCCGCGGTGGTGACCATGTGCGCCTCGTCCACGATGAAGATGCGGTATCGGGACTCCGCGGGCGCGTAGAACGCCCGATCGCGCAGCTCGCGGGTGTCGTCGACGCCACCGTGGCTGGCCGCGTCCAGCTCGATCACGTCGAGGTTGCCGGGGCCGCCGGGGGCGAGCGCCACGCACGACGGGCACACGCCGCACGGGGTGGAGGTCGGGCCCTCCACACAGTTCAGGGACCGGGCCAGAATCCGGGCGGATGACGTCTTACCGCAGCCGCGCGGGCCCGAGAACAGGTACGCATGGTTGATGCGTCCGGCGTCGAGGGCGGTGCTGAGGGGGTCGGTGACGTGCTCCTGCCCCACCACCTCGGCGAAGGTTGCCGGTCGGTATTTCCGGTAGAGGGCCACGCGGAGAGGGTACCGGCGAGGGGCGACACCGCGTCGACGGACCGCCGTCCCCGCGCAACCCGAGCCCCGATCCGCACCGGCGTGGCCGCACCGGCGAGCGGATTCCGAAACACAGCCGCAACACATTGGCAGCGCCGGCGAAACCGGAACCGACCATCGTCACCTCTCGCGTGCGGCCGAGGCCCGCGCGCGTGAGGAGAAACCGACGTGCCCGAGACAATCGACGCCGGAGCCACCGCATGGCTGCTGGTGAGCACCGCCCTGGTCCTACTGATGACGCCGGGGCTGGCCCTGTTCTACGGCGGCATGGTCCGCTCCAAGGGCGTGCTCAACATGATCATGATGAGTTTCGTCTCGATTGCCCTGGTCACCGTGGTCTGGCTGGTCGTCGGCTACAGCCTCGCCTTCGGTGACGACATCGGCGGCGGCCTGCTCGGCGGACTCGAGCACCTGGGCATGGCGGACATCACCCCGGACACCGTGCGCAGCGGCGTCCCCGAGTTCCTGTTCGCCACCTTCCAGCTGACGTTCGCGATCCTCACAGCCGCGTTGATCAGCGGTGCGATCGCGGACCGCACCAAGTTCTCGGCGTGGACGGTGTTCGTCCCGGTGTGGGCGCTGGCCGTGTACGCCCCGGTGGCCCACTGGGTGTGGGGCCCGGACGGCTGGATCGCGCAGCTGGGCGCCCTCGACTACGCGGGCGGCCTGGTCGTCGAGATCGTCTCCGGCGCGTCCGGACTGGCGTTGGCCCTGGTCCTCGGCCCGCGGATCGGCTTCCGCTCCGAGCCCATGCGCCCGCACAACCTGCCGCTGGTGCTGCTCGGCGTCGGCCTGCTGTGGTTCGGTTGGTTCGGGTTCAACGCCGGGTCCGCACTGGCCGCGAACGGCACCGCCGCGGCCGTCTTCCTCAACACCCTGGTCGCGGGCTGCGCAGGCATGCTCGGCTGGCTGCTGGTCGAGCAGAAGCGCGACGGGCATCCCACCACCTTCGGCGCGGCCTCTGGCGTGGTGGCCGGCCTGGTCGCGATCACCCCGTCCTGCGGCTGGGTGACGGTCCTCGGGGCCGCGGTGGTCGGCACCCTCGCGGGCGTCGTGTGCTCGTTCGCGGTGGGCCTGAAGTTCCGGTTCGGCTACGACGACTCGCTCGATGTGGTCGGCGTGCACCTGATCGGCGGCATCGTCGGCACGATCCTGATCGGCCTGCTCGCCGCCGAGGTGATGACCGGCGGGGCCGAGGGACTGCTGTACGGCGGCGGCCTCGCCCAGCTGGGCAAGCAGACGCTGGCGATCGTCGTGGTCGGGCTCTACGCCTTCGGCGTCACGTACGCGCTCGGCAAAGCCATCGACCGCTGGATGGGCTTCCGAGTCAGCAGCGAGGACGAGATCGCGGGCGTCGACCTCGCGTTGCACGCCGAGTCCGCCTACGAGCACGCGGTCCTCGCCCACGGCGGTCCGGCAGGCCCGCCGCACGGGTTGTTCGCCCGCGACCACGACGAGCAGCGTCCGCGGCCCGCCGAACGCGACCCGGACGACGTCGCGGACTGACGCCGACCAGGGGTCGGGTTCGGATACGATCCCGGGCAGTCCGGGCGGTCCGGATCGCAAGTCCCCCCACCGACGCCGACTACTCCCCCCTCGGGACAGGGTCGTCGCGCCCGGACCAGGAAACGGCGATGACCACCACCCTCACCCCGGCCGAACCCATCCCCGCGGAAGCCCCACACACCACGGGCTTCGCCGACCGCGTGCGACGCTACGGCCGGTCCCTCGATCCCGTCGGCCTCGCCGTCGCGTTGCTCTTCTTCTGCTGGTCACTGACGCCCTCCCTGCTGCCGCGCGTGTGGTACCTGCAGGGGGTGGCCACCGGCATCAGCATCGCGACGGGCTACGGGATCGGCGCTCTCGCGGCCTGGCTGGTGCGCAAATGCGGTATCTCGCCGCGATACTCCGAGCGAACCAAACGGATCGGCCGATGGATCCTGCTCGGGTTCGCGGCGGTCCTCGTCCCCACCTTCGCGATCCTCGGCGCGCAATCACAGCAGGTGGTGCGCGGTCTCGTCGGCGTCGAGGAGGAGCACGAGGCGAACTACCTTCTGGTGCTGTTGATCTCACTCGGCATCGCGGCGCTGCTCCTCTGGATCGCCCGCGCCTCCAGGAGCGCGACCAACCGGATGGCGGCAATCGGCCGCCGCTACGTGCCGGCGCCGGTGGCCAGGGTCGCGAGCCTGGTGGTCGTGATCACTCTCGGCCTGATGATCGTCAACGGCATTGTGTACCAGGGGCTCATCGGCCTCGCGAACCGGTCGGCGGCCGCATCCGATCACGGCACCGCCGACAACGTGATCCGACCCGAGATGCCCGAACGCTCGGGTTCTCCGGCGTCCGCCGAGCCGTGGGAGAGCCTCGGGCGCGAGGGCCGCACCTTTGTCGCGGGCGGTCCGAGCGCAGATCAGATCACCGCGGCCACCGGTCGGCCGGCGCTGACGCCGATCAGGGTGTACGTGGGACGCGAGTCCGCGGAGTCGATCTCGGACGCGGCGGATCAGGTGGTCGCGGAACTGGTGCGGACCGGCGCATTCGACCGCGCGGTGCTGGCCGTCGCCACCGGCACCGGCCGCGGCTGGGTCAATGCCTCGGTGGCAGGCGCGCTCGAGTACACGGCAAACGGCGACTCCGCGATCGCGTCCATGCAGTACTCCTTCCTGCCCAGTGCGTTGTCGTTCATCGCGGACCGGGAGTCACCCAAGGAGGCGGGCAGGGCGCTGTTCGAGGCCGTCTACGCGGAGTGGGAGACGCGCCCGGCCGAGAGCCGCCCGAGGTTGCTGGTGTTCGGCGAGAGCCTGGGGTCGTTCGGCGGCCAGTCCGCCTTCGCGGGCGCCCAGGACATGCTCGCCCGGACCGACGGCGCGCTCTGGGTGGGCACGCCGAACTTCTCTCCGCAGTGGTCGGGCATCACGCAGGGTCGCGATCCCGGTTCACCCGAACGACTTCCGGTGATCGATGACGGAGCGAACGTCCGGTTCGCCTCGGCCGCGCAGGATCTCGAGCTCGACGGTCAGTGGGGCACGCCCCGGATCGTCTACTGGCAGCACGCGAGCGATCCGATCACCTGGTGGTCGTTCGACCTGCTGCTGAACCGGCCGGACTGGCTGCGCGAGCCGCTGGGCCCGGACGTCGATCCCGATATGCGCTGGATCCCGTTCGTCACGTTCTGGCAGGTGACCATGGACATGGTCTTCTCTGCGGACGTGCCGGATGGGCACGGGCACACCTTCCAAGCCGACGCAGCGGACATCTGGGCGGCCATTCTTCAGCCCGAGGGCTGGACGGCCGCGGACACCGAGCAGGTGCGCGCCGCCCTCGCCGGGTGAGCGTGCCGGTCTTTCCCCATCAGCTGGCGGGATCGTAGTGGAACGCGCGCACCTCCTGCGCGCACCGGCAGGCAACTGCGAGCTTCGCGGCCCATTCCAGTGCCGCCTCCCGGGAGGGCAACTCCAGTACCGCGTACCCGCCTTCGAGCTGCTTCGTCTGCGGGTACGTGCCCTCGGTCACCGTGCCATCCCCATCGACCAGGACAGGCGGAACGCTCTCGTCGATGCCACCGCCGAACACCCAGACGCCGGCGGCCTTCGCCTCCTCCACCACCGCGTGCGACGCATCCGACGCTGCCTGCAGATCCTCGTCGGGAAAGTCCATGGCGCCACTCGGGAACGAGATCAGGTACTTCGTCATCGCGTCGACTCCTTCTTCCGGCTTCAGGGATCGGACCCATCCTCGCCGACGCGGGCATCAAGCACTTGGGAACATGCCCTAGGGGTGCATGGTGATGGTGTAGCCGGCGTTCAGGTTCGGGAAGCCGGTGTCCATGGTGCTCGCGATTCCGTAGTACACGCCGTCGCGACCGGTCATCCGGGTCCCGTCGAGGCTCGCGTCACCCTGGTAGTTGTTCGCCATGAACACGGCCTGGGCGTCGCCCGGCAACCCGTACGTGACGTCGACACCGATCCCCCGCGGATCGTTGTTCGTCGCGGTGACGATCTCCGAGCTCCACGGCGCGAGAACCGCCCGGGGCCCCTGGATCCACTCACCGTACGGATTGTCCGAGCCCCGCAGCACCATCGGCTGACCGGTGTTGTTGGTGATCGTCATCGCGATCGTCGGACCGGTCGTGGGCAGCGTCCCGGCGGACGCCGCCGCGCCGGTGAAGCCGAGCGTCGTGCCGGCCAGGGTCAGCGCGAGGGCGGGCAGGGCGACGATGCGGGCGAGGCGACGGCGGCGGATTGTGGCGATGCTCATGATGAATGATCCTGTCCGGGTGGTAGTTCGACGTTGCGAGCCGGTGATTCCGACGTCTGTGACAACTATCGCCCCATTCCGGGACACGGTCTGTCCCCCGACCAGGCCACCCTCGGGCTGATTCTCGTGTCCCCCAACCGGGGGACACGAGAACGGCCCCGGACCAACGGGTCAGGCGCCCAGCTTGGACTTCAGCCTGGCGATGATGTCGGCATCGAGGCCGAGTCCCTCGGTCAGATAGTTGTCCACGGTCCCGTACTCGGCGTCGAGCGCGGCGAAACCTGCCTCGAGGTAGCTCTTCTCGACACCCATCATGGGCGCGTACCACGCGGCGCGTTCCGCGCCCACCGCCGCGAGGAGCTTCTCGTTCTTCTTCTTGATCGTCTCCGCGGAGTACTCGTTGGTGAGCATGTAATCCTGCATGATTGTTGCGCGGTCGGCGCCGGCGATGCCCTGCAGGATGGCCGCCGCCCAGCCGGTGCGATCCTTTCCGGAATTGCAGTGGAACAGCACCGGGCCCGGCGTGTTGGCCAGTTCGGTGAACAGCTGCGCGAACGCGCCACGCTCGTGCTCGTTGCCGACGAAGCCGCGGTTCATCGACTCCATGAAGGCCCTGGCGTCCGCGGCGGAACGGATGGACTGGGCGCCCTCGGTCTCGAGGTCGCGGCCGAAAATGTCGATATTCGTGTAGCGGGCGCCTGCCGGCAGGATGTCCGGGTCCTCGGCGACTGCGTCCGGTGTGCGCAGGTCGTAGACCGCGCTCAGACCCAGGGCGGCCAGGGTCGCGAGGTCGGCCTCGTTTGGGCGCAGCACGTTCGACCGGTAGACCACGCCCTTGTTCATGTGCTTGCCACCTGACAGCGAGTATCCGCTCCCGACGCCCGCCACGTCGCGGAAGTTGTCGACGGAGGCCAAGCGAGGCGCGTCGGCCACCACCTCGTCCGAGCTACCGAAGCCGCTCGACCCGAATGCCGATGATCCGAGATCAGGGAGCGCAAATGGAACGGCCTGCGCCGGGCCGAAGCCGGCCAGGACGACACCACTGGTGACCGCGATCGCGGCGGCGAAGCGGACACAGGACCGCTTAGAGTTTCGAATTACCGTCGACTGCAAGGGATTACCTTCCGTAGGCGTGTAGGTGCTCGCGCACTGTCGCAAAGCTAGCGAGCCGCCGATCCCCTACTGTCCAACTTCTCCCGCTGACCGGGAGGCTTCCCGAAACCGCTGTCGCCAAAGCCAGATCAACTCGGGTCAGGCGAAAATCGTTGCAGAATATATCGATTCGCGCGCTAACGGTCAGAAGGCACGGACAGCGCAGGGAACCAGATGTCGGTGAGCACCTCGGCGGCCTGCTCACGGGACACGTCGATCGTTCCCTGCAGGGCCCACCGGGTGAAGAACCGTTCGAGCTGCGCCACCAGGAGCTCGACGCGCAGTCGCGCCTCGTCGTGCCGCCCCTCGGGCCAGCGCGCCAGGTACTTGGTCATCGCGTTGGGCAGCGCGAGGATTCCGTCCCGCGAGGTGTCCCGGAACTCGGGCTCGAGCGCGACCGCCTCGTCCCACGCGGGCAGCATCTCCTTGTATTCGTCGAACCAGGCAATGGCGCGGTTGATCCAGGCCGTGAACTCGGCGCGCGAGCGGGTGTCGAGCACCCGGTCCAGGTCCTGATAGAACGCCAGCGCGCTCGGCGCCATCTTGTCGGAGCTGATCGCCCGCAGGATCTCGACCTTGCTGGGGAAGTGCAGGTAGAAGGTCGCCCGGCTGCAGCCGACCGAGGAAGCGATGTCGTCGACGGTGACCGCCGCATAGCCCTGCGAGGCGAAGAGTTCGCGGGCCGACTCCAGCAGCTTGGCACGGGTCGCCCGCTTCTGCTCGTCACGCAGCGTGCCACGCCTGCCCTTGACCTCACCCGTTTCCGTAGCCACGTCCCCCACCATCGTGCACATCCCCCTTTCCGGGCAAATCATCCTGTTACTGAGCATACCTTCCGTCATTCACTTGACAGAGTGTCAGTCAAGTTGGAGTATGGCGCAGGTCACTTCAGCGAGCGTCGATGGTGTCGATCACGCCGCCGTCCGCCGACGACTGATCGACCCACACACCGCACAGAAAGCGAGCGTCATGAGCTCCACGAACCTGCCGAATGTCTGCATCATCGGCGCCGGCCCGTCCGGGATCACCACCGCCAAACGCCTGAAGGACTACGGCATCCCGTACGACTGCTTCGAGGCTTCCGACGAGGTCGGCGGCAACTGGTACTACAAGAACCCCAACGGGATGTCGGCCTGCTACCAGAGCCTGCACATCGACACCTCGAAGTGGCGGCTGGCCTTCGAGGACTTCCCGGTTCCCGCCGAGTGGCCCGACTTCCCGCACCACTCGCAGTTGTTCCAGTACTTCAAGGACTACGTCGACCATTTCGGTCTGCGGGAGACGATCACGTTCAACACCTCCGTCGAACACGCGGAGCGCGACGCCGACGGGCTGTGGACCGTCACGCTGTCCAACGGCGAGGCGCGCACCTACGACGCGCTGATCGTGTGCAACGGCCACCACTGGGATCCGCGGACCCCTGACTACCCCGGCGAGTTCGACGGCACGCTCATCCACAGCCACGCATACAACGACCCGTTCGACCCGATCGACATGCGCGGCAAGAATGTCGTGGTGGTCGGGATGGGCAACTCCGGCCTCGACATCGCCTCCGAGCTCTCGCAGCGCTTCCTGGCCAAGACACTGACCGTCTCCGCCCGTCGCGGGGTCTGGGTGCTGCCGAAGTACCTCAGGGGCACGGCAGGCGACAAGATGTCGATGCCCGCCTGGATACCGCGCCCGATCTCCCTGGCGCTCAAGCGGCGCTTCCTGAACAAGAACCTCGGCTCCATGGAGGGCTACGGCCTGCCCAAGCCCGACCACCTGCCCTTCGAGGCGCACCCGTCCGCGAGCGGCGAGTTCCTCGGCAAGGCGGGCTCGGGAGACATCGCGTTCAAGCCGGCCATCGCTGCGCTGGAGGGCAAGCAGGTGCGCTTCACCGACGGCAGCACCCTTGACGTCGACGTGATCGTCTGCGCCACCGGCTACCACATCAGCTTCCCTTTCTTCTCGGATCCGAACCTGTTGCCCGACAGCGAGAACCGCTTCCCGCTGTTCAAGCGAATGATGAAGCCCGACATCGACAACCTGTTCTTCATGGGCCTCGCGCAGCCGATGCCGACCCTGGTCAACTTCGCCGAGCAGCAGAGCAAGCTCGTCGCCGCTTACCTCGCGGGCAAGTACCTGCCGCCTGCCCCCAGCGAGATGGGCGCCGTCCTCGCCGCCGACGAGGAGTACTACCTCAAGCCGTACTACAAGTCGCCGAGGCACACCATCCAGTGCGAGTTCGATCCCTACGTACGCAACCTGAAGAAGGAAATCGTCAACGGCGGCAAGCGCGCCCAGGCCACGGGCAACGCGTTGCCCGTGCCGGCCCTCGCCATGCAGAACGCGTGAGGGAGGAGATCGACATGGCACTGACACAGGGATTCTGCGCGGAGGGCTTCGAGCCGGTCCGCGATGCACTCGAACAGCAGCTCGCGTCGGGCGAGGAACTCGGCGCATCCATCTGCGTGACCGTCGACGGTGCACCCGTCGTCGACGTCTGGGGCGGCTACGCCGACCAGGAGCGGACCACGCCGTGGGCCGAGGACACCATCGTCAACGTCTTCTCGATCACCAAGACGATGACGGCGCTCAGCGCGCTGCTGCTCGTCGATCGCGGCGAACTAGACGTGTACCAGAAGGTCTCGCACTACTGGCCCGAGTTCGCGGCAAACGGCAAGGAGGACATCGAGGTTCGGCATCTGCTCTCACACACCTCCGGGGTGTCCGGCTGGGAGCGGCCGATCGAACTCGAAGACATCTACGACACCGAGGCCGCCAGCGCCCGGCTGGCCACGCAGGCGCCCTGGTGGGAGCCGGGCACCGCGTCGGGTTACCAGGCACTGAACTACGGACACCTCGTCGGCGAGGTGATCCGGCGAGTGGACGGCCGCAGCCTGGGCCGCTTCTTCGCCGAGGAGCTGGCGGGACCGCTGGGTGCCGACTTCCACATCGGTACCGGCCCCGAGCATTTCGGCCGAATCGCTCCGATGGTCCCCGCGCCGGACCTCAACTTCGACATGTCCACGCTCGATCAGGACAGCATCCTGGTCAAGACGGTGACCTGCCCGTGGCTCGACATGGAGAAGGTCAACACCGCCGACTGGCGGCAGGCGGAGCTCGGCGCCATGAACGGTCACGGCAACGCGCGCTCGGTCGCCCGCCTGCAGTCGCTGGTCTCCTGCGGCGGCGAACTGGACGGCACGCGCCTGCTCTCCCAGGCCACCATCGACCTGATCTTCGAGCAGCAGGCCGACGGCATCGACCTGGGCATCCTCACCCCGCTGCGGTTCGGCATCGGTTACGGCCTCCCCCACCCGGACACCGCCCCGCTGGTGCGCGACGGCCGGGTGTGCTGGTGGGCCGGGTTCGGCGGCTCCATGCTCGTCAACGACCTGGACAACCGGGTCACCTTCGCCTACACCATGAACAAGATGGCGCCCGGACTGATCGGCTCCGACCGCTCCGACGCCTACCTGCACGCCACCAACGAGGCCGTTCGATCGGCGCGAAGCGAGGTCTCCCTGTGAAGGCTCTACAGCTCACCGATCCGGGTGTCATCGAGATCCGGGAGGTCCCCGTGCCGGAGATCGGCCCGTCCGACCTGTTGATCCGCGTCGGCGCGGCCGGCATCTGCCACTCCGACCTGCACCTGCTGCACTTCCCGGTGAAGATGCGGGAGGAACCGCTCACCCTCGGGCACGAGATCGCGGGCACCATCGAGGCCGTCGGCAGCGACGTCGACGTCCGACAGGTCGGCGAGCGCGGGATCGTCTACCTGTGCTGGTCGTGCGGCGTCTGCCGGGAGTGCATCAGCGGCAACGAGAACGTCTGCCTGGCGGCGGGCCGGACCGCCATGCCGCCGTGCCCCGGGCTCGGCCCGGACGGCGGCATGGCCGAGTACGTCCGGATCCCGGCCCGGTCGTTCGTCCCCATCGGCGACCTGGACTTCCTCCAGGCGGCTCCGATGGCCGACGCCGCACTGACCAGCTACCACGCCATCCGGGGCGCCAGGGAGCACCTGCGTCCCGGCTCGACCGCCGTGGTGATCGGCGTCGGCGGCCTCGGGCACGTCGCCGTGCAGGTCCTGCGCGCGCTCAGCGCGACCCGGATCGTCGCGGTGGACCTCGGCCAGGACCAGCTGGACCTGGCGAAGCGCTGCGGTGCCGACATCACCCTCGAATCCGGTCCCGACACCGCACGCCAGATCCTCGAGCTGACCGGCGGCCGAGGCGCGGAAGCGGTGTTCGACTTCGTCGGTGTCGGCCCCACCGCCCAGATGGCGGTCGAGTCCGTGGCACCCAACGGCGCGTACCGGATGGTCGGGCTCGGCGGCGGTGTCCCCGGCGTGACGGCCGACCCGGCAGGTGGCCCCGGCTGGCCGTGGGGCGCATCGGTACGGAAGTCCTACGGCGGCACCAGAAGTGACCTCGTCGACTCGATCGCACTCGCCCAGGCCGGGCGACTGACCGTCGAGGTGGACCGGTTCGACCTCGCCGACGCCCGCGAGGCGTTCGACCGTCTCGAAGCGGGCAAGATCCGCGGACGAGCGGTGCTGGTTCCGTGACCGGGTACGACACGATCCGAAAGGAAATGCAGTGACGAAGTCTGTTGACCCCCAGGCGTACATCGCCTCCGTGATGGCCGGACTGACGGGCCCGGGCGGGCGCTTCGAACTCGGCGTCGAGGACGTGCTCGGGGCCGAGATGCCGGTCATGAAGAACCGCGACCGGGCGCTCGGTGACGTCCTGAGGGCCTCGCTCTCCTACGGCGACCGGGACTACCTGATCACCGAGGATCGCCGGATGAGCTACGCGGAGCACGGGGCCGCCGTGGCCGCGTTCGCGACCGCGCTGCGCGAGCGGTACGGCGTCAGCAAGGGCGACCGGGTCGGCATCCTGGCCGCCAACACCCCCGAATGGCTCGTCACCTTCTGGGCGGCGCAGTCGCTCGGCGCGATCGCGGTCGGCTTCAACGCCTGGTGGGCGCCGCGTGAGGTCGAGTACGGCATCGACCACACCAAGCCCACCGTCGTGGTCGCCGACGCCAAGCGCGCCGCGCTGCTCGGCGAGCTCGGCGCCGACGTCCCCGTGCTGACCATGGAGGAGGACGTCCCGCGTCTGGTCGCCGAGTTCGCCGGCTCCGACCTGCCGCACACCGAGGTGGACGAGGACGATCCGGCGCTGATCCTCTACACCAGCGGGACCAGCGGCCGACCCAAGGGTGCCGTGCACTCGCACCGAAACGTGCTCGCGACCATCGACTACCACCGGTTCAGCGATGCGCTCGCCGCCGCGTTCACCGGCGGCGACCCCAACTCGGATGCCCCGAGCGACCGGCGGTACCTGCTCACCTCGCCGCTGTTCCACATCGCCAGCCTGCACAACCTGGCCGTCCCCCGGCTGGCCACGGGCGGCGCGGTGGTGATCTACCAGGGCTCGTTCGACGTGGACCGCATGCTCCGGCTGGTCGAACGCGAGCGCGTGACCAACTGGGCCGCCGTTCCCACCATGGCGAATCGTCTGCTCGAGCACGAGGATCTGTCGCGATACGACCTCTCCTCGGTCACCGCGTTCGCGCTGTCGGCGGCGCCGTCGTCCGCGGCGTTCCAGGACCGCCTGCGCGAGAAGGTGCCGTTCGCGCGCAACTCCCTCGTCGACAGCTACGGCCAAACCGAGAGTGCCACCGCGATCTCCGTCGCCACTCCCCTCGATCTCGCGACCTTCCCCGGCACGCTCGGCCGGCCCATCATCGGGGTCGCCGTCGAGGTCCGGGATCCGTTCGGGGAGAAGGTCCCCGACGGGGTGGAGGGCGAGATCTGCGCGCGCAGCCCCTATGTGATGCTCGGCTACTGGGACAACCCCGAGGCCACCGCCGCGGCGATCACCGAGGACCGGTGGCTGCGCACCGGCGATTTCGGTGTGATCGAGAACGGCATGATCCGGCTGACCGGGCGACGGTCGGACCTGATCCTGCGCGGCGGCGAGAACGTGTACCCGATGGAGATCGAGCAGTGCCTGGACGAGCACCCCGAGATCCTCGAGTGCGCGGTGATCGGCGTCGACCACCCCGACCTCGGCCAGGAGGTCGCCGCGGTGGTCGTCGCGCGGTCGGAGGGCGCCGTCACGGAAGAGGAGCTGCGGGCCTTCGCAGCCGAGCGCCTCGCCTATTTCAAGGTCCCGGCTCGGTGGCGGATCACCACGTCGCCGTTGCCGCGCAACGCGACCGGCAAGACGATGCGTACCCAGGTGGTCGTCTGATGGCCCGCCGGTCGGCAACAGCGGTTCGAGATTGGAGTGATCTGCGATGAGCTACGACGTCATCATCAAGAACGGCCGGTGGTTCGACGGCACCGGCGCACGGTCCGAGACCAGGAATCTCGGCATCCGCGACGGGCGAGTGGCCGCCGTGTCGGTCGATGCGCTCGACGAGTCGGACTGCCCGCAGGTGGTCGACGCCGCCGGGAAGTGGGTCATCCCGGGCATGGTCGACATCCACACCCACTACGACGTCGAGGTCATCCTGAGTCCGGGGCTCAAGGAGTCGGTGCGGCACGGCGTCACCTCGATCTTCCTGGGGTCGTGCTCGCTGTCGGCGGTCCATGCAAGCCCCTCCGACGCGGGCGACCTGTTCGGCCGGGTCGAGGCCATCCCGCGCAAACACGTGGTCGACACGCTCACCGAGTCCAAGAGCTGGACCTCCGCGCACGAGTACGTCGATGCGATCGAGGCGTTGCCGTTGGGCCCGAACGTGGCCTCGTTCATCGGTCATTCGGACATCCGTGCCGCGCAGATGGGTCTGGACCGGGCGACCCGCAAGGACGTCAAGCCCACCCCGGCCGAACTCGACGCGATGGCAGCCAAACTCGAGGAGGCGCTCGACGCGGGCTTCATCGGCATGTCCTCACAGGAGCTGCTGTTCGACAAGCTCGACGGCGAGGTCTGCCGGTCCCGGACCCTGCCCTCGACGTACTCGACGCGGCAGGAACGTCGCCGGCTCAGTGGGATCCTGCGCCGCCGGGGCCGGGCATTGCAGGCCGGCCCGGACGTCGGCCGCCCGCAGTCCATGGTCGCGTTGGCGCTGAGCAGCGTCGGGCTCCTCCGCCGCCCGTTGAAGGTGAGCCTGCTCTCGGCCGCCGACGTCAAGGCGATACCGGCTGTGGCGCACGTATTCCCGGCGATGGCGCGGGCCGTCAACGGGATGCGCGGCGACTTCCGGTGGCAGCACCTGCCGGTGCCGTTCGAGGTGTACTCCGACGGCATCGACCTACCGGTCTTCGAGGAGTTCGGATCCGGTGCCGCGGCACTGGACCTGTCCAACCAGCTCGAGGCGCGGAGCGCACTGCTGGCCGACGAGTCCTACCGCCGCCGGTTCCGCAAGGACTACGACAAGAAGTACGGTCCGCGGGTCTGGCACCGCGACTTCTTCGACGCCGAGATCGTCGAGTGTCCGGACGCTTCCGTGATCGGCAAGACCTTCGGACAGGTCGGAGTCGACCGGGGTGGAGTGCACCCGGTGGACGCCTTCCTCGACCTGGTGGTCGAGTACGGAACCAAGGTGCGTTGGCGCACCACGATCTCGAACCACCGCCCCGAGGTGCTCAACAAGTTCGCTTCCGATCCCGGTGTGCAGCTGGGCTTCTCCGATGCCGGCGCTCACCTGCGCAACATGGCCTTCTACAACTTCGGGCTCCGCCTCCTGCGCCGCGTGCGCGACGCCGAGCGAGCGGGGAATCCGTTCATGTCGGTCGAGCAGGCCGTGCACCGGCTCACCGGCGAGCTCGCCGATTGGTACCAACTCGACGCCGGGCACCTGAGAGAGGGTGACCGGGCCGATGTGGTGGTGATCGACCCGGCGCATCTCGACGCCTCGCTCGACGCCTATGCCGAATGCCCGGTCCCGGAGTACGACGGCCTCTCCAGGATGGTCAACCGGAACGACGATGCGGTGTCCGCGGTGTTCGTCGGCGGCGAATGCGTCGTCCGAGACGGGGAACCGACGTCCGTCCTCGGGACCCGTCGCACCGGGCGCTTCTTGCGGGCGGGCGAAAAGTGATCCACACATCGATGAACGGAAGTAGCACGGATGAGTGAGAACAGATTTGCCGGGAAGACGGCGGCCGTGACCGGCGCCGCGTCCGGCATCGGCGAGGCCATCGCGATCCGCCTGATGGCCGAGGGCGCGAACGTCGTCGGGATCGACCTGGCCGGTGAGGCGCTCGGCGCCATGGCCACCGAGTTCGGCAAGTCGTTTCTGCCCGTCACCGCCGACGTGACCAAGGAGGACGAGATCGCGGCGGCCCTGGACGCCGCGGTAACGCGGTTCGGGGCACTGGATCTGGCCTTCAACGTCGCGGGCGCGTCCCGCGTCGGCGCGATCGTCGACCTCGACGAAGCCGACTGGGACTTCACCGTCGACCTCGTGCAGAAGGGCGTCTTCCTCTGCACCAAGCACGAGGCCCGGCGCATGAATGCCGGTGGGCGCGGCGGCGCCATCGTCAACGTCTCCTCGCTGAACGCCCGCGTGCCGATGCCCGGGGGAAGCCCGTACGCGACCGGCAAGGCCGGCGTCGAGATGTTCAGCAAGAATGCCGCTCTCGAGCTGGCATCGTCGGGCATCCGGGTCAACTCGGTGCTGCCGGGACTCGTCGACACCCCATTGGTCGCGCCGGTACTGGCCTACGAGCCCGCGCAGGCGATGTTCCTCGATCGCATCCCGATGGCGCGAGCCGCGACACCCGACGAGGTCGCCGGGCCGTGCCTGTACCTGGCCAGCGACGACGCGAGCTACATCACCGGCGCGAGCCTGATCGTCGACGGCGGCTGGGAACTGTCCAACTTCCCGAACTTCAGCAAGCTCGCGGGGTGATGCTCGGCCGCCGGGCGGCATCGAGCGGTCCTTCTTCGGACTCTCAGCAGTAGACCCGCTCGGCGGTCGAGACGTAGGTCTCGGCCACCTGATCCGATGACATCGGGATGAACCTCGAGTACGCCTGGCCCACTCCGGCGAACTCCCGCAACACTTCCGGCCGCGGCATGCCGTCCGCCAGCGCCTCGCAGGCACCCTGCGCGTAGAGGATCTCCGCCGCGTCCATCCCAGACGGCGGCAGGCCTGCGGCCCGGAGCGCACCGAGATAGCGCTGCCCCTTCTCCCCCGACTGCGCGACGACCTGATCCGGGGTGCGCGAATCGATCGAGGCCGCACGGAGTTCGGGGGTCGGCGGCGGTTCGGTGGTCGGCGGGGGTACGGGCACTCCGGGATCTGGCGCGGCGATCGGCGGAACGACCGCGGGCGCCGCCGCTTGCTCGATCGCGGGTACCGGTGCGAGGGCCGAGGGCTCCGCCGACGCCGTTGCGGTCGGCGCGGTGGCGCTCGCGACCGGGCTCCGCTCGGCGCCGACGGCCTCGTCCCGTGGTCCGCCACAGGCGGCGACGAGACTGCAACCCACGATGAGCGCGGCGATTCCGGCGGTTCGCACAATCCTCATGGCCGCAGAGTCTGACACAGATGGTTTGCGAGGTTTGCGGCTTTTCACCAGCGCGAATGTCTTTCCTTAGAAAAGGACACGAATGACTTGGCGCGTGCTATAACTCTGTCTTGTCTTTCGAATGTGATTGCAAACACAGCTCATCCGGGATGACACACACATGCACACATCCCGCCACAGCCCGTCCGACTGGTGAAGGAAACGCATGAAGAGATCTGAGCATCGACATCGATACGCCCGGCGCGTGGTCGCCGGGCTCGCCGCGGGTGGCGCGCTGGTCCTCGCCGCACCGACAGCCTCGGCCGCACCCGGCACCACCCCGGTCCCCGGCGGTGCGGTCTGCGACCCCGCGGTGGCCGAGGGCTGCCTCAGCGTCGTCGTGAACAGCGGCACCTTCGACAACAACGGCTTCACGCTGCCGATGAAGGACGGCGACATGGTCATCGCCGCGACGCTCCCGCCGGAGGGCGACATGATCCCCAGGGACGACGGACATTTCGGCGTTTACAGCAAGCCGATGACCGTCCCCGGCGGCGTCCTCGGGGTCGACCTGCCGCTGGACAACCTCTTCGGCCTCGCGGGCGTCACCTCCGAGGTGCAGGCGGTCTCGGTACCCAAGCTCAACGGCATCATCACCGATTTCGACCTCACACTGCCGGTCCGCCTGAAGATCAGCAACGCCTTCCTCGGCGACAACTGCTACATCGGCTCGCCTGAGAACCCCGTGATCTTCGAGCTCGACAACGTCAACACCCCCGAGAACCCCGTCCAGTCCCACGTCGAGGACCCCTACCCGGCCGGCACCGTGTGGATGTCGAACGTCAAGAACGAGTCCAGTGGCTTCGCGCTGCCCGGCGCGACCGGGTGCGGACCGTTCGGCGCCCTCAACCCGATCGTCAACTGGCGCGCCAAGGTCCCCAACAACGAAAACACCACTCTCAGCACCGTTTCCACGGGCTACCTGTTCCCATCCGCCAACGGCGGAACCGATCCGCTCACGGATACGGGCACCGGCGGTAGTTCGGGGTCGAGCGGCAGCTGATCGGACGCGCACCGTTCCCGCTCCCCCTCCATGGCCGGGAACGGTGCACACTCCTGAGCCTTCGCCGGCTTCGCCGCCGGCGCGACCCTCACCCGAGCGGGCTCAAAACCCGGATCGAAGACGTTTCTCTTCATGCCACCCAGGTTCATACAGGGCGTGAAGTGGTGCCAGAATCCTCTGGTGGCGCCGTTTCGCGGCCGCACGCTTCTGCCGACGAGGCTTCAAGTCGCTCCCCGTGGAGTTCGTACTTCGCTTTCCTCAGCGCGAACACAGCGGTAAGCGCACCGACGACTGAAGTGCAGAGGCCGGCAACCGCAGTCGTGGTGGCCGCCGCGTCAGGTTTCGACGAGCCACTGGTGTTCCCCAATCGATACACCTGAGCGGCCTGCAGCTCGGAAGCGATCTGGTTTGCGCTTGCGAGCGTGTCGAGATCACCAGTTTGTTTCGCTCGCGCGATCAGGGCATTGAGGCTTTCGGACGCGTCGCGCAGGTGATCGAACTCCTCAGCGCTCTGCCCTGGATATGGATCCGGCGTGAAGACACCAACTACTGGCGCTTGCGCTGATGGCGGTGGTCCATCTGAGCCGTTTGGTTCAATCTGTGACGTTGCCGGTGGTGGCACGATCGTTGGCTCGGAATCGTCACCGCCAAGGCCGACGAAGGTAGCGACAACGAAAGCAACAGCCCCGAGAATGGCCATACCGACGCCAACCCCGAACAGCCAGCGAACTCCAGACCTCGCGCTACTTAGCCGAGAATGCGCCATCTAGTCAGCCTGGTCCACCGCGGGTTGGAAGGCAAGGGAGTTGAGGCAGGATCAGGCCGGGCAGAACGCCGCACACTCAGGGCCCGCTTTGGGTAACTACCCGCCCTTCGCAGCCTTCGCCGCCGCCTTCGCGGACTTCTTAAACTCGCGGACCTCGCCGAGGGTGCGGTCGTCGACGACGTCCGCGATGGATCTGCGCGAACCGTCGTCGCCATATGCTCCCGCGGCCTCTCGCCAACCCGCCGGCTCGACGCCGATCTGCTTGCCCAGCAACGCGAGGAAGATCCGGGCCTTCTGATCGCCGTACCCGGGCAGCGCCTTGAGGCGCCTCAACACCTCGCGGCCGTCGGGGTCGCCCTCGGTCCAGATCGCCTCGGTCCGGCCGTCGTAGTGCTCGACGAGGTAGATACACAGGTCCTGGATTCGCTTGCCCATCGACCCGGGGAACCGGTGCACGGCGGGCGGCGTGGCGCAGAGCGCGAGAAACGCGTCCGGATCCATCTCCGCGATCTTGTGCACGTCCAGGCCGGCCAGCCGCTCGTCGAGCTTCTTCGGGCCGGCGAAGGCGACCTCCATGGGGATCTGCTGATCGAGCAGCATCCCGATCAGCAGGGCGAGGGGATCCGCGGCGAGCAGCGCGTCCGCGTCCGCGTCGCCGGCGAGGTGCAGCGTGAGTGCCATGGCCCGATCCTGCCATTTCCGGCGACGAACTTTCGACAGTCCGGGCGCCCGGGAACAATCGCGCGACGCCGCCCGTTGAGTTCGGTACACCGTACGGAAGCGAGGGATCCTTGACTGCCACCCCGACCGAGACCGAGTTCGACCGCCAGCTCGGCGCGCTCACCGAGGCCGGCTACCCCGGCCTGACCGGACTGTCCGATGCCGACTTCGCGGCCGCCATGGAACCGCTCCGCGCCGCGGTGCTCGCCCACCCGGAGAGCGCCGCCGACCACGGCGAGGACCACATCCCGTTCGTCCTGGTCGTGGCGCGCACCGAGCTGGGCGCCTCCATCGACGCACACGAGGCCATGGCGCACACCGCCCTCGGCACCCAACAGGGGTTCGCGGACTTCGAGCCCGCCGAGCTCGCCGGGTTCCGGCCGATCGAATCGATCGAGGTACCGGACGGGATCGGCTACGCGCTACTGAACGTCGACACCGGAAGCGAATACCTGAACGTGACCCCCGCGTCCGCGCTGGCGTCGCTGACCACGATCGGACGCACCGGTCTCACCGTGGAGGAGGGCATCGCCCTGCTCACGGTCCGACCGGACATGCTCCGCAAGAACAAGTGCTTCTCGCTGCTCTCGTCGCGATGCGGCGACAAGCGGGTGCCCGCGCTGTGGATCAGCCGGCGCCGACCGAAGCTGGGCTGGTGCTGGAACGGCAACCCGCACACCTGGCTGGGTTCGGCCTCCGCGCAGGAGCGCGTCGGGGGGTAGCGGGGCTCAGGCGTCGCCGAGCGCCTTCTCGGTGGCGGCCAGCAGCACGCAGGTCGCCACCCCGTCCATCGCCTTCGCCAGGTCGTCGGTGGACGGGAAGCTCGGCGCGAGCCGGATGTTCCTGTCCTCCGGGTCGGTGCCGTACGGGAAGGCCGAGCCGGCAGCGGTCAACGCGATGCCCGCCTCCTTCGCCAGGCCGATGACCCGCTTTGCGGTGCCCTCGACCACGTCGAGGCTGATGAAGTAGCCGCCCTTGGGCTCGGTCCAGGACGCCACCTTCGACGCGCCCAGCCGATCCTCGAGGATCTGCAGAACCAGCGCGAACTTCGGCGCGAGGATCTCGCGGTGCTTGGCCATGTGCGCGCGCACCCCGTCGGCGTCCTTGAAGAACTTCAGGTGCCGCAGCTGGTTGACCTTGTCCGGCCCGATGCTCTTCTTGCCCAGATGCTGTTGGTACCAGGCCAGGTTCTGGGTCGAGCCGCCGACGAAGCTGACACCCGCGCCGGCGAAGGTGATCTTCGAGGTCGACGCGAACACGAACGGACGGTTCGGGTGCCCGGCCTCGGCCGCCATGCCCAGCACGTCCAGCGGGGCCTCGAACTCCTCGACCAGGGGATGCACCGCGTAGGCGTTGTCCCAGAACAGCCGGAAGTCGGGGGCCGCGGTCGGCATCGAGGCCAGCGCCCGCACGACCTCCTCCGAGAAGACCGCACCGGTCGGGTTGGCGTAGGTGGGCACCGCCCACAGCCCCTTGATCTGCGGATCCTCGGCGACCAGCCGGGCGATCAGGTGCACGTCCGGGCCGTCGTGCCGCATCGGGACGGGGATCATCTCGATCCCGTACGACTCGGTGATCGCGAAGTGCCGGTCGTAGCCGGGGCTCGGGCACAGGAACTTGATCTTCGGCTCCTGCGACCACGGCCGGGGTGAATCGGGGGTGCCGTGCAGCAGCGAGAACACGATGACGTCGTGCATGATCTCGAGGCTCGCGTTGTTGCCCGCCAGCAGGTTCTCGGTCGGGATGCCCAGCAGTTCGCCGAAGACGGCGCGCAGCTCCGGCAGCCCGGTGAGACCGCCGTAGTTGCGGCAGTCGAGCCCGTTGCCGTCGCGATACTCGGAGCCGGGCAGCGACAGCAGCTCCTGCGACAGGTCCAGCTGCTCGGGCGACGGCTTCCCGCGGGTCAGGTCGAGGGTGAGCTTCTCGGTCTTGAGCTGCGCGTACTTCTCAGACTGACGCTCGTGCTCCGAACGGAGTTCCTCATGGCTCATCAACCCAATTTGGGTTTGGGTAGGCATGCCGAAAGACCTTTCACCGGCGCGGTTGCAGGAGGTGCGCGAAAATAAAGGGGACCCCGCGCACCCGGCAGAGCCCATTGACCCTTGCTGCCTTCCGGCCCTGGGGGAGTTCACAGGATGCGCGCCGCGCGGGATCCGTCCACGAGTGTAGCCATGCCCGGCCGGGCGACGGAAAGGCGGCCGGGATTTCGCCCGGTTCGGGGGCCGTTTTCATTCCTGGGCGGGTGTGCCGGTATGCTCGCCCACGGAGGATTCGCCTAGTGGCCTATGGCGCTCGCCTGGAACGCGGGTTGGGTTAACGCCCTCAGGGGTTCAAATCCCCTATCCTCCGCCACACGATGGCCCCCGATCTCCGGATCGGGGGCCATCGTTGTATCCGGGGGCTGTGGATGTCGCGAATCTTCAAGACGATGTCGGCGCCGGGACGCACGATGGAGCCATGACCACCACGACCAACAACGCGGACCTCTACCGTCGGCTCGCCGCCGAACTGACCCGCCGCGTCGAATCCGTGCCGGCCGACCGCTGGGACAACGCCTCCCCCTGCGACGGCTGGACCGCCCGCGACGTGCTCCGGCACGTCGTCGAGACCCAGTCCTTCCCGGTCAACGCCGCGGGCATGACGCTTCCGCCGGTCCCCGACCTCGACGTCGATCCCCTCGGCGCGTGGACGCAGACCCGCGACGCCGTGCAGGAGATCCTCGAAAACCCCGCCCGCGCCGACCTCGAGTACGACGGACAGATGGGCCGGGCCAAGGTCTCGGACACCTTCGGCTCCTTCTACACCTTCGACCTGGTGCTGCACGGCTGGGACATCGCGAAGGCGACCGGCGGCGACACCACCATCGCGCCGACGGACCTCGCCATGGTCGCCGGCTTCGCCGAGCGGATGGGCGAGGCCCTGCACAGCCCCGGCGTCTGCGGTCCCGTGGTCGACGTTCCCGCCGACACCGACGAGCAGACGCGGGTCCTCGGACTGGTCGGCCGCCGGGCCTGAACCCGGGCCACCCGCTGTGATGGTCGACACTCTGTGAAGGAGCCCGCTCGGTGGGACCCCGCCTGACCACGACGATCGACCCGGCCGTGAGCACTCGTCGGGCGGCGGCCCTTCACTCGCGCTGCGCGGCGGCGGACCCTTCATTACTGTCCGCCGTGCGTCGGCCGTCGACGCACAATCGACTCGGGAGGAACCACCATGGCAGACACCGGCAGCTCCGCACTCAACACCGGCGCCGCGACCGCCGTCGACATCGACGTCATCCTCGGCACCACGATCAAGGCCGTGGTCGACACGCTGAACAACGTGACCATCAGCTGAAACTCACCCACTCAAGATCGGCCCCGCCCAACAGTTTTCGGGCGGGGCTCTTTCATTCCCTCAGTACCGAAGCTTGAACTCTTTGCATCTCAAGAGTTTTCGACGTCCAGTGATGTTCCGCACATATCCCGTCGCGATCCGATTCGGCCGATATCGACCCACACTCCGGGCCTTCGGGCCGTCCCGGCACCCATTTCCACGTGATCTGTTCACCTTCCGGAAGGGTTGCCGCACAAGTTGTTTCCCGTCACGTCGGGCCGTGTTAACCGAACGGAAACCCTCTGATTCCAACGGGTGCGCGCACGCAGAACCTCCGATACAGTCCGCGATGCAGATCGAACGAAACAGACTTCCTGGAGGAATCTCATGGCCAACATCACCCCCATCGCAGCCGCAGGCGCCGACACCGGCAGCAGCGGAGTCGACGTCTTCTCCGAGGTCCTCACCGGCGCGGGCGGCATCTTCGGCAGCCTGGTCGGCGCCTTCAGCAGCTGAGCCCCCTCGGCTGCGCTGCGTCGGCCCCCGTCCCCCTCGGACGGGGGCCGATGTCGCACCTGACCACTCCAGGTCGAGCCGGCGTTCGCGACGTCCAGTTGAGACGACTTCCCCTGGACGCTGCCACGGGTACACACTCGACACGGAGCGGAGGAGCACGAGCAATGTATTCACCGGGCAGCGCGGGATTCGCGGTCAGTGTGCTGGCCGCGGCGGCTCTGTCGGCCGGATGCGCCACTGACGACGTCACCACAGAAGAGTTCACCTCCCCGTCGATACCCACGACGACGCCGGCAGAAGCCGCACCGATCGCGCAGCCGTGCGACCCCGAAGCGCTGACACAAGACCTGACAATGGACGCATTTCTCGCCGCCGCGACCGCCACCGTCGATCACTGCGCGGACGGTTGGGCGGTCATCAGGTGGGATTCACCCGGCGACAACCAACGCATCGTCCGCAACCTCGACGGCCAGTGGACGACCTACGTGCTCTTCCCCCACGAGGTCTGCTGGGCGCAGGCCGCCGCCGACGGTGTCCCCGCCGCCCTGACGAAATACTTCCAGAGCGAGTGCGCGCCGCCTCGATAAGCTGGCGCCATGCATCAGTCGGTCCAGCACGGTGCAGGTTCGAGCGACCTGCAAGCAGTCGCAAGCGGTGCAGGTTCGAGCGACCTGCAAGCAGTCGCAAGCGGTGCCGGACGGTTCGCCCCGAGCCCGTCCGGCGACCTGCACGTCGGCAATCTCCGAACCGCGATGCTGGCCTGGCTGTTCGCCCGCTCGACCGGCAGGCGATTCCTGCTGCGGGTCGAGGACCTCGACCGGGTGCGGGCCGGCGCCGAGACGCGACAGCTCGACGACCTCGCGGCCCTGGGGCTGGACTGGGACGGTCCGATCGCCCGGCAGTCGGACCGACTGGCGCTGTACGACGCCGCCATCGACGACCTCACGGCCGCCGGGCGCACCTACGAATGCTTCTGCACCAGAAGAGAAATCCAGCAGGCCGCCTCGGCACCGCACGGACCCGACGGACACTATCCCGGCACCTGCCGTGACCTGAGCGCCGCCGAGATCGCGGCCAAACACGATTCCGGACGGCCACCCGCAATCCGGCTGCGCGCGGAGATCGCCGAGTTCACCATCGAGGACGCGCTGCACGGCCGCTACACCGGAGCCATCGACGACGTGGTGCTGCGACGCGGCGACGGTATCGCGGCATACAACCTGGCCGTGGTGGTCGACGACGCGGAGCAGCGCATCGACCAGGTCGTCCGCGGGGACGACCTGCTCTCCTCCGCCCCGCGGCAGGCCTACCTCGCCTCGCTGCTGTCGCTGGCCGCGCCGAGCTACGCACACGTTCCGCTGGCACTGAATGCGGACGGAAAGCGACTGGCCAAACGCGACGGCGCCGTCACGCTGGCGGACCAACGAGCACTGGGGCGCACCGCCGACGAGGTGCGTGGAATTCTGGCCGCCTCGCTCGGGCTGGCGGAGATCGGCGACAAGCCCGGACTCGACGAGTTACTCCAGGGATTCGATCCAGTCGCACTGCCGCGAACCGCCTGGACATTCGCCGATCATTAGTCGATGTTTGCGCAATCGAAACGTATTGGGCGATCGGCAGGGTACCAAGCAACGGGGATCGCACGTAGGGTCACTAAGCACTGTTGAATGACCAGCACGCTGAATGGCCGCAATCAGACGTATCCGAGGGGAACACATGACCACCGGTGGATTTGATCCGAACCAGAACCAGCCCGGCGAACCGTCCTACCCGACTCCGCCACAATTCAACGACCAGAGCGCAGCGGGCGCCTTCCCTGGCGGCACCGAACCCGGAAGTCTCGGCATCCGTTTCGGGGCGCGGCTCATCGACTACATCCTCGTCGGAATCGTCACCTGGATTCTGCTGATCGCATTCGGCGCAACCGACAACATCACCGTGAGCGGCCTGATCTCAGGCATATTGACGTTCGCCTATTTCGTTGCCTTCGACATCAGGGGCTGGACCCCGGGCAAGAAGATGCTCGGCCTGAGCGTGCGTGGTCCGGGCGGCGGTAACCCGACGCCGCAGCAGGCCTCGATCCGCGAGGCGTTCAACCTGCTCAACATCATCCCGTTCATCGGCGGGCTCCTCAGCCTGATCGCCGTCATCGTGATCGCGGTGACCATCAATTCGAGCCCCACCAAGCAGGGCAAGCACGACGAACTGGCGGGCGGAACCCAGGTCGTCCGGGGCTGATCGATCACCGCGGTGCGATCGGGTCCGATTCCCGATCGCACCGCCGTTTCACCCGAACCGACACGGATTCGGACGCACAACAATTCGACCGCACAACAGAAGGACGACTGTGAGCGAAAACCCACCGCCCGGCCAGCCCGGCAACGAGGGCACCCCGGACAACCCGATTCCGCCGCAGAATCCACCGGCCGGCGGCTACCCGCCGCCGCCGCCCGGATACCCCCAGCAGGGTGCCCCGCAGCCCGGAGCCGTCCCGCCCGGCGGCACGCCACCGCCGCCCGGCGGCTACCCGCCCCCGCCCGGATACCCGCAGCAGGGGGCACCTCAGCCCGGCGGCTACCCGCCCCCGCCCGGATACCCGCAGCAGGGGGCACCTCAGCCCGGCGGCTACCCACCTCCGCCCGGATACCAGCAGGGCGGCACCCCGAACATGCCCGGCGGATACCCGCCGCCCCCGGGATACGGCGCGGGCGGGGGCTATCCCCCGCCGCCCGGATACGGCGCCGACGCGTTCTCCGCCCCCGGCTTCGGTGGCCCCGGCGGCACCCCGCAGCTCACGGTCGGCGACGCGCTCGGCTACGCCTGGAACAAGTTCAAGGGCAATGCCGGGATCTGGATCGGCATCGTGCTGATCGCCGCCGTCATCCAGGTGGGACTCAGCCTGATCTTCGGCACCGGCAACTCGACCGACTTCTCCGACGCCTTCTCGCCATGGAGCATCCTCGGCACCATCGTCACCACCGTCGTGGGTTACCTCATCCAGGCGGCCATGATCCGGGGGGCCCTGCACGAGGTGGACGGCAACAAGCCGGCGATCGGCTCGTTCTTCCAGTTCAACAACGTCGGCGCGATCATCCTCGCCAGCATCATCGTCGGTGTCCTCTCGGCGATCGGCTTCGTGCTGCTGATCATCCCGGGCCTGATCATCGTGTTCCTGACCTGGTGGACGCTGCAGTTCGTGATCGACCAGAACCAGGACGCGATCACCGCGATCAAGTCGAGCTTCGGCGCCATCTCGCAGAACGTCGGCCCGCTGCTGCTCCTCGCGTTGGCCCTCGTCGGCATCAACATCGTGGGCGCGCTGCTGTGCGGCCTCGGCCTGCTGGTGACCATCCCGCTGACCGTCATCGCCTCCACGTACGCCTACCGCGTGGTGGTCAGGGGACCGATCGCCCCCTGATCCGGACATCCGGACAAACCAGGCACCCGCCGCAGGGCGCGAACTCCTCCCACCAGGGTCGAGGTCGCGCCCTGCGGCGTTGTGGTGCTTGGATGGCGTCGTGACAGTGTCAGAACACGCCGAGAAGAACCCCGAGCACGCGACCTTCGCGCACGTCAGTCGCGGCTACTACCCCACCATCGTGGCGCTCTTCACCGCCGTGCTGCTGATCTCGAATATCTGCGCCACCAAGGGGGTGGCCTTCTTCGCCGGCACCGAACTCGCGATCGGGCCGCTGCAGATCCTGCCGATCATCACCGACGGCGGGTTCTTCCTCTTCCCGATGGCCTACATCCTCGGCGACGTGCTCAGCGAGGTGTACGGGTTCAAGGCCACCCGCCGGGCCATCTACCTGGGATTCGGCGCGATGATCCTGGCGTCCGCCTGCTTCTGGCTGCTGCTCCGGCTGCCGTCCGCGGAGTTCTACACAAACCAGGCCGCGCTGGAGGCCGTGGTCGGGGTGTACCCCCGACTGCTGCTGGCCGGCCTGGCCGGATATCTCGTCGGTCAGCTGCTGAACTCGCTGGTGATGGTGACCATCAAGGAGCGCACCAAGGAGAAGCACCTGTGGGCGCGGCTGATCGGGTCGACCGTGGTCGGTGAGTTCGCCGACACCCTGATCTTCTGCGCCATCGCCGCAGGCGCGATCGGGATCAGCACCTGGGACGACTTCTTCAACTACCTGATCGTCGGCTTCCTCTGGAAGACCCTGATCGAGGTGCTGGTCATGCCCATCACCTATCGCGGCATCGCCTACGTCAAGAAGCGGGAACCGACGTACGTGATCGCGAGCTGACGGCTATACGCGGCTGGTCGCGTAGAACCGTCCCAGCGTCTGCTCCTTCAGATCGTCGAAATAGCCGCCGTCGATGCTCTCCCGGATCCGGTCCACCAACCGGATGGTGAATCGTTCGTTGTGAATGGTCGCGAGGGTCGACGACAGCATTTCTTTCGATTTGAACAGGTGGTGCAGATACGCCCGCGAATAGTTCTTGCAGGTGTAACAGTCACACTCGTCGTCGATCGGGTTGTAGTCGCGCCGGAAACGGCTCGTGTTGATGTTGAACCGGCCGGTGGTCGTGTAAATCGCGGCATTTCGCGCCACCCGGGACGGATTCACGCAATCGAACGTGTCGGCCCCGTTCTCGATGGCAACGAACAGGTCGTCCGGCTCGCTGATGCCCAGCAGGTGCCGCGGCTTGTGCTCGGGCAGCTCCTCGTTGCACCACCGCACGATGGTCCCGAGGTTCTGCTTCTCCAGTGCTCCGCCGATCCCGTAACCGTCGAAGCCGCGGCCGGTCTCGCCGACGATCGACTCCAGCCCCCGGCAGGCCTGCCTGCGCAGGTCCTCGTACTGCGCGCCCTGCACCACCCCGAACAGGGCCTGGTAGGGCCGGTGCGTCCGCTCGGCGGTGAGCCGCTCGTGTTCCGCGATGCACCGCACCGCCCAGGCCTGGGTGCGCTCGACGGACTCCTCCTGGTAGGCGCGGGTGTTGAACAGCGTGGTCAGCTCGTCGAAGGCGAAGATGATGTCCGCCCCGAGCTGGTGCTGGATGCCCATCGAGATCTCCGGAGTGAACCGGTGCCGGGAGCCGTCACGGTGCGACTTGAAGGTCACCCCGTCGTCGTCCACGTGCGCGAGGCGCTCCTTGCCGACGGCGATCACGTCGTCGGACTGGACCCCGACGGAATCCATCGAGAGCACCTTCTTGAAGCCGACGCCCAGCGACATCACCTGGAATCCGCCGCTGTCGGTGAACGTCGGACCCGGCCAGTTCATGAACCGGCCCAGACCGCCCGCCTCGTCCACGATGTCCGGCCCCGGCTGCAGGTACAGGTGGTACGCGTTCGCCAGGACCGCCTGCGTGCCAAGGTCTTTCATCGTCTCCGGCAGCACCGCCTTGACGGTGGCGTTGGTGCCGACCGCGATGAACGCCGGCGTCTGGATCTCGCCGTGCGGGGTGTGGATGGTGCCCGTACGGCCCAAGCGGCCCGGCAGCCGGGTGCCGAGGGTAAAGAAGGGTTGGCTCACCGTGTCATCCAATCAGCCCGTTCACACGGCCGCCTCGGCCGGTCCGACGAACTGGCTGTTGTAGAGCTCGAAGTACGCCCCGCGCCGGGAGAGCAGCTCCTCGTGGGTGCCCTGCTCGACGATGCGACCCTCCTCCATCACCACGATCAGGTGGGCGTCGCGGATGGTCGAGAGCCGGTGCGCGATGACGAAGCTGGTCCGGTCGCTGCGCAGCGCCGCGGTGGCGTGCTGGACGAGCAGTTCGGTGCGGGTGTCCACCGAACTGGTGGCCTCGTCGAGGATCAGGATCGACGGCTGCGACAGGAAGGCCCGCGCGATCGTGATGAGCTGCTTCTCCCCCGCGCTGACGTTGCCGCCCTCCTCGTCGATGACGGTGTCGTACCCGTCCGGCAGCGAGTGCACGAACCGGTCCACGTAGCTCATCCGCGCCGCCTCGCGGATCTGCGCCTCGGTCGCCTCGGGGTGGCCGTAGGCGATGTTCTCGCGGATGGTGCCGCCGAACAACCAGGTGTCCTGCAGGACCATCCCGATCCGGGACCGCAGGTCGTCACGCGTCATGCTGGTGATGTCCATGCCGTCCAAGGTGATTCGGCCCGAGTCCACCTCGTAGAACCGCATGATCAGGTTCACCAGGGTGGTCTTGCCCGCCCCGGTCGGGCCGACGATCGCCACCATGTGCCCCGGCTCGGCGGTCAGCGACAGATCCTCGATGAGCGGCTGCTCCTCCTTGTACCGGAAGGACACCCGCTCGAACTCGACGTGACCGCGCCGGAACCACGGCGTATCCGGGCGCACCGGATCCGGCGACTGCTCCTCCTCGTCGAGCAGCGCGAACACCCGCTCGGCGGAGGCGACACCGGACTGCATCAGGTTGGTCATGGCGCCGATCTGGGTGAGCGGCTGGGTGAACTGACGCGAGTACTGGATGAAGGCCTGCACGTCGCCCAGGCTCATCGACCCGGACGCGACCTTCATGCCGCCGACCACCGCGACGGCCACGTAGTTGAGGTTGCCGAGGAAGTTGATCGCCGGCATCACCAGGCCCGAGATGAACTGGGCCTTGAAGCCGGACTGGTAGAGCTGCTCGTTCTTCTCGTCGAAGGCGGCCCCGACCTCGCGCTGGCGGCCGAAGGCGGTCACCAGCTCGTGCCCGGTGAAGGCCTCCTCGATCTGAGCGTTCAGCGCGCCCGTGGTGGTCCACTGCGCCACGAAGTGCTTCTGCGACCGCTTCGCGATCAGCGTGGTCGCCAGCACCGACAGCGGCACGGTGGCCACCGCGACCAGGGCCAGCAGCGGCGAGATCCACAGCATCATGGCCAGGATGCCGACCACCGAGAGCACGGACGTCAGCAGCTGACTGATCGTCTGCTGGACGGTCTGCGCGATGTTGTCGATGTCGTTGGTGACGCGGCTGAGCAGATCGCCACGGGCGTGGGTGTCGAAATAGCGCAACGGCAGCCGGTGGATCTTCTCCTCCACGTCCGCGCGCAGCCGCATGATCGTGCGCTGGACCACGATGTTGAGCACGTAGCCCTGCACCCAGCTGAACAGCGAGGCCGCCAGATAGATCAGCAGCACGACGGCGAGCACGCGGCCCAGGTCACCGAAGTCGATCCCGGTACCGGGCACCACATCCATCGAGGACACCATGTCCGCGAAGGTGTCCTGGCCCTGCGCGCGCAGCCCCTCGACGGCCTGGTCCTTGGTGAGGCCTTCGGGCAGCTGCCTGCCGACGACGCCGTCGAAGATGATGTTGGTGGCGTGGCCGAGGATCTTCGGGGCGACCACGCTGAGCACCACGCTCATCGCGGCGAGGGCGAGCACCAGTGCGACCGCCAACTTGTCCGGGGCCAGGCGCGCCAGCAGACGCCTCGCGGACGGCCAGAAGTCCATCGGCTTCTTCGACGGCGGGCCCGCGGCGGCGGCCATCGGGCCGCGCATCGCGCTCACGACGCCGCCTGCGCGGCGAGCTGGGAGGCGACGATCTCCGCGTACGTCTGGCAGCGGTCGACCAGTTCGCCGTGCGTGCCGATCCCGACGATGGCGCCGTCCTCGAGCACGATGATCTGGTCGGCGTCGACGATCGTCGAGACGCGCTGCGCGACGATGATCACGCAGGCGTCGCGGGTGACCGGGGCCAGCGCGGCCCGCAGCCGGGCGTCGGTGCTCAGGTCCAGGGCGGAGAACGAGTCGTCGAACAGATAGATCTCCGGCTCCCGGACCAGGGCCCGCGCGATCGCCAACCGCTGCCGCTGACCACCCGAGACGGTGGTGCCGCCCTGCGCGACGGGGGACTCGAGGCCCCCGGGCATGGCGCGGACGAAATCGGCGGCCTGCGCGATCTCCAGACATCGCCACAGTTCGGCGTCGGTCGCGTCCGGCCTGCCGTACCGGAGGTTGCTGGCCACCGTCCCCGAGAACAGGTACGGCTTCTGCGGCACGAGGCCGATCGAGGCGCGCAGCCGGTCGGGGTCGATGGCCCGCACGTCGGCCGCCCCGACGCGCACCTCGCCGCCGGTGACGTCGATCAGCCGGGGGATCAGGTTGAGCAGGGTGGACTTGCCGGATCCGGTGCCGCCGATGATGGCGGTGGTCATGCCGGGTTCGGCCAGGAAGCTGACGTTCCGCAGCACCGGCGCCTCGGCACCGGGGAAGGCGAACGTCGCCCCGCGCATCTCGACGATGCCGCGCTCGCGCCAGCTCGCGAGCGGCTTCGGCGAGGCCTGCACCGAGGGCTCGGTGTCGAGGACCTCGGTGAGCCGCTCGGCGCACACCGACGCGCGCGGCAGGATCACGGCGATGACGGTCACCATCATCACCGCCATCAGGATCTGCATGATGTAGGAGAGCACCGCGGTGAGCGAGCCGATCTGCATGGTGCCCTGGTCGATGAGGTGGCCGCCGAGCCAGAGCACCGCGACGCTGGTGACGTTCGCGATGAGCATCACCATCGGGAGCATCAGCGCCATCAGCTTGCCGACCCGCAGCGCGGTGCCCGCCAGGTCCTCGTTGGCCGCGCCGAATCGCCGCATCTCGTGGGATTCGCGGACGAAGGCCCGCACCACCCGGATGCCGGTGATCTGCTCGCGCAGGACCCGGTTGATGGCGTCGATCCGCGACTGCATCAGCCGGAACTGCGGCACCATCTTCGAGATCACCAGGTACATCGCCAGCCCCAGCAGCGGGACCGCGACCGCGAGCACCCAGGCCAGGCCCTGCGACTGGCGGATCGACATCACGATGCCGCCGATGCCCATGATCGGCGCCGCGACCAGGATGGTGCAGCTGATCACCACCACCATCTGGATCTGCTGGACGTCGTTCGTGCTGCGGGTGATCAGCGAGGGCGCCCCGAAGGACCCGACCTCGCGGGCGGAGAACCGACCGACCTGGTGCACCACCGCGCCGCGCAGGTCGCGGCCCAAACCCATCGCTGCGCGGGCGCCGAAGTACACCGCGCCGATGCTGCACGCGACCTGCAGGCAGGTGATGAGCAGCATGGTTCCGCCGGTGGAGAGCACCACGCCGGTATCGCCCTTGGCGACGCCGTCGTCGATGATCTCGGCGTTCAGGCTGGGCAGATACAGCGAGGTCAGGGTCGAGATCAACTGGAGCGCAACGACACCCGCCAGGTCACCCCCGTATGGGCGCAGGTAGGTGCGCAGCAGTGAGTACAACATAGGCTTCGAGGCTACCAATCGGTCGCCGCGCCCCGGCTGGTTACACCCGGCGAACCCGCAGCTCAGCGCCTCTGCCAGGCCTCTGGGTCGGCGGTGAGCCCGTCGATGAATCCGGGCAGCGTGCCACCGGCGATGTCGGCGATGCTGACGCCCTCGAGGACCGCCCGCAGGTTCACCCGCACCGCGATCCACACATCGAGCAACGGTGCGGCGGGCCCGGCGTAGCGCACCTCCTCGGGGCGCTGGCCGCGAACCGAGGCCAGCGGGCCCTCCACCGCGCGGATCACGTCGGCGACGGTGATCTCGGTGGCCGGCCGGGCCAGCCAATACCCTCCGTCCGGCCCGCGCCTGCTGTGCACCATTCCGGCCCGGCGCAGGTCGGCGAGGACCGCCTCGAGGAACTTGTGCGGGATCGACTGCGCGGTCGCGAGGTACTCCGCCTTGGCGGGCGCCTCGCCCGCCGCGGCCAGCTCGACCAGGGTGCGCACGGCATAGTCCACCTTCGCGGTGATGTGCACTGCTGCCCCCTCGCCTGACCGGTCCGTCCGGCGCTTGATTCCTACCATCGCGGTATGAAACCGGGCAAGCGCGGTTGACAGGGGGCGCCGGCCGGCTCTACAGGCGCAGCACGCCCATCGCCGCGTCGAGCAGCACCCGCCCGAGTTCCTCGTCGTCGGCGTCGGGCACCGCCGCGTTCGCCGACAACGCCGTGTTGAGCACCTCCAGCGCCGCGACCGCGCGGATCGTGGACTCCGCGGGGGCGTCCGGGCCCGCCAGCCAGATGTTGATCCGCCGGTTGATCTCGATCAGCTCGGGCAGGATCGGGCCGAGGGTGGCGCTCATCGCGGAGGCGTCCCGGACGAACAGCGACCCCTCCGCGCGGTGGTTGAGCAGCCCGATCAGGTAGCGGCGCAACACCTCCCGGATGCCGTCCGGGGTGTGCGGCGCCTGATCGAGCGCGTCCGCGACGTCACGCATGACGAACAGGATCGGGGTCACGATGGCCAGGAGCAGGTCGGCCTTGGACGCATAGTGGTAGTAGAGCGAGGCCTTGGTGATGCCGACCTCGTCGGCGATCTCCCGCAGGCTGGTCTGCTCGACGCCCTTGGCTATGAACTGCCGGAGTGCGGCCTCTCTGATGGCCGACCTGGTATCTCGCGCGCCCATCGTCGACCACCTCTCTTCCTTCGGTCCGGTCCGAACACACCGGCACCCTAAGGCTCCGCACGGCGCGGCGACGAATCATTCCAGTTGTCGGTCGCCCGCGTGGGTGCGTAGTCTACCTACCGCACGGTAGGCAAACTTGCAGAACGCGGTGTGGAGGGGCACATGTTCGGGAAACTTGCTCGATTCGTTGTACACAATCCATGGAAGATCATTGCGGCGTGGATCATCGCCGCCGTCGCGGTCGTGGCGCTCGCGCCCACGCTGACCGACGTGCTCAACAAGGAGCAGTCCGGATTCCTGCCGGACACCTACGAGTCCATCCAGGCACAGCACCTGGCGGAGGAGCAGTTCGGGAAATCCGAGGACGCCACGGCGACCATCGTGATCAAGCGCGAGGACGGGCAGCAGCTCTCCGCGGAGGACCAGGCCAAGGTCGAGAGCCTCGCGGGCGCCATCAACGCGACCGGCATCGATCGGGTCGTCGGCGCCGAGACGGGGCCGCAGGCACTCGCCGAGAACAAGGAAGTCCAGCTGGTCAGCGTCGGACTCCAGGGCCTGCCCGACGAGAAGCCGGTCGGTGAGGCGGTCAAGGAGATCCGCAAGATCGGCGGCGAGACCCTCGCGGACAGCGGCCTGCGGATGTCGGTCACCGGTGACGCGGCTCTGATGGTCGACAACGAGGAGGCCTTCAAGAACGCCGAGGCGATCATCGGCATCGTCACGGTCCTGCTGATCATCGGGCTGCTGCTGGTCATCTACCGCAGCCCTGTCGCGGCCCTGCTGCCGATCGTCTCGGTCGGCATCGTCTCGTCCATCGCGCCCGGCATCATCGCCCTGGTCGCGAAGGGCACCGGCCTGCAGGTCGACCAGTCGCTGCAGATCATCCTGACCGTCGTGCTGTTCGGCGTCGGCACCGACTACATCCTGTTCCTGCTGTTCCGCTTCCGTGAGCGGCTGCGAGCGGGCGAGGAGAAGACCACCGCGCTGATCCATGCGGTCGAGCGGGTCGGCGAGGTCATCGCCTCCGCGGCCGGCGCCATCATCGTGGCGTTCTGTGCACTGCTGCTCGCGATCTTCGGCGCGTTCCGCAGCCTCGGCCCCGGCCTGGCCATCGGCGTCGGCATCATGGCGCTGGCCTCGCTGACGCTGATCCCCGCGATCGTGGCGCTGATCGGCACCAAGGTGTTCTGGCCGTCGAAGTCGTGGCAGAAGGAGCCCAAGGGCACCGTCTTCGCCAAGCTCGGCGCGTTCACCGGCCGCCGCCCCGGCCTGGTCGCGCTCGTCTCCGGCGGGCTGCTGGTCGTGATGGCGCTGGGCATGTTCGGGTTCAAGACGGACTACGACCAGCTCGGTCAGCTGCCGTCCACGACGGAGTCGGCACGCGGCATCAAGGACCTGCAGTCCGGCTTCCCCGCGGGCGCACTCAACCCGACGCTGGTGTACCTGCACTCCACGAACGGCACCCCGCTGGACCCGGCCGAGGTGGAGCGGGTGGCGCAGGAACTGACCACCTCCACCGGCATCGGCGGCGCCATGCCGGCGAACGAACAGGGCGGCCTCGCACTCATCTCCAAGGACGGCAGCACCGCGCAGATCAACCTGCTGCTCGAGTACAGCCCGCAGTCCAACGAGGCGCTCGACGCGATCGACCCGTTGCGCGAGGCCGCGCACGCCGCCGCGCCGGAGGGCACGGAGGTGCTGGTCGGCGGGCCGACCGCCGCGTTCACGGACATCCGCGACGCGAACAACCGCGACCTGTCGGTGATCTTCCCGGTGGCGGGCGTGCTGATCGCGCTGATCCTGGGGCTGCTGCTGCGGTCGCTGGTGGCGCCGCTCTACCTGATGGCGTCGGTGGTGCTGGTGTTCTTCTCCACCATGGGCGCGACCGCGTTCCTGTTCACCGTGGTCGGCGATCGGCCCGGCATCTCGTTCTCGCTGCCGATCATGCTGTATCTGTTCGTGGTGGCGATCGGGACGGACTACAACATCCTGATGATCGCGCGACTCCGCGAGGAGGCACGCGAGGGCCGAAGCCCAAGGGAGGCAGCCCGATTGGCCATCGCACACGGCGGGCCGTCGGTGGGTGCCGCCGGCATCATCCTCGCAGGCACCTTCGGGTCGATGCTGCTGTCCGGTATCGCCTTCATGACCGAGATGGGCTTCGCGGTGGCGCTGGGCATCCTGCTCTCGTCGTTCGTGATGTCGATGTTCCTGGTGCCCTCGATCACCGCGCTGCTCGGCCACAAGGCCTGGTGGCCGGGGCACGGTGACGCCGTCACCGCAAGCCGCCCCGACGAGGATCTGGAGCCCGTCCGGGTCTGACCCCGCCGAGCCGGAAACGACACAGGGCCCGCCCTCTCCGTCACCACGGAAAGGGCGGGCCCTGCTCGTTGTCGAAGGGGCTAACTCGCCCAGGCGGCCCGGTGGCTGTCGGCCGGCTGCGCCGGATCCCAGTTCTCGGCCTGGAAGTCGGTCGTGCGGACGGTGTCTCCGCCGACCTCCGTGACGGTCAGCACCCCGATCATGGATCCGAGCAGCGACGGCTTCGCGATGACGGCGATCGCGCTGGCGGTGTCCTTGAGGGCATCGCTGTCGAGGCCGCTCCCGCAGACGCGGACCGTGAGATCCACGGTCGACGGGGTCTGTCCGCTGTTCAGCTTGGTGACGGCACCGTCGACGGTGACGCCCGCGGGCAGGGTCGCGGACTTCGCGATCACGGTCGCGGTGGGGTCGTCGGCGCTGGCGTCGCCGGGGCAGGTGGCGGTCGGAGCTGCGGAGGCCTCGGTCGACGACGAGCTGTCGTCGGAGCCACAGCCGGCAAGAAGGAGGGTGGCCCCGAGTGCAAGGGCGGTCACAGTGCGTTTCACCCGGTCATTGTGGATGCAAATGGCGGCGCTCGCATCACGGGGGGTGAACAACCGGTGACAGGGCCCCGGATGGCCGGTCACACTGCTCTACATGTGGGAATCCCTGCCGGAATCGTGGAACTCGCTTCCGACGCCGCTGCGCGACCCGGTCGCGTTCGCGATTCCGTTCTTCGTGCTGTTCCTGGCGCTGGAATGGGCGGCGGCCCGGTACCTCGCCGCCCCCGAGTCGGGCGCCGACGGGCGGGCGCATCCCCCGCGCGGCGGCTACGACGCCGTGGATGCGAGGACCAGCATCTCGATGGGCGCGGTGTCGATCCTGACCAGCGCGGCATGGAAGGCCCTCGCGCTGATCGGGTACTCGGCCATCTACGCGTACCTGGCACCGTGGCATCTGCCGGTGGACGCCTGGTACACCTGGGTGATCCTGATCGTGGGCGTCGACCTGTTGTTCTACTGGTACCACCGGATCGCCCACCGCACCCGGATCGTGTGGGCCACCCACCAGGCGCACCATTCCAGCGAGTACTTCAACTTCGCCACCGCGCTGCGACAGAAATGGAACAACAGCGGCGAGATCCTGATGTGGATCCCGTTGCCGCTCATCGGGATCCCGCCGTGGATGGTGTTCGTCGGGTTTTCGATCAATCTCGTATATCAGTTCTTCGTGCACACCGAGCGGGTGGACCGGCTGCCCCGGCCGATCGAGCTGGTGTTCAACACGCCGTCGCACCACCGGGTGCATCACGGCTGCGATCCCGAGTACCTCGACAAGAACTACGCGGGCATCCTGATCGTCTGGGATCGCCTCTTCGGCACCTTCACCCCCGAGACGCACCGCCCCACCTACGGGCTGACCACCCCGGTGCGCACCCACAACCTCCTCACGCTGCAGGGGCACGAGTACGCCGCGATCGGCCGCGACGTGCGGGCCGCGGGGTCGTGGCGGGAGCGGCTCGGGTACGTGTTCGGGCCGCCGGGGTGGACGCCGTGAGGGTCACGGTCCGTCGACCACGATCTCGACCCCGCCGCTGAGCAGGGCGGTCGCGGTCAGCCCGAACATCCGGCGGAACGCGTCGCTGAAATGTGACGGGGTCGCGAAACCCGCATCGACGGCGGCGCGGGTGAGGTCGGCCCCCTTCGCGACCGCCGTCGCGACGTGCAGCATTCGGGCCCACAGCCGGTACCGCCGGAAGCTGGTGCCCGTCTCGGACGCGAAGAGCCGGAGGAAGTACGGCGTGGACAGGTGTGTGTCCCTGGCGAACTCCGCCGCCGTGACCGCCGCCCCCGGCCTCGCGCGGATCGTCCGGATCACCCCGCCGATCCGCTCGTCGACCGGACCCCGGACCGGGCCGGACGCCGCGTCCAGGATGTTCCCGGCGTCGGGGACGGGGGCGCCGCAGAGCTCGGCCAACGCCGCTTCCGCTCGGTGCCCGATCCCGAAACCGGTCTCCTCCGCCGTCATCCGCTCGAGGCACCCGTCCGCCCGCGCCGAGCCGGGGTCGAAATAGCAGAACAACATTCGCTCCCCCATCGCGACGATCTGGTGCGTCGCCCGCGGCGGGACGAGCACCGATCGGACCATCGTGTCAGGGCCCCCGTCGACGCGCAGGATCAGCGGCGCGTCCACGCCGACCGCCAGGCAGTACACCGCCGTCGAGTGCGGATCCAGGCGCAGTGACGGCCCGAGATACACCGCGTGCCCGCACCAGACCCACAGGGTGGGCGCTGGGAATGCAACGCACGTTTCTGGAAGCGGCGGCCGGTCCACAACCGCCATGCTGACACAACAAACCACGACGGAAGGGGCAACCATGTGGGCCAATCGGATCGCGCGGGCACTGCTGGTCGGAGTCGGGCTGGTCAACCTGGCGCCCGGCGCCGCGGCACTGTCGGCGAAGCGGGTCGAATCCCTGTACGGCGTGCCGGTCGGCAGCGCCGACCTGGAGCTGCTGCTGCGCCACCGGGCGGTGCTGCTGGGCATCGTCGGCGGCGGACTCCTGGCGGGCACGTTCGTGCAGTCGATCCGCGTCCCCGGCGTCGCGGCCGCCGCGGCGAGCATGGGCAGCTATGTCGCGCTGACCGCGGCCGTGGGACCGACGAACCCGCAGTCGTCGCGGGTGCGGGCCGTGGACGTCGGCGCGCTCGCCGCGCTGGCGGTCGCCGTGGGCCTGGAGGCCCGCCCGCTCAGGCCCGCCGCAGGCTGACCAGGAAGTCGACGGTCCCGGACCCGTCGACCGTGACGAAACCCAGCGACGGGGGCTGCACGCCGAAGTCCGTCCAGGTCACCGGGATGCTGCTGGAGGCGACCAGCGAATCGCCCGACCGGAGCACCTCGACGTCGACGGTCACCGGCCGCGCCACCCCCTTGATCGTCAGCGTTCCGGTCGCGGTGACGGTTCCGGTGGTGCCGTCGACCGGCAGACCGGACAGGTCCACCGGGCCGCTGAGGGCAAAGGTGGCGGTGGGAAACTCGTTGGTCGACATCACGTTTCCGGCGAACTGCCGGTCGCGACGGGAGTCGTCGGTGGTGACCGATGCGACCTGCACGGTGATCTCGCCCGCCGTCAGCTTGTCGGCCTCGACGGTCGCCGAACCGCTCACCTCCCCCGTCGAACCGACCACGGTGACGCTGGCGCCGTTGAGGATCTCATGCACCGTGTAGCCGGCCGCGGTCTCATTCGGCGGGGTGCCCGCATGGACCACCCACCGCCCGTTCACGTCCCCGGTCGCTGGCTCCGCGCCGGAGGTGGAGACCGAGGGCGCGGGCGCGTCGTCCTCGGCGATCCAGGTGCCGTACACCCACGGCCCCGCGACGAGCGCGAGCACCGCGACGACCACGATCCCGCCGAGTACCCACCAGCGTCTGCCCATGCCGGGGACACTACTGACCTCGCGTGCGCTCCGCAGGGTGTCAGTTCACCGCACCGAAGTGTCTGCGGGTGTCGCGCACGAAGCTCGCGAACAGCGCCTTGTTCACCGGCAACCCGAGCCGGACCGCGGGACCGAACCCGGGACGCGGCGTGAACGCGAAGGTCCACACGAAGCGACTTCCCGTCGGGGTCGACTGGACCCGGTAGTCCTCGGCGAACGACCGGAACAGCGGGACGTTGGCCTGTTCGACGTAGAACGCGTGCCGCCGCTGCTCCTCGTCCCAGACGAAGAACTGCTCGCGCAGCTGCATGACGCCGCCGGCCACCTTCGCGACCCTGGTCGTCGCGGGGCCGTGCGGCGCGGGCGAGGTGTAGTGCACATCGGTGAGCAGCCGGCACCACGACAGCGGCCCGGCGCCCGTCAACCCCCGCCACACCTCGTCCGCCCCCGCGCGGAGATCCATCCCGTAGGTGTAGACGAAGTCCGCCGTCTCGAAGTAGGAGTCGTCGATCGGTGTCAGGTCGAACCAGTGCATGGTCATCCGCTTTCGCTCGAAGGGCGGCGGCCCGCCTCGACTATGCCGCGCGTCATATCCGACCGCAGACAGTACTTATGACCCTTCGTAACAGTCAATGCCGAAGTCGGGGCCCGCAGTGATCCCGGCCGACGTCGCCGTCGAACTATGCTGTCCGGCATAGACAGCAAGGAGACGAGCACGTGACACAACGCCCCACCGCCCGCGATCGGATGCTCACGAGCGCCATCGCGCTCTTCCGCGAGCGGGGCATCGACGCGACCTCCTTCGCCGACGTCATCGAGCGCGCCGAGGCGCCGCGCGGATCGATCTACCACCACTTCCCCGGCGGCAAGACACAGCTGGCCGAGGAGGCCACCCGCACGGCGGGCTCCGTGACGGAATCGCTGATCGAGACGAGCCTGGCGCAGGGTGATCCCTCCGACGCCCTGACGCGCATCATCGACGTGTTCCGCCGGCAGCTGCTGAAGTCGGACTTCCGGTCCGGCTGCCCCGTCGCGGCGGGCGCCCTGGAGGGCGGGGACTTCCCCGCCGCACGGGACATCGCGGGCGAGACCTTCACCGCCTGGGAGACGATCATCGCGGCGGCCCTCACGCATCGCGGCGTCCCGGTGTCGCGCGCCGAGTCCCTCGCCACCACGGCCGTCACCACCATCGAGGGAGCGCTGCTCGTGGCCAGGGCGCAGCGCAGCGTCCGCGCCCTCGACCGGGTCGCCGCCGAGCTGTGCGGGCTGTTCGACGCCGCGGTGGGCGAGCGCACGAGGTAACCGGTGGCGTCGCCCGCCGGCGTTCACCGGGTCGTCGCGCACACCCGTTGACGAGATCGCACAGGGTTTGGGCGCCCAACGCGTGTGCGTTCCTGCCAGAAGGTGTGCGCCGGAGACGATGGCCATCCGACGGGGCGCGGGCGGTCGCGAATGCGGAAGACCCCCGACCGGGATCCGGTCGGGGGTCTTCGTGGCGGTGGCGGAGGGATTTGAACCCTCGGACGGGGGTTACCCGTCACACGCTTTCGAGGCGTGCTCCTTAGGCCGCTCGGACACGCCACCGCCGGTGACTTTACCCGACTCCGGGCCTGACGCTAAATCGACCGCTGACCGGGGCCTCCGCGATCAGCGCTGCTCGCGGAAGAAACCCTCCAGCAGGGCCGCGCACTCGTCCTCCAACACGCCGCCGCGCACCTGCGGGCGGTGGGTGAGCCTGCGGTCGCGGACCACGTCCCACAGCGACCCGACCGCCCCGGTCTTGGGCTCCCACGCCCCGAACACGACCTTCTCGATCCGGGCCAGCACCAGCGCCCCCGCGCACATCGTGCACGGTTCCAGGGTCACGGCCAGGGTCGCGCCCTCGAGGCGCCAGCCGTCGCCGTGCACCAGCGCGGCCGCGCGCAGCGCGAGGATCTCGGCGTGCGCGGTGGGGTCGGCGTTGGCCTCGCGGGCGTTCGCGGCCCGGGCCAGCTCGACGCCGTCCGCGTCGAAGACCACCGCGCCGACCGGGACGTCCGCGTCGTCCGCGGCGGAGGCGGCGGCGATCGCGGCCCGGATCATCGCCTCGTCGCGGTCCCTCGCCCCGCTGGGCAGCGACATCTACCGGGGCAGGGTGTCGAGCACCGAGGAGAGCTCGGTGGCGAACCCGAGCCGCTGCGCGATCATGCCCAGCTGCTCGTCGGGGTACAGCTCGGTCTCGGCGAGGATCACTCCCAGCACCGGCTCCGGCAGGCCGAGGTCCGCCAGCAGGCTGAGGTCGCCCTCCTCCCAGGGCTCGACGTCGTCGAGCTCGTCGGGGTCGAGGTCCGGCGTCTCGACGTTGAGCGCGTCGAGCACGTCGGAGGCGATGTCGTAGTCGAGCGCCGCGGTGGCGTCCGAGAGCAGCAGCCGGGTCCCCGTCGGCGCGGGACGGAGGATGACGAAGAACTCGTCGTCGACGTCGAGCAGGCCGAACACGGCCCCGGAGCTCCGCATCTCGCGCAGCTCGGTCTCCGCGGCCTCCAGACTGTTCAGCGCGGCGGACGTGAGCGCCGTGCACTTCCACTTGCCGTCGTCGAGGACCACCGCGACGCCGAAACCATCGAGTTCCTCGAAGTCCGAGGGGGCGCTGTTGTCACCCGCGCGCTGAGCAGCCATGCCGTCACCGTAGTCCGCCGGGCGCCGGTAAATGAAGTCCGCCGGCAAATGTGCCAACCTATCCGGGTGTCTGCTGAAGCGACTGACCCGCCGGTGTGCGTCCTCGGACTCGGACTGATCGGTGGTTCGGTGTTGCGGGCCGCGGTCGCGGCGGGCCGGACGGCCTGGGGCTACAACCGCTCGGCCGGTGCGGTCGAGGACGCCCGCGCCGACGGATACGACGCCGACACCGACCTCGAGGCGGTGTTGCGGCGGGCCCAGCGGTCCGGCGCGCTGATCGTCGTGGCGGTCCCCGTCCCGGCCCTCGACGCCGTGCTCGACCAGGTCGCGGCGCACGCGCCCGGCTGCGCGCTGACCGATGTGGTGAGCGTGAAGCGGGCGGTTCTCGACACCGTGCGCGGGCACGGTCTCGGCGCGCGGTTCGTCGGCGGGCACCCGATGGCGGGGACCTCGCAGTCGGGCTGGGCGGCGGGCGACGTGGCGCTGTTCCGGGACGCGGTCTGGGTGGTCGGCACCGACGACGGCGTCGACCCCGGCGTGTGGAGCCAGGTGGCCGCGCTGGCCGTGGACTGCGGCTCCGTGGTGGTGCCCGCCGCCGCCGACGAGCACGACGCGGCGGCCGCCCGCATCTCGCACCTGCCACACCTGCTGGCGGAGGCGCTCGCGGTGACCGCGGCGGCAGGCGGCGACCTCGCGCTCGGCCTGGCAGCGGGCTCCTTCCGGGACGGCACCCGGGTGGCGGGCACCGCGCCGGAACTGGTGCGCGCGATGTGCGAGGCGAACTCGAGCGCGCTGACCGTCGCGTTGGACGAGACGCTGCGGCTGCTCACCGACGCCCGCGACGCACTCGCGGACACCGGAAGCACCGAGGCCCTGGTGACCGCCGGGCACGCCGCGCGGCTGCGCTACGAGATCCTGGACCGCTGGGAGATCACCGACGTCACGGTCGGCGAGGACGGCTGGGTCGAGCGGATGCGCGACGCCGGCCGGCGCGGAGGGGCGCTGCGCGCCCGTGCGCGCTCGACGAGTGCAGGGACTCGGTAACCGCGCACAGGCGCGAAGCGCCTCTATATCCGCTCGGCCAGGCCCTGGTAGTCGAGGATGAAGCCGTCGCGGTCGATGGTGACCGAGGAGCTCGACACCGGCGAGAGCACGTGGATGCCGTCCGAGCCGCTGCTGTAGGTCAGGCTCGCCTCCTGCACGCTCAGGTCCGGCAGGTACACGTACACGACCGGGACCTGGATGTCCTCGGAGTCGGTGTGCATGCCCAACCGCCGGATCGGCAGGGTGTTGAAGAACGGGCTGAGCACCACGTCGACGTCCAGCGCACCGCCGAAGGTGGAGCGCTTCGGGTTCGTGCCGTTCTCGACCATCCAATTGCCCTGCGAATCACGGCTGATCGAGACCTGCCGCTCGCCGGACGCCAGGCTGGTCCGCAGCGAGAGCCGGCGGGTCACCCCGTTCTCGTCGGTGACCAGGTCGTAGGACGCGCTGAAGGCCGGATGCTCGGCGCACTGGCCGCCGATGATCCTGCCTGCGGCCTTGATCCGGTTGCCGACGAGCTGGACACGAACCGACTCCATCCGGGGAGCGTCGTGAGCCCGCCAGGTGAGGACCGCTGGCCAGGCCGATTCGGTGGCCGCCGACGCGGCCGCGGCATCCTGAGCTGGATTGGTCACCTGACTACGGTAAGCGACGTGAGGCCATCGGGCAGCGGTGGTGGCAGAACCTCGCGGGTCGCGGTCGGGCCGACGGCTCACGCGGCCTCCGCCGCGCGCCGCTCCAGGACCGCGATCCTGGCCGACAGCACGGCGAGGGCGAACAGCCCGACGGCGACGTTGAGCAGCGCCCCGAACTCCTGCGCGACGAAGTCGAACACCTGCGTCAGCAGCACCGTGACCAGTGCCGCGGCGCGCAGGAACTGCAGCGGCCACACCTTGCCGGTGCGGAGCCGGGCGACGCCGACCCAGCTCAGCACACACGCGATGGCGGTCCCTGCGAGCTGCCCGAGGGTGGTGATGGTCCGGGCCTCGTTCTCGAGATCCGAGGCCAGGGTCGCGATGGCGTTGATCAACCCGGACGTCGAGAACAAGACCATCACGAACGCGGCCGCCGCGACGGCGGGTCGACTGCTCAGCGCGGCCGGGATCCGCCGCGAGCCCCACGCCCGCACTCCCCCGAACCGGGCCGGGTTCCGCGGATCGCAGCGCGCGAGCAGGTCACCGATGTCCGCGATCGCGGTCGGGTCGGCGCCCGCCGCCCCGGCCCGGTGCAGCTGCGCCTCGGCGAGCGCCCGGCGCTCCGGCGGCAGTCCCCGGATCAGACCGTCCACCGCGATGGCGGCCGCGTTGCTGACGTCCTCGGCCACGCTGGGCGGCCGGGCGTCGTGCAGCCAGCGGTTGAGCAGCAGCAGGACCACGACGACGACGTACATGATGGCGACGGCGGGCCGGTAGAAGTAGTCGTTGGTCTTGGTGACGAACTTGCCGACCTCGTCGAGGAAGAGCCCGAATCCGATGCCGCCCAACACGACCGCGAGCAGCCGCGGCCGCAGCCCGAGGAACGAGAACACCACGACGAGGGCGGCGACCATCAGCAGCCCGCCCCACAGCACGTGCGCGACGTGCAGGGTGGAACCGCCGACCTGTGGGTATCCGGTGAGGTGCAGGTAGGCGCGGGTGAGCAGGATGGTCAGGACCCCGATGATGACGAAGGCCTCCACCAGCGCGCTGGCCTGCGCGTCGCGCAGCATCACCGGCCGGCGCCGGGCGCGCCCGGTCTCGGTCCGGCCGATCAGAGCGGACGCCAGTGTCATGACTGCGTTCCTTCCGGGACCCTGGGTTCCTCAGTGTCCCCCAGCCGAGCGGTCGTCGTCCCCGAGACCGCTCTCGGGACTTGTCCACAGCTGTGGACAAAACCTGTTAACACCCGGCGCCGGACTGTGGACAGTGTGGACGAATCTGTGGATTACATCGATGTAATTAGCCTGGACCAGCGCATTCACCATCCACAGGCCTGTGGATGGTGAGATGCCTCAGTGGCGGCGGGCTGTTGATCCACAGCCCGGACGGATGCTCGTCCACAGTCGGCGCACAGGTTTCCGGTGGCTGCGGGGGCGCGGCGCTCCGCCGGACCGCCGAACGCGAAAGGCCCCGCCGACCACAGGGATCGACGGGGCCCGCATGCCGCCCCAGGTCGGGGAACCGGACGGCATGGTTTTGATGCGGGCCCAATCGAGCTGGCTGGCTCCGGTTGGCCCGCGGCGACCATGCTAGCGCTCATCGAACGTGCGTGCTAGTCGACGCGCCGATCGCGCGTCGGGGCGTGGCCCGATACGAGAAAACCCTCGCCGGCATCTCTGCCGCGAGGGTTTCTCACTGTGCGCCCGAAGGGATTCGAACCCCTAACCTCTTGATCCGTAGTCAAGTGCTCTATCCGTTGAGCTACGGGCGCGTGTTCTTCAGTTGTGCTGGCCTACGAGCACCAGCGTGGCGGAAGCGAGAGGATTTGAACCTCCGGTCCCCTTTGAGGAGGACAACTCATTAGCAGTGAGTCCCATTCGGCCGCTCTGGCACGCTTCCTAGGCTCAGGTCCTTTCGGAACCGCCGGATGGAAAGGTTACACAGGCACGGCGTCAAGGGCAAAACGGCTCGTCAAAGCCGATTTTTAGCGCAGATTGCCGTCGAACCAGTCGAAGATCCGGCGCTGCGCATCCATCATCGCCTGCGCGGCCGGGTCGTTGTCGTCGCCGTTCGCCGGGAAGGCCGGCGGCTCGTCCGCCCGATGCTCGAGACCGCTGTAACTGACCACGAGGGTCGCGACCTCGGCGCGCGCGATGGCGTCCCGCAGGCGCTCGACCTCCTCGGGCGGGGTGCCCGGATCGTCCTCCCCGTACAGACCCAGCCACGGCGCCTGCAGTTTCGGAGCCGCGTCCACCAAGGCCGGGGCGCCCTCCGCGAGCGGTTGCAGGATGCCGCGCGCCGACACGCTGACCGCAGCGCCCACCGGCCTGGAGGTCGCGACGAGCAGGGCGGCCGTACCCGCGTCGTCGAATCCGAGCACCCCGACGCAGTCCGCGTACACGCCGCGCCCGGTGAGCCAATCGAAGGCGGCATCGAAGTCCGCGAACAGGTTGTCCCCGAACACCTCGGCCGTGCTGTGCAGCGGCTCGCGGTGGAACAGGTGCGGCGCCACCGTCAGCCAGCCCTCTGCCGCGAGCGAACGCATGAGATCGAGTAGGGCGTCAGTGAACTCCCGCGACTCGTGCAAGACCACGATGCCGCCACGGGCGGGACCGTCCGGTTCGACCGCCGTGAGAGGGACGTGAACGGGGGGCTCGTCCGAGTGCTCCCCCGGAGAGCGCAGCACCGCGCGGTCCGTGAAGATTCCCGACATACGTATACCTTGGCACGCCCGCGGCCCACCCGTTCAAGATTCTTTTTGCCGGTCGCCCAATTCTTTCCGGCGCACCAGCCGCCCCGGATCGGCTGCGGCGGATAATGTCGACACATGACCGTGCGCACCCGCCCCGACCTCTCCGGAATCGCCCCCTACGTGCCGGGACGCAGCTTTCCCGGGGCCATCAAGCTGGCCAGCAACGAGACCACCGCCGGTCCGCTCCCCAGCGTGATGAACGCGATCGCCGAGGCCGCCGCCGGCACCAATCGCTACCCGGACAACGGCTCCGTCGCGGTGCGCGAGGCACTGGCCGCCAAGCTCGGCGTGAGCGTGGACCGGATCGCCACCGGCTGCGGATCGGTCGGCCTCTGCCTGGAGCTGGTGCAGGCGACCGCCGGCCCGGGCGACGAGGTGCTCTACGCGTGGCGCTCGTTCGAGGCCTACCCCGTGGTCACCAAGGTCGCGGGCGCGACGCCGGTCGAGGTTCCGCTGACGCCGGACCACGCGCACGACCTCGACGCCATGCTCGCGGCGATCACCGACCGCACCCGGCTGATCTTCGTCTGCAACCCGAACAATCCGACGGGAACCCTGGTCGCCACCGAGGCCCTCGAGCGCTTCCTCGACGCGGTCCCCGCGCACATTCTCGTGGTGCTGGACGAGGCCTACTTCGAGTACATGCGGCCCGGCGACGCGGGCGACACCGCGCCGGACGGCGTGGCCCTGGCCGAGGGCAGGCCGAACGTCGTTGTGCTGCGGACGTTTTCGAAGGCCTATGGGCTCGCCGGGCTGAGGATCGGGTACGCCATCGCCGACCCGGAGATCATCGCCGCCCTCTTCAAGGTGCACCTGCCGCTGTCGGTCAACTCGGTCGCCCAGGCCGCCGCGGTCGCCTCGCTGGCCGCGGAGGCGGAACTGCTCGCCCGCACCGACGCGGTGGTCGCCGAGCGGATCCGGGTCCGGGACGCGCTGATCGCGGCCGGCTACGAGGTGCCGCCGTCGGCGGCGAACTTCGTGTGGCTCCCGCTGGGCGCGCACGCGGCGGCGTTCGGCGAGGCGAGCGCGACCGCGGGGGTGCTGATCCGGCCCTACGGCGTGGACGGCGCCCGCGTCACCATCGGCGACCCCGACGAGAACGACGCGTTCCTGGCGTTCGCGACCGGGGCCGGACTGCCCATCTGGAAGGCGTCCCAGCAGGGCTGAGGATTCCGGCCCGCCACGCCGGCACCCGCACAACGCGAAACGGCTCCGACCGGGGTTGCAACCCTGGTCGGAGCCGTTCCTGCTGTGGCGGAAGCGGAGGGATTTGAACCCCCGGTCGCTCTCACGACGCTCGCTTTCAAGGCGAGTGCATTCGGCCGCTCTGCCACGCTTCCATCGCAGATCCTAACGGCATCGCAGGTTCCGGACGGAATCCGCCGCCTCGGGTCAGCTCGCCGAGCGCCCGCTGATGGCCGCGTCCACCTTGGTGAACACCCGCTCCAGGCTGGACAACTCGTCCGCATCCAGCAGGTCGATGAGATAGCGGCGAACCCCGCCGACGTGCGTCGGGGCCGCCTCCTCAAGCCGTCGGCGGCCCTCCTCGGTGAGGATCGCCAACACCCCGCGGCCGTCGTCGAGGCAGGTGTTCCTGGTGACCATCCCGTCGGCTTCCATCCGACGGATCTGATGGGTCAGCTTGCTGCGCGAGGAGACCACGCCGTCCGCGAGATCGCTCATCCGGACCGACCCGTCCGGCGACTCGGACAGCATCACGAGAATCCGATAGTCGGCGGTGGTGATCCCGTGCCGATCCTGTAACTCCCGGTTGAGTATTCCCATCAGCCGCTGGCTGCCATCGATGAAGGCACGCCACGCGCCCATCTCCGCGGCGTCGAGCCAGCGGGGGGTCTCGTACTCGGAACCGTCGATCTGTGTTGTCACACAACCACTCTAGTTGGCCGTCTCCGCAGTTTCATACCGTGCGGTCTGAAATGAGCGTGGACCCCGGCCGCGACGGCCGGGGTCCACGTCAGAACGAGCAGATCAGCTGCGACGCAGCGGCAGCGAGCGCACCCGGATCCGATCCATGCCGAGCGAGGCCAGGGCTCCCGAGCCGAGCGCGGGCGCGACCGTCGGGATGCTCGCCAGCAGGATGGAGGCCTGCTCCTCGATCGTGGCGCCGCCGCGGCGTAGCAACAGCACGCTCGGACCCGACTGCGATGCGATCAGGTCGTCGACGTAGCTGAGTTCCGCGGTGATCAGGGTCCGGCCGTCCGCGGTGGCACGCGCGAGCACCTGATCGTTGTCGCCGCCGCGCAGGTCCGCGTCGAAGACGTGGGTCGCGTCGTAGCCGGCGTCGCGCAACAGTCCGGCCACCTTCGGGCTGAGGTTCTCGTCGACCAGGAACCCGACCCCGTCGACCGCCGCGGCGGGAATGCCCGTGACGACCTCCTGGTAGCTGACGTCGATGTCGTCGGCACCGCCGAGGGCGGCGTAGACGGCCTCGAGGTTGGCGTCCGCCCCGCCCTTCTTCCTGGTGAGCCAGGTCAGTGCGCCCACGCCCAGGCCTGCGGCCGTGAGTCCACCCGCGGCCTTGGCCGCACCGGACAGCCCGGCGCTCGGCGCGTCCACATCGACGTCCACGTCCGCCCCGGCGCCCGACAGCTTGCCGCCCAACACCGCGGCGCCCGCCGCGGCCACACCGACGGCACCGGCCGCACCCGCGACCGCGCCACCGCTGATCGACGGCGGGTCCACATCCAGGTCGCCGCCCAGCTGCGGCGCATCGACGCCGACACCCGCCTTCGGCGGGTCCACATCGACGTCCACGTCCTTCTCGGCACCCGACAGCGTGCCGCCCAGCACAGCGGCGCCCGCCGCGGCCGCACCGACGGCACCGGCCGCCCCCGCGACCGCGCCGCCACTGAGCTTCGGCGCCTTCACATCCGGGAGATCGACATCAGGCAGGTTCAGGCTCGGAGCCTCGTGCTTGGGCGCCGTGAGGTCGGGAGTCTTCGCATCCGGCAGGTCGACATCCGGGGCCTTGAGCGTGGGAGCCTCGAGGTCCGGTCCGGCGACCTTCGGGCTCTTCACGCCCGCGGCGCCGACGTCGCCCTTGCGGCGCCGCCCGAGCAGGCCGAGCAGCCCACCCGCACCCGCGGCGATGGCCAGGCCGACCGGAACGCCCCACCACTTGTTGATGCCGCCGTCGTCGGACGAGTCCGCCGCCGCGTCGACGTCGACGTCGATCTCCCCGTCGACGGCAGGCGCATCGATGTCCACCGAGGGCGGGGAGGGCACGGGCGGCAAGGCCGGCGGCGCCGGGATGCCCGGGATCGACAGACCCTCGAGGTCCACCGCGAGTTCCGGTGGCACGGTGACGAATCCGTCGGCCTCGCTCCAGCGGATCTCCGCGGTGCCGCCGTTGCCGCTGAACTTCGCGATGCGAACGCCGTCGACCTCGGTCTCGGCGGCGATCGGGTATCCGAGCGGGCCGGTCGCGCCACCGAGCTTGTCCCACGCGGCCAGAATGGGTCCGCGGACCAGCCAGGCACCCGCCTCGGGAGTCCAGAAGATCTTCGCGCCGCCCGGCGTGAGGAACTCGCTGACACGGTTCGCGCCGCCGGTGGCGTCCACCTCATCGGTGTTCGGGAACCCGATATCACCGGCGGGACCGCCCAATTCGCGATACTTGTCGAGGATCACGCCATACATGACCTTGGCGCCGCTGTCGGGCGAATAGTAGATCGTGCCGCCCTCGTAGTCCTGACCGAATCCGTTTCCGACGACATATACCCCGCCGACCGGATTGCCGAGCGGAGAGCCCGCACCGCCCCATTCGATGTATTTCTTCTCGATCTCCACGTTCTGGGCCTGCTGGTGCACGACCGCGGGGCTGGCCAGCAGCGGCGAGGCCGCCACCGGCGACGCGACGAGCAGGGCGGTACCGACTGCCGTCGCACAACCGATTGCCACGCGATTGACCAACGGTGAATGCTTCGGCTGTTCCATTGACACAACGGACTCCTCACTGTGCGCGCGCTTCAACGCGGCAACTGATCACACCAGGGAATAACGAGTTTGATCTTGAAGGAGTAAAACATGCCGACCGGTTTGTCGACCGCACATTCCGCGCCCGCGAGTTTCTCGGGAGTCGGAATCGGATACGACCGGCAAATCACCCGGAAACGGCGCGCAATGTGGACGTGTCGATCTCGGCAATGTTCGCGAATCCGGCCAATCCGAGCGTCAGATCGAAATCCGCCAGCAGAATCCGCAGCGCGTGCCGCGCACCGGCCTTGCCCGCGAGGCCGAGCCCGTACACCCACGGCCGGCCGTAGAGCACCGCGTCCGCGCCGAGCGCCAGCGCCGTGAGCACGTCCGCCCCGCACCGAATTCCCGAGTCCAGCAAGACATCCGCGCGCTCCCCGACGGCCGCGGCCACCGGGGCGAGGGCGTCGAGCGCGGCGATCGCGCCGTCCACCTGTCTGCCGCCGTGGTTGCTCACCACCACACCGGACGCACCAGCATCGACCACGGCCCTCGCGTCGTCCGGGTGCACGATGCCCTTGACCGCGATCGGCAGGTCCGTCCACTCCCGCAGGCGGGTCAGGTCGGAGGGACGCAGGGTGTGGTTGCCGAACATCGACACCCAGGTCAGCACGGCCATCTGCATGGCCTCGGCGCTCTCCTCGGGAGCGGTGGAGAGCCGGGAACGGAAGACGGGATCGGTGAGGTAATTCGCGATTCCCTTGCCCTGCAGGAACGGAAGGTGCCCCATCTCGAGATCCCTTGGGCGCCATCCCATTCCCGGGGTGTCCGCGGTGACCACGATCGCCTTCGCGCCCGCGGCCTCCGCCCGGCGCACGAGCGACTGCGCCACCTCGTCGTCCGCCGGCCAGTACAGCTGATACCACCAGTTCTCACCGGAGACCGCCCCGACCTCCTCGATCGGGGTGGACGACGCCGTCGACAGCACCGAACCGATCCCGAGCTCGTCGGCGGCCTCGCCGACCGCGAGCTCCGCATTGGGGTGCACCAGTTCGAGAACCCCGACGGGCGCGGTCAGCACCGGTGCGGCCAGCCTGGTGCCGAGCACCTCCACGCTCAGGTCCCGCGCATCCGGCGCGGCCGTCCCGCGCAGCATCCGGGGCACGATCGAGTGCCGCTCGAACGCGGCGAGGTTCGCCGCGGCGGTCCGCTCGCTCGACGCGCTGCCCGCGATGTAGGCGAACGCCTCCGGTGACAGGGTGGTCGCGGCCAGCTTCTCGAGGCCGGCCGCCGTCATCGGCAACTCCGGCCTGGCGCCGCCGACCCCGGACAGGTAGATCTCGTTCTGCATGTTGCCGAAGTAGGTCACCCGCGTGACGGTAGCGGTTCCAAGCCCTCGGCGGGAGGGTGTGACGCACCGTTTCGGCCGGTCCCGCGACAGCCGGTGGGCCACGGGGCTAGCGTTTTCTCATGCGCGCCATCACCGTCACCGAGCCCGGCGGACCCGAGGTGCTCGAGTGGACCGAGGTCCCCGACCCGCGGCCCCGGCCCGGCGAGGTCCTCGTCGACGTCGCGGCCACCGCTGTCAACCGTGCGGACCTGCTGCAGCGCCAGGGCCTGTATCCACCGCCGCCCGGCGCCAGCGAGATCCTCGGACTCGAATGTTCGGGCACCATCGCCGAACTCGGCGAGGGCGTCCGCGGCTGGGCGGTCGGTGACCGGGTCTGCGCGCTGCTCTCGGGCGGGGGCTACGCGCAGCGAGTGGCGGCCCCGGCGACCCAGCTGCTGCCGGTTCCCGAGGGCCTGGACCTGATCGCGGCGGCGGCGCTGCCCGAGGTCGCCTGCACGGTGTGGTCCAACCTCGTGATGATCGGGGGCCTCCAGGCGGGACAGGTCGTGCTGATCCACGGCGGCGGGGGCGGCATCGGCACGCATGCGATCCAGGTGGCGGCCGCCCTCGGAGCCACCGTCGCCGCGACCGCCGGATCCGAGGGCAAGCTGGCGGTGTGCCGCCAGCTGGGCGCGTCGATCGCCGTCAACTATCGCGAGGACGACTTCGTGACGGCGCTGGCCGGGACCCCGCGCGGTGGTGCCGACCTGATCCTCGACAACATGGGCGGCTCCTATCTCGGCCGCAACATCGACGCCCTGGCCAAGGACGGCCAGCTCTGCGTCATCGGTATGCAGGGCGGCCGGGTCGGCGAGCTGGACCTGGGCAAGCTGCTCGCCAAGCGCGGCCGGGTGTTCGCCACCGGACTGCGCGGCAGGCCCGAGACCGGGCGCTCGAGCAAGGCCGAGATCGTCGCGGCCGTCACCGAGCGCCTGTGGCCGATGATCGCGGACGCCGTCGTGCGTCCCGTCGTGCACGCCGAGCTGCCGATCACCGAGGCCGCGCGGGCCCACGAAATGCTGGACGAGCCCGACACCGTCGGCAAGGTCGTGCTGACGCTCGGGTGAAAACCGATCAGCCGAGGGCGGCGACGGCGCGGACGAGCTGATCGATCTCGTATCGGGTGGTGTAGGGCGCCAGGCCGATCGTCACGGCGCCGCCCTCGTCACTGACGCCGAGCGAATCCAGCAGCCTGCTGCCCCCGCGCTCGCCGACGACCGTGCCGATCCGGCGCTCGGCGAAGTGCAGCGACACCTTCTCCGCGGGCACCCCGGCGACGGTGAAGCTGATGGTCGGCACGCGGCTGTGCGAGGTGCCGATCAGCATCACCTGGGGCAGCCGGCGCAGCGAGGCCATCAGGTACTCGAAGATCCGGTCGTGGTAGTCCTGCAGCGAGCTGATCGAGGTCTCCAGGCGCTCCCTGCGGCTCCCCCGGGCCGTCTCGTCCAGCCCCGCCAGGTAATCGATCGAGGCGGTCAGCCCGGCGAGCAGCGCGTACTGATGTCCGCCCATCTCCAACCGCTCCGGCCCGGTGGCGTACGGGTTCAACGAGATCGCGGGGATCTTGTCGAGCAACGCGGGCTCACGGAAGATCAGGGCACCGATCTGCGGACCGCCCCAGCTCGGCGCGTTCACCGCGAGCACGTCGGCACCGATCTCGTGGATGTCGACGTGCGCGTAGGGCGCGGCCGCGATGGCGTCGGCGACCAGCAGGCCGCCGACCTCGTGGATCCGGTCCGCGGCCACCCGCACGTCCGGTGCCGACCCGACGATCGGGGAAGCCGCGGTCAGCGCGACCAGGCGCGTGGTGGGTCCGATCAGCTCGGCGAACTGCCAGCTGGGCAGGTCGCAGGTGTCGATCTCGACCTCGGCCCAGCGAACCTGCGCACCATAGCGATTGGCGACCCGCAACCACGGCGCGACGTTGGCCTCCTCATCGAGCCGGGAGAGCACCACCCCGGTGCCGAGCCCGAGCCTCGAACTGAGCGCCTCGGCCAGCCACGCCAGCAGCACCGCCCGGTCCTGGCCGAGCACGACGCCCGCCGGGTCGCCGCCCACGAGATCGGCGACGGCCTCGCGGGCCGCGTCCAGGGTCGCCGCGCTGCGCCGCGAGGAGACGTGCCGACCACTGTGCGAGGCCGCGGAGCCGCGGAAGGCCGTCGACACCGCGGTCGACACCGAATCCGGATGCTGCATGCCTGCCTGCGGATCGAGATGGATCCAACCGTCTCCGAGCGAAGGGATAAGTCCCCGCACCCGGGCGACGTCGTATGCCATGCCCGACAGCCTAGGACCTAATTTCGAAACGGTGCGATGCGGATGGCCGGATTGTGAGGCATCACAGTATGTGTGACGGTATACAACACCAACTTTCGCGGGTTCCGCGGGACGGGCCCGGTTCCCGACGACATCGGGCGCGTCGGATCCCCGGGGCCGATGCGCTGGCTCCGCTCCTGATACAAGATGGAGCCATGACGCAACCGGACAATCAGCAGGTGGTCGTGATCGGACCCGACGGTCAGCCGATGGTGGTCGCCGCGGCCGGCCTCGCCGGCGCCGGATCGGGACCCGGCGAGGGCGGCTTCCCGGGTGCGGGCCGCGCGAACGGGGAGAACGGCGAGAACGGCGAGTCGATCGCGGACATGGTGGAACAGCCGGCCAAGGTCATGCGGATCGGCACCATGATCAAGCAGCTCCTCGAGGAGGTCCGCGCCGCACCGCTCGACGACGCCAGCCGGACCCGGCTCAAGGAGATCCACAAGTCCTCGATCCGCGAGCTCGAGCAGGGCCTCGCCCCCGAGCTCCGGGAGGAACTCGAGCGACTGACGCTGCCGTTCACCGATGACCAGGTGCCCACCGACGCGGAACTGCGGATCGCGCAGGCGCAGCTCGTCGGCTGGCTCGAGGGCCTGTTCCACGGCATCCAGACCGCGCTGTTCGCCCAGCAGATGGCGGCCCGGTCGCAGCTCGAGCAGATGCGCCAGAGCGCGCTGCCGCCCGGCACGGGCGCGGGCCACGGGCACCAGAATCCGCAGCAGGGCTCGGGTACCGGCCAGTACCTGTAGGCGCTACCGGTCGGCCCCACGGGGCCGACCAGTAGGCTCGGTCCCCGTGTCAGCATCCGCCCCAGAATCCGAGGCATTGGCCATCGATGTCCCCCCGGTCTCCGACTCGCAGACCTTCCGTCGCGGGTTCAAGGACCTGCGGGACGGATTCGCCCAGCGCGAGCTGTGGCTGAACCTGGGCTGGCAGGACATCAAGCAGCGGTACCGCCGGTCGGTGATCGGCCCGTTCTGGATCACCATCGCCACCGGTGTCCAGGCGACCGCGATCGGCATCCTCTACGCGGCGCTGCTCGACATTCCCCTCGCCGAGTTCCTGCCCTACGTGACGGTCGGTCTGATCGTGTGGAACCTCATCAACGCCTCGATCATCGAGGGGTCCGAGGTGTTCATCGCCAACGAGGGGCTGATCAAACAGCTGCCATCGGCGCTGAGCGTGCACATCTATCGACTGGTGTGGCGGCAACTGCTGTTCTTCGCGCACAACCTGCTGATCTACGTGGTCATGGTGGTGGCGTTCGGGGTGTGGCGGGACCTGAGCTGGGCGTCACTCGCAGCGATCCCGGCGGTGGCGTTGCTCGTGCTCAACGCGGTGTGGGTGTCGATCGTCTTCGGCATCTTCGCCACCCGCTATCGCGACATCGCCCCGATCCTGTCGTCGATGACGCTGCTGCTGTTCGTGCTGACACCGATCATGTGGACCACCCAGAGCCTCGTCGCGCAGGGCGGCGCGGTCGCCGACCGCGCGAGGATCGCCGAGCTCAACCCGCTCTACCACTACCTCGAGATCGTCCGTGCGCCGATGATCGGGCAGCCGCAGGCGCTGTACCACTGGTACATCGTGCTGGGGATCACCGTGGTCGGCTGGGCGCTGGCGCTCATGGCACTGCGCAAGTACCGGGCCCGCGTGCCCTACTGGGTTTAGGGAGAGCGGTCACAGATGACTAAGCACGTCAGCATCGAGACGCACAACGCGTGCGTCGACTTCCCGATCTTCGACGCCAAGTCGCGGTCGCTGAAGAAGGCGTTCCTCGGCAAGGCGGGCGGCGCGATCGGCCGCAACGACTCCGATGTCGTGGTGGTCGAGGCGCTGCGCGACATCACCCTCTCGCTCAAGGAGGGCGACCGGATCGGGCTGGTCGGCCACAACGGCGCGGGCAAGTCGACGCTGCTGCGGCTGCTGTCCGGCATCTACGAGCCGTCCCGCGGCAGCGCCAGGATCCGGGGGCGAGTGGCACCGGTGTTCGATCTCGGCGTCGGCATGGACCCGGAGATCTCCGGCTACGAGAACATCATCATCCGCGGCCTCTTCCTCGGCCAGACCCGCAAGCAGATGCTGGCGAAGATGGACGAGATCGCCGAGTTCACCGAGCTGGGCGAGTACCTGTCCATGCCGCTGCGCACGTACTCGACGGGCATGCGGGTGCGGGTCGCCATGGGCGTGGTGACCAGCATCGACCCGGAGATCCTCCTGCTCGACGAGGGCATCGGCGCGGTCGACGCGGAGTTCATGAAGAAGGCGCGGGTCCGGCTGCAGGCGCTGGTCGAGCGCTCCGGCATCCTGGTGTTCGCGAGCCACTCCAACGAGTTCCTCGCCCAGCTGTGCGACACGGCGATGTGGATCGATCACGGCCAGGTGCGCATGCACGGCGAGATCGAGGACGTCGTGCGCGCCTACGAGGGCGACGACGCCGCCGACCACGTGCGGCACGTCATCGCCGAGATGGAGCGCGAACAGGCCGAGCCGGGGCACGCCCGGTGACCGAACGGATCATCGGCGTGGTGGTCACCCACAAGCGCCGCGAACTGCTCGCCGAGTCGCTGAAGGTGCTCTCCACCCAGTCCCGGCCGCTGGATCACCTCGTGGTGGTCGACAACGCCGACGAGGCAGAGGTGCGCGCACTCGTCGAGGGTTCGGACGTGCCGACCACCTACCTCGGCTCCAAGCACAACCTCGGCGGGGCAGGCGGGTTCGCGCTCGGCATGCTGTATGCGCTCTCGCTCGGCGCCGACTGGCTCTGGCTGGCCGATGACGACGGCCGACCGGAGGGCCCCGAGGTGCTGGCCACCCTGCTCGACTGCGCCACCCGGCACGGGCTGTCCGAGGTGTCCCCCGTCGTGTGCGACATCGACGACCCCGACCGACTGGCCTTCCCGCTGCGTCGCGGGGTCGAGTGGCGGCGGCTGCGCTCGGAACTCGGCGGCAGCGACGAGGACGGCGGGGACCTGCTGCCGGGAATCGCATCCCTGTTCAACGGGGCACTGTTCTCCGCCGCCGCGGTCGACGCGGTCGGCGTCCCGGACCTGCGCCTGTTCGTCCGCGGCGACGAGGTGGAGGTGCATCGCCGGCTGGTCCGCTCCGGATTGGCTTTCGGCACCTGCCTGCAGACCGCCTACGTGCACCCCAACGGGGCCGAGGAGTTCAAGCCGATCCTGGGCGGCCGGATGCACACCCAGTACCCGGACAACGAGACGAAGCGGTTCTACACCTACCGCAACCGCGGCTATCTGCTCTCGCAGCCGGGCATGCGGCGGCTGCTGCCGCAGGAGTGGCTTCGCTTCGGCTGGTTCTTCCTCGTCGACCGCCGGGACCCGGCCGGCCTACGCGACTGGGTGCGGCTGCGCAGGATGGGCAGGCGGGAACGGTTCGAGCGGCACTAGAGACGTGCCCTAAGTGCCCTTCACGTTGACGATCTGGCGGAGCTCGTGCAGCACCGTCACCAGGTCGCGGGCGTCCGCCATCACGGTGGAGATCTCCTTGTAGGCGTCGGGGATCTCGTCGACGAACTCGGCGCTGTCCCGGTATTCGATGCCCCGCATCCGTGCGCGCAGATCGGCCTGGGTGAACCGCCGCTTCGCCTCGGTCCGGGAGAACCGCCTGCCCGCGCCGTGCGGGGCCGAGCACAGACCCTCCGCGTTGCCCTTGCCCTCGACCACGTAGGAGTGCGTCCCCATCGACCCGGGGATCATCGCCCGGACGCCCGCGTGCGCGTCCACCGCACCCTTACGGGTGAGCCAGACGTCCTTGCCGCCGTGGCGTTCCCGCTGGGTGTAATTGTGGTGACAGTTCACTCGTTCGGTCTCTCGGTGATCCTCTGCCCCCATCCACCGCGCGAACACCGCCCCGAACCGGTCCATCATCTCGGCCCGGTTCAGGTAGGCGAAGCGCTGCGCCCAGTTCAGCTCCCGGATGTACTGGTCGAACTCGGGGGTGCCCTCGGTCAGGTAGGCCAGGTCCCGGTTCGGCAGCTTGATGTGCCGCTGTCCGCACAGCCGCTGCGCGACCTGGATGTGGTGCTGGGCGATCTTGTTGCCGACGCCGCGGCTGCCGCTGTGCAGGAACAGCCACACCCGGTCCGTCTCGTCCAGGCACAGCTCGATGAAATGGTTTCCGCCGCCGAGGGATCCGAGCTGCTGGCGCCACTTCGGGGAGTGCGCCAGGTCGACGTGCTCGCGCCTGGCCCGCTTCTCCAGTTCGGCGATCTTCGCGGCGGTGAACGGCCAGCTGTCGAGGTCGGCGTTGTAGTGGCCGGGCGAGAGCGGGATGGCCCGCTCGATCTCGAGACGCAGCGCACCCAGGCCCACCCCGGTGGCGGCGATCCGGGCGTCGACGTCGTCCTCGGTGAACTCGGTCCGCACGCCGATCATGCCGCAACCGATGTCCACCCCGACCGCCGCCGGTATCACCACCCCGAGGGTGGGGATGACGGTGCCGACCGCGCTGCCCTTGCCGAGATGGGCGTCCGGCATCAGCGCCACGTGCGGGTGGATGAACGGCATCGAGGCCGTCTGCCGCGCCTGCGCGAGGGCGCCGCCCTCGATCTGGGAGGCGAAGTTGAGCAGCCTGCGGTCCTCCGTGACGGGAGGCATGATCTCCTGCTTTCCCCGGCGGCGCCCGGCGCCCCCGGCCTCACCTCGAGCATGGCACCTTCCCGCCCGGGCGGGCTGGTGAATTTCCGGCGACCCTGAGCGCGGGTAGCGTGGGAACGAGTTCGCCCGACACGGTTCGATTCCGCCGACCGACGAGAGGCAGACTCCGGATGCTCAAGCGTGTTCGTCGCACCGCCCGACTCAAGTTGCAGAGCGCCGTGGGCGAGGTGATCCACGAGTCCGACCGGCAGGCGCGGTCCGAGCAGGAGGTCCGGCACGACCAGCTGTTGGCCGAATTGTCCGCCACCAACGGCGAACTGACCAGGGTGCTGAACGAGTTGTCGCTCGCCCGCATCGAGGTCGCGACCGTGCGCGAACGCCTCACCGAACTCGAGGAACGCACGCGCCGCGACATCTCGCACGCACTGGATGTCCGCGCCACCGCCGAGGCCGCCGAGTTCGTGCTCGAGCACATGCCCACGGTGCCGGCGCGCTGGCACCCGCACGAGACGCTGCGCTACGCGCTGGACCAGGTGACCGCGGACGGCCTGGCGCTCGAGTTCGGCGTGGCGGGCGGGAGCACCCTGCGCATCATCGCCGACACGCTGCGCCCCACGGGGCACCCGGTGTACGGGTTCGACGTGTTCTCGGGGCTGCCGGAGGCGTGGCGCACCGGGTTCCCGGCCGGCGAGTTCGCGCAGGCGACGCCGCCCGACGTGCCCGGCGCCGAGCTGGTGCCCGGGCTGTTCGAGGACACCCTGCCCGGCTTCCTGGCCGAGCACCCCGGACCGGTCGCGTTCGCGCACCTCGACGCCGACCTGTACTCGTCGACGAGAACGGTGCTGGCCCTGCTGCGCGACCGGCTCGTCGCCGGGACGGTCCTGGTGTTCGACGAGTACTTCAACTACCCCGGCTGGCAGGGCCACGAGCACCGGGCGTGGACCGAGTTCGTGGCCGACACCGGCGTGGCGTTCGACTACCTGGCCTACACGGCGAACAACGAACAGGTGGTGATCCGGCTGCGGGGGTGAGTGGTCGGATTCACTCCCCGTACAGGCGCGCCCAGTTTTCCCGGCTGGTCAGCTGGGGTGCCGCGTCGCGGTACTGGCGGGCGACGGTGGCGCCGTCCTCGCGCAGGCGCCGCAGCACCCTGATCGTGCGCCGCAGCAGCGCCACCGCCTTGCCCTTGTCTCGCTGACGGATTCGCACGCCGGACTGCGAGGCGTCGGTGACCACCACATGATCGAACAGCGAGATGTGCCACCAGTGCGCGTCCTCGCGCGGAACGTTGACCAGGCCGTGCTGGGTACGCCCGAACCACTGGTCGACGGCCCGCTTGATCAGGATCAGACGCATGGCGCTGGGTTCGCCGCCCGAGCGCCGAGTGGTGAGGTCCGCGGACCGCACGGGCGCGGTGGCCGCGTCGTGCTTGACCGTCTCCGGGTACTCGGCCCGCTCCGCGCGGATCGCGGCCATCGCCTCGATGCCGCCGTCCTGCAACACCTTCGGGCCCTCGAGAAAGTCCTCGATACCCCGCAACGTGGTCGCCGCGAGGCCGTACTGCATGCCGACGAGGAACTCGCTGATCTGCCGGAAGAACATCCGGCCCAGCGCCTTGGTGTCCAGTTCGCTGTGCAGGGCGCCCACGATCAGGGAGTTGCGGGTGCTGAAGTAGCGCGCCCAGTCGTCGAAGTCCTTCCAGTAGAAGTCCGCGTGCCAGACCGCCGCGTTCGGCAGCGTGACCGTGACGAAGCCGGCCTCGCGGGCACGGACGCCGTACTCCACGTCGTCCCACTGGAAGAAGATCGGGATGGGCAGACCGACCTTCGCGACGACCTCCGCCGGGATCAGGCAGGTCCACCAGGCGTTGTATCCGGCGTCGACCCGGCGCTCCTGGTTCTTCTTCAGCATGCTCGTGTTGCGCAGCGCCTTGGGCACCTTCTGCCCGTGCTGGAGGGTGGCCAGGTTGACGTCCTCCGCACCCACGTTGAGGAAGTCGGGGTTCAGCAGGAACATCATCTGGGCGCCGACCAGCGTGGGCTCGACCGTGACGTTCGCGAAGGCGTTGAGCCGCAGGACGGTCTCCGGCTCACACAGGATGTCGTCGTCCATCAGGATCACGTCGACGTGCCCGTCGGTCGCGGTGACCTCGTAGAGACCGCGGGTGAAGCCGCCCGCGCCGCCGAGGTTGGGCTGCCGCACGTAGTGCAGCTTGTCCCCGAACCTCGGCGCGACCTCGCCGTACAGTGCGCGGTCCCGGACCAGGTCGGTTCCCTGATCGACCACGTAGACGGCGTCGATGACCTCGAGCACGCGGTCGTCGGAGGCCAGCGCCGCGACCGTCTGCGCGCAGTCGTCGGCGCGGTTGAACGTGCAGATCGCGATCGCGACCGGGCGGACGGTCTGCGGCGCGGCCACGGTCCACTCGAGCTGGTCCACGGTCAGCGGGGCATCCTGCGCGTCGATCTCGACCCAGAGGGCGCCGCCGTCGAGGAACTTGTCCAGCGGTGAGGACAGTTCGACCGTCTGGTCGCCCGATCCGGAGACGGCGCCGACGATCCGGCGGTGCCCGGCGATGTCGGAGGCGACGAGGCGGACCCGGAAGCGGCCGGAACCGGCGGCCCTCAGGCTGACCCGCACCTCGGTGACCGTGGTCCAGCGCTGCCAGTAGCTGGCCGCGAACCGCCCGAAGTAGGTGTTGGTGTGGACGCGCGCGCCCTTGTCCAGGTACAGCGTGTGGCGTTCCCGGTCGCCGGCGCCCTTGCTGAACGCGACGTAGAGATCGTCGTTGACAATCGGTGACATACCGACGAAGACGCCGCGCTGCACGAGCAGTCGCGTCGCGACCTCGGTCGCCAACGCCCCGGACTCAAGGAATTCGGGCTTGTTCATCCAACCGCCAACTCTCGATCGTGTCGCCAATGTCCACCCGCAGGGTATCCCGACGTGCAGTTGACCGACGAAACCACCGAGCTCGACCTCCGTTAATGTCACTGGGCACCCGACCGCGCTACCTGGAGCTCCCGTGACACTCGAACCGCCCGTTTCCACCCGGAGCACCCGATGGGCATGGGGGGCCGTGGTCGCGGGTGTCATCTGCCTCGGATTCGCCCTCGTGCTGAGCGTGGATCCCCGCTACTTCTACGTCGACGACACCGAGTCGGGCGCGGTCGGCAACTGGATCCAGCTCGGTCACCTGATGCGGGAGGGACAGTGGTTCCCGACCCTGGTCCTCGATCAGTGGATGGCGGGCAACTACCCGGTCGAGGGCCAGGGCGGCCTGTGGAACCCGGTGCAGATGGCGATCAACTACGCCGCCCCGTCGGTGGACGACCTCGCGCTCCTGGCGACGGCGGTCAAGCTCGGGTTCTCGATCGTTCTCGGCTGGGGCGTCTACCGGGTGGCGATGGAATACGGTGCCCGCCCGGCCTGGGCCGCGGTCGCCGGCGCCGCCGTCCCGTTCGGCGGCTTCACCCTGTATTTCGAGGACCCGTCCTGGGTCACCTCGCTGATCGGCATGGCATGGGTGGTGCAGGCCTGGGCCAGCGGCGTCCGGTACGCGCGCGGCCGATCCGGCCCCCTGCCGGTGTTCGCGTTCCTCTACCTCGCGATCAGCGTCGGCTACGCGCACACCGCGCTGATGGCGGGCGTGTTGATCGGCTGCCTGATGATCGGTGAATACCTGTATCAGCGGCGTTGGCGGCCGTCCCTGCTGCTCGGCGGGGTCGGCATCGCGGCGGCGGCCTGCGGCGCCGTCACGTTCCTCCCGGGCATGCTCTCGTCGTCGGTGACCTGGCGCACCGGGGAGGAGGGCGCGCTCAACGACAACTTCCTCACCGCACCCTGGTCGGAGACGTTCACCGCGAGCATCCCGTCGTCGGTGTCGAGCATCGAGTCGTGGACCGGGGAGACGACCACCGCGCCGATCACCTACATCGCCTGGTTCGCGATTCCGGCGCTCGCGTTCATCGCATGGCGCAAGGCGCAGCCCGCGCTGCGCGAGTTCTCCGCCCCGCTGCTGCTGCTCGGCTTCATCCTGCTGTTCACCTCCGGTCCCAGCGACATCGGTCAGATCCGGTGGCCGGCGCGCCTGCTGCCGTTCGTCGCGGTGATCGTCCTGGTGCTGCTGGCGGCGCTGCTGAGCCGGTTCGGCACCACGCGACCGCTGCGACCCCGACTCGTCGCGGCGGGACTGCTGGTCCTGGTCCTGGTGCTGCGCGCCAGCTCGTCGGGGCCCCAGTACTTCGGCAGGCACGTCATGTGGGGCGCCCTGATCCTCGTCTTCGGTGCCCTCGCGCTGTACCTGGCCCGCCGATTCGGCGACCGTGCGGTGGCCGCGCTGCTGATCATCACGGTGCTGCCGATCCTCGCCTACCAGGTCTCCACCTACGCGCCGGTGCTCAGCAAGTGGTACCTGCCCACCAGCCAGTCGGAGGCCAAGGCCGAGTTCCCCCGCTGGGAGGGCCCCACCCTGCAGCTGGGCACACGAAGCCTGACCGACGACTCGCCCGACAGCCCCGGCCTGCCCTGGAACTCGCAGGTGTACGGCAACTACGCGAAGGTGCTCGACCTCGACTACGTCAACGCGTACACGCCGATCGGCCATCAGGGCTTCGGCGACTGGCTGTGCATCAAGTACGAGGGCTCGACCTGCGAGGACGCGTTCCGCAACGTCTTCCGCGTCGACGAGTACACCGGGAAGACCACTGCCGACCTGATGCTCCTCGACCGGGTCGTCGTGCAGAAGAAGCAGTATCCGGGCGCCGACCGGCGTCCGGCACCCGAGGGCTGGCAGTGGGTGACGCCGCCCGAGACCGCCGCGCCTCGGCCCGCCTCCGACCAGATCTATGTCCTCGAACGCGTCGGGGGACCGATCTCGGATCGCACCGGTCGGGTCTCGGCGACGGTCGGTGCCGACGCGGTCCCGGAATCGGCGAGCGTCAACTCCGAACGGGTCCGGGTCAGCTCGCCCGACGGCGGCAGTGTGATCTTCGCCCGCCTCGCCTGGCCCGGATACACCGCCACCCTCGACGGTGAACCCTTGCCGACCAAGGGCCTCGGCGACACGTTCCTCTACGTCGACCTGCCGCCCGGCACCGACGATGCCGAGCTGGTCATCACGTTCCGCCCGCCGGGTCAGCGGCTCGGCTTCGCGGCCGCCGGGTTCGGACTGGTGCTGATCGTCGCGCTCACCGGGCTCTACTACCGCGACCGTCGTGTCGCCCGGCGCGGGGTGGACGGGCCGGGCGCGGGCGGGGCGGTGACCGCTTCCGGGGACGGCGACCCCGCGCAGGGTGTATAAACTCCCAGCCTGTGACCTCCGATGACGCCCGACCCACGGCGGTACCGCACCGAATCTCCGTCGTGGTGCCGGTGTACCAGGGCGCCCAGACGCTTCGCGCACTGATCGACGAGATCCTGCCGTGGACGACGACCCGCTTCACCCCGGCGGGCCGGCCCATGCTCGTCGAGGAGGTCCTGCTCGTCTTCGACCACGGCCCGGACGACTCGGCCCAGGTCATCCGGCAGCTCGCCGCCGAACACGATTTCGTCCGGCCGATCTGGCTGAGCCGGAACTTCGGGCAGCATCCGGCGACCCTGGCCGGCATGGCCTCGAGCGGCGGCGAGTGGATCGTCACCATGGACGAGGACGGGCAGCACGACCCCGCCGCGGTCGGCGGGCTGCTCGACACCGCACTCGACGAGCAGGCCACCGTCGTCTACGCGAACCCGACGAACCCCGCCCCGCACGGGATGCTGCGCAACGCCGCCTCCCGCGGCTCGAAGTGGCTCATCGCGCACGCGCTCTCCGGCGACAACACCCGCAGCTTCCAGAGCTTCCGGCTCGTCCTCGGCGAGGTCGGCCGCTCGGTGGCGGCCTACGCGGGCTCGGAGGCCTACCTCGACGTCGCGCTCGGCTGGATCGCGGGCGAGGTGACCACCAGCCCGGTGGCGCTGCGCGCCGAGCACGGCCGCCGCTCCGGCTATCACCTGCGCAGCCTGCTCTCCCACTTCTGGCGAATGGTCCTCTCCAGCGGCACCAAGGGCCTGCGCATGGTCAGCTTCATCGGGGTGCTCTTCGCCGCGCTCGGCCTGGCGCTGGTGCTGTACGTGCTGGTGTCCTACCTCTTCTTCGACGTCGGCAGCGAGGTTCGGGGCTGGGCCTCGACGATGGTGATCCTGCTGTTCGGCATGGGCGCGATCCTGTTCTCCCTCGGGGTGATCGCCGAGTACGTCGGGGTCAACGTCAAGACCGCGATGGGCAAACCGCCGTACCTGATCGTCGGCGATCCGGCGGCAGGCCCGCTCGGACGCGCCGAGTCGGTCCCGCACGAACACCGAGCCGACTCAGCGAGCGACTGACATGACCACCCCGACCTGGATCGTGGGCGGCGGCGGACTGCTCGGCGGCGCCGTCACCCGCGAGCTCGGGCGGCGGGGTCTGCGGGTCGAGACGAGCCGCGTCCCGTGGCGCGACGGCGACCTCGCCAAGCGGGTGCTGTTCGCGGACGCCCGCCGGGTGATCGACTCGGCGAACGGCGGGCCGTGGCGACTCGTCTGGTGCGCGGGCGTCGGCGTGAACGGCACCACGTCCGACGAGTTCGCCGCGGAGAACGCGGTCATGTCCGATGTGCTCGACGAGATCGCCAGGATCACGCGCGGCGCCGCAGAACCCGGCGTGGTCGTGCACGCCTCGTCGGCGGGCGGCGTGTACGCCGGCTCCACCGGGGCACCGTTCACCGAGGACACCGACCCGGTACCGCTCGGCGACTACGGCCGGGCGAAGCTCGCGGCCGAGCAGCTGATGCACCGTTTCGGCGCCGCAACGGGGGCGTCCGTGGTGGTCGGCAGGTTCGCGAACCTGTACGGACCCGGCCAGAACCTGGCCAAACCGCAGGGGCTCATCTCGCACCTGTGCCGCGGCTACCTGATGTCGGCGCCGATCTCGATCTACGTGCCGATGGACACGATGCGCGACTACCTCTACGTGACCGACGCCGCCGCGATGGTCGCCGACGCCCTCGACCTCGCGCAGTCACGCCCCGGTGAGCGGGTCACCAAGATCTTCGCCTCGGGCCAGAGCACCACCATCGGCGCGCTGCTCGGCGCCTGCCGAACCGTGTTCCGCCGCAAGCCGACCGTCGTGCTCGCGTCGTCGCCGCTCGCGAGCGTCCAGTCCGGGGACCTGCGGTTGCGCTCGATCGTCTGGCCGGAACTCGATCGCCGGGCATACCGGACGCTGCCGGCCGGTATCGCCGCCACCCTGGAGGCGACCCGGCGCTCACTCGGCCGGTAGTCCGGTCATTCCGCAGGGTCTGCGGCCCCCAGCACCGTCTCGCCCGCCGCCGCGTAGGCCTGTTCGGTCGCGCTCTTCTGCGGACGCCACCACTGCTCGTTGGCGCGGTACCAGTCGACGGTCGCGGCCAGCCCGGAGCGGAAGTCCCGGTATCGCGGTTCCCATCCGAGTTCGGTCCGCAGCCGGGTGGCGTCGATGGCGTACCGCATGTCGTGGCCCGGCCGGTCGGTGACCGCATCGAAGTCGTCCGGGTCCTTGCCGAGCAACTCCAGGATGGTCCGCACGACGGTGCGATTGTCGACCTCGCCGTCCGCGCCGATCAGGTACGTCTCCCCCGGCGTGCCGCGCTCGATGATCGTCCAGACGGCGCGGTTGTGGTCGTCGACGTGGATCCAGTCCCGGACGTTGAGGCCCTGACCGTAGAGCTTGGGCCGGACACCGTCGAGAACGTTCGTGATCTGCCGCGGGATGAACTTCTCCACGTGCTGGTACGGCCCGTAGTTGTTCGAGCAGTTCGAGATGGTCGCGGAGATGCCGAACGAGCGGGCCCAGGCGCGCACCAGCAGGTCACTCGACGCCTTCGTCGAGGAATACGGGCTCGACGGGTTGTACGGGGTGGCCTCGGTGAACCGGGCCGGGTCGTCGAGTTCCAGGTCGCCGTACACCTCGTCGGTGGAGATGTGGTGGTAGCGCACGCCGTGCTTGCGGATGGCCTCCAGCAGCGTGAACGTGCCGATCACGTTGGTCCGCACGAACGGGGACGGATCATTGAGTGAGTTGTCGTTGTGCGACTCCGCCGCGAAGTGGACGACGAGGTCGGTCCCGGCGATCAGCCGGTCGACCAGGTCGGCGTCGGCGATGTCGCCCTGGACGAACTCGATCCGATCCCGGACCGGCGCCAGCGATTCGACGTTGCCCGCGTACGTCAACGCGTCGAGGACCGTCACCTCGACATCCGGGCGCTCGTCGACGGTCTGCTGGACGAAGTTGGCGCCGATGAATCCTGCGCCGCCGGTCACGAGTAGCTTCACGGTCCGCACGATACCGGTGGCCGGAGTTTGCCCGGGAACCGAACACTGGAACACTGCCCGCTATGCGCGGAATCATTCTGGCCGGTGGAACCGGGTCCCGGCTCCATCCGATCACGCTCGGGGTCAGCAAGCAGTTGGTGCCGGTATTCGACAAGCCGATGATCTACTACCCGCTCTCGACGCTGATGCTGGCCGGCATCCGGGACATCCTGGTGATCACCACCCCCGCGGACGCCGAGCAGTTCCAGCGGCTGCTCGGCGACGGATCCCGGTTCGGTGTCTCCCTCAGCTACCAGGTGCAGGCCGAACCCAACGGCCTCGCGCAGGCGTTCGTGCTCGGCGCCGAGCACATCGGGTCGGACTCCGCCGCACTGGTGCTCGGCGACAACATCTTCTACGGACCCGGCCTGGGTACCCGGCTGAAGCGGTTCGAGCAGATCGAGGGCGGCGCGGTGTTCGCGTACTGGGTCGCCGACCCGACCGCATACGGCGTGATCGAGTTCGACGCGGACGGCCGCGCGATCTCCCTGGAGGAGAAGCCGCAGCTGCCGCGCTCCAACTACGCGGTGCCCGGGCTGTACTTCTACGACAACGACGTGGTGTCGATCGCCCGCGACCTGAAGCCGTCGGCGCGCGGCGAGTACGAGATCACCGACGTCAACCGCGCCTACCTCGAGGCGGGTCGGCTGCAGGTCGAGGTGCTGCCGCGCGGTACCGCCTGGCTCGACACCGGCACCTTCGACTCGCTGCTCGACGCCTCGAACTACGTCCGCACCATCGAGGAGCGGCAGGGCCTGAAGATCGGCGCACCCGAGGAGGTGGCGTGGCGGCGGGGCTTCATCACCGACGACGAGCTGCGGGTGCGCGCCGAGGCACTGGTCAAGTCCGGTTACGGCAACTATCTGCTCGGTCTGCTCGACCGCGGCAAGGAATGGTGAGGAATGCAGTTTCGCGAACTGAAAGTGCCCGGCGCCTGGGAGTTCACCCCCAAGCAGTTCGGTGACGACCGCGGCGTGTTCCTGGAGTGGTTCCGGGACCCGACCTTCACCGAGGCCACCGGCCGGTCCCTGGATCTGCAGCAGGCCAACTGCTCGGTCTCCGCGGCCGGGGTACTGCGGGGCGTCCACTTCGCGGACGTGCCGCCCGGTCAGGCCAAGTACGTGACCTGCGTGCGCGGCGCGGTCCTCGACGTCGCGGTGGACCTGCGGGTCGGGTCGCCGACGTTCGGGGTCTGGGACGCGGTCCTCCTCGACGATGTGGACCGTCGCGCGGTGTTCCTCAGCGAGGGGCTCGGACACGCCTTCCTCTCGCTCGAGGACGACTCCACCGTCGTCTACCTGTGCTCGACCGGGTACGCGCCGGGCCGCGAGCACGGCATCGACCCGCTCGACCCCGAGGTCGGCATCGACTGGCCGACCACGGGCCGGGACGGCACCGAGTTCGAGTTCCGGCTCTCCGACAAGGACGCGGCCGCCCCGTCGCTCGCCGATGCGCTCGAGTCCGGGCTGCTGCCGCGGTTCGGTGCCGACGCGAACCCCCTCGGGTAGGGTGCACCGGGCAAGCGGGCACCACCAGCGATGAAGGACCACCAGTTGACCGACCGAGGTCCCCACACCCCGGGTTCGGGCAGCGCCCCGGCGACCCCGCCCGCAGGCATGACGGGCGGCGCCGGCCCCCTGATGCGGCTGGTCAAGAACCAGGCCCTGGCGTTCCTGCTGGTCGGCGGGTTCAACACAGCGCTCGGCACGGCCTGGTTCATCGCCTGGCAGCTCGCCGTCGGCGACCGGCTCGGCTACCACTTCGCGATCGTCGCGGGCTACCTGTGCAACGTGCTGTGCGCGTTCGCGATGTACCGCTATCTGGTGTTCCGCGTCCGCGGGCACCTGCTGCGGGACCTGTGGCGGTTCGTCGCGGTCAACTTCGGCGCCTTCGCGATCAACATGGCCCTGATGACGCTCGCGGTGTCGGTCTTCGGATTCCCGCCGATCCCGGCGCAGATCGCGATCACCGCGGTCACCGCGACCGCCAGCTTCTTCGGGTATCGAGATTTCTCCTTCAGTAGAAAGAAAAGGTCGAATTCCGCATGACGCCTCGGGTCTCTGTCGTCGTTCCGGCGTACAACAACGCCGATTACATCGCCGAAACGATCGACTCGATCCTCGGACAGACGTTCGAGGACTTCGAGCTGATCATCGCCGATCACGCGTCGACCGATGGCACCCTCGCCGCCCTGGCCCCCTATGCCGACGACCCCCGCGTGACGATCCTGGAGACCCCCGCGGGCGGCGGTGCCAAGGCCAACTGGGACCGTGTCAGTCAGGCCGCGAGCGGCGATCTGCTCAAGCTCGTGTGCGGCGACGACACCATCTTCCCGACCTGCCTCGCCGAGCAGGTGGCCGCGTTCGACGAGCATCCGGAGGCGGTGCTGGTCGCCTCGCAGCGCACCCTGGTCGATGCGGCGGGTAAGACCGTGCTCGCCGCACGCGGACTGGCGGGCCTGTCCGGACCGGTCAGCGGCCGGGTCGCCGCACGGCGGACGGTGACCGCGGGCGCGAACATCTTCGGCGAGCCTGGCTGCGTGCTGATGCGGCGGGCCGTGCTCGAGAAGATCGGCTGGTGGGACGACGCGAACCCGTACCTGATCGACGAGGCCACCTATGTCGGGGTCGCCCTGCACGGCGACGTCGTCGCGATTCCCCGTCCCCTGGCGTCGTTCCGCATCAACGCCGGTCAGTGGAGCGTGCGGCTGGCGCGCCAGCAGGCCTCCCAGGCGGCGGCGTTCCACGAGTCGTTGCGCGCGGCCGAGCCGGGACTGCTGTCCGCGATGGATGTGCGGATCGGCAACGCCAAGGCGCTGGGCACCTCGTTCATGCGCCGCGCGGTCTACATGGTGCTGAAGCGGCGCATGGGCTGAGCGCCTAGGGCCCTCAGTTCCAGTTGATGCCCAGCGACCCGAAGCCGACCGATCCCAGCCCGGTGATGAGGATTCCCTCGGTGAGGATGCCGGTGTTCCCCGAGCCGGTGTTGAGCGAGCCGGTGTTCAGGGATCCCTCGTTGCCCCAACCGGTGTTCCCGAACCCGACGTTGTCGGAGCCGGTGTTGCCGATGCCGGTGTTGCCGGAACCGGTGTTTGCGACGCCGGTGTTGTGCGAGCCGGTGTTCCCGAAGCCGGTGTTGTGCGAACCGGTGTTCTGGGAGCCCGTGTTCTCGGAGCCGGCGCTACCGGAGTCGAAGGTGAACCCGACGCTGCCGAGCCCGGCGAAGCCGGTGTTCAGGCTGCCGACCGCGGGGTGGGTCCACGCCTGCGCGAGCTCGGCCGCTCCCGGCGGCGAGGCCGCGGGTGCGCTCGGGGCCGTGGACGCGGCCGCGACGCCCGCCGATCCGGCCGTCGCGAGCGCCGACGCGAGGGCGATCGCCGTCGCCCGCGCGAACCGGCGCGGCCGCCGATGCGACCTCCCCTTCGATGTGACCTCCATGGAAGTGCCCCTTCCCGGCTCGCACAGTGTGGATCCCGACGCGCGAGCGACGCTACCGCCGACACGGCACGTTCGCGCCGGAATCCGCAGTCCTCGGCGCGTCCGATACCCCGTGGCCTGACGGTGTCCCGCCCGCGATCCGTGCCAGGATTTCGCGCATGGTGATACAGCTGATCGGGTTGGCGCTGACGCTGCTCGGGGCCGGCATGCTGGTGGCGCTGCGGCGCTCTCGAGTGGACGAACCCGAACCGGGCTGGCGCCCTGACCCGACGGTCGACGAGCGCCGCGGCCGATTCTGGGACGACCAGGCCTGGACGCACCGAGTCCGCGCCGGGGACGAGCAGGCGGTCCGGGGCCGACGGTTCCGCGGTCTGTTCTGGGGTCCATGGGTGTGGGCGATCGTCGTCGCGCTGGTGACGCTGGGAGTCGGTGCGGCGGTGTACAACTCGACCGAGTCGGTGGCCGTACTGATGGCGCTGAGCCTGGTCGTGATGTCGTCGCTGGCGCTCGCGTTCTACCTGTTCGTCGCCCGGCAACTCGACCTGCACCAGGCGATCGGGCTGCGGGAGGTGGTGGCGGCGACGGTCACCGCGGCCGGGGTCACCCTGGTCGTCGCGATGACCCTCAACGACCTGGTCATCGAGTCCGTCGGCCTGACCGGCGCCCTGATCACGGTGGGACCGGTCGAGGAATCCACGAAGCTGATCGTGCCGCTGGCCCTGTTCGCGCTCGGCTGGTACCGGAACCCCCGCGCCGGCATCGCGCTCGGGCTGGCCGGCGGCGCCGGGTTCGCGATCGCGGAGACGGTGCTGTACGGGTACACCGTGCCCAAGGGCGGCGCCCCCGACCCCTGTACCGGCGAGACCATCGACGCGCCCGGCGTGGGCGGATCCCTCCTCGCGCAGGCCTTCCGGTTCGTCATGATCTCGCCGCTGCACTGGCTCTGGACCGGCATCGCGGTCGCGGTCATCTGGCGCCTGTGGCACCTCTACGGCAGGGCACGGCTGACTGTTCCGGTCGTCGCGACGCTCGCGGCGGTGATGGCGACGCACTCGCTCAACGACACCAGCGCGCTGATCACCTGCGGCGGCTCAGCCGGCTCGTCCGCGCACTTCGGCATCAACCTTCTGCTGCCGATCGCGCTGTATCTGGCGTTCCGGTTCTTCGCGCGGCAGTCGACGCCGCCGCAGCACATCGGCGTCGTCAGCCGGGGCTGGCACCCGACGCACATCGCCGCCGAACCCGAGACCCTGGCGGAGCCCGCCACCCCCGCGGGACGGCACGAGGAGGTCGACGGCGGACTGGCACCCTGACGTCGCACCCCGACTAGAGGACCACTTCGGGGTGACGCCTACGGGGCGAGAACCACATCTGTGGGCGCAGACGCACCGCAAACGCGCGACCGCGCCCAGGCCGTCCGCGTAATCTGGAACGGCCGCACCACGCCGACCAGAGCCACCTCCGGATGCCGGGTGTACATGAACAGGACCGAGCACGAGAGGACCACCCCGCCGCGTCGCCGTGCCCGCCGCACGCTCGCCCTCCTGACGGTCGCGGCGGCCGTCACGGCCAGCCTGCTCGCCGGACAACGCCTGACCTCGGGGCCGCCGACCCCACTGCTCGGACCGCCCCCGTCGGGGGTCGTCGCCCCGGAAGTCGCCACCCCGCAGTCCGTTACGCCGCTACCACCGCCGCCGATCCCACTCACCCCCGAACAGATCCACGAGCGGATCGCGCCGACGACCGTGCACCTGATCTCGAGCGTGGGCTGGCGGGACACCGCCGGGACCGGCATCGTCCTCACCCCGGACGGCCTCGTCCTGACCAATCACCACGTCATCGACGGCGCCACCGACATCCGCGCGGTGAACCAGAGCAACGGCGCGAGCTACGAGGTCGAGGTGGCCGGGTACGACCGCTCGCGCGACCTCGCGGTGCTGCGGCTGGCGGGCGCGTCCGGCCTGCCGACGCCCGCGCTGGGCCGTTCCGCCGACGTGCACACCGGCGACCCGGTGACCGCCATCGGCAACGCGGAGGGCGGCGGCATACCCCAGGCCGCGGGGGGCATCGTCACCGCGGTGAACCGGACCGTCACCGCGCGCGACTCGGCCGACGGCTCGACCAACAGGTTGTCCGGGCTGATTGAGGTGAACGCCGACATCCGGCCCGGCGACTCCGGCGGACCGCTCGTCGACGACACCGGGGCGGTCATCGGAGTCAGCACGGCGGGCACCGCGGTCTCCCACGACGAGGGGCCGACACCGGCGCCGCGGCAGGAGATCAGGTCGTACGCGGTCCCGATCGACGAGGCGATCACGGTCGTGGAACAGGTCCGCGAGGGCCGCGGCTCGGAGACCGTGCACATCGGGCCGACGCCGCTGCTCGGCATCAGCGTCAGCGACTCCGTCACGATCCCCGGCGCCCGGGTGATCGCGGTCACCTATGGGACACCCGCCGAGGAGGCGGGACTGGTGCGCGGCGACGTGATCACCACCTTCGACGGCAAACCGATCCGGGCCGCGGCGGACCTCACCGCACTGATGGTCGCCCGGCACCCCGGCGACCGCATCGAACTCGGGTGGACCGACAAGGACGGCACGCCCCGAACCGCCGCGATCGTGCTGACCACCGGCCCGCCGCGCTGACCGATGTCGGCTCGACCCGACGGATCCGCGTCAGTGGATCTTGAAGATGACCGCGCGCTGGACGACGAAGTTGATCACCGTCGCGGTGCCCTGGGCGATGACGAAGGCCACCGGCACCTTCCACCACTGATCGGGGAGCGCGTGGACCATCACCTGATTGAGCCCGACCTGCACCGCGAAGGTCACCGCGTAGAGCACGATCACCGCGATGAAGCGGGCGCGGCTGGGCTCGGCCTTGAAGGTCCAGCGCCGGTTGATCAGATAGGCGGTACTCGTGCCGGCGACGAAGCCGATCGACTTCGCCACCGCATAGGGCAGCCCGAGGACCAGGCCGAGGACGTACAGCCCGAAATCCACGACCGCGGACAGCGCACCGGTCGCGATGAACCGCACCATCTGCGTCTTGAGGTCGACGTCCGTGCCGCCCGGCTCGTCGACGAGCGGCAGCTCGACGGGCAGCGGGAGGTGCGGCTCGGGGGCACTGGTGGTTCCGGACACGGGTCGAGGGTAGGCGACCGCGTCCCCCGTGCGCGCTTCTCACCCCGGTCGGGGTCCGAATCGCGCACGGTCCGGGTGCGCGTGACCTGCCGCACAATCCCTGGACCTCCACTGCGGTTGAGGTTGCAGGATCGGGTTCACGTCAACCGCTAAGGAGCATCCCGTGTCTGTCTACTCGCTGCCTGAACTGCCCTACGACTACGCCGCCCTCGAGCCGCACATCTC
>NZ_JBHTCS010000029.1:0-95004 GCF_042665615.1 Rhodococcus daqingensis | reverse complement strand
CAACGCGGCCGGGGCCGCCGGGGCGGCCGGACGCGGAGCCGGACGCTCGGCGACGGGGGCCGGAGTCGGCACGGCCGCAGCCACGGGGGCCACCGGCTGGGCCGGGGCCGCCGGTGCGGGGGCCGCCGGCTTCGGGCCGGGGCGCGGGGCACCGGGCTTGGCCGCACTGGGCGACGGGGTCTTGGGCTTTGCTGCCTCGGCTTCCGCCGACTGTGCGCCGGGGAACGACTCCCTGATGCGCCGTGCAACCGGGGCCTCCACGGTCGAGGACGCCGACTTCACGAACTCGCCCTGCTCCTTGAGCCGTGCGAGTAGTTCCTTGCTTGTGACACCGAGTTCTTTGGCCAACTCGTGCACGCGGGCCTTGCCTGCCACTGCTCTCCTCACTGAGAGGTCGAGCGCGGCTGGGTGCCCGCACGACCTCGGGTTATCTCCGATGGACGATCATCGCTGGTGCTTCACGGTGTGCTCATGATTGTGTTTGCCTGACTTCTCGAGAGGTACTGCTCTGTTGTGGGAGCGATTCGATCATGTGATCGAGGGCCGCCGTGTCCAGACTTCCGGACACTCGCAGTGCTCTGCCGAATGCTCGGCGCTTCTCGGCCTGACTCAGACACTGCGGATCGGGGTGCAACCAGGCACCCCGCCCCGGGAGTCTGCGTCGCGGGTCGGGCACCAGCGTCCAGCCCTGCGGCTGCACCTCTTGCGCGACGATCCTCAGCAGATCAGCGGCCAGCGCTTGTTTGCGGCAACCGATGCACGTGCGGACCGGTTGACCGGATTGCGCGCGCGTCTGTACCGAAAACTCATGCTGAGCCATTGACCACTCTACCGCTGTTCGAGCCAGTTTCCCGCATGCCGCCCCTAGACACGCGTGGGAGCGGGTCCGGCGGGCCGATCCTGGGCGGGTTCGGCGTCGCTGCGGATGTCGATCCGCCACCCGGTCAACCGCGCTGCCAGGCGGGCATTTTGCCCTTCCTTGCCGATGGCCAGGGACAACTGGAAGTCGGGGACGACCACCCGGGCGGCTCGCGCATCGGCGTCCACGACTGTGACCGACACCACTTTCGACGGGGAGAGTGCGTTTCCGACGAACTTGGCCGGATCCGGGTCGTAATCGATGATGTCGATCTTCTCGCCCGCGAGTTCACTCATCACGTTGCGCACGCGCTGCCCCATCGGACCGATGCACGCACCCTTGGCGTTGAGGCCCTGGACCCGCGACTGCACAGCGATCTTCGACCGGTGGCCGGACTCGCGGGCGACGGCCACGATCTCGACCGAGCCGTCCGCGATCTCCGGGACCTCGAGCGCGAAGAGCTTGCGGACCAGGTTCGGGTGGGTCCGGGACAGGGTGATCTGTGGGCCCCGCTGACCGCGGGTGACCCCGACCACGTAGCACTTGATCCGCTCGCCGTGCTCGTAGCTCTCCCCCGGCACCTGCTCGGCGGCCGGGATGATGCCCTCCGCGCCACTCGCCTCGCTGCCGATGTGCACGACGACCATGCCGCGGGCGTTGGCGCGGGTGTCGCGCTGGATGACGCCGCCGACGATTTCGCCCTCGTGCGTGGAGAATTCACCGAAACTGCGCTCGTGCTCGGCGTCGCGCAGACGCTGCAGGATCACCTGGCGAGCGGTGGTCGCGGCGATCCGGCCGAAGCCCTCGGGAGTGTCGTCGACCTCCTCGCCGATCATGTTCCCGTCGGCGTCGGCCTCATGGGTCATGACCCGGACCACACCGGTCTTGGTGTCCACGTCGATCCGCGCGTGCGCGTGGTGGCCCTCGGTGTGACGGTAGGCGGTCAGCAGCGCCGTCTGGATCGCCGCGATGATGGTGCCGGCGGAGATACCCTTCTCCACCTCGATCGCGCGCAGCGCGGCAATGTCGATATTCACTTGTCTACCCCTCTACCTCTTCATCAACCTGAAAATCTGTCTCATCGATCTGCGCCGCGGCCACCCGACCCTCGGCGACGCCACCGGCCAGCTCGAGCTCGCGCTCGTTCGGGGGTGAGAACTCCACCTGCACAACCGCCGTGCCGATGTCGGCGAGCGCGATCTCGCGCACCGACGGACCGCCCTTGCCGGGCTGCACGATCGCGACGACACCGTCCCCGAGCGCCCCGATCCGTCCGGTCAGGCTCTCGTCGGCGAGGTCGATCCGGACCTTGCGTCCGCGCGCTCGGCGCCAGTGTCGCTCCTGTGTCAGCGGCCGGTCGATCCCGGGCGAGGTGACCTCGAGCGTGTAGGGAGCCTCCCCGAATTCGGATGCCGCATCGAAGATCTCGGAGATCGCCCGACTCAGCTCCGCGACGTCGTCGAGGTCGAGCCCGGTGTCGCTGTCCACCATCACCCGGACCACACTGTGCTTGCCCGCGAGCGTGACCGCCACATCCTCCAGGTCGTATCCCTGGCGGTGAACCAGATCGGAGAGAAGCTCGATCACCCTCTCCTTCGGCGGAACCGGCATCAGTGGAGCTCCCTCGTTCAGTTGTGGTCGGTAGGCACACCTCGTACACGCCCGAAAACGGGTTCCGGCGCGATGACCAAGGATATCGCGCATTTGACCGCTTCGTGACCAGCCTCGGTGCCTGCGATCGACTGGACACCTGACAAGATGGTCCGGTGCCTGTTGCCGTTACCCCGTCACCGATCTCTCGGCGTTCGGCCTTCCGGATCGCGGGTGCCGCGACGGTCGGCCTGACCGCCCTCACGCTGTCCGCCGGGTGCACCACCGACGCCGCCGACCGGGACTCCGCCGAACCGGATCCGTTGATCTCGGCAGCGGAGTCGGCCCGCCGGGACGCGGCCACCGCGACCGCCGCCGCCGCTCTCGCGCCCGAACGCGCCGGGGCGCTGAGCGTCATCGCGAGCGAGCGCGGCGCCCACGCCGACGCGCTCTCCGCCGAGGTGGCGCGCGCGGCAGGCATCGACCCGACCGCGATGCCCTCACCCAGCCCGACCGGGGGCCAGGCCGAACCGGCACCACCCCCACCGACCGTCGACGAGTTGCGCACCCAGCTCGCCGGGTCGCAGCGCGAGGCCGCGGGCCTGGCCCGTCGCCTGTCCGGATACCGCGCCGGGCTGCTGGGCTCGGTCAGTGCCGCCGTCGCGGCGCAGCAGGCGGTGTTGCTGCTGTGACCTCCCCCAGCCCCACCCCGTCACTCGGACCGGAGCAGCAGGCCCTGGTCGACGCCCTGAGCGCCGAACACGCCGCCGTCTACGCGTACGGCATCATCGCCGCCTTCTCGAACCCCGCCCGCATCGGCGACATCTCGGCCGACGCGGCCGCGCACCGGGCCAGGCGCGATGCCACGATCGACGCACTCACCGCCGCCGGGGTGCGTGCCCCCGGCGCCGACCCGGGCTACACCGTGCCCTTCCCGGTCGTCGATCCGATCAGCGCCATCCAGTTGGCCGCGACTGTCGAGGCGGACACGGCGGTCGCCTGGCGATCGGTGATCGAGCGGGCCGAGTCCGAGCACACCCGCGCGGCTGCGGTCGATGCATTGACGGAAGCCGCTCTGCGCGAGGCAAATTGGCGAGCGATCCTGGGCACGGCGCCGCCGACGGTGCCGTTCCCGGGACAGCCCTAGGTACTCCCGGCAGAGATACTCACGAGGCGGTGATATGCCGTTTCGGGAGCCGAGAATGCGACACATCCGAGCGACGAGTTCCTCCGGCGTTCCCGCACCCGGCTTGGTCTCGATTTCATTTCGCTCTGGCCATCTCGAGACGCCCATCTCGAACTGTGCGGTCTGATCTATCTTTGCCGGCGGACATCGCCGCCGACGGATTCTCACGCAAGGCCCCATGACCGAAGCAGCTACGGCTGCCCGTCGAAGGAGTGACCCTTGATGAGTTCAGAGAAGTCCGCCCGCCGCACCCTCGCCCGTCGGTGCGCTCACGCCGCGATCGGCACCGGGGTCGCCCTGGCCGGGATGGCCGTCGTCGCGCCCGTCGCCCACGCCGACCACGTGATCAACGGCTGCACGATCGTGCACAATCCGTCGCCGACCAACTTCACCAACTGCCCCGGCGCGAACCTCTCCGGCCAGGACCTGTCCAGGCAGAACCTGAAATACGCAAACCTGACCAACGCGAACCTGTTCGGGGCGAACCTGTCCCAGGCGAATCTGACGAGCGCGAACCTCTTTGGGGCGGACCTGACCGGCGCAAACATGGACCGGGCGAATCTGACGAACGCGACCCTGGCCGACGCTGATCTGACCGGGGCGAACCTGTCCCGGGCGAATCTGACGAGCGCGAACCTGAACGGCGCGACCTTGCTCGCCGCGAACCTGACGAAGGCGAACCTGACCGGTGCGAATCTGCAGGCTGCAACCCTCATCAATGCGAACCTCACCGACACGAAGACCGACAACGCGAACCTGTACCTTGCGGTTCTCACCGACAACCTGGTGAATTAGGCCTGCTGGTACCGCCGGCTCGGCATGAACAGCGCCGCGAAGCGGCGACTCCGGCGGAAGCCGCGCCGACGCACTCACCACTACTGCGGTAAATGCGTTGACGGAAGCCGCTCTGCGCGAGGCAAATTGGCGAGCGATCCCGGGAACGGCACCGCCGAAGGTGCCGTTCCCAGGTCAGCCCTGGGCACGCCTGGCCGAGATACTCACGAGGCGGTGCCGAGCAGATGCAGCTCTTCCGCCACCACCAGGTCGACCTCGTCGTCGGTCAGGTCGCTCAACATGTGTGTCAACAGCATCGCTCTCACCTCCTCCAAGACCCTTCACGCTTCTACTCATATGTCGTTTCGGGAGCCGAGGATGTTTCCGACGCCTCAGACCTGCTGCGCCCGTCGGCTCGGCATGAACAGTGCCGCGACGACGGCGACCCCGACGGCGGCCGCACCGACGAACAGTGCCGGTTGCAGGCCCTCCGCGTAGCCGGCCGGGGTCAGGCTGCCCCCGTTGCCGAGGAACACCGCGGTGAGGACCGCGATACCCAATGCCACGCCGATCTCCCGGATCGTCGAGTTCGCGGAGCTGGCCGTCGCGTGGTCCACCTCGGCCATGTCCGCGAGCACCGCGGTCGCACTGGGGGCAAAGGTCAGGCCCATGCCGACACCCGCCATCACGAACGCCGGGATCATCTCCCCGTACACAGCGCCGGGCTCGAGCAACAGGGCCATCCAGATCAGTGACGCCGCCTGCAGGGTGAGTCCGGCGATCAGCAGCGGCCGCAGTCCCACCCGCGGCGCCAGGATGCCCGCGATGGGCGCCACCACCATCGGCGCGGCCGTCCACGGCAGCGTCCTCAGCCCCGCCTCGAACGGGGTGTAGCCCATGACGATCTGCAGGTACTGGGACAGCAGGAACACCGCACCGAACATGCCGAGGGTGAAGGCGAGGCCGATGATGTTGGCCATCGAGAAGCTCCGCGAACGGAACAGTCGCAACGGCATCACGGGATTCGGGGAGCGCGTCTCCCGGAACAGGAACGCGCCGAGCGCGGCCACGGAGGCGACCAGCGCGCCCACCACACTCGCGGAGGTCCAACCGTCCTCGTTGCCGTGCACGATTCCCCAGACACCGAGGAACACGGCCGCGCCCGCCAGCAGCACGCCGAGCACGTCGAGTCGCTCACGCCTGCCGCGTGATTCGCTGAGCGCGTAGAGGGCCAGCGGTACCGCGATCAGACCGACCGGGACGTTGAGCCAGAAGATCGCCTGCCAGGAGACGCCGTCGACGACGGCCCCGCCGACCACCGGGCCGAGCGCGACACCGAGGCCGGACACGCCGCCCCACACACCGATGGCCAGCGCCCGCTTCGTCGCGGGCACCGCGCCGGCCAGCAGGGTCAGCGACAGCGGCATGATGGCCGCTGCGCCCGCTCCCTGCACGGCCCGCGACGCGATCAGCAGCTCCGGCGTCGTGGACAGCGCGGAGGCGATCGAGGCCAGCGTGAACAGCCCGATGCCGTAGAGGAACATGCGCCGCCTGCCCCAACGGTCGCCGAGGGTGGCAGCCGCGAGCATCAACGTCGCGAAGCACAGCGTGTACGCGTTCATGAACCACTGGAGCTGCCCGACCGAGGCGCCGAGATCCGCCTGGATCACCGGCAGCGCACTGGTCATCACCAGGTTGTCCAGGGTGGCCATGAACATCGGCAGCGAGGCCGCGAGCATCGCGAGCCAGAGGGGCACCCGGCGCCCGGCGGGCGTCCGGGGCGGGCTTTCGATCAGGACGTCGAGTTGATCGGTTGTTGCGGTCATCACCACTCCTCGAAGCGACATCGGACTTGTAAGCATCAAATGATTACTTAAATCGGAACGCTAAGGTATCAAGTGATAACCTGTCAACATGTCAGTGGTGGAGCCGACGAAGTCCCCCCGTCCCGCGACCCGGATGAGCGCTCCGGAACGTCGCGAGCTGGTACTGGCCGCCGCCTCACGCGCCTTCGCGCGCGGTGGCTACGCGGGCACCAGCACGGATGCGGTCGCCAGGGAGGCGGGGGTGTCCCAGCCGTACGTGGTGCGCATGTTCGGGACCAAGGCCGAGCTGTTCCGCGAGGTGTTCGCCCGGGCGCTGCAGCGCATCGTGGCGACCTTCGACGAGGAGCTGGACCGGATCGCGGCCGAGCCGGGCGGCATCGATCCGCAGAGCGAGGATTTCTGGTCCCGGCTGGGCGCCTCCTACGGCGAGCTCGTCTCCGACGGCGACCTGCTGCTGGTCATGATGCACGGCTTCACCGCCGGTGGGACCCCCGAGATCGGCGCGCAGGCCCGGGCCGCGATGTCGGAGATCTACACCCAGATCCGCACCCGCACCGGGTGCACACCGGAGGAAGCGCGCGAGTTCATCGCGAAGGGGATGCTGCTCAATGTCCTGCTCGCCATGCAGGCCCCCGAGCATTTCGACGAGGACCCGGCGCTCGCCGAACTCTCCGAATGCGCCTTCGGCCAGACCCTGGACGCCGCGATCTCGGGGTCGGCGGCCATCCTGAATGCCGCTGCGGCGCGAGGTTAGCCCGCCCCGCGGGAAGAGTTGCTGCGAGCTCGGGCCCGCACGCCTATCGTCCAGGTCACATCAGATCAGTGACCAGAGAACGGGACTCACCGTGGACCTCGCGCAACGAATCGACGCCCTCGAACAGGTCGAGGCGATCAAGAACCTCAAGTACCGCTACTGGCGGGCCTGCGACGGCAAGGACCCGAAGACCTTCCGTGACAGCTTCATCCGCTCCGGCGCAGACATCGACTACGGCCGCCTCGGCGCGTTCGACGACATCGGCCCGATGGCCGAGATCTTCGAGAAGATCGCGTTGCACCGAGTCGGCGGCAAGCACGTCATCCTCGACATGCACCACGGCCTGCACCCCGAGATCACCCTCACCGGCGAGGGCACCGCGACCGGCCGCTGGACGCTGCGCTTCCGCCAGCTGAACCTGATCGACAACACCGAGACCGTCTCGACGGGTGAGTACGACGACGAGTACGTGATCGAGGACGGCGAGTGGCGGATGTCGAAGTGCCACTTCACGGAGACGTGGTCCCTCACCCGACCGATCTCCCCCGATGCCGTGGTGTCCGAGGGCGTGTTCGCCGGGGTGTCGACTCCCCAGGGCTGACTCCGGCGTCCGTGCCGCCGACACCGAGACCCACCCGGGGCCGGCGGCACGGACCCCCACCCAGGGTGGAAAATCCATCACCCTCGGGGCCAACCCAACCACCGCTTGGGTGCCTGTCCACCCCCTCCCCCTCCGACGAGACTTTGAGGCCAGAGCAGTTCCCGGTCACGCAGTCCGAGTCGAGGGAGAGAGTTTCGTGAACCAGCCAGCGCAGCCCACCAGGATCTCCGGTTCCGGCGCCCGGCCGCGGGCGCTCCCGCTCTCCGCCGCCGCGCACTCGGCCTGGTTCTCCCAGCGCGTCTGCGGTGACGCACCGATCTCCGTCGCGCAGTACGTCGACATCCGCGGATCCTTCGACGTGGACCTGCTCATGGACTCGGTGCATCGGGCGGGACGGGAGTTCGGGGCCGGACGCATGCACGTGGTCGAGGTCGACGGTTACCCGTATCTGACACTCGCCGCCGCCGACCATGCCTTCGTCGAGGAGATCGACCTCCGCGGGCACGCCGACCCCGCTGCGGCCGCGCAGGAATGGATGCGAGACGAGTACTCCCGACCCGTGGACATGTCGACCGGCCGGCTCATCGTCGCGGCGGTGCTGCGGATGAGCGACGAGCACTCGTACTGGTACGTGCGTGCACACCAGGTGGCCCTCGACGCCCACGGCCTGCGCATGCTGATCGAGCGGTCCGCCGACCTGTACACCCACGCGTTCGTCGGCGCCGCGACCTGCCCCTCCGAGTCGCTCGACCTGGAGGCGGTGGTGGCCTCCGACGCCGCCTACCGCACGTCCGACCGCTTCGAGCGGGACCGCGCCGCCTGGGCCGAGCACCTCGCCGGCGTCGCGGATCCGGTCACGTTCGCGGGCGCCACGGCACCGGCCCAGTCCGAGCCCGTCGTCGTCCGCGGCGAGCTGGCTCCCGCCGCGGCGGGTGCCGTCGTGTCGGCTCCGGCGGTCGTCGCCGCCTTCGGCGCCCTGCTGGCGCGGCACACCGGCCGGGACGAGGTCACCGTCACCCTCCCCACTCCCGCACGGGGCACCGCCGCCGTGCGCCGTTCGGGCGGATCGCTCGCGAACGTGGTGCCGCTGCGGCTGTCCTCGGGTGCCGGGATGACGGTCGGTGACGCGAGCGACGCCGCGGGGCGGGAGCTCGCGGGTGCGCTCGGCCGTCAGCGTTTCCGCCAGGAGGACATCGCGCGCGAGGTCGGCCTGATCGGCGAACACGCGGCCTCGTTCGGCCCCACCATCGAATTGATGCTGGCCGACGGCGCGATCCCCCTCGGACCACGGGACGGCACGCTCCACGTCCTGACCACCGGCCCGGTCGCGGACCTGACCGTCCGGGTCCGTCCCGGCGCGATCGAGGGCGCCGCCCGCATCGACTTCCTGGCGAACCCGGACCTGTACTCCGAGCCGGAACTCAGGCGGCTGCACGAGCGGTTCCTGGTCCTCGTCGAGGGCTTCCTCGCCGCGGACACGGACAGTCCGCTGTCGCTGATCGCCTGACCGCGCGCTGCCGTCACAGCATCACACCCCCGTTGACGTGGTCAGCGGGGGTGCGGTCGTAGGGGTGGGAATCCTGCCGGTGCGCGTCCGGATCGCACGGGTCAGGCTGCGAGTTCTTCGATGTCGTACTTGACGTCCCGGTCGCTGATGAGCAGGCCGAATCCGAGACCGAGCAGGCCGATGCCGAGTCCGATGGCGGCGCCACCGAGGCCGATGGTGAGGCCGAGCGCGGCTCCACCGAGTCCCAGACCGAGGCCCAGCGCCGCTCCGCCGAGGCCGATCAAGAGTCCAAGCATGACGAATCTCCTCCTTGAATGGTTGTTGCCGGGCCTGTGCGCACAGGCGATCCGCGATTGACAACTCAGATGCCACAGGTCATGTGTTGCAGAAGCCGCAGAGTCAGGGCGTCATCGGGTCATCACCGGGTTTCGTGCCGGCCGACCGGCCGGCACACATGCGAAGATCATCGAAATCACCTCTGATACGGCATTCCTTACGATACGCTGTGAGGTTTTGGCTCCAACAGATTTCGTTGCGACCGATCTCCGTGCCGCGCGTCGACAGAATCGTGGAAACTACTCTCCATCTGCGGTGATGTCGCGGCCGGCCGCACCGGTCGACGCGTCGAGATGGTCCACGAGCACCGGACCGATCACCGCGAGCGCGGCGGGCTCGATCATCTGATTGTGTTCGCAGTCCACCTCGATCTCGCGGACCTCTCCGGCCACCGCCTGTCGCCATTCCTGGGCGGAGTGCCCACTCTCCGAACGGAGGGCGCTGAAGAAGAGCAGGTCACCGTCGAAGTGCCCAGGCCTGAACCGGGACATGTTCTCCGCGGAATCGGCGAAACCGTCGGCGATGCGCTCCAGGTGCCCCGCGGTCAATCCGGAGTCCTGACCCAGCGACTCGTTCAGCAGCTCGACGGCGCGCTCGTAGGTCAGGCCCTCCTCGCCCTCGCCCGCCCCCTGCACGTCGAGTCCGAGTCCGGCGAGCAGATCCGCGGCGCTCAGCCTCGACTGGACCGGCTCCCCGGTCACCGCGTAGCTGTCCATCAGCGCGAGGGTCGCCACCTCGTTCCCGGTGCCGCGCAGCTCGACCGCCATCGCGTGCGCGATCGCCCCGCCGAGCGACCAGCCCAGCAGGTGATAGGGGCCCTGGGGCTGGATCGACCGCAGTTCCTCGACGTAGCGGTGGGCGAGCTGTTCCACCGAATCGAAACGGACCCCTTCGCTGATCGTCGGCAGCTGCAGTCCGTAGACGGGCCGGTCGGCCGGGAGCTGCGCGGCCAGTCCCGCGTACCCCCAGGACAATCCGATCCCGGGATGCACGCAGAACACCGGGGCCTCGCTGCCGGTCGCACGCAGGGAGATCACCACCGAGAGCGCCTCGTCGAGACCCCTCCCGCCGACGCCCGTCACCGCTCCGTCCAGCTCCGCGATGCGCCTGGCCAGGCCGGCGGGCGTCGGGTCGAAGAACATCAGCTGCAACGGGATCGGACGACCGAGCCGCTCGTGGAGGTCCGCCATGACACGGGTGGCGACCAGCGAGTTCCCGCCGAGGTCGAAGAAGCTGTCGTCGACACCGACCCGGTCGATACCGAGCACCGTCTCGAACGCTCCGACGACGGCCTCCTCGAGCGGGCCGCTCGGCGCGCGGAAGCCCTCCGCGTGTGATCCGAATTCCGGTGCGGGCAGGGCATTTCGGTCGAGTTTGCCGACCGGCGTGAGCGGGACCTCGCTCAGTACCCGGATGGACGAGGGCACCATGTACGCGGGCAGGAAGGCCGCGGCATGCGCCTTGACCTCACCTGGTTCGAGGGTGACCCCGTCGTGTGGGAGCACGTACGACACGAGAACGGTGTCGCCGGTGGGCCCCGCGTGCCCGATCGTGGTCGCGAAACTGACTCCCGCGTGGCCCATCAGGGCGGCGTCGATCTCCCCCAGTTCGATCCGGAACCCGCGCACCTTGACCTGGAAGTCGCTGCGGCCGAGGTAGTCGAGGGTGTGGTCGGGTAGCCACCGCACGAGATCCCCGGTCCGGTACATCCGGGATCCGTTCGGTTCGTATGGATTCGCCACGAATCGCTGCGCGGTCAACCCGCCCTTGCCGTGATAGCCGCGGGCGAGGGCCGGACCGAAGACATACAGCTCGCCGGGCACACCCCTGGGTACCGGTTGCAGCCGGTTGTCGAGCACCGCCACACCGAAACCGATCGCGGGCCCGCCGATGTCCACCGGCTTCCCGGACAACATCGGGCCGCCGACGCAGGCCTGCACCGTCGTCTCGGTCGGACCGTACCCGTTGTACATCCGCCGTCCGGGCGCCCAGCGCGCGACGAGTTCCGGCGGGCAGGCCTCCCCGGCGACGACGAGAACCTCCACTCCCCCGAGTCCGCGGTGGTCGATGGATCCGAGCGCCGTCGGGGTCACCAACGCGTGCGTGACGGCCTCGTCGCGGAGCAGGTCGGCGAGCTCGGTTCCACCGAATACGGTGGGCGGCACGATCACCAGGCGCGCGGCCGCCCCGAACGCCATCAGCAGCTCGTACACCGAGGCGTCGAAACTGGGCGAGGCCAGGTGCGAGATCCGCGACTCGTGCGTCACCTCGAAGAGCTCGCGCTCCTGCCGCGCGAGGTTGGCCAGGCCGCCGTGGGTGACCACGACTCCCTTGGGCACACCGGTCGAGCCCGAGGTGTAGATCAGGTAGGCCGGGTGCTCGCGCCGCAGCGGCGAGATCCGGTCCATGTCGGTGATCGGGGCCGACGAATAGCCCTGAACCCATGCCGTCACCTCGACCGCGTCGAGGGCGAGCCACGGCACCAGGTCGGGCAGGTTCCCCCGGCTGCCGCTCGCCGTCAGCCCCAGCAGCGCCCCGGAATCGGTGAGCATGTGGCCGATTCGCATCGCGGGATGGTTGGGGTCCACCGGCACGAAGGCGCCGCCCGCCTTGGTCACGGCCCACACGGACAGGACCGACTCGATGGATCTCGGCAGGCCCAGTGCCACCACCGATTCGGGTCCGACGCCCCGATCGATGAGGGCGCGCGCCAACCGGTTCGAGCGTTCGTCCAGTTCGCGATAGGTCACCGTGGTTCCCAGGTACGTCAGCGCCACCGAGTCGGGCCTGGCCGCGGCCGCGTCCGCGAGCAGCTCCGGCCAGGTCCGCGGCGGACCTCCCGCCGGGCCGAGCGCGGGGGCGAGCCCGGCACGTTCTCCGCTGTCGAGGATCTCGATGTCACCGACCGGTCGGGCCGGGTCCGCGGTGGCCGCGTCGAGGATGCGCAGGAACCGGTCCGCGAAGCCGCGCACCGTGCCCGGGTCGAACAGATCGGTCGCGAAATCGAAGCCGGCCGTCATCCCCTCGGGTGTGCCGTCCGGTCCGAACTCCTCGGACAGCAACAGCTCCAGGTCCTCCTTCGCCACGTTCACCTCGAGCTCCACGCCCGCCGCGGTCAGGCCTGGCAGTTCCAGGCGGGGACGCAGGTTGTTCTGGAACTCCAGCGACACCTGGAAGATCGGCGAGTAGGAGGTGGAGCGGACCGGGTTGAGCGCCTCGACGACCCGCTCGAACGGGACGTCGGCATTGCCGAACGCGGCCAGGTCGATCTCACGGGCGCGGGCAAGCAGGTCGGTGAACGACGCCGCCCCCTCGACTCGGCTGCGCAGCACCAACGTGTTGACGAACATGCCCACGAGGTCGTCGAGCGCCGCCTCCCCCCGGCCCGCGACCGGGGTGCCGATCGCCACGTCCTCGGTGCCGCCGAGCCGGCTGAGCAGCAGGGCGAGCGCGCTGTGCACGACCATGAAGACGCTCGCGTTGTTCTCCCGCGCCAGCGCCACCACCCGGCGGTGCAGGTCGGCGGGGACGGTGAAGTCGACGCGGTCGCCGTGGAACGACTGCTGGACGGGCCGCGGCCGATCCGCCGGCAGTTGCAGCACGTCGGGCAGGCCCGCGAGCGCCTCGGTCCAGTACTCGAGCTGACGGGACGCGAGGCTGCCGGGATCGTCCGCGGAGCCGAGCAGCTCGTGCTGCCAGAGCGCGTAGTCGGCGTACTGGATCTCCAGCGGCACCCAATCGGGCGCGCGGCCGTCGACTCGGCTGCTGTAGGCCGCCATGACATCGCGTGCCAGCGGGGCCATCGAGAAGCCGTCGGCACAGATGTGATGGACCACGATCGCGAGGACGTGCTCGTCCGGCGCCAGCCGGTACAGGGCGATGCGGTGCGGAACGGCGGTGGTCACGTCGAATCCGGTCGCCGCGAACCGGCCGAGGCGAACCGGTAGATCGCTCTCGGCACCGAGATCGATGGGGGTCAGCTCGGATACGACCCGAGCCGCCGGGTGGATCACCTGCCGAGGACCCTCGGTCGACTCCGGGAAGGTGGTGCGCAGTGACTCGTGCCGGGTCACCACGTCGGACAGGGCCGTCTGCAACGCCTGCAGGTCGAGGTTCCCGGTGAGCCGGACCGCCAGGGGGATGTTGTAGGCGGGCGACGACGGGTCGAACTGGTTGATGAACCACATCCGTTGCTGGGCGAGCGAGAGCGGAACGGTCGCGGGGCGCGGGCCCGCGGTGAGGGCCGGCCGTGCTGTGCCGACCGCCGCGTGCCGCTCGACGCGGTAGGCCAGCTCGCGCACGGTCGGGGCCTCGAACAGCGCCCGCACGCCGATCTCGGTGTACAGGGCGGCGTTCAGCCGGGCCATCACGCGGGTGGCGGTGAGCGAGTTGCCGCCCAGATCGAAGAAGTTGTCGTCGAGGCCGGTGCGATCGCACCCGATGACCTCGGTGAAGACCTCGGCGATGGTCTCCTCGATCGGCGTCGTGGGGGCACGGAACTCGGTGGTGGCGAAGACGAACTCGGGCTCCGGCAACGCCTTTCGGTCGAGCTTGCCGACCGGGTTCAGCGGGATCTCGTCGAGCACCGTGATCGCCGAGGGCACCATGTGCGCCGGCATCCGGCTCGCCAGGTGCTCGGTGAGCTCGCGCGTCGCGACGGTCCGGCCGGCGACCGGCTTCACGTACGACACCAGCACGGTGTCACCCGACCGCCCGGTGTGCCCGATGGTCGCGGCGAAGCCGACGTCGGGATGATCGGTGAGTGCCGTGTCGATCTCGCCCAACTCGACCCGGAACCCGCGGACCTTGACCTGGAAGTCGCTGCGCCCCACGTACTCGATCACGAGGTCGCCGCTGTCGGTGTCCCTCGCCCAGCGGACGATGTCCCCGGTCCGGTACATCCGGGCGCCCGGTTCGAACGGGTTGGCCACGAACCGGCCCGCGGTCAGCGCCGGACGGCGGTGGTAGCCGCGGGCCAGCCCGGCACCGGCGAGATACAGCTCTCCCGCGACCCCGACGGGCACCGGTTGCAGCCTCGAATCCAGCACCATTTCCGAGACGCCACGGATCGGCCCGCCGATGGTGATCGGCTCGCCGGGTGTCATCGCCCTGCTGATGTTGGACATCACGGTGGTCTCGGTCGGACCGTACGCGTTGCACAGCCGACGGCCGGGCGCCCACCTGGCCACCAGGTCCGGCGGGCAGGCCTCGCCGCCGAACACCACGAACTGGAAGTCGTCGAGACCGGCGGGGTCCATCGTGGAGAACGCGGCGGTGGTGATGAACCCGTGGGTCACCCGCTCCGCGGCGAGCAGCCGCGTCAGCTCGCTGCCGCCGTACACGCTCGGGGGGACCACCACCATCGTGGCACCCGCGCCGCATGCCTGCAGGTACTCGTAGAGCGAACCGTCGAAGCTCGGCGACGAGAAGTGCAGCGTCCGCGACGTGGGGGTCGCGCGGAACCGCTCGGTCTGCATCGCCGCGAAGTTGTCCAGCCCGAGGTGTGTGACGACGACGCCCTTCGGCACCCCCGTCGAGCCCGACGTGTAGACCACGTACGCGACGTTCTCGAGTGCGATCGGCGCGATTCGGTCGGCGTCGGTCAGGTCGGTGGAGGGTGTTGCCGCACAGTCGGACTCGAAAGCGGGATCGTCGAGCGCGATCCACTCCGCCGCGGCCGGGAGTCGATCGCGTTCGGCGGCCGTCGTCAGGCCGAGGGTGGCGCCCGAATCGGTGAGCATGTGCTCGATCCGCTCGGTGGGATAGTTCGGGTCCACCGGGACGAATGCGGCCCCGGTCTTGGCCACCGCCCAGACGGCGAGGACCGATTCGACCGACCGCGGAATCCCGAGCGCGACAAAGGTCTCCGGACCCGCACCGCGAGCGATCAACCGCCGGGCGATGCGGTTCGAGCGTTCGTCCAGTTCGCGGTAGCTGACGTCCCGGCCCTGGAACCTCAGTGCCACCGCCTCGGGGTCCGCCGCCGCGGCATCCGAGAAGATCTGCGGCAGAACGCGGGTCGACCCGCCCGGCCGTCCGCGCACCGGCGACAGCTCGCTCCGTTCCTGCTCGTCGAGCACCTGCACCCGGGCGATCGGCATGTCGAGTTCTGCCGTTCCCAGCACGCGCGCCACCCGATGGGCGATGGACTCGACGCCGTCGCGGTCGAACAGGTCGGGTAGGTACTCGAGCTTGAGGTGGATGCGGGAATCCACCGAGGCGACCAGGCACAGCGGGTAGTGCGCGGAGTCGGATCCGTACACGTCGACCACCCGCATGCCCGCGATGTCCGTCTCCTCGGACAGTCCCGAGCGGTCCACCGGGTAGGACTCGAACACCGCCAGGGTGTCGAAACCGAGCCCGTCGCCGACCGCGCGCTTGATGTCGGGCAGGCCCATGTAGTGGTGATCGAGGACGGCCGCCTGTTCGGCCTGGACCCGGTCGAGCAGTTCGCCGAGAGTCTCCCCTGGCAGCAGCCGGACCCGGACCGGGATCGTGTTGATGAACAGTCCGATCATCGATTCGATGCCGGAGATCTGGGGCGGCCGTCCGGACACGGTCGCGCCGAACACGACGTCGTCGCGGCCGGTCAGCGTGCCGAGCACGATGGCCCAGGCGGCCTGCACGACGGTGTTGAGCGTCAATCCCCGCTCGCGGGCCACGGTCCGCAGGCGGTCGGTCTGCTGCTCGGTGAGCGAGAGCAGCACCTCGTCCGAGACCGTCGACACCTCCCGCCCCGGATCGGCGGGGACGAGGAGGGTCGGATCGGTGACCCCGGCGAGGGCGGTGGTCCACGCCGCGACCGACACGGCGGCGTCGCGCTCCGACAGCCATGCGAGGTAGTCACGATACGAGCGGGCGCGCGGCAGCACGGCGGGATCGCCGTCCGTCGCATAGAGGACGAGCAGTTCGCGCAGCAGCAGCGGAGTGGACCAGCCGTCGAGCAGAACGTGATGGTTGGTCATCACCAGGCGGTAGTGCTCCGACCCCGTCCTGATCATCATGAATCGGATCAGCGGAGCGGTCGCCATGTCGAAGCTGGTGACCCGGTCCGCGGCGAGCCGCGCGGTGAGCTCGGCCTCCCGAACCACCGGATCCAGGTCCGCGAGGTCGACCTCGGTCCACGGCAACGTCACCCGGCCCTGGACGACCTGCACCGACCGGCCCCGCTCGTCCATGGCGAAGGCCGTCCGGAGGTTCGCGTGCCGGTCGAGCAGCGCCTGCCCGGCCCGGCGCATCCGCTGTGGGTCGACCTCCCCACGCAGTTCCAGCCCGAGCTGGACCAGGTAGGAATCCACCGACTCGTCGGACAGCAAGGCGTGGAACAGCATTCCCGATTGCAGCGGCGACATCGACCACACGTCGGTCAGCTCCGGGTACCGGCGCTCGAGCCGGTCGATCGCGGACTGATCGAGGTCCACCAGGTCCAGGTCGGACGGGGTCAGTCCGCCCGCGCGGGGGCCGGCGGCGTGCGTCGCGAGGGCCCGCAGCGCGCGGATCCACAGCTCCGCCACCTCCTCCACCTCGGCCGCGGTGAGCACGCCGCCGGGGTACGACCACGTCGCCCGCAGCTGTGCACCGTTCTCGGTGGCCCTAGTCATCGCGTTGATGTCCAGCACCGCCGCGACCGGCATCCCCGGGTTGTGCGGATCACCCAGCCCGGCGATGTCGACGGGCAGCCACGCCGCCTCGCCCGACTCGTCCGCCGCGGCCGTCGCGAACCGCCCCAGGTAGTTGAAGCTCACCTGCGGGACCGGGAGTTCCCGGAGCACATCCGCCGCGGCACCGTCGAGGTAGCGCAGCATGCCGAATCCGATGCCGTGATCCGGGATCGCCAGCAGCTGCTCCTTGACCGCCTTCACCGCGGCGCCCGCCGCGGGCCCACCCGCGAACGCGTCGTCGAGATCGACGCCCGAGAGGTCCAGGCGCACCGGGAAGATGGTGGTGAACCAACCGAGCGTGCGTCCGAGGTCGGCGCCGGGAACAACCTGTTCCTCGCGACCGTGGCCCTCGAGGTTGACCAGTGCGCCGTCGGCCCACACTCCCCGATCGCGCCGCCACCGGGTGATCGCCATCGCCAGCGCGGCGAGCAGGCCGTCGTTGACGCTGCCGTGGAACGCCTGCGGCAGCGAGGTCAGGACCGCCTCGGTCACGTCGGTCGGCACCGTGACCTGAACCTTCTGCACGGTCGAGTTGAGATCGCGGGCGCGGTCCCTCGGCCTGCTGCCGAGCACCGGGTCCTCGGCCGCGAGCATCTCCCGCCACAGGTCCAGCTCGGCGATGCGATCCTCGCGGCCGACGGCCTCGGACAGTCCGTGCGACCACCGCCGCAGGGACGTGCCGACGGGCGCGAGCACGGGCTCCGCACCGGAGCTGACCTGCGCCCAGGCGGTGGCCAAGTCGGGAACCAGGATCCGCCAGGACACCCCGTCGGTCGCGACATGGTGCGCGAGCACGAGCAGCCTGCCCTGCCCCTCGGGTGGGTCGAACCACACGGCCTGCAGCATGATCCCGGACGACGGATCGAGCCGGTCGGCCGCCGCGTCCAGCTCGGCCGCGGCGATCGCGGTGAACTCGTCGCCCACCACCGACGGCACGGCGACCCGCCGGACCATCGCGTCGGCGTGCTCGGACCCGATGGGCTGGACCTCCAGGCACCACGTGCCGCGGTCCTGCCGCAGCCGCGCGCGCAGCGCGTCGTGGTGGTCGACGACGGCCTGCACGGTGCGCCGCAACGAGATCTCGTCGACCCCGGGCGGCAGGGCGAGCACCGCCGCCTGACCGTAGCGGTGGAACTCGCCGCCGCGTTCGAGCATCCACGCCACGATCGGGGTGAGCGGAACCGTGCCGACACCGCCGTCGGGCAGCTCCTCCAGCACCACGGCCGCCTCCGCCACGCCTGCCACCTCGGCGAGCGCGGCAACCGTCTTGCGCTCGAAGACATCTCGGGGCGTGATGACGACCCCGGCGGATTTCGCCCTCGCCACCAGCTGGATCGACATGATGCTGTCGCCGCCCAGTGCGAAGAACGAGTCCTCGACTCCGACCGACTCGAGTCCCAGCGCCTCCGCGAACAGTCCCGCCAGCACTTGCTCCGCCTCGCCCACCGGAGCCCTGCTCTCCGTCACCCGCGCACCGAAGTCCGGTGCGGGCAGCGCCTTCCGGTCGAGCTTGCCGTTCGCCGTCAGCGGCAACTCGTTGAGGACGACCAATGCCGCGGGCACCATGTGCGCGGCCAGGACGTCCGCCGCGAAGTCGGAGACGGTGACGACATCGAGATCCGTGCCCGCCTCCGGCACGAGGTACCCGACGAGCCGGACGCCGCCGCCCCCGTCGTCGCGGGCCGTCACCACGGTCTGCGCGACACCGGGGCAGCGCAGCAGTGCCGATTCGATCTCACCGAGTTCGATCCGGAACCCGCGGACCTTCACCTGGAAGTCGCTGCGGCCCAGGTACTCCAGCTCACCGTCGGTGTTCCACCTGGCCACATCGCCCGAGCGGTACATCCGGGCGCCGTCCGAGCGGAACGGATCCGACACGAAGCGGCCCGAGGTGAGACCGGCCCGGCCGAGATAGCCGCGGGCGGCCTGGGCTCCCGAGACGTACATCTCGCCCGCGACGCCGGGTGGGACCGGGTGGAGGCGCTCGTCGAGGACGTACACGCGCAGACCGGGCAGGCCCCGGCCGATGACGGAGGCGGACGCGGCGGCCGCGAACTCGCTGTCCAGCGGGATGTGGCTGACGTGGACGGTGGTCTCGGTGATCCCGTACATGTTGACCAGCGTGGGCGCGGTGTCGCCATGCCTGCCGTACCAGCGCGAGAGCTGACCCAGGTCGAGTGCCTCGCCGCCGAAGATCACGTACCGCAGGTTGAGCCCGGCCGGGTCACCGCGCTCTGCCGCCACCCGGTCGGCCTCGGCCAGCTGGTAGAAGGCCGTCGGGGTCTGGTTCAGCACGGTGACCCGTTCGCGGCGCAGCAGTTCCAGGAACATCTCCGGCGCCCGCGCGGTGAAGTAGTCGACCACCACGAGGGTTCCGCCATGGAGCAACGGCCCCCACAGTTCCCACACCGAGAAGTCGAAGGCGTAGGAATGGAACATCGTCCACACGTCCGTGTGGTCGAATCCGAACTTGCCCTCCGTGTTGGCCATCAGCGTCGCCACGTTCCGGTGCGAGACGACGACACCCTTGGGCCTGCCGGTCGATCCCGAGGTGTAGATCACATAGGCCAGCGCCGCCGGCTCCAGCACGCCGATCCGGTCCGCGTCGGTGATCGGCGTGGCCGGCAGGGCGTCGAGCCGGGAGGCGACATCCGCCGCGTCGAGCCGGACGGTCGGGATCGCCGACGCCGGAATCGAGTCCGCGTCCGCCACCGTGGTCAGCACGCAGACCGGCCGCGAGTCCTCGAGCATGAACGCGAGCCGTTCCGCGGGATAGGTCACGTCCACGGGCAGGTAGCCGCCGCCCGCCTTGATCACCGCGAGGAGCGCGACGACGAGCTCGGCGGAGCGCGGCATCGCCACGGCGACCAGGTCTTCCGGCCCCACCCCCAGCGAGATGAGGTGGCGCGCGAGTCGGTTGGCGCGTCCGTCCAGCTCCGCATAGGTCAGGGAGGTGTTCTCGAAGGTGACCGCGACGGCGGCGGGGTGGTCCGCGGCCGCGCCGGCGAACAGGTCGGCCAGCGTCGCTGCCGGGACCGGGGCGCCCTCGTCGCCGGCCAGCACCCGGTCGCGCTCGGCGGGGTCGACGATGTCGATGTCCCCGATGATGCGGTGTGGGTCGGCGGTGATCGCCTCGAGGATGCGCAGGTACCTGCCCGCGAAGGTCGCCACGGTGTCCCGGTCGAAAAGGTCTGTGGCGAAGGTGAACCCGCCGCTCATCCCCGCGGGCTCACCGCGCTCGTCGTGATGCTCGCCGAGGGTGAGCTGCAGGTCGAACTTCGACACCCCCAGGTCGTGGTCGACCGCGTCGACGGTGAGTCCGGGGAGCTCGAGGTGCGCCGACAGGTTGTTCTGGTACTCGATCAGCACCTGGAACAACGGCGAATGCGCGGTCGAACGTTCCGGGGCCAGCACATCGACCAGACGCTCGAAGGGCAGGTCGGTATTCCCGAATGCCGCCAGGTCGATCTCCCGCACCTGCGCCAGCAGATCGGCGAAGGTCGCCGACGCATCGACGTCGCTGCGCAGCACGAGGGTGTTGACGAACATCCCGACCAGGTCGTCGAGCTCCGCCTCGCCGCGCCCGGCCACCGGGGTGCCCACGGCGATGTCGCTCGTGCCCGAGAGTCTGCCGAGCAGGACCGCGAGGGCCGCGTGCGCCACCATGAACAGGGTCGAGTTGTTCTGCCGGGCAATCCTTGCCATTTCCCCGTGGATTCGCGGTCCGATGTCGAAGTCGACCATCTCTCCGCGGAACGAGCGTGCGAGCGGACGAGGCCGGTCGGCGGGGAGTTGCAGCAGATCGGGCAGCCCGGCGAGGTTCGCCGTCCAGTACCCCAGCTGCTGAGAGATCACCGAGGCGGGATCGTCCTCCGAGCCGAGCAGCTCGTGCTGCCAGAGCGTGAAATCGGCGTACTGCACCGCGAGCGGCGCCCATTCGGGTTCGCGCCCCGCGACGCGGGAACCGTATGCGGTCATGACGTCACGCGCCAGCGGCGCCATCGAGAAACCGTCCGCGGCGATGTGGTGCACGACGACCGTGAGGACGTGCTCGGTCTCCGAGAGCGCGAAGAGCCCTGTGCGCAAGGGGACCTCGCGAGTGACGTCGAAACCGGCGGAGACGAACGAGGCGATCCGCTGCGCCAGTTCGGGCTCGGTGACCTCCACCGGAACCAGATCCGGCCCCGCCTGTGCCGCGTCGACGATCCGCTGGACCGGCTGACCGTCGAACGTCGGGAACTCGGTGCGCAGAGACTCGTGCCTGGTCAGCACGTCGCGGACCGCGGAGCGCAGAGCGGTGAGGTCCAGCCGCCCGGTGAGCCGGATCGCGAGTGGGATGTTGTACGCGGACGAGGCGGTGTCGAACTGGTTGATGAACCACATCCGCTGTTGCGCCAGCGAGAGCGGGATGCGGTCCGGCCGAGGAACGGGCCGCAGGCCGGGGCGGCCCCTCGGGCCCTCCGTGTGGTGCTCGACGAGGGTCGCCAGGCGGTGCACGGTCGGCGCCTCGAACAGCGCGCGCACGCCGATCTCGGACCCGAGGGTGGCATTGATCCGGGCGATGACGCGGGTGGCGGTCAGCGAGTTGCCGCCGAGGTCGAAGAAGTCGTCGTCGACACCGATCCGCTCGGCGCCCAGGACGGCGGCGAAGACGTCCGCGATGGCCTCTTCCGCGGGGGTTCCCGGTGCGCGGAACTCCGCGGTGGACAGCACGTACTCCGGCGCGGGCAATGCCTTTCGATCGAGTTTGCCGACCGGGGTCAGGGGGATCTCCTCGATCATCACGATCGAGGACGGCACCATGTGTCCGGGCAGCCGGGTGGCGGCGTGCGCGGTCAGCCGGGCGACGAGGTCGGCGGCGGACCCGTTCCGGGCCATCACATCCGGCGCCGGCATCACGTAGGCGACCAGTCTGGTCTCGCCCGACGGTCCGGTGTGTCCGACCGTGGTCGCGAAGTCGACCAGCGGGTGACCGGTGAGCACGGCATCGATCTCGCCGAGTTCGATCCGGAACCCGCGGATCTTCACCTGCGAGTCGCCACGCCCCAGGTACTCGAGCCGCCCGTCCTCGGTCCACCGCGCGAGGTCGCCGGTCCGGTACATCCGTGAACCGGTCTCCCCGTGCGGATCCGCGACGAACCGCGCGGCGGTCAGGGACCCGCGGCGGTGGTAACCCCTGGCCAGACCGACGCCGGTGACGTACAACTCGCCCGGCACCCCCACCGGCACGGGCTGCAGACGCGAGTCGAGGACGACCTCGGCGACGCCCCGGATCGGACCGCCGATGGTGACGGGCTCCCCCACCGCCATCGGGTCGCTCATGTTCGTCGCGACGGTGGCCTCGGTGGGTCCGTACGCGTTGTACAGCCGCCGTATGGGTGCCGCCCACTCGCCCACCAGCTCGCGGGGGACGGCCTCGCCACCGACGACGACAGAAGCGAACTCGTCCAGACCGTCGGGGTCGATCGAGGCGAGGGCGGATGGGGTGAGGAAGCCATGCGTGACGCGATCGGTGCGCAGCAGGTCGGCGAGTTCGGCGCCGCCGTACACGGTGGGCGGCGCGATGACCATCGTCGCGCCCGCGCCGAACGCGAGCAGGTACTCGAGGACCGAGGCGTCGAAGCTGGGCGAGGAGAAGTGCAGCACCCGGGACGTCGAATCGGTCCCGCAGCGGGCCCGCTCCTCGGCGGCGAAGTTGTCCAGCCCGCGGTGCGTGACCACCACGCCCTTCGGCATGCCCGTCGACCCGGAGGTGTAGATCAGGTAGGCCGGGTGCTCGAAGCGCAGGGTGGTGCGGCGGTCGGCGTCGGTGACCGGGGCCGCCGACATCCGCGCGCAGTCCCGGTCGAACTCCGGATCGTCGATCGCCATCCAATCGACCAGCGGCGGCAGCGAATCACGTTGGGACCCAACGGTCAGGCCCTCGGAGACGCCTGCGTCGGTGAGCATGTGGACGATGCGTTCGTCAGGGTAGTTCGGATCCACCGGAACGAACGCCGCGCCGCTCTTGGCGACCGCCCACACCGCGATGACCGATTCGAGCGACCGGGACATCGCGACCGCCACAAAGCTCTCCGCATCGGCTCCGCGCTCGATGAGCACTCGGGCCACCCGGTTGGAGCGTTCGTCGAGTTCACGGTAGGTCACCGAGCGGCCAGCACAGGTCGCGGCGATCGCGTCGGCTCGGCGGGCCGCCGTGTCGGAGAACAACTGCGGCAGCAGCCGAATCGAGACTCCACTGGGTCCGCGCACGGGCGCGAGCCGATCTCGTTCGGCGGCGCTGAGCAGGTCCAGGCCGGCCAGCACCGCGTCGGGATCGGCTGCGACCGCGGCCAGGACGCGGATCACCCGCTCGGCGATGGATTCCACCCCGGCCCGATCCAGCAGATCCGGCAAATAGGTGAGCCGCAAACGCAGTTCCGCGTCGGCGGAGGCGATGACCGTCAACGGATAGTGCGTCGCGTCGCCACCCTCGAGCACACCCGCGATCCGCATCCCGGCGATGTCGGTGACCTGAGAGAGCCCGGCGCGGTCGACGGGATAGGACTCGAACACGGTGAGCGTGTCGAAACCGAGCCCGGGTCCGACCGCCTGGGCGATCTCGGGCAGACCGACGTGGTGGTGGTCGAGGAGCGCGGCCTGCTCGGTCTGGATCCGGGTCAACAGCTCGCCGAGCGTCTCGCCTGGGTCCAGCGTGATCCGGACCGGAAGCGTGTTGATGAACAATCCGATCATCGACTCGACGCCCGCGATCTGCGGGGGCCTGCCGGATACGGTGGCCCCGAACACCACGTCGTCCCGCCCGGTCAGCATCCCGAGCACCACACCCCAGGCCGTCTGCACCATCGTGTTCAGCGTGACCCCCCGCGCGCGGGCCACCTCCCGCAGGGCGTCGGTCTGGTCCGAGGTCAACGACGCCAGCACCTCACCCGGGATGGTGCTCACCTCGCGTCCCGGCTCGGCGGGAACGAGCAGCGTCGGCTCGTCGACGTCGGCGAACGCCCGCACCCACGCGTCGGCCCGGTCCGCGGTGTCCCTGCGCGCCAACCACTCCAGGTAGTTCTGGTAGGGCGCCACCCGCGGCAGGACGCCGCCGTCGCCGTCGGTGGCGTAGGAGACGAGCAGCTCCCTGAGCAGCAGCGGTGTGGACCAGCCGTCGAGCAGGATGTGGTGGTTGGTCATGACGAACCGGTAGCGGTTCAGACCCGTCTTGATCAGCATGAACCGCATGAGCGGCGGCGTCGCCATGTCGAAGCGGGTGACGCGGTCCGCCGAGAGGATCGTCGCGAGCTCGGCCTCCAGCAGGGCCGGGTCTGCCTCGGACAGGTCCCACTCGACCCACGGCACCTCGACCCGATCGGTGATCACCTGCACCGGTTGGGCGTCGCCGTCCTGGTGGAAGGCGGCGCGAAGGTTGGGATGGCGGTCGAGCAGGGTTTGTGCCGCACGCCGCATCCGCTGCGCGTCGACGACGCCGTCGAGCTCCAGCCCGAGCTGCACGAGGTAGGTGTCCACGGACCTGTCCGACAGCAGCGCGTGGAACAGCAGGCCCTGCTGCAGCGGGGCCATCGACCACACGTCCGCCAGATTCGGGTACCGGCTCTCGAGCCGGTCGATCGCCGCCTGGTCCAGCGACACCAGCCCGAGATCCGACGGCGTCAGACCACCCGCGCCCGGGGCCTCGGCGTGCTCGGCGAGCGCGGTCAGCGCCGCCGCCCACAGCCCGGCGAGCTCCTCGACCTCACGCTCGGCGAGGACTCCGGTGGGGAACGCCCAGCTGGCCCTCAGCTGGGGCCCGGCAGGCGTCGTCGCGGTGACCGCGTTGACGTCGACGACGGCCGCGGCGGGCAGCCGGGGATCCACGATGCCCGCGAGGTCCCCGGCGTCCTCGACCGGAAGCCAGCCGGTGTCACCGTGATCGGAGGCCGCCGTCGTGACGCGGCCGAGATAGTTGAAACTGATCTCCGGTCTCGCGAGCTCACCGAGCACCGAGGCGGCATCCTGATCGAGGTGGCGCAGCATCCCGTACCCGATGCCGTGATCCGGGATCGAGAGCAATTGCTCCTTCACCGATTTGATCGCCGCACCGGCCGCCGGACCACCCGCGAAGGCATCGTCGAGGTCGATGCCGGACAGGTCGAGACGCACCGGGAACACCGCGGTGAACCAGCCGACGGTGCGGGTCAGATCGGCACCCGGGACGACCTGGGCCTCACGGCCGTGGCCCTCGAGGTTGACGAGCGCGCCGCGGCTCGCCCGCACCCCCCTGTTCTCCCGCCACCGGGTCAGCGCCAGCGCCAGCGCCGTGAGCAGCCCGTCGTTGACGCTGCCGTGGAACGCCGAGGGCAGCGTGGTGAGGACCGACTCGGTCACCGCGGGTGGCAGGTCGATCTGCACCTTGGCCACCGTGGCGTTGACGTCGACGGCCGGATCGAGGGGTCGCGAGCCCATCAGCGGATCCGGGTCCGCCAGCATCCGGCGCCACAGGGCCATCTCGTCGGACCGGTCGTGTGCGGCGTCGGCCAGCGCGTGCGCCCAGCGGCGCATCGAGGTGCCGACGGCCGCGAGCTCCGGCGTCCGACCGGCCTCCAGCTGCGCCCAGGCGGTCGCGAGGTCGGGAATCAGCACCCGCCAGGACACCCCGTCGACCACCAGATGATGCGCGACCACGAGCAGCCGTCCGACGCCGGCGGCGGTCTCGAACCACACCGCCTGCACCATGTTCCCGGACGCCGGGTCGAGCCGGCACTGCGCGTCTTCCAGCGCGGCGGCCACCGCGTCGGCGAATTCGGGACCGGTGACCGCGTCGACCGGGATCCGCGTGAGCACCCGCTCCGCCCGCACCGTTCCCGTCGGACCCACCTCGAGTCCCCAGCGTCCCGCCTCGCCGTGCAGTCGGGATCGGAGCATGTCGTGGCGGTCCAGCACCGCCTGCAGCGCGCGTTCGAGTGCCTCGCGGTCCATGCCCGGCGGCAGGGAGAGCAGCACCGACTGGGAGTACCTGTCGAAGTCGCCACCGCGCTCGAGCAGCCAGCGCACGATCGGTGTCAACGGGACCTCGCCCACCCCGCCGCCGGGCAGCTCGTCGAGGGTGGGCACCTCGGCCGCCTCCCCGACGACGGCCACCTCGGCGAGCGCGCCGACGGTCTTGTGCTCGAAGACATCCCGCGGCGACAGGAACACGCCCGCGGTCTTCGCCCGCGACACCAGCTGGATCGACATGATGCTGTCGCCACCGAGCGCGAAGAACGAGTCGCCGACACCCACCGACTCCACCCCGAGAACCTCGGCGAAGAGCCCGGCCAGCAGGCGCTCGGTCTCGGTGACCGGTGCCCGGCTCTCGGTCGTCCGTGCCCCGAAGTCGGGCGCGGGCAACGCCTTCCTGTCGATCTTGCCCGCGGGAGTCAGCGGCAGCTCGTCGAGAACCACCAGCGCGGCGGGCACCATGTGCGGCGCCAGCACCTCCCCGACCGATTCCAGGACGCCCGCCGCGCCGAGCTCCGCCCCCTTCTCGGGCACCACATAGCCGACCAGTCGCCCCGCCCCGCGACCGTCCTCCCGGACGGCGGCCACCGCATCCGCGACGCCGACACAGCCCCGCAGCGCCGACTCGACCTCACCGAGTTCGATTCGGAATCCGCGGACCTTGACCTGGAAGTCGCTGCGGCCCAGGTAGGCAAGTTGGCCGTCGGGACGCCAGCGCACCAGGTCGCCAGTGCGGTACATCCGGGATCCGGGTTCGCCGAAGGGATTCGCCAGGAACCGGCCCGCGGTCACCCCCTGCCTGCGGTGGTAGCCACGTGCCAGCCCCGATCCGGTGACATAGAGCTCACCCGTGACGCCGGCCGGCACCGGGTGCAGGCGCTCGTCGAGGACCAGCACGCCGCATCCGACCGGGGGCCGTCCGATCGCGACCGGTTCGCCGGGGACCATCGGATCACTGACGCTGGCGACGACGGTGGCCTCGGTCGGCCCGTAGGCGTTGAACATCGTGGAGGTCGTGGCCCACTGGCGCACCAGTTCCGGCGGGCAGGCTTCTCCGCCGGTCACCACGCATTCGAGGGCCTCGAGCCCGGCCGGGTCGACGGACGCCAGCGCGGCGGGGGTGACGAAGGCATGGGTGACCCGCTCGCGGGCGAGCAGGTCGGCCAGTTCCGCGCCGCCGTAGATGGTCGGTGGCGCGATCACCATCGTGGCACCCGCACCGAAGGCCAGCAGCAACTCGAGCACTGACGCGTCGAAGCTCGGCGAGGAGAAGTGCAGGGTCCGGGCGGCCGGGCCGACGTCGAACCGGGTGCGCTCGTCGGCGGCGAAGTTCGCGAGGCCGCGGTGGGTGAGCACCACGCCCTTCGGAACGCCGGTCGAGCCGGAGGTGTAGATCAGGTAGGCCGGGTGCGCGAGTTGCAGGGGCTCGCGCCGGTCCGTGTCGGTGACCACCGCACCGGACCGCCCGTCGACCTCGGCGCCGAATGCCGGGTCGTCGAGGACCAGCCACTGCGTCGTGTCCGGCAGGTGCGTGCGCGACCGTGCGACCGTGAGTCCCAGCACGGCCCCGGAATCGCTGAGCATGTGCTCGATACGCTCGGCCGGATAGCTCGGGTCCACCGGCACATAGGCGGCTCCCGACTTGGCCACAGCCCACACCGCCAGCACCGACTCGTTCGACCGCGCCATCCCGAGGGCCACGATCGATTCCGGTCCGATGCCCCGGCCGATGAGCAGCCGCGCCAACCTGTTCGAGCGTTCATCAAGCTCGCGGTAGGTCAGGCAGGCGGTCTCGCAGATCACCGCGGCGGCGTCGGGATCGATCGCTGCCGCGTCCGAGAGCAACCGTGGCAGGGTGCGCGGCGGCACCTCCGGGGGTCCGATGACGGGCGTCAGCGACCGGCGCTCGTCGGCGTCGAGCAGCTCGATGTCCCCGACCGCGATCGACGGATCGCCGGTCGCGGCCTCGAGCACCCGGACGAACCGTGCCGCCAGGCGTTCGACGGTCGACTCGTCGAAGAGGTCGGTGGCGAAGGTGAACGCGGCCGCCACCCCCGCCGGGGAGCCGTCTGCGCCGTAGCGCTCGTCGAGGGTGAGCTGCAGGTCGAAATTCGCTGTGACGGAATCGAGTTCCACGGTCTCGATCGCGAGCCCCGGCAGCTCCAGCCGCGCCCGTTCGGTGTTCTTGAACTCCAGCATCACCTGGAACAGCGGGGTGTGCGCGGTCGAACGGTCTGGGGCGAGCACGTCCACCAGACGCTCGAACGGGAGGTCGGCGTGGCCGAAGGCGCCGAGGTCCGTCTCCCGCACGGCCTCGAGCAGCTCGCCGAAGGAGGCCGAGCGCTCGACGCGGGTCCGCAGCACGAGGGTGTTGACGAACATGCCGACGAGGTCGTCGAGGGCGGCCTCGCCGCGCCCGGCGATGGGCGTCCCGACCGCGACTTCATCGGTGTCGGCGAGCCGGCTCAGCAGGACCGCCAGAGCGGCGTGCATCGCCATGAACACGCTCGAACTGCGCTCGCGCGCGGTCGCGACGAGCCTGCGATGCGTGTCCGCGTCGATCGAGAACTCCACCCGCTCGCCGCGCAACGTGCGCTCCGCGGGCCGTGGCCGGTCGGCGGGGAGCGCCAGGACCTCCGGTAGGCCGGACAGCGTTCGGGTCCAGTACTCCAGTTGCCGCCAGATCAGCGACTCGGGGTCCTCCTCGGAGCCGAGCATCTCGCGCTGCCAGAGCGCGTAGTCGGCGTACTGCACGGGCAGTGGCACCCATTGGGGTGTCTCGCCCGCGGTCCGGGAGCTGTAGGCCGCCATGACATCCCGGGCGAGCGGGGCCAGCGAGAAGCCGTCGGCCGAGATGTGGTGCACGACGACGACGAGCACGTGCTCAGACTCGCCCAGTTCGAACAGCGCCGCCCGCAGCGGGACCCGCACGGTGACGTCGAAGCCGGCGGAGACGAACCGGGTGAGCTCCTCGGTGACCGCAGCCGGTGGCACGACGATCGGGGACAACTCCCCCACCACGTCCGCGGCGTCGACAACCACCTGCATCGGCTCCCCGCCGACCAGCGGGAACAGCGTGCGTAGCGCCTCGTGCCGGTCGACGACATCGAGCAGCGCCCTGCGCATGGCGTCGACATCGAGAACGCCGGAGAGCCGGACGGGCAACGCCACGTTGTACGCGGCGGACGAGGTGTCGAACTGGTTCATGAACCACATCCGTCGCTGTGCCAGCGAGACCGGCACGTGCGCCGGCCGATCGGATGCCCGCAGCGGCGGCCGCGGCAACGCCCGTGCGCTCTGCGTCTCCGCCCGCACGGCGAGTGCCGCCACCGTCGGGCTGTCGAAGAGCTCCCGGACGCCGATCCGGGTGTTGACGGCCGCGTTGACCCGCGCCACCAGCCGGGTCGCCACCAGCGAGTTCCCGCCCAGGTCGAAGAAGTTGTCGTACACGCCGATCCGGGCGAGGCCCAGCAGGTCCGCGAAGATCGACGCGATGATCTCCTCGATCGGGTTCCGCGGCGCCACGAACTCGGAAGTCCTGGCCGAGAACACCGGTTCCGGCAATCCGGACCGGTCGAGCTTGCCGGTCGAGCCGAGGGGGAACTCCTCCAGCACCATCAGCTGCGCGGGAACCATGTAGCCGGGCACACGCACCGCCGCCTGCTTGATCACCTGCTCGGTGTCGAGCTCGACGCCACGCTCGGCGACCACGTACCCGATCAGCGAATCGCCGGTGAGCGCGTCGCTGTGCATCGTCACCGCGGCCTGAGCCACCGCCGGGTGTTCGAGCAGTGCCAGCTCGATCTCGGACAGCTCGATCCGCAGTCCGCGGAGCTTGACCTGGAAATCGGTGCGGCCGAGGTACTCGATGTTCCCGGTTTCGTTCCACCGCACCAGGTCCCCGGTGCGGTACATCCGCTCGCCCGCCTCGAACGGGTTGGCCACGAAGCGGTCCGCGGTGAGGTCGACGCGACCGACATAGCCACGTGCCAGCTGGACACCGGCCAGGTACAGCTCGCCTGCCACCCCGACGGGGGCCGGGTTCAGCCGGCCGTCGAGCACGTACACCTGGGTGTTCCACACCGGTGCGCCGATGGGCACGACCACCTCGTCGGCCGCGCTGCACGCCCAGTGCGTGACGTCGACCGAGGCCTCGGTCGGTCCGTATAGGTTGTGCAACTCCGCGTCGTCGAACTGGCGGAACGCCTCGGCCGCCGACGGCGCCAGTGCCTCGCCGCTGCAGAACACCCGGCGCAGCGACCGGCAACGGCCGCGCTGCGCGCCCGCGGTGAAGCTCGCCAGCATCGACGGTACGAAGTGCACGGTGGTGACGCCCTCCGACTCGATCAGCCGGGACAGGTAGTCCGGGTCGCGATGACCGTCGGGGGCGGCGACCACCAGCCGGGCGCCGGTCTGCAGCGGCCAGAAGAACTCCCACACCGAGACGTCGAAGGTTGCCGGCGTCTTCTGCAGCACCACGTCCTCGGAGGTGAGGGGGTACCGGTGCTGCATCCACGACAACCGGTTGGTGATCCCGGCATGGGTGACCGCGACGCCCTTGGGCCTGCCGGTCGAACCGGAGGTGTAGATCACGTACGCGAGGTCGTCGGGGCGAACACGACCGAGTCGTTCGCTCTCGGTGACCGGAGACGGGTCTCGGTCGCCGAGGTCGACCCGGTCGATCTTCAGCGTCTCCACCGACTCCGGGAGCCGGGCGCGGTCCGCGTGGGTCGTGAGCACGCACACCGGCCCCGCACTTCCCAACACGTAGGCGATGCGCTCCGCGGGGTGGTCCGGATCGATCGGGACGTAGGCTCCGCCCGCCTTGACCACCGCGTACATGCCGATGACCAGATCCAGCGAACGTCGCATGGCCAGGCCGACGGTCGATTCCGGGCCGACCCCCAGCGAGATCAGATGCCGGGCCAGGCGATTGGCCGCGGCGTCGAGCTCGGCATAGGTCAGCCGGTCCTCGCCGAACACGACGGCGACGGTGTCGGGTGTGCGCGCGACCTGCGCGTCGAACAGCTCACCGAGGGTGGTCTCCGGCAACTCGCGCCCGGTGGCGTTCCAGTCGGCCAGCACGCGCCCGCGCTCACTCCGGTCGAGCAGGTCGATGTCGCCGATCGTCACCGCCATGTTCTCGGTGACCGATTCGAGCACCCGGACGAATCGCTGTGCGAACCGGCGGACGCTCGGCTCGTCGAACAGGTCGGTCGCATAGGAGAACGCCGCCTCGATCCGGCCGGGTGCTCCCCGGTCGTCGTAGGTCTCGGTCAGCGTGAGCTGCAGGTCGAACTTGGCGGTCCCGTTGTCCAGCGCCTCCACGTCGACGATCAGGTCGGGTAGCTCGAGCCGGGTGTGGCCGATGTTCTGGAGCACCAGCATCACCTGGAACAGTGGGGAGTAGGCGGTGGACCTCGTCGGGTTGAGCACCTCCACGACCCGTTCGAACGGGACGTCGGTGTGGCCGAACGCGGTCAGGTCCACCGCGCGGGTCTGCTTGAGCAGCTCGGAGAACGTCACGCCCGCATCGACCGGCGTGCGGAGCACCAGCGTGTTGACGAACATGCCCACCAGGTCGTCGAGCGCGGCCTCACCCCTACCCGCGATCGGCGTTCCGATGCTGATGTCCGCCGAGCCGCTCAGCTGGGCGAGCAACACCGCCAGCGCCGAGTGCAGCACCATGAACAGACTCGAATCCATCTGCCCCGCACGCGAGATCAGCTTGTTGTGCAGTTCGGCGGAGATGGTGAACTCCTCGACCGCTCCGCGGAACGACTGCTGCGGGGGCCGGGGACGATCCGCGGGCAGTTCGAGTACGTCCGGGGCGCCCGTCAGCGTTGCCCGCCAGTAGTCGAGCTGGCCGGAGATCAGGCTGTCGGGATCGTGTTCGTCACCGAGGAGTTCGCGTTGCCAGAGGGAGTAGTCCGCGTACTGCACCTCCAGCGGTGTCCACTCCGGGGCGACGCCGAGCCGACGGGAGTTGTAGGCGGTCATCACGTCCCGCGCAAGCGGCGCCATCGAGTATCCGTCGGCGGCGATGTGGTGGACGACCAGGACCAGCACGTGTTCGGTCGGGCCGACCCGGAGCAGGTCGGTTCGCACCGGGAACTCGGTGGTGACATCGAAGCCGGTCGACGCCAGCTGGGTGATCCGTTCCCGCAGACCACCCTCCGACACGGACACCGGCGTGAGATCGGGCACCACCTCCGAGGCGGGCCGGATCATCTGGTGCGGACCATCCGGCGAGTCGGGGAAGACGGTTCGCAGCGACTCGTGGCGTTCGATGACGTCGGTCAGCGCGAGGGCCAGCGCATCGGGTTCCAGTTCGCCCGCGATGCGCACGGCGATCGGGATGTTGTAGGCGGCCGACGACGGATCGAACTGATTGATGAACCACATCCGCTGCTGCGCAAGGGAGACCGGTACGAGTTCCGGCCGCTCGCCTGCAGCCAGTACGGGGCGGTCCGACTCCCGGCGGCCGGTGCTGTCGATGCGGGCCGCGAGCGCCTCGACCGTCGGCGCCTCGAACAGGTCCAGCACACCGATCTGACTGTCGAGGACGGCGTTGATGCGCGCGACCACCCGGGTGGCGATCAGCGAGTTGCCACCGAGGTCGAAGAAGCTGTCCCTGGTGCTGATCCTCTCGACACTGAGAACCGTCGCGAAGACCCCGGCGACCGCCTCCTCGCTGTGCGTCTCCGGCGCCGTGAACTCGGCGGTCGAGGTGACGAAGTCCGGTGCGGGAAGGGCCTTTCGATCGAACTTTCCCGCGGGTGTCAGTGGTATCTCGTCGAGCAGCACGATGCTCGAGGGCACCATGTGCCGGGGAAGACGGGCGGCGAGGTGCGCGGTCAACTCTGCGGCGGCGATCGCGGCGTCGTTGGTCGGGTGCACGTACGAGACCAACACGGTGTCACCGAACGGACCGGGATGTCCGACGGTGGCGGCGAAGCTGACCTCCGGATGCGTGGTGAGGGTGGCGTCGATCTCGCCGAGCTCGATCCGGAACCCCCTGATCTTCACCTGGAAGTCGCTGCGGCCGAGGTACTCGAGGGTGTAGCCGTCGCCGTCCTCGGCCTTGATCCAGCGCGCGAGGTCCCCGGTGCGGTACATCCGGGTGCCGGGATCACCGAACGGGCTGGCCACGAAGTGATCCGCGGTCGGCACCGGGCGGCGGTGGTACCCACGAGCGAGGCCGGGGCCGGTGACATAGAGCTCGCCGGGCACCCCGGCGGGCACCGGGTGCAGCCGACTGTCGAGGACCACCTCGCCGCACCCGAGTGGTGGCCCGCCGATGGTGACCTGCCCACCCGGGGTCATCCGGGAACTGATGGACGAGACGATCGTGGTCTCCGTCGGGCCGTACGCATTGAACATCCGATGCCCGGGCGCCCACTGCTGCACCAGTTCCGGCGGACAGGTGTCGCCCCCGGTGACGAGGCACTCGATGTCGTCGAGACCGGTTGGGTCGACGGACGCGAGCGCGGCCGGGGTGACGAACGCGTGGGTCACGCGGCGCCGGCCGAGAAGTTCGGCCAGTTCGACGCCGCCGTAGACGGTCGGCGGGGCGACCACCATCGTGGCACCGGCACCGAAGGCCATCAACAGCTCGAGCACCGACGCGTCGAAGCTCGGCGACGAGAAGTGCAGCGTGCGCGAGGCGGGGGTGACGGTGAAACGGTCTCGCTCCTCGGCCGCGAGGCTCGCGATACCCCGGTGGCTGAGCACCACGCCCTTGGGTACCCCGGTGGAGCCGGAGGTGTAGATCAGATAGGCGGGATGCGTGAGCAGCAGCGGAGCGCGACGATCCGCGTCGGTGACCGGCGACGGTGAGTAGCGCTCGAGTTCCGCGTCCGTGCCCGGATCGCCCAGTACCAGCCACGGCAGCGTGCCGGGAAGCCGCGGTCTGCGCTCCTCGACGGTCAGGCCGAGCTCCGCGCCGGAATCGGTGAGCATGTGCTCGATCCGCTCGGCCGGGTAGTTCGGGTCCACCGGAACGAACGCGGCACCTGCCTTCGCGACGCCCCACACCGACAACACCGATTCGACAGACCGGGCCATCCCCAGGGCCACTGTCGATTCCGGCCCTATCCCCCGATCGATCAGCAGTCTCGCCAGCCGATTCGATCGTTGGTCGAGTTCGCGATAGGTCAGGCTGACGTCCTGGTATACGAGCGCCACCGAGTCGGGATCGATGCGCGCGGCGTCGGCGAACAGGTCCGGCAGCGTGCGCGGCGCGGCCTCCGGCCCCCCGAGCACCGGCGCCAGCGCGTCGCGTTCGACCGGATCGAGGAGTTCGATATCCCCCACCGGGACCGACGGATCCGAGGTCACGGCATCGAGGATCCGGACGAAACGAGTCGCGAAGCCCGCGACGGTCTCGCGATCGAACAGATCGGTCGCGTAGCTGAACGCCGCCGACATGCCCGCCAAGCCGCCGTCGGCGTCGTGCCGCTCGGCGATGGTGAGGCACAGATCCACCTCGCCGGCGATGCCGTCCGCCGGCGCCGATTCCACGGTGAGCCCGGGCAGTTCGAGATGCGCGCGCCTCGCGTTGTGGACCTCCACCAGCACCTGAACCAGCGGCGAGTACGCGGTCGACCGGACCGGACAGACCGTCTCGACCAGGCGCTCGAACGATTGCTCGGCATGGTTGAAGGCGCCGAGCTCGCCGAGACACACCTCGTGCAGGAGCTTCCCGAACGACTCGCCAGCGTCGACCCTGGTCCGCAGGACCACCGTGTTGTCGCAGGACTCGACGGTCCCGTCCCCGGCCGCGACGCGAACCGCAACCGGGGTGCCGATCGCGACGTCGTCGGTGTCGCCGAGCCTGCTGAGCAGCACGTCCAACGCCGCGTGCACCGCGGAGAACATGCTGGTGCTCCGATCCCTGGTCAGCGAGATCAACCGATTCTGGATGTCGGCACCGATGTCGAACTCGACCCGATCGCGTTGCTGCGACAGCACGATCGGTCGCGGGCGATCCGCGGGCAGCGACAGCACGTCGGGCATCCCGGACAGCACGCGCGACCAGTGCGCCAGCAGCGACGCCGCCTTGTGTCTGCGCCCGCCCATCCGGAAGCTCCGCGCGTGGATCTCCATCAGCCGGGTGTCCGGATCGGCGGCGACGAACCCCTCCAGCAGTTCGACGAAGGCGTGATGGTGCGATTGCAGGTCGTCGTCCTCGTACAGGCTCGGATTCCCCCGGAAGTCGATGACGGTGGACGGTGGACTCCCGCTCTGATAGACGTTCACCAGCAGGTCGTCGACCGGGCCCGAGGTCACGATGCGGTTCTCGCCGACGACGGGACCGAAGGTGACCTGGTGGCGGAACAGCATCACATTGACCATCGGGGCACGGAGTGACCGTTCGCCGCTGCGTCCGGCGTCACGGCGGATGTCCTCCAGACTGCAACGCTGGTGCCGCAACGCACCCATCAACTCGAGATTGACGCGTTGGACCAACTCGGCGACCGTGTCGCCGGGCCGCACGCTCAGCCGCAGCGGAGCAACATTGACCAACATTCCACCCGATCGGTGCAGCACTGAGGTGGTGCGCGCCGACACGGGGATGTTGACCAGGACGTCCTCGGAGCCGGTCATCTGGGAGAGGTAGCAGGCGAACCCCGCGATGACCACGGCCGCCTGTGTCGCACCACGCCGCAGGTCGGAGTCCTCGAGCAGCCCAACGGCGTCACCGGACAGTGCCGCGCTCACGAGCCTGCTGCGCGCGGAGGCAGGCGCAGAACCCGCCGCCAGGCTCGAGCCCTCCTCGATCCCGCCGATTCGGTCCGCCCAGTACGCGCAATCCGACTCGAACCTGCTCGACGCGCGGTACTTCACGTCGAGCTCGTACAGATCGGTCAACGGCGCGGACTTGGCCGGTTCGGGTTCGCGTCCCTCCACGGCGGCGGTATACAGCGCGGCGATCCGGTTCATCAGCGTCGCCCCGCCGTACCCGTCCAGGGCGACATGGTGAATCCTGCTGTACCACAGGTAGTCCCGTTCGCCCACCTGGAGGATGGTGATGTCGAACAGCCGATCGGTCGCAAGGTTCACCGGGGTCGCGTAGTCCCGATGCATCCATGCGTGAGCCGACGCGATCGGATCGTCTTCGTCTCGGAAGTCCACGAATCCGAGGGGCAGACCGATGGATTCGTCGACGAGCTGGAAGGGTTCGCCGTCGACCTCGATCACCCGGAGGTACGGCGACTGGAACTCGTGCGCCGCGGTCTTGGCGGCTTGGTGCAGTACCTCGAAATCGATGTCCCCGTGCAGCTCGATGTACTGGGCGACGGTGATGGGGACTGTAGGGGTGAGTTGCTGGGCGAACCACATTGCGCGTTGCGCCGCCGAGAGAGGGAAGGCTCCGGCTGGAATGTTGGTAGCCACAACGAGCCCCTTTCAGAGTTCCTCACGAGCCGAGCGAAGCTGAGCGACCTCGGTCTCGAGTTCGACGAGGCGTCGATAGAGTGCCTGGATGGCGGCCATGGACACCCCGTTCGCGTCGACGACGGAGATCTGCCGGTCCGAGGATCCCAGCCCGAATGCGGCGGCGAAATCCTGTGCCATCGGACCCATGTGACGCACCGACGGGTGGTCGAACCCGTAGGTCCACACGCTGAGCGGCATCTCGGCGAGGCGTTGCAGAACCTCGTCGGCGCCGGCGGGCACCGGCCGATCGGTGTGGACTCCGCGCCGGTGGCTCAGCGCCGAATTGAGCCAGGCAATCGGGTGACGGGTGCGGGCGGACAGCCGCGCACGCGCTCGCCCCCGGCCGGTGTCCACCCACTGGCCAGGGGCGCCCTGTGCGCGCTCGGTGCTCGTATTCATAGAGTCGGCCACCGAATCGCCTCGATTCAGTCCGTGAGTTCGGTGACGTCGTGCTTGATCGTGACGTCGCTGAGCAGGAGCCCGAGCCCGAGCCCGACCGCTCCCAGTCCGAGTCCGAGTCCGATGCTGAGGGCAGCGCCGCCGAGTCCGATTACAAGTCCGAGCATGATTCCTCCTGATGGTTGTCTGGTGCCGGAAGGTCCCGTTTCTGTGTGGAACTCCCGATCTGTGAACACCTACAACCCTGATTCATCGACGCCGGCGCCGAAACCAACCCAAGGGGTGGCGACGCCCACCCTCTTCCCGACAACCGCGTGGCATAACCGAAAGACTGAAACAGCTGTGCCACAAGACAGTTGATGTGACTACATTGCTCAGGACGTCATCAGATCATCACCAGAAATCCAGTGCTTGTGCGTTCGCGGTGGATTCGGCGTGCGTCGGGCGCAGTGCACCGCCGATCGCATAGACGGTGTGGCCGACCACCGCGACGGCCATCCCGTGCCTCACCGTGGGCATGGCGGGCAGGTTCGACCAGGTACCCGTGGACACGTCGTAGGCCTCGACCGCCGACAGCACGCGGGTCGGTTCCTCACCGCCGATCACCACGATGCGCCCGTCGATGAACGCGGCGCCGAGTCCGCCACGCGGAGTCGGCAGCGAGGGCAGTGTCGCCCAGTCCCCGCTCACCGGGTCGAACCGTTCGAAGGCCCCAGTATTCTTGTCCGAGGCCAGGTTCCGTCCACCGACGGCGTACAGGTACCGGCCGTCCGACACCGCGCCCAGATGCTCACGCGAGGTCGGGATGTCCGCGGCGGTGGCCCAGGTGGTGCCGTCGAACACCTCCGTGGACGACAACAGCTCGTCGTCCGCCTGCCCGCCCGTCACGACGATCTTGTCGGCGACCACCGCGGCCGCACCCGCCGCGCGGGGCCGATCGAGGCGGGGGAGGTCGACCCAGGCCCCGTTGCGTAGCGCGAGCACGCGGTCCGAGGCCGTCGCGGTCTGATTCGGTCCCTCGGGCATCCAGCCGCCGAGGACCACCAACTCGCCCCGGTAGTCGACGGCCATCGCGTGATTGAGCGGCAGCGGGAGGTCGGGGCCCGACTTCCAGGTGTCGATCGCCGGGTCGTAACCCTCGACCTTCGGGGTCGAACCCGTCGCGTCCAGGCCACCGAACACCCAGATCGTCCCGTCCGACATCGCCGCCGGCGCCTGCTGGCGGGCTATCGGCGCATCCCGCAGCGGCCGCCACGCCGGTGCCCACTGGGTCTTGCGCGGCGCGATCTGCAGGGCCTCGGACACCGCGGTCGACTCGGCGTGGGTGGCCTCGGTGGCTCCGCCGATCGCGTAGACGGTGTTGCCGACCGACGCGACCGCCATGCCGTGTCGCGGGGTGCGCAGCGCCGGCATCTGCATCCACGTCCCGGCGACGACATCGAAGGCCTCGACGGTCGGGAGCACCCGGGTCGGTTCCTCGCCGCCGACCGCCATGATCCGGCCGTCGATGAACGTCGCACCGAGGCCGCCTCGCGGGGTGGGCAGGTCCGGCAACGATGACCACGTCCCCGCCACCGGGTCGAACCGCTCGAGCGCCGCTGAGTTCTTGTCCGAGGCCAGATCTCGGCCGCCGACGGCGTAGACGTACGTGCCATCGGACACCGCGGCCAGGTGCTCCCGCGGGGTCGGCAGGTCCCGCGCGGTTGTCCACGTGGCGCCGTCGAACACCTCGGTCGTCGGCACCAGCGCGCCGTCGGCCTGCCCACCCGTCACCACGATCTTGCCCCCGACGACGGCCGCGGCCCCCGCCGCGCGGGGCCGGTTCAGCGGCGGGAGGTCGACCCAGCGCCCGTCCCGCATCGCCATCACCCGATCGGAAGCGACCGCGGTCAGGTTCTGACCGTCCGCCTGCCAACCACCGATCACCACCGGCTCCTCGTTGAAGGTGACAGCCATCGCGTGGTTGAGCGGGACCGGCAGGTCTGGCCCGGCCTTCCAGGTGTCGATGGCCGGGTCGTAACCCTCCTGTTTCGCGGAGACTCCGTCCTCGTCGAGCCCGCCGAACACCCAGATCGTCCCGTCGGCCTCCGTCACCGCGGTCTGCTGGCGCGCCACGCGGGCGTCCCTGACCGAACGCCAGGCGGCGGTCGGGTCGACGGGCGCCGCGACGGTACCGCCCTCGGCGCCCCGACCGTTCCCGCCGGAGGTCTGGCGGGCCAACAGGTAGCCGCCGCCCACGACGGCGACCACCACCGTGATCAGCGCGAGCGCCACCAGGACCCCCCGCCGCCTGCCCGTCGGCGGTCCACCGGGCGGCCCGGGAGCAGGCCACTGCGGCCCCGTCGACGGCCACGCCGGGGGGCCCGAGGGGTGCGGTTCGAGCTGGGGCCGATACGGCGGCTCCGAGTGCACGGCGTACCCCGGATGGTGCGCCTCGGTCACCTGCCCGGTCTGGACTTCCGCGGCCAGGGCCATCTGGTCCGATCGCAGGCCGAGGTGACGCTGGGCGACCTGGAGGTCGTAGCCGAAGTCTGCCGCCGAGGCATACCGGTCGGCGGGATCGGTCGCAACAGCCTTCTCGATCGCGGCGCACACGTCGTTCGGAATGCCCTGGGGCCGCAGATCGGGGACCGGCTGGGAACCGATTCTCAGGAACTGCGCGACCAGGGGCTCGCCGGTTCTGCGTTCGAACGCCGCCCGGCCCGTGATGAGCGCGAAGATCGTCGCCCCGAGGCCGTAGACGTCCGATCTGGCGGTGGGCGATTCGCCCTTGAGCACCTCGGGCGCGGTGAAGGCCAGCGAACCGGTGAAGCCGCCCGTCGCCGTCTCGTAGCCGCCGGCGATGTGAGCGATGCCGAAATCGGTCAGCTGCGGCTCGCCGTAGTCGGTGAGCAGGATGTTCGCCGGCTTGACGTCGCGGTGCAGCGTGCCGGCCCGGTGCGCGGTCTCCAGCGCCCCGGCCAGCTTCACCCCGATGCGGATCGCGTCAGGCCAGGGCAGCGGTCCCTCCCGACGCACCTGGATCGCCAGCGAGTCGCGCGGGTGGTAGTGCATGACGATGTACGGCCGCCCGGTTGCGGTCACGCCGACCTGAAGGACGTTGACGATGTTCGGGTGACCGGACAGACCGCCCATCGCGTAGCCCTCACGCAGGAAGCGTTCGCGGTTCTCGGCGTCCAGATCGGAGGTCAGGACCTTGATGGCGACGATCCGCCCGAGCGATGGCTGCAGGCAGCGGTACACGACGCCGAATCCGCCGCGGCCGACCTCGGTCGCCCCCTCGAACCCGGCCGCGGCCAACTCGGCCGCGATGCCGCGGCCCGCTGCCTGGGTTACCTCGGGGTCGAAGTCGACCATCGGGCGCCTCAGATCCCCCCGGCGCCCATCAGGACGTCGGGCGAACACCATGATCGAAGAACTGCGATGCGCGCCTGCTGCCCGCCGCTCGAATAGGCGGGCATCGCGCCGACGGGTGCGCCGGCCTGCAGGTTAGCGTTCATCAAAACCACCTTTGACGCAGGTGTATCAGGATACGCCGAAGGTCTGACAAGTAGTCAGCCACGCGATTCGCTCGCATCCAGCCTGTGCGAAAAAGTATTCGACCGGTTGAGATGGGCGTCAAGGTGACAGATTCCCTCCCCAGGGGGCCTATCGAGTTTCCGATCTTGCTGCGCGCACATCCGGAGGGCACGATGGAACCGTGCCCTGGGGATGTCGTGGACCGAGCCACTGAGTCTCGTCTGATCTACTCAGACAGGGAAGGTCGCCAGCACCGGCTGGACCTCTCCCCCGATAACCCGCGCCTGACGGTCGGCCGCTCACCGGATTCCGGCCTGGCGTTGTCCTTCGACGAGGAGGTCTCGCGGCTGCACGCGGTCATCGAATGTGTGGGCAGCCACTGGACCGTTGTCGACGACGGCATGTCCCGCAACGGCACCTTCGTCAACGGCGAGCGGATCGCAGGCCGCCGGCGGCTACGCCAAGGCGACACCATCAGGATCGGCGGAACCCTGTTGACCTACAACGAGTTCGGCGGCGCGCTCGACGACGCGACCATGATCGCGGCGAACATGCCGAATGTGCGCTCGTTGACGGAAACCCAGCGAGCGGTGCTGACGGGGCTGTGCCGGCCCTACAAGCACGGGGCGACCTTCGCGAACCCGGCGTCGAATCAGGCGATCGCCGCGGAGCTGTTCCTCAGCGTGGACGCGATCAAGACGCACCTGCGCGCGCTGTTCGCCAAGTTCGATGTCGAGGACCTTCCGCAGAACCAGAAACGGGTGCGGCTCGCCGAACTGGCCATGCAGAGTGGGATCATCAACGAACGCGATCTGTGACCGGCAGGCGGTGAAGATCAGCCGGCGTTGGCGAGCACCCCGCGGTTTGCCGAGGTAGCGGACCCGCCGTGACCCGCCCGCGCGACGAGAGCGGCCACCGCGTGTGCGACCTCGGCCGCCCGTTCCAGGATCACCGAGTGGCCGGCACCGCTGACGCGGACCAACTCCGAGGCCGGCAGTCGCGACGCCATCGCGGCGGAGTGCTCGAACGGGGTCATCACGTCCTCGTCGCCGCACAGGACCAACGAGGGGATGTTCGCCAGCGAGGACAGCGAGGCCGACTCGTCGAAGCCGATCAGCGACTCCAGGAAGCTGGACATCGTCACCACCGAGGTGTCGTTGACCATCGCGGCAGCGAGCGCGACGACCCGCGAATCGACGCGGCGGCTGCCGCACCCGACGACCCGGACGAGGCCGGCACACAGCATGCGGCTGAGGTGCTTCGAGCCCTGCATGACCCGGGGCGCCCGGCGGACCGCCGTGCGGAAGACCGACACCATGGGCGAGTGCAGGAGACGGCCGAGGCCGGCCTCGGTGAGGCCGCTGGCCGCGGATGCGATGAGCGCCATGCCGACGATCCTCGAGCCGATCGATTCCGGGTACTGGCGCGCATAGGCCAGAGCGGTCATTCCGCCCATCGAGTGGCCGATCAACACCACGGGGCCCTCGGGTACCACCGTGCGGATGACGGCGTCCAGATCGCGGCCGAGCTGGTCGATCGTGTAGGTGTCGACGTGGCCGTGACCGGAGTCGCCGTGCCCACGGTGGTCGTAGAAGACCATGCGGACGTCGGCTCCCCAGGAGTACGACAGGTACTCACGGAGGAAGGACCACGATTCCGTACGCAGGCAGTGACCGTGGACGAAGACGGCGGTGATCGGGGCGTCGACACGGCCGTATTCCTGGACGGCGAGGGGCACGCCGTCGTCCGCGAGGACGGTGACGCGGCGACCGGTGTGCTGTCGTGCGCTCGGCGTGCTCAACATTGCGTCCTCCATACCCGGATTCGACCTGGTCTGCCCGCTTCTGCGGGTACTGACCAATTTGCCCCGTGCAGTGTTCTGGAGCCAGCAACCCCAGTACTCGCTATATCGACCCGAGGGTGCGGTTTCTTACACCTCAGGTGGGGATTTCTTCCCAATCAAGCATGTCTTCTCCCGGGCTTGCCCCACCATCACCAATGGGGCGCAAATGTCTCACCCGGTGCTCAGAACGGAGGGGGCCGGTGTCTCTCGCGTTCGCCCAGGATCGCTTCGTGTTCGATGTGGTGGGTACGGAGTTGTGCGCATCGGGCGAGGTGGGTGGGGTCGGTGATGGTGGCGAGCTCGGCAAGGGTGGGTGGCTGGTCGTCGGGGTGCATGTGGGTTTCCCACCAGGTCGGCTCGTAGATCGGGTCGTCGGGCTCGGGTGAGGGCGGTGCGGGCGACGCCGGGTTCGGTGTCGGGGCCGGCCTGGGTGTGGGCTTCGCGCGGGCGCTGCGTCGCTGGTCGATCGGTAGTGGCAGGGTGACGCCGATGGTGCCGTGCTCGCCGATCCAGACGATGACATCACCGTCGAGGCGGACGACGCGGAAGCGGCGGTCGGTCTTGGCCTGGTGGTGGCGGGTGCAGGCGGGTTCGCCGTTGCTCTCGACGCTCCAGCCGCCGGCGTGGGGGTTGTCGGGGTCGTATTCGACGATGTGGTCGAACTGGCAGTCGCGGGCCTTGACGGTGCAGCCGGGGAAGGTGCAGGTGTCGTACTTGTCGAAGACCGCGCCGCGGACGGCGTTGCTGGGCCGGTAGGTCAGCGCGCCGCGGGGCGGGTGGGTGTATCCGCCGTGCCCGTCCGGGAACTGGCCGACCAGCAGGGCGGGGTCGGCGGCGATCGCGTCGACGACGTCGGTGACCCGCGGCCCGCGAGAGTTCGCATCCGACGGCGGCGGCGGCGGATCATGCCGGGCAGGTAATCGCCCGGCAGGTCTGCGCCGCAGGCGATAGCGGGCGGGTACGTCGGGTGGCGGGGCCGAGGCAGAGCTGTCCCCTGAACCGTTGTCGCGCTTCGGTTCCCGCGGCGCCACAACGCCGCCAGCGCTGGTGTGCTCAGGCCGATTGTCATCGCTGGCCCTGTCGCGGCCGATACCTCCCTCCGCATGTATCCGCCGGGCATCACTGATCACCGCCTGCCACGTCGCATCGCCGGCGAGCAGCCGCGCCAACTCCGGATCGATCGGTCCGTGGCCTTCGAGGTGGCTGGGGTTGTCGGCCAGTCGCAGCAGGGTGTCCAGGTCGATGTGGATGTGGACCTCGGGCTTCGGGCGCTCCGGCCGCGGCAGTTTCGATGTGGGGCAGTCGTCGCGTCCGCACTGGCAGTGCAGATAGCTCTCGCCGTGCACCAGCGCCATGAACGCATCCGTCCGCAGAGTGTCGACCGTCCGCGGGTCCTCCCGGCACACGGTCCCCGCCATCTCGCAGATCAGGGAATCGAGGGTCCGGCCCTCCGCGGCGGTCAGCGTCGCATACACCTGCGCCATGCCATGCACGTCCGCGGTCACCGACACCCGCCGAGAATGCCGCTCCCGCCGCTTGCGGAGTTCCTCCGCCTCCGCCGGGTTGACGCGGATCAACTCCCGCATCACCTCCGCCACCAACTTCCTCGGCGTCAAATACAACGCGGCGTCGGCCAGATGCGGCTCCATCCGCCCGAGGGTGGCGTCGCTGATCTCGGCGGTCGCCTCGACAATCGCGAACACCCGCGGAAAATCCACCCGACCCGACACAAACACCGCACGGATCAGCGGCAACCGCAGATCCAACGCATTACCCACCGCCACATACCGTTCCGCCGTGAACGCACTCACCCCCAACGCGAGGGCGGTCTCCATCTCCGCGGACCGACCCGCCCGGTAGGCAAACTCCTCCCCGAACAGATCCACCTCGCACGCGAACTGCCGCCGCGCAAACGCCGCCGCCGTCAACACCTTCCGGGCCGCGGCGATGTTCTCCGCCCGCGCATATCCCTGCAACGCAGCCAGCGCCGCCGTCCCGTCCTCGAAATCCACGACGGGTTCGTCGCCGCAGGCACTCTCACCTGCGCTACCTCGAAACCCCCCGGCATCGAACATGTGTACGAGTCTACGCCTGGCCACCGACGTTGATGATGGAAATGCGTCACCCGCGGGCGTGACTCAGCCCCTGTTCACTAGGCAGAATTCGTGTCCCTCGGGATCTGCCATCACAACAACGACACCTTCGTCATGGTCGTGCCGCTCACCAGTGAACCGACCGCCGAGTGCGATGACCTGAGCAATCCCTTCGTCGATGTCGTCCACGGCGACGTCGAGGTGGAGTCGTATCTTGCCGTACTTCGGCTCGGTCACGGGCTGGAAGACCAGGCGAGGCTGTTGATCACCTGAACGCCCGAGATAAACCCACCCGGGTTCGGACGGTCCCCGCTCGCGGTCCAGCAGCGCACTCCAGAAGGTCGCGACCTGTTCCACGTCCACGCAATCGATCGTCACTCCAACCCATCGGTTCCCCATTCCACAAGTATTGCGGAACTACCGGGCGGTCAACGGCTTCCGAACGTTCTAGAACACCGGCTTCGCCGTGCGCCACGCATTACGGGTGTGCACACGATTTCGGCTGCACCGATGACTTTCGGGTGAATCCGTAGTCGATACCTCTGGATATACCGACAGACAGGAGTCCAGGCATGACGAGACCGTTTCGATTTGGCATGACCTCGGTACGGGTGAACGGTGTGGATCTCGGCATCGAGAGCTTCGGCCGCGAGGACGATCCGCTGGTCCTGCTGGTCGGCGGCACAACGATGTTGTCCTGGCCCGACGCGCTGTGCGAGCGGCTCGCGTCGGGTGGGCGGCGCGTGGTCCGCTACGACCTGCGTGACTCCGGCGCGTCGACGACCCTCGACCCGGAGAATCCGGGGTACGACCTGCGGGATCTGGTTGCCGACGCGGCCGCGCTGGTCGGGGTGCTCGGCGCCGGGACCGCCCATCTCGGTGGGGTCGGCGTCGGCGGGATGGTCGCTCAGGTCGCCGCGCTGGACCACCCGGGCGTGTTCTCCGCACTGACGCTCGTCGGCACCCGGCCCGTGGCGCCGGGCACGGTCGACGAGGACCTGCCGGACCACGACCCCGCGGTCATGGGCGCGCTGTTCGCCCGCCCGCGGCCGGACTGGACCGACCGGGATGCCGTCGCGGCGTTCGCCGCCGAGGGTGCCGAGCCGATGGGCGACGATCCGGAGGAGGCGCGGGCGACGGCGGCCCGGATCTGGGACCGGACGCCGTCGGGCGATCCCGCGGTGCACCAGGCGAACCAGCTCGGGATGGTGTTCTCCCGGATCGACTGCGCCCCGCGATGGCGGGAGCGGCTCGGTGAGCTCGACGTGCCCACGCTCGTGGTGCACGGCCGCGCCGACCCGTTCTTCCCGGTCGGCAACGGCGAGGTCCTCGCCGCCGAGATCCCCACGGCGCGACTTCTCGTCCTCGACGACATGGGTACCGCCCTGCGGCACGCCGCGGCCGACCAGGTCGCCGCCGCCATGCTCGCCCTCTGACCGCTCGGCAGCGAACCGACCAACGAATCGGGGGACGTCCCGGGCGGCGCGGCTCGTCAGTGCCGGCGCGTTACCTGAGGGAATGGGTAGGTGCCCGCGACCACGGCGGAAACGGGCAGGTATGCCCGGAACATGAGGTAAAACTCCGAGGCCGGCGCGGGTAGCCAGTTCGCCTTGGTGTCGGCGGGCTGCTCGTGCGCGACGGTGATCGTGATGCGTCCGTCGGAATCCGGGGTGAGGTCGGCGTCGTGACTGCCGACCTTGAACCGCTTCGCGGGGTTGTCGACCATATACCCGTCGGTGCCATACAGGGTGACCGACCAGAACCCGTCGGGGCGATTGGGAAGATCCGCTGTGTCGACGGTGAGGGTGTAGGCGTGCTCGGCGCCGTTCAGCCGTGCACCCGTGTCATCGCCGAACGAGGTCGGGTAAAGGGCTTCTTCGGGCGGGAGCATGCCGTAGTAGAGGGTGTTGACCCAGGCTCGCAGCAGGTAGTCGGTGCCGTAATCGCGGACACCGGTGTTGTCCGGGTCCGAGCCGACGGCCGACCAGTCCCATCCGTTCCGGTGCAGGAAGTGCACGCCCAACTTCTCCGCCTGCGTCTGGTCGGCTGCCATGCCCTCCAGGAACTTCCAGCCGTCCAGGGTGCCCCGGTACAGCGCGTCGCGGACGGCGGGATCGGCGGGTTCGGTGAAGCCGGATTCGGTCAGGCCCAGCGGTGCGAATCGCGCGAAGTACTCGCGATCACGCTCCGGGATCGGGGTGCCGGGCAGCATTTCGTCGACCATTCTCCAGAACGATGCCGGATCGCCCTTGGCGTCGGGCACCTCGGCTCCGCGTCCCGGCCAGGGTTGCTCGCCGGTGTAGGTCATGCCGCGCTTACCCGCCAGCCAGTCGGACAGCGGAGTCACCGACATGGCGTCCTGTAGCCGGTGCACGGCGGCCAGGTCGTCGGGCCCGTAGACCAGGAACCGGCCGAGCATCGCGCCGCGTTCGGTCGGAGAGGTGATCACCTCCACATCGGCGGGCAGCTCGCCGTCATAGCCGGGGCCGACCAGCAGGTGCGGCCCTGGCCGACCGCGCTTGGTGCGGGTGCCGAACGAGGCGTAGACGTTGGTGAACGCGTCGTAGAACGGCAGCACCCAGTAGCGCTCGGACTCGACCTCCGGGAACTCGATCACCAGCGGCCCGTCCGCCAGGTTGTACCCGAATGCGGTGTAGGCGGTGTCGCTGTTCGGGCTGGGCACATTGCGGTGGGTGTGGTCCACCAGCGTGCGGAATGCGAAAAGGGCGTTGTCGGGTCCCAGCGTGGAATTGTGCATCAGGTGCTGGCGGCGGGTTTCCACCAGCGGCTGTACGTAGACGAACGCATCCCGAATCAGTTGGCTATCCATGGACATATTGCCCCACGGCCCGTCCCGGAGTGCATCATCCGGCGAGGGTGAACGGACCATGGAGGACACGACCATCGCCCTGACGGAACGGCGAACGTCCTACCCGAGTTCGTCGAGTCGCCGCTGAGCTTCCTCGACCCGCCGGCGGGCGCCGAGGAGGTCGCTCTCGCTCCGCTTCGAGGCCTCTGCCGCCGCCTTCTCCGCGCTCAATGCGAATTGCCGTTCCTGCTCTGCGCGTTCGAGTTCACCGCGCAGCGCGGCGATCCGGACCTCGATCCCCGCCGTCCCCTCCGAGGCCTGTTCGAGGTCGACCCGTGCGCGCTCTGCGGTCTCGGTCGCCTGCTCCAGGGCCGCGGTCGCCTCGGCGAGCTCGGTGTGCGCGCCGGCCAGCACGTCAGCCTCCGCCTCGGCCGGCACAACCATCTCCGCCGCCGGCTCCGCGACCATTGCCCCCGGAGCTTGCTCGGCGACGACGCTCAGTCCCGCGGGCCCGAAGCCGCTGTAGCTGGCCGCGGCGACCACACGGCCCGCACGAACCTGGTCCGCGACCTCGGGATCCGCGAGGGCCGCGTGCAGGGTCTGCCCGACCTCCCGCAGCGAGTCCTCGCCGACCTTTCGCCCGCGACCAGCGGCAATTCGGCCGGCCCGCCGGGCGAGTGCATGGACCACCTGCTGCCGTTGCGAGGACAGCTGCCGCAGATCGTCACCGGACAGCTGCCGCTGGGCATCGCGGAGCTCCGCACCCAACAGCAGCAGCGCCTCGATCTCGTCCGGCGACTCGCGGACCAGGATGTTCACCAACCACCCCACCGTCGTCGGCTTCCGCAGGCCCGTGATCGCGGTCGCCAGCGCCCGATCCCCGTTCTCACGCGCCAGGGCTGCGCGTGCCGTCCTGGTCTCGACGAACTCGGCAGGGTCGAGGGCGTAGAGCTCGTCGGTGACGTCGTCAAGGTCCACGCCTCGATCCTGTCACCGACCTCGCTGTCGCGTGGTCGACCCACCGGGTCAGATCGGGGTCATCTCGGCCACCAGCCAGTTGTCGCCGACGCGCTCCATCGACACGAGCACCCGGCTCGACGTCGAGGTCGGCGCAGGAGACTGCGTGCTCGTGGTGATCTGGTCGATGAACACGAGCAGTCGCGCCCGATCCGCGTCCCCGCTGACGTATCCGGCCTCCGCGATCCGCGCCCTGGTGCTCAATCCCTGTCTCTTCGATTCCGGCGCCACGGTGTTCGCGGCGAACTCGCGGAACCGGCCCGCGAACTCCCCCGTCGCGCCGCGTGCCGCCTCGTCGAGATCGGCGTCCACCGTCGCGGCGTCATAACTCAGCAGCGCCTCGATGTACCCAGGCGCGGCGGCCAGTGCCTCGCCGCGAGCCGACTCCCGTTCCGCTGCCGTCCGATTCGTCCACACCAGCCACGCCGTCACCAGCAGCGATGCGACAAGCAACAGGGCTGCCCCGGCACCCAGCACCCGACGTGCCCGCCCGCTCACGGCACGAACTCCACATTCGACATCCGCAGCCCGCCCTCCGTCTCGTCGATCGTCACCCGCAACCGGTAGCTGCGCGGCGTCGCCGTCGGGCTGTCCGCGTTGCCGACCCGTGCCGACGCCGCCACGATCACCACCGAGGAGTCCGCCGATTCACTCACCAGCGCGGCGGAATCGATCCGCCCGTCCGAATTCACCGCCGCGTCCCGGATCGACGCCGCGAGGCCGTCGGAGCCGTCGCTCAGCTCCTGCGCGAACGCACCGGTGCTCCGCTCGCGCAGTTGCTCGAGATCCTCGTCCGCGGAGTCGGTGTGCATGTCGATCAGGGCCAGCACTCCGTCCTCGGCGGCCTCGACCAGTTCGAGGCGATGTGACTCACGCGCGCGATCACCGAGGTAGGTCCCGGTCGCCACGACGGCGCCGGCCGCCAACGCGATCGCCGCCGCGCCGACCAACGCGGACAACAGGATTCGACGCCGTCCCCACGACGATCGGGCGCCGTCATCCGTGACGGACGGGTCCGGGACCGCCGTGTCGACCTCGGTCACGGCTGCGGTCCGGTCAGCAGCTGCTGCCACGGCTCCCCCGCAGGGGGCGCGGAGGCGGGGGCGAGGTCGGTGTGCCGGGCGCCCCCTGGGCCGGTGTACAGCTCGTCCGGCGCGTTGGTCCCGCTCGGGACGAACGGCTCGGGGCTGCGGCAGATCTGGGGGCTCGGCGCCCGCTTGCCGGGCACCTCCGTGCACGGGATGTTCCGGGATCCGCGCACCGCGAAGATCGAGTCCTGCGGCACCTTGCAGTACAGGTCCGGGGGCGTCTCGGGGACGCTCATCTGGGTGGGATCGCGCCGCTCGGAGGCGGGCAGGTACCCCGTCGAGCAGGCCGCCGGATCCTGCGCCTCCAGGTGGAAGTTGACGTTGGCGGCGCCGTCGGCCTGGCCGCGCTGCACCACCGTCTCCTGGGCGGCGATGAGCGGGGGCAGGATCACCAGGACCTGCTCGAGGGACGCGTTGTACGTCACCGCGACCTGCGAGGTGCTGGTCAGATTCGCCAGCAGCAGGGGCAGGGTCGGACGCAGGTCCTGGAACAGCGCGTCGGCCTCGTCGGCGAACCCGGGTCCCTTGTCGAGGACACCCCGCACCGACCCGTCGGCGGTGGCCAACTGGTCGCTCAGGTGCGCCACATTCGTGGTCCACTGCCGGATCTGATCGCCCGTCACCACCTGGGTCTCGAGCAGCGGGGCGAGTTGCTGCACCAGCGTGGTCGCGGGGGTGGTCGCCGCCGACGCCTGGTCGACGAACGAGGTGGTCGAGTCCAGCAGCCGCGCGAGATCCGGTGCCCGGCCAGCGAAGGCGGCCGCGGATTCGTCGATCACCGCGCGCAACTTGTCCTGCGGTACCGATTCCAGCATCGCCTTCGCCTGGTCGAGGACCGGGCCGATCTCCTGCGGCACGGTCACCTGCGTGGCCGCGATGACGTCGCCGTCGGCGAGGAAAGGCCCCGCGGTGCCGGCAGGCTGCAGGTCCAGGTACTGCTCACCGATCGCCGACACGCTGCGCACCGCGACCGCGAGGTCGCTGCTGGGCACCGGCACCGCGCTCTCCAGGGTCAACTCGGCGCGCACGCTGTCCGGGTCGAGGCGCACCTCCCGCACCCGGCCGACGGTGTCACCGCGGTAGGTGACGTTCGCATTGCGGTACAGGCCACCGGCATTCGGCAGTTCCACGGTCACCGTGTAGCGGCCGATACCGAGCGCCGTCGGGACCCTCAGGTAGGAGACCGCGGCCGCGGTCATGCCGATCACCGCGATGACCGCGAAGATCGTCAACTGCGTGCGGACCATTCGCGTCAGGATCATCGACCGCTCCCCTGCTGGCCTGCCGCGGCCGTCAGCGGCGCGGTCATCGGGTTGGTGGGCCTGCCGTCGGACACGGAGGGCGGCGGACCGAACGGCGTGCCGAAGCCGAGCCCGGTCCGCAACCGATCCGAGGTCAGGTCCATCAACGCCCATAGATTCGTGTAGTCGCCGCGCATGCCCTGGTCGATCGCCGTCTGCGGGAACGGGAAGGTGCTGAGGTTGCCGAGGTTGTTGATCAGGTCCGGCCCCGCCTCGACGACCTTGGCCAGGGTGGGCTCCAGTGCCGCGAGATCGGCCTTGAGATCCTCGCGGCTCCTGTTCACGAGCTCGGTCCCGACGTCGCCGAATCTCCCGACCGCGTCGAGGGCAGCCGTCAGGTCGGCGCGCTGCGCGGCCAGCACCTCCATCGCCGGGTCCAGGGTCTCGAGGGCCTGACCGAGAACGTCTCGCTGAGTGGCGATCTCGCCCGCGAACAGGTCCAGGTTCGCCATGGTGGTCACCATCGCGTCCCGCTGCCGGTCCAGGATCTCGGTGAGCGAGTCCAGCTGCGGCAACAGGTCCCGCACCGCGTCCTGCCTGCCGTCGAGCGCCTTGTTCAGTTCGGTGGTGATGGTCTGCACCTGAGCGAGCCCGCCGCCGTTGAGGACGACGGACAGTGCGGTCAGCGCCTCCTCGGTGGTCGGGTACACCCCCGCCGAGGCCAGCGGGATCACGGACCCCTCTTCGAGCCTGCCCTCCGGCGCGACGTCGATCGGAGCCGCCAGCGCGATGTGCTTGGAGCCGAGCAGGCTGGTCTGGCCGATCTTCGCGGTCGCGTTGGCCGGGAGCTGTACCGAGTCCTCCAGCGACACGGTCACTCTCGCATGCCAGTTCTGCGTCTCGATCGAGCTGATGCTGCCGACCGTGACGTCATCGACGAGCACCGGCGAGTTCGGGCTGATCGTGGTGACGTCGGGCATCTCGATCACCACGGTGTAGCTCCCCTCGCCCCGGCCGGCCGCGCCGGGCAGGGCCACCGAGTTCAGCCCGCTCCATTGGCAGCCGGAGAGCAGCGTCGCGGCGGCCACCACCGCGCCGATCCCCCACGCGCGCTTCGTCATCGGGTCGACCTCCCGGGTGTCATCAGATCGGCCAGGTTCGGCGGCACCGGCACCGTCGGCATGGTCAGCGCCGGCATCGACGTGGCGGCCGCCGCCGGCTTCAACTGCGGTTCGCTGTACACCAACTGGTCCGGGGTGGCGCCGAGCGCACGCGTCGGATTGATGCTCAGGTCCGGGTAGTTGGCCCGGACGGTGTTCAGCAGCGGACCGAGGTACTGGGCGCACAGTTCCGCGCCCTTCTCGGAGGTCTCGTTCGCCAGGCCGGCGATGCCGCCGCAGATCAGGTCGATCGGGTTGCCGATGTTCTGGAAGGCGGGCACCCCGACCATCGCGCCCTGCGCAGGGCGATAGACGTTGTAGTAGTTCGACAGTGCGGTCGGCCCCAGGTGCAGCACCTTCTCGAGGCCGTCCTTCTTGTCCACCAGCACCTGCGACACGTCCGCGAGCGTGCGCACCTGTTCGGTCAGCCCGGCCCGGTTCTGCGCGACGAACCGCTGCACGTCGGCGATCGCGGTGTCCAACTGTGTCAGCGCGGGCGCCAATTGCGTTCGGCTCTCGGCCAGTACCCCCGTCACGGTCGCGAGGCGGCCCTGGAACTGCACGATCTGCTCGTTGCTGGCGGCCAGCGCGGTGGTGAACGCCTGCAGACCGCGGATCGTGCCGAACAGGTCGCCGCCGCTGCCGGCCAGGGTGCTCATCGCCCGCGACAGCTCCACCACCGACTCCCCCAGCGCGGCGCCGTTGCCCTGCAACGCGGTTCCGGCCCCGTCGAGCAGGTTCGCCGCGGGACCGCGATCATCCCCGCTCGGCCCCAACGCCTCCGCCGCCCGCCCCAACTCCTGCTTGACCCGGTCCCATTCGACGGGGACGGCGGTGCGATCGAGGCCGATCTCGGCACCGTCGGCCAGGGCGGGTGTCGAGTCCTCGGTCACCGCCGGGGTCAGCTGCACGAACCGGGCGGAGACGAGGGACTGGGCGACGATCACCGCCTTCGCGTCCGCCGCGACGGGCACCGAGCGATCCAGTTCGAGGCGCACCCGCATCCGGTCGCCCTCCGGGTCGATGCCGGTCACCCGGCCGACGTCGACCCCGACGACCCGGACGTCGTCGCCGACGTACAGGCCGGTGACGGAGGTGAAGTAGGCGGTCACCCGGTAGTGCCGGAAGTGGTCCACCGCAAGATAACCGGACGCCACGACCGCGGCAGCCAGCGCGAGGCCCACCCCGCCCACAGCCATCCTGCGCCAGGTGATCATCAGCGGACCTCCGGAATCGGCAGCGGCGCGGGCGGCAGCCCGAACATCGAATTGATCAGCGGCTGGGTGTACTGGGCGGGCATCAGGTTCTGGATGTACGCGTAGTAGAACGGCCCGCTGGCCACGGTGTCGCCGAGGGTGCCGACGTAGGTTCCCAACCCGTCGATGCCCTGCGCCAGGTTGTCCCGGTTCTTCTGCAGGATCCCCACCACGGTGTTGAGCTCGTCGAGGACCGGTCTCAACTGTGCCTCGTTGTCGCGCACCAGCCCGCTCAACTGGGTCGAGACCGCGGAGACGTTGGTGATCACCTCGGACAGGGCGCCCTGGCGCCGGACGAGCTCACCGAGCAGGGCGTTGCCGTCCACGAGCAACGAATTGACCTGCGGGCCACGCTCGGCGAGCAGTCCGGCCACGTTGTTCGCGTCGGCGAGCAGCGCCCGCAATGTCTCGTCGCGGCTGCTGAGGCTGGTGGAGATCCGGCCGACGCCGTCGAGGGCGGGCCGCAGGTTCGGGGCGCTGTCCGCCATCACCTTCCCCACCTCGTCCAGCGAGGCCGACAGCTGGTCGAGGTCGATGTCCTCCACGGTGGTCGTCAGGTCCCCCAGGACATCCGGCAGCGAGTACGCCGATCGGGTGCGTTCGAGCGGGATCTGCCCGCCGACCGGTATTCGGCCGTCGTCCGTCAGGTCGAGGGTGACCGCCCGCTTGCCGAGCAGCGACATGGTGGTGATTGCGGCGGCGGTGCTCTCCCCCATGCCGATCGACCCGTCGAGGGTGAATCCCACTCGGGCGCGCCCACCCTCGACACCGATCTCCGCGACGGTGCCGATCTTCACGCCCGCGGCGTTGACCTCGTCGCCGACGGCCAGCCCGCTGGCATCGTCGAACACCGCGCTGTAGCCCACCCCGGACTTCACGAACGGGAGGTTCTGGTACTGCAGCGCGGTCAGCACCACGGCCGCGGTGACGGCGAGACCGATCACCCCGACCCGCACCGCCTGTCCCTCCACCATGTTCCTCATCGCGGCGCACACCTTCCGGTCTTCTGGTCGACCAGGTCGACCGTGATCGGCCTGCCGTCGGCACCGTCGACCTTCATCGCGATCCCGCACAGGTAGAAGTTGAAGAACGAGCCGTACGCGCCGACCCGGATGAGCTGCCGGTAGTTCGCGGGCATCGATTCCACGATCCGGTTCAGCTCGCCCTGCTGCTCGATCAGTGGATCCAGGCTCGTGTTCAGCTCGGTCAGCGTGCCCGCGATGTTCGGCCGCGTGTTGGTGAGCAGGTCGGCGAAGGTGCCGGTTGCGGTGTTCACGCTCGTCACCGCGTTGCCGATCAGCTGACGGTCCGCATCCAGGCCGCTGACCAGTTGCTGGAGGTGGTCCAGGGTTCCGCTGAACTGCCCACCGCGAGTGCGCAGTTCGCTCAGTACCCCGTCGAGATTGTCGATCACGCGGCCGATCAGCTCGTCTCGGTCCGCCAGGGTGTTCGTGAGCGAGCCCGTGTGCGCGAGCACCGAGGTGACGGTCCCGGACTGCCCCTGGAACACCTCCAGCAACGACATCGACAGCGCGTTCACCTGCTCCGGGTCCAGGGCCTGGAAGAGCGGTTTGAAGCCGCCGAGCAGCGCGTCGAGATCCAGTGCGGGCGCGGTGCGTTCGACCGGGATGGTCGCGCCCTCGACGAGCGGCTCTGCGGTGCCCGGGCTGTCGAGCAGCTCGAGGTACCGGTTGCCGACCAGGTCCTGGTATCGCACCGCGGCCCTGGTCGCGACGGTCACGGTGTTCCCGGCGTCGACCGTGAACTCCACCTGTGCCCGGCGGTTCTCGCCGAGCTCGACCGCGCTGACCGCGCCCACCGGCACCCCCGCGATCCGCACCTTGTCGCCGGACTTGAGCCCGGACACGCTGGTGAACTCGGCGGCATACGCGCTCGCGCCTCCGCCGCGCACCTGCCCGAACACGAGGATCAGTCCCGCGTTCACCAGCAGCATCACCAGCACGAAGATCCCGAATTTGACGGTGTACCCCCGCACCTTGTGCCCCAGCACCGTCATCGGACCTCCGTCCCGAACAGGTAGCTCATCAGGTTCGCGGTCGGTCCGCTCGGCATGCCGCCGTTCGGCTGACGCTCCGGGGCAAAGGGATTCACCCCGATATCGGTGACCAGGAAGGGTGCGTTGACGTTCGGGTCGCGCAGTGGCAATCCCATGCAGTGTGGGCCGCCGGTCGCGGCGACCTTGGGCAGGTCGTCGGGGTAGCGGTAGGGCTCGGTGCCCGCGATCAGTCCGATCGACATCTTGATCCCCGGCTGGCCGTTGTACGCGCCGTCACCGATCTTCTTGCTCTCCTGCAGTCCGCGGAACATGCAGGGGATCACCGGCGAGTACTCCTCGAGGAGCACCATGGTCGGGCGCAGCAGCGAGACCACATCGACGGCAGCGTCCCGGTTCTGCGTCAGCACCTCGCCACCGGTGTTCGCGAGCCCGGTCACCTCGAGCAGCAACAGGTCCAGGTCCGCCTGCCGGTCCACCACGGTGTTCCCGGTGGTGGTCAGCGCCCCGAGCGAACGCATCAGATCCGGGGCAACCGTGGCGTAGGTGTCGGTCACGGGCGGCAGCTCGGTCAGCACCTGGTCGAGCGCGCCGCGGGCCGCCGCGAACTCGACCAGCGACGAGTCCGCCTGCCCGAGTGCGACACCGAGCCGGTCACCGCGCCCCTGCAGCGCGCTCGCCAAGGCGGCCAGCGTGGCGTCCAGTTTCTCCGGCTGGACGGTGCGCAGCACCTCGGTCAGGTTCTCGAAGACCGTGTTCATCTCCACCGTCACGTGCGAGGCATCGATGGTCGAACCCGCGGCGAGCCGCTCCGTGCTGGGATGCTCGGGCGGGGACATGCTCACGAACTTCGCCCCGAACGCGGTGTTCGAGGTGATCTGCACGTCGACGTTCTCCGGGATCGCGTCGAGCGCGTCCGGATCGATCAGTAGCGACAGCAGCGCGGTCGAGTCGTCCCCGTACGCGATCGACTCGACGGTGCCGACGGTCACGCCCGCCATCTTCACCCTGGCCCCCGAATCCATCACCAGGCCCGCGCGCTGAGCGACCACGGTCACCGGAACCCGGTCGGAGAAGGCCTGATCGAACATCGCCACCGCCAGTGCCACGACGCCGCCGACCGCGGCGACCAGCGCGAGTGCGGCCAGTTTGTACCCGTTCGTACGCATCTGCCTCCTAGCCGGACAGGTTGAAGTTGCCGGAGCCGCCGTAGATGGCGAGCGAGACGAGCAACGTCACCGCGACCACACAGATCAGCGACAGCCGAACCGCACGACCGACCGCGGTGCCGACCCCGGAGGGCCCGCCCGTCGCGTGGTAGCCGTAAAAGGTGTGGATCAGCATGACCAGCATCGCCATCGCGAGGACCTGCACGAACGACCACATCACATCGATCGGGTCCAAGAAGGTCGAGAAGTAGTGGTCGTAGAGCCCGGACGACTGGCCGAACAACACCACGGTGGTGAACCGGCCCGCCAGGAACGAGGCCACCAGCGCCAGCGAGTAGAGCGGCAGGATCGAGATCATGCCCGCGACCACCCGGGTACTGACCACGTACGGAACGGGACTGATCGCCATCGATTCGAGCGCGTCGATCTCCTCGCTGATCCGCATCGCGCCGAGCTGAGCGGTCGAACCGGCGCCGATGGTGGCCGAGAGGCCGATGCCTGCGATCACCGGCGCCGCGATCCGAACGTTGATGAAGGCGGAAAAGAACCCGGTCAGCGCCTCGACCCCGATGTTGCCCAGCGAGCTGAAGCCCTGGATCGCGATCGTGCCGCCGGAGGCCAGGGTGAGAAACCCGACCACCGCCACGGTCCCGCCGATCAGCGCCAATGCGCCTGTGCCCATGCTGATCTCCGCGATCAGCCGGAGCACCTCCTTGGGGTGCTTGCGCAGCGCCCACGGCACGTGCGCGAGCGCGCGGACGAAGAACACCGCCTGGCGGCCGATGTCGTCCACGGCTCGGGACAGGCCCGCCGCCCGGTAGCGGGCGCGGCCGAACTTGCCGGTCGTCGCGAGTGCCATCGGGTCAGCCCGCCGTCAGCCGGATGCCCACCGCGGTGACGATGGTGTTGACCACGAAGAGCGCCATGAAGGCATAGACCACGGTCTCGTTGACCGCCTCGCCCACGCCCTTGGGGCCACCGCGCACCGTCAGGCCCCGGTAGCAGGCGACCAGGCCGGCAAGCAGACCGAACAGCGCCGCCTTCACCATCGAGATCGCCACCTCCGGCAGGCCGGTCAGCAGCGTGATGCCGTCCGCGAACGCGCCGGGATTCACGCCCTGCAGGAACACCGAGAAGACGAAACCGCCGGCGATGCCGATCACACACACCAGCCCGTTGAGCAGTAGCGCGACCACAGTCGACGCCACCACGCGCGGGATCACCAGCCGGGTGACCGGATCGATGCCGAGCACCTCCATCGCATCGATCTCCTCGCGGATGGTTCGCGAACCGAGGTCGGCGCAGATCGCGGTGGCCCCGGCACCCGCGACGATCAGCACGGTCACCACCGGGCCCACCTGGGTCACCGCGCCGAGCGCGGCCCCGGCCCCGCTGAGGTCGGCCGCGCCGATCTCACGGAGCAGGATGTTGAGTGTGAAGCTGACCAGCACGGTGAACGGCACCGCGACCAGCACCGTCGGCACGATCGACACGCGCGCGATCATCCAGCTCTGTTCCAGGAACTCCTGGACCTGGAATCGGGTGCGTACCAACCCGACCGCGACATCCGCCCCCATCCGGTAGAAGTGGCCCAGCTCGCGCATCGGCCCCTTCAGCGTCGTACTCGCCACGAGCCCTCCCCTCGTCGTGTGCACGCCCTCCTAGTGCGCTACGGGACACCCAGACGCGCGGGTGCCGTAATCGACCTCGAAGCTCGTCACCCCGTTGATCCATCCGGACTGCAGGCGGCGAGGATCACCGAGCTTCGAGATGTCGGGCATGTGGTCTGCGATCTTGTTGAAGATCAAGTCCAACTCCATGCGGGCCAGATTGGCCCCGATGCAGTAGTGCGGCCCTGTCCCGCCGAAGGCGAGGTGCGGGTTCGGATCCCTGGTGATGTCGAAGGTGCGTGGATTGTCGAACACGTCTTCGTCGAAATTCGCGGACCCGTACAGAAGTACCACTCGCTGTCCCGCCTTGATGGCGGTTCCGCTGATTTCCGTGTCCACCAGCGCCGTTCGCTGCAGTGAGGTCAATGGCGACGCCCAACGGATGATCTCGTCCGCCGCGGTGCGGGGCCGCTCACGCTTGTACAGCTCCCACTGCTCGGGGTGCTCCATGAACGCCATCATGCCGAGCGTCGTCGCGTTTCGGGTCGTTTCGTTGCCCGCGACCGCGAGCATGATCACGAAGAAGCCGAACTGCTCGGGGGTCAGGGCCTCCCCGTCGACGTCGGCGTGCACGAGCGTGGAGATGATGTCCTCGAGCGGCTCCGTGCGGCGTGCCTCCGCGAGCTGGTAGGCGTACCCGAGGATCTGTGCCGACGCCATCCGTGACGCGCCCTCGAGGGTCTCGTCGTCATATCCGGTCATCTGGTTGGACCACTCGAAGAGCTGCTTCCTGGCCTCCTGCGGCACCCCGAGCAGCTCCGAGATCGCCTGCATCGGAAGCTCACTGGCAACCTCGGAGACGAAATCCCCGCTCGGGTTCGCCACCGCGGTGCGGGTGATCAGCTCTGCGCGCTCGTCGAGTGCGGCCCGCATCGACTCGACCGCGCGCGGGGTGAACAGCCGCGAGACGAGCTTGCGCAGCTGGGTGTGCTCGGGTGCGTCCTTGTTGATCAGGACGTTCTTGGTCACCTCCAGCTCCTCGGCGGAGATGTCGTCCTGGTGCCGCGGGATCGACCCGTTCACGTGGTTCGAGAAGTGCTCGGGGCGGCGCGAGATGTCGCGCACGTCGGCGTGTCGCGAGACCACCCAGCAACCGCCGTCGTGAAAGCCGCCGGTGCCGGAGTCCTGCTCGTTCCACCACACCGGGGCGCAGCGGCGCAGTTGCGCGAACTCGGCGAAGGGCACGCGTTCGCCGTACAGCTTGGGGTCGGTGACGTCGAAGCCCTTCGGCAGATCGAGCGCCGGGACGTGCAGATCGGTCATGGCAGGCCTTTCGGGTGCGAGGTCAGTCGATTCGGTGATCGGGCGCGCGGCCGGCCGCATGGTCCTTGGCCCAGCGGTAGTCGGGCTTGCCGCTCGGCGTCCGCTCGACCTCCGCGGCGATCCAGAACGATCGCGGGATCTTGTAGCCGGCCAGATGGCTGCGGGCGTGCTTCTCGAGGCTCTCGAAGTCGGGCGTGCCTGCGCGGGGGCACAGCACCGTGGCCACCCGGTTGCCCCAGCGCTCGTCGGGCACCCCGATCACGATCGCGTCGTACACGTCCGGATGGGCCTTGACGATCGCCTCGACCTCCTCCGCGAACACCTTCTCGCCTCCGGTGTTGATCACCATGTTGCCGCGACCGAGCAGGGTGATCGACCCGTCGTCCTCGATCCGGGCCCGGTCCCCCGTCACCACAGCACGCGCCCCGTCGATCTCGCGGAAGATCTCGGCCGACTTGACCGGGTCGTTGTAGTAGCCGAGCGGGACGTAGCCAAGCTTGGCCAGCCAACCCTCCCCGCCCGATCCCGGTGCGAGGACCCGGTTCTCGTCATCGACCACCACGGTGTGCCGGTGCGAGCCCACCTTGGGCCCGCCCTGCTGCTCGAACCCCTTCGTGGCGAATCCGATACCACCGAAGCCGGTCTCAGACGAACCCACCGAGTCCGAGATCATCAGGTTCGGGAGGGCCTCGAAGAACGCGTCCTTGACCGACGCGGAGAACAACGCCGCGCCCGAGGCCACCACGGCCAGGCTCGACGTGTCTGCGCTGGTGTTCCGGTACGCCTCGACGAGCGGCCGGCCCATCGCGTCGCCGGTGATGACCATCGCCGTCGGCCGGTGCCGCGCGACCAGGTCCCAGGTGCGCGCGGCGTCGAACTTCGCGTCGTAGATCACCGCGTTGCCCGCCAGCAGCGCGGTGAACGTCGGCATCAGCGCGGAGGTGTGGATCAGCGGCGGCAGGATCAGCATCCGGATCTGCTCGCCCGCCGCCCCGGTGCGGGACTGCTGGTACTCGTCCGCAACCGGTTCCCCGGTGAAGAAGTCGAGGCCGCCGCCAAGGACCCGCCACATGTCTTCCTGCCGCCACACCACGCCCTTCGGCATGCCGGTGGTGCCGCCGGTGTACAGGATGTAGACGTCGTCGCCGCTGCGTTCGTCGAAGGCGCGTACCGGCGACGCGGCGGCCAATGCTTCCCCGTACCGGACCGCACCAGGGACGAGCGTCGGGGCGTCGACGGCGGCCGGCGCGAGCTCGTCCGGCACCTCGACGAGATGCCGGATCCGCGGCATGGCGGGTGCGACCTCCGCGACCCGCTCACCGAAGCCGCGGTGATAGACCACCGCATCCAGGTCGGCGTCGTCGTAGAGGTACGCCAATTCGTCGGCCGTGTAGCGATAATTGACGGTCAGCGGCACCGCCCGGATCTTGAAGGCCGCCAGCACCGCCACCATGGTCTCGATCGAGTTGTGCATCTGGATACCGACGTGTGCTCCCGCGCCGAGCCCGACGGACTCGAGATGGTGGGCAAGCCGGTTCGCGTGCTCGTCCAGCTCGCGGTAGGTCACCTGCCCGTCCCCCGCGATCACGGCGACGCGGTCGCCCATGGCGTCGACGGCGTGCTCGAACAGGTCCGCGAACGTATATGCCATGCGAGTCCTTCCAGCGTTGGGCGCTCAGATCACCGTGAGCGGCAAGGGGATTCCACGATCGGTGAACGCAAACCCGGCCCCGGTACTGACCCGGGTGATGGCGACCTCGACACACTCCGGCGCGGGTTCGTCCGCGGTCACCACCTCGACGAGGAGTGCGTGATCGTCCTCCGAGAGCACCCGGACCGTGAACCGGGGGTCGACCCCGCGGACCAGCGCCTGCAGCGGCTCGAGGTGGTCGCCGTCGATCAGGGTCGGCCAGCCACCGTCGGCGTCCGCCGGGCCGCCTCGGCCCAGCTGCAACTCCAGTCGGCCGCCGCGCAGCCGGATGTCGCTGTCCACGTACTGCTTCGGGTTCAGCAGCGGATGCAGCGCCAGCACCTCGGCGAGGCCCTCCAGGTCACGCGGCAGCCCGAGCGCATCGCGGATCCGCTGCGCGGCCACCCCCGCGATCCCGGTGAGTTGCTTGCGGGTGATCTCGAGCGCCTTGTCCTCCTCCGCCCTCTTGCGGACGGCGAGGAGGAACCCCAGCGCGAGCAGGTGGTGCTGCAGGCAGACCTCCTCCGCGATCCGCACCAGGGCCGAATGCGAGAAGTCCGCGAAACGGACGTCGGAGAGCAACGGACCCGCGTAGTCGTGGGCGCCCTCACCGGTGCGGTCGATGGGGCTCAGCTCCACCGCGTTGGCCGCGGTGCGGCCGATCTGCTTGGTGTGCGCGGCCATCTGGGGCGGCACGTGCGACGGGTCGATGACCACCGTCCACGCGCAGTGCGGCGCGCGATCCGTCGGCCGGCGGGGCGGCCGGTGGATGGGCCGCACCTGCGCGTGCGGGTTGGTGGCCAGCGCGGTCGCATCGAAGGTGGGGTCCTCGATGTCATGGCACATCGTCGTCACGTACTCGTCGCCGAGCGGCTCGACGTCCATCAGCGCCCCGCAGTGGTCCAGCCAGAACTCGCCGTGTGAAGGATCGTCGACCCGGTACCGGAAGTCCATGAACTGGGGCGGTGCCCCGATGTCGAACTGCAGCCCCTTGAAGATGGTGACCACGTCGTCGCCCTCGTACCCCAGCGCCCTCTGCATCCGGCGCGTGTACCAAGGGCTCGACGCCTGCCACTCCTCGATCGCGACGGCCGCCATGCCCTCGCGCCCGAAATCGACGATCAGGTGCGCCATTCCCGAGCGATCGATCAGCTGACCACAGAGCAGCAGTTCCGGCACCAGCGTCGCCAGGTCGGCCCTCGACAGGGCCGCGAACGAATCGCCGACCGCCACCCCGCTCACCACAGTGGAACCGGGGCGGTGCCCGCCGGGTACCAGCCTGGGAGCTTCTCCCCGGAGACCGACCGCTGGATGCGCGCGTTCATTCCGTCCGAGAGCGCACCGTCGGTGATCATCTCCATGAACAGCGCCGAGACGTTTCCGAAGTCGAAGAAGTCGCGCTGCCAGGACCACTGGAAATCGCCGCCGTAGCGAAACCAGCTGCCGCCGATGCCGTGGACGGAGTAGTTGCTGCCGTCGGCGCGGGTGGCGTCGGCGATCTGTTTCCACAGGCCGATCACGTTGCCGCTGCGCTCGTCGACGACGAACTCCTGGTACGGGTACTGCCAGCCCTCGAGGCCGAACATCTCCTGGCCGAGCGCGATGTCACGGATCTCGTCGCGGCCGACGGCCATGAAGTCCTGCTGCGGGCCGTAGTTCCAGCCGTAGGTGGCATCCTCGGTGTACATCTGCGCCAACGGCTTCCAGTCGCCCGCGGCCTCGCACCGTTTGTTCTCCTCGACCCAACGCTGCACCATCTCGTCGAGTTCCGCGCGGTCGAACTGGGACATCATCGGTCTCCTTCTGATTCGATCACTCTCAGCGCACGGGTGGGACAGAACTTCACCGCGTTCTCCACGTCCGCGCGCAGGGACTGGGGCGGGTCGGTGTCGAGGATCTGCACCGTTCCGTGTTTGGGCACGGAGAAGACCTCCGGTGCCTCCATCTCGCAGGCCGCATGTCCCTGACACAGGTCCGCGTCGACCTCGATCCTCATCGAGTTCCCCGCCTGCGATACCGGACCCGGCACGGTTGCTCGAGCTGGACCACCATCTTGCTGTGGTCGTTCCGGTACGACTCCGACGGCTGCGACATCTCGAACTCGTAGTCCCGCAACAGAATCGAGAAGATCGCCTTGAGCTGCATCTGTGCGAACGCGGCCCCGACGCAGCGGTGCCTGCCGGCCCCGAACGGGATCCAGGTCCACCGGTTGACGATGTCCTCCTGGTTCGGATCGATGTATCGACCCGGATCGAAGTCGTCCGGGCGCGGGAAGTCCTCGGGGATCCGATTGGAGATGGCCGGTGTCGCCGCGACCAGGTTGCCCTCCTCGATCCGGTAGCCACCGACCTCGAAGTCGTCGCGCGCCAGTCGCAGCAGGATGATCAGCGGCGGGTGCAGCCGCAGGGTCTCCTTGACCACCGCCTCCAGCACCGGGATCTGTCGGAGCGCGTGGAAGCTGATGTCGGCGCCGTCCGAGTACAGCTCGTCGAGCTCGATCACCACCTGCTTCATCGCGTCGGGGTGCCGGAGCAGTTCGATCAGGCTCCAGGCCGCGGTGCCGGACGTGGTGTGGTGCCCCGCGAACATCATCGAGATGAAGATGCCGGTGATCTCGTCGGCGCTGAACCGCTCGGCACCGGACTCGTCCTTGATCGAGACCAGCACGTCGAGCATGTCCCGGTCTTCTCTGCCCTGCGGTGGGTTGGCGATCCGTCCGGTCATGATCTCCTGCACGAGCGCCACCAGCGCCAGCCGCGCCTCGTCGCGGCGCCGGAAGCTCTCGATCGGTGCGTACGGGTCGACGAATGCGAGCGCGTCTGTGCCCTGTTCGAGCTCGTGGTAGAGCTTGGCGAACCGGTCGTCGAGTTGGTCGCGGAACTTCTTGCCGATCAGGCAGGCCGACGAGGTGTAGATGGTCAGCTCCGCGAAGAAGTCGAGCAGGTCGATCTCGCCCTCGTCGCCCCAGCCGGCGACCATCGCCTGGACCTCGGCACCGATCGTCGCGGCGTGACCCTTCATCTGCTCACCGCGCAGAGCCTGGTTGTGCAGCATCTCCTTGCGCCGCTCCGGGCTGGCGTCGAACACCACGCCCTCCCCGAAGATCGGTTTCATGAACGGGTAGGCCGCCTGTTGGTCGAGGTCCTCGTCCGACGAGCGGAAGAAGAACTCGTTGGCCTCGGCCCCGGACAGCAGCACCACCTCGCGGTCCGCGAGTCGGAAGGTCCCGACATCGCCACACTCCTCACGAACCCGGCGCATCAGCGCGATCGGATCGGTGCGCAACTCCTCGAGGTGGCCGTGCTCGTGCTCGCCGCCGGACACGCGTTGGGGGGCTTGCGGACTCATCTCATCGCCTCCTTCGAGTCGGGGTGGTTCCCGGCTGCGCGTTCGCGTAGCGGCGCCTCGGGTTGGACCTCGATCAGCACCATGTGGGCGCCGCGCGGTGCCGACACCACAGCGACGACGGCATTGGCGATGTCGGAGGCGCGCAGGAAATACCCATGCCTGGCGAAGCCCCAGGTCTTCCAGGATTCGGCAAGTGGGCCGATGACCTCCGGGGTGGCATCCATCCCCATCCCGGTGAGCGTCGGCCCGGGTCGGACAATGGAGGCACGAATTCCGGTTCCCTCGAGCTCCATTCGCATCTGACGCCCCATCGCCTCGAGTCCGGCCTTGGCCGCGTCGTAGGCGCCCATCAGCGGCCGTTGACGGACCGCGCAGTCGGATCCGATCAGCACGAAGTCGCCGCGGCGCCGCTCCCGCATGCCGGGAATGATTCGGTGCGCCAGCCGTTGCGCACCGACCAGGTGCACCTCGACCTGCTTCAGGAATCGCTCGGGTTCCATCTGGTCGGCCGCGCCGAACTCGAGGTCGCCCGCGCCGGAGAGCACGATCTCGGTCGGTCCCAGCGTGTCCTCGGCGGCCGTGACGAACTCGTCCACCGAGGCACCGTCGGTGATGTCGAGAAAGTGTGCGTACGCCTCACCCCCGGCGTCGCGGATCTTCGCCGCGATCGCCTCGCACTCCGCCACGCGGCGGGCGCCCAGTGCCACCGGGTGGCCGAGCTCGGCGAGGGCGTAGGCGGTGGCGGTGCCGATCCCCGAGGACGCGCCGGAGATCACCGCGGGCCTGCGCTCCGGGTTGGGTTCGAATCGTGGCATCAGCGCACCTGCACCTTCACCGGGAGGGCGGCGAAGCCCCTGACGTTCGTCGAATGGACGCGCTCGATCCCGGATTCGTCGACCTCGAAATCGGTCACCTTCCTGGCGAACTCGGCGAGCGCGATGTTCGCCTCGAGCCTGGCCAGGTGAGCACCGAGGCAAAAGTGCACGCCACCACCGAAGCTCGCCAGCTTGTTGGTCGAGTTCCGGCCGATCTGGAACTCGTCGGCGTCCTCGAACACCTCGGAGTCACGGTTCGCGGAGCCGATCAGGAGCAGCATCTTCTCCCCCGCGGGCACCGTCTGGCCGTAGTACTCGAGATCCTCCGCGGTGGTCCGCGCGACGATCTGGCTCGACGTGTCGTAACGCAGCGTCTCCTCCACCCAGTCCGGTGCCCGGTTCGGGTCGGCGAGCACCGGCGCGACCTGTCCGGGATTGCGCGAACCCCAGTACAGCGCGTTGCCCAGCAACTTCGTGGTGGTCTCGTTGCCCGCCACCACCATCAGGAACATGAACCCGAGGATCTCCTCGTCGCTGAGCCGGTCCCCGTCGATCTCGGCTTCGAGGAGCGCGGAGGTCAGGTCCTCGGTCGCCGACCGCCTGCGCTCGGCGATCATGGCCCGGTAGTAGCCCATCAGGCTGATCGAGGACTCCACCGCGGCCTGCGGGACGTCCTGGACCCCGTCCTCCCGGTGCACCACCAGGTCCGCCATCCGTCGCAATTCCGCGCGATCCGGCGCCGGCACCCCTATCAGCTCGGAGATCACGTCCATCGGCAGCCTGCCCGCTACCTCGGCGATCCAGTCGAACTCTCCCGCCGCCAGTGCCGGCTCCAGGTACTGATCGGTCAGTTCCAGGATGCGACCCTCGAGCTCGGCCACCCGGCGCGGCGTGAATCCCCGAGAGACCAACTGGCGCAACCGCATATGCCTCGGATCGTCCATCGCGAGGAAGGACATCACCAGGTGCGCGTGCGGTCCGTACGCGGCAGGATCGAGCGAGACCCCGTTGGCGCTCGAGAGCCGGCGATTGTCCTTGAAGGCGTCGGCGACGTCGCCGTGCCGCGAGAGCGCCCAGAACCCGATGTCCGGATTGTGATAGATCGGCGACTCCTCCCGCAGCCGCTTGTACGTGGGGTACGGATCGTCGTGGAAGTCGTAGTCGTACGGATTGAACACCACCGGGGTGATCAGGGCTTCGGTCATGGTCGCTCCAGGATCAGTTTGGCGGAGGTTTCGAGTCGCTGAGCGAGCTCCGGGTAGGACCCGTATCCCATGCCCGCGCGCAGAAGGGCTCCCGCATAGAGGAGTTCGAGGGTTTCGAGCAGTTCGGGGTCGTGCCCAGGCCCCAGGGCCTGCCCGAGCCGGTTGTGGATCTCGACGCCGATCCGGCCGCGCAGGTGCTCGACGTCCGGATCGGCGCCGAGTAGCGCATTGGTCACCGCGGCGGACACCTCCGGCTCGTCGGCCAGCAACAGGGCAATGCCCCGCAGCACCGCCAGCACCCGCTCGGTGCGGTCCAGGCCGGTGCCGTCCGGTACCTCGGCGGTGTCGAGCCGACGCCAGAAGACCTCGGCGACGAGATGCTCCTTCGAGGAGAAGTAGGTGTACGCGGTCGCCGGACCGACACCCGCTCGCGCGGCCACCGCGCGCACGGTCAATCCGCCGAACTCCTGCTCACGCAGCACCTCGACCGCCGCACTGGCGAGCCGCTCGACGGTGTCGGCCTGCTTCTCGGTCAACCGCCTTCGGGTCGACTCGAAACTTCGACTGGACACATGTCTGGACATTACTACGGTCTCCCGTCCGGGACAACGATTTCGCCGCTCAGAGCCCGATCTTCATGCCCGCGCCGCCGTCCACTCGGAGTTGCTGACCGGTCACGTACCGGGACTCGTCGGAGGCCAGGTACACCACCGCGTGCGAGATGTCCTCGGGCTCGACCCACGGGATCGGCATCGCCTGCATGAACGGGAAGGTCAGCGCCGCATCCTCGGCGGTCGGGTTCTCGAGGTCGGGCCGGAACGTCTTGTACATCGGCGGACTCTGCAGCATGTCGGTGTTCACGTTCGTCGGATGGATCGCGTTGACCCTGATCGAACTCGGCCCCAACGTCAGCGCCAGAGAGCTCGTGTAGGCCTGGATCAGCTTCTTGGCCAACCCGTACCCGTCGCCGCCCGGACCCTGCATCGCCTGCTGGCCGTTGATCCCGGTCTGCGGCACCAGGCCTGCGACCGAACCGATCGCGATGATCGAGCCACCCTCGCCCAGGTACTCCATCGCCGCGTGCACGGTGTTCACCACGCCGACGAAGTTCACGTCGAAGGCGTCGACGAAGCCGGCATTCGGAATGTGGTTGCCCAGGGGGCAAATTCCCGCGTTGGCCACTACGACGTCAAGACCACCCAACTTGCCAACCGCCTCGGCCAGCACGGCTTCGACGGCCGCCCGGTCCCGAACGTCGACGCGGGCGGTGACGATCTTGCGCCCGATCTTTTCGACCAGACGCGCCGTCTCCTCCAGGTCGGCCTCGGTGGCGAGCGGGTATTCGTTGCTCGCGATGTCCGCGCACAGATCGAACGCGATGATGTCCGCGCCCTCTTCGGCGAGGTGGACCGCGTGACTGCGGCCCTGTCCCCGTGCTGCGCCGGTCACGAACGCGACCTTGCCTGCGACTCGATTCATCGGATCACTCCCTGCAATCGATGGAACGTTCGACGTTCTCCTACTGAAACCGTTGCGAGGTATCTCTGTGCGAACTATAGTCCAGACACCTGTCCAGATGTGGAGGAATTGAGCATGACGCTTCGTCCGACCGACAGTTCGGCCCTGCTGATCGACGGAAAGCTCGTCCCCGGCTCCGGCGGCACCTTCGAGGTGCTCAACCCCGCCACCGAGGAGGTGCTCGGATCGGCGGCCGAGGCCACCGCCGCCGACATGGACGCCGCCATCGCGGCCGCCCGCCTGGCGTTCGACGAGGGCACCTGGTCCCGTGACCACGCGTTCCGCGCCCGATGCCTGCGCCAGCTGTGCGACGCCCTGCAGTCGCACATCGAGGAGTTGCGCGAGGTGACCATCGCCGAGGTCGGTGCGCCCGCGATGCTGACCAACGGCCCCCAGCTCGAGGGCCCGGTCGAGGACCTGCGCTACTGGGCCGATCTGGCCGAAAGCTATTCCTGGGAACAGGATCTCGGTGCGGCGACACCGATGGGGATCCCCACCTCTCGCCGGCTGCTCAAGGAGGCCGTCGGGGTCGTCGGCGCGATCACCCCGTGGAATTTCCCGCACCAGATCAACTTCGCCAAGCTCGGACCTGCCCTGGCCGCAGGCAACACCGTCGTGCTCAAGCCCGCACCCGACACCCCGTGGTGCGCGGCGCTCGTCGGCAAGGTGATCGCCGAGGAGACCGAGATCCCTGCGGGTGTGGTCAACATCGTGACCTCCACCGACCACGCGCTCGGCGCGCAGCTGTGCACCGACCCCCGCGTCGACCTGGTCTCGTTCACCGGGTCCACCGCCACCGGCCGCGCGGTGATGGCCTCGGCGGCCGACAGCCTCAAGAAGGTGTTCCTCGAGCTCGGCGGCAAGTCCGCGTTCATCGTGCTCGACGATGCCGACCTGGCGGGCGCCTGTTCGGTCGCGGCCTTCTCGGTCTGTGTGCACGCCGGTCAGGGCTGCGCGCTGACCACCCGACTGCTGGTGCCGCGCGAACGCTACGACGAGGCCGTCGCCGCGACGGCCAAGACGATGTCCGGCATCCGCGCGGGCGATCCCGGCAAGCCGGGAACTGTCTGCGGGCCACTGATCTCCGCGCGCCAACGCGAACGGGTCGAGGGCTACCTCACCCTCGCCGTCGAGGAGGGCGGCACCATCGTCACCGGCGGCGGCCGCCCCGCCGACCAGGAGCGCGGATTCTTCGTCGAGCCGACCCTGATCGCAGGCGTGGACAACTCCGCACGGGTCGCTCAGGAGGAGATCTTCGGCCCGGTCCTGGTGATCCTCCCGCACGACGGTGACGACGACGCCGTCCGGATCGCCAACGACTCGCCCTACGGACTGTCCGGCTCGGTGTGGGGCACCGACCCGGAGCGGGTGAACCGCGTGGTCGCAGGCGTGCGCACCGGAACGCTCAGCGTCAACGGCGGGGTCTGGTACTCCGCGGACGCCCCGTTCGGCGGCTACAAGCAGTCCGGGATCGGCCGCGAGATGGGCGTGGCCGGCTTCGAGGAGTACCTGGAGACCAAGCTCGTCGCCTCCCCTGCCACCTGATCCAGACCCCCGACCGACGCACACAACCGAGGAGAACTTCAGATGGGACGTTTCGACGGACGCACCGCCATCGTCACCGGCGCGGCGCAGGGCATCGGCGAGGGCTACGCACGAGCACTCGCCGCCGAGGGCGCCAACGTGGTGGTCGCCGATCTCAACCGGGAGCTCGGCGAGACCGTGGCCAAGCAGATCACCGCGGACGGGGGCTCCGCCGCGTTCAAGGAAGTCGATGTGGCCGAGGCGGATTCGGCCCTCGCACTCGCCGACTTCACGGTCGAGCGGTTCGGCGGCATCGAGCACCTGGTCAACAACGCAGCGATCTACGGCGGCATGAAGATCGACTCGCTGCTCACCGTGGACTGGGATTACTACCGCAAGTTCATGAGCGTGAACATGGACGGCGCGCTGCAGGTCTGCCGGGCGGTGGTCCCGCACATGCGGGCCAATGGCGGCTCGATCGTCAACCAGTCCTCCACCGCGGCCTGGCTCTACTCGAACTACTACGGGCTGGCGAAGGCAGGCATCAACAGCCTCACCCAGCAGCTCGCCACCGAGCTGGGCTGGTCGAACATCCGCATCAACGCCATCGCGCCCGGCCCGATCGACACCGAAGCCACCCGCACCGTCACCCCCGGCAACATCGTCAAGGACATCGTGAAGCGAATTCCCCTGCAGCGCATGGGGACCACCGAGGACCTGGTCGGCATGTGCCTGTTCCTGCTCTCCGACGAAGCGGGCTGGGTCACCGGACAGATCTTCAACGTCGACGGCGGACAGGTGTACCGGTCATGACGGCGAACGACACCGACATCACGGTCGGCTACATCGGCCTCGGCAACATGGGCGCGCCCATGGCCACCCGGCTGCTCGACTGGCCCGGCGGACTGGTGGTGTGCGACGCGCGCCCCGAGGCCCTGGCACCGTTCACCGGCGCGGGTGCCACCGCGGCCGAGACTCCGGCGGCGGTCGCCACGCAGGCCCAGGTGATCTCGGTGACCGTCCTCGACGACGCACAGGTCCGGGACGTGGTCGACGGTCCCGATGGAATCCTCACCACCGCGGCGCCCGGCACGGTGATCGCCGTGCACTCGACGATCAGCGACCTCACCGCCGCCGACCTCGAGCGTCGCTGCCGGGAGCGGGGGGTCGACCTGGTCGACGCGCCCGTCAGCGGCGGCGCGCCCGGGGCCAAGCAGGGCAGACTCGCGGTGATGGTCGGCGGCTCCGAGGAGGCGTTCGCCGCGGTCAGCGGCCCGTTCGGACGCTGGGCCGAGCTGATCGTGCATGCCGGTCCGATCGGCGCCGGCACGCGGATGAAGCTGGCGCGCAACCTGCTCCACTTCGTCTCGTTCACGGCGGCGAGCGAGGCGCAGCGCCTCGCCGAAGCCGCGGGACTGGACATCCGAGAGCTCGGCAAGGTCGTCCGGCACACCGACGCGATCACCGGGGGTGCGGGCGCGATCATGTTGCGCGAGACCACCGCCCCGGTCGCCGAGGACGACTTCTGGCACCCCATCCTCGGGCATGTCCGCAACCTCGGTGAGAAGGACCTGTCCCTGGCGCTCGACCTCGGCGAACGGCTCGACGTCGACCTGCCGCTCGCCCGGCGGGCCCTCTCAGACCTCGGCCCCGGACTCGGGGTCGGGACCGGCGCACTGTCCGAATCTGCTACCAAGGAGCACGCATGACCGACGGGAACGGCAACGGCCTCAGCGAGGCGCGGGCACGCGGAGTCGCGATGATGAACCAGGTCTACGGCTGGGAGATGCCCGCCGACATCCCCGGCGACTTCTTCGCGGTCACCGCGGACCACCTGTTCGCCGACATCTGGACCCGGCCCGGGCTGAGCCTGCGCGACCGCAGACTCCTCCTGCTCGGCGCCATCACCGCGCAGGGCCAGGGCGACGTCGCGAAGATCCAGATCAACGCGGCGCTGCACAACGAGGAACTGACCGAGGAGCAGGTCGAGGAGGCGGCGATCTTCCTCTGCCACTACGTCGGGTGGCCGTTGGGCACCGGACTCAACAACGCCCTGATCGCCGTGAAGGCGGATCGTCGCAAGGCCGCCCGCGCCGCGGCGACGGCCGCCGAGGCGAACTCCACGGAAACCGCCACCGGCTGAGGCCGGACCGGAAATACTGCACTCAAGGCAACAACTCTCGAGAGAAGGACCCGATTCATGGCCGAGGCCACTCCCATCCGTCCGCAACCGGCCGACACCGTCGAGACCTGGCAGTACGAAGCCGACGTCGTCGTCGCGGGCTACGGCATCGCGGGCGTCAGCGCCGCGATCGAGGCCGCGCGTGCAGGCGCGGACGTCCTGGTGCTCGAACGGACCAGCGGCTGGGGCGGCGCCGCGGCGCTGGCCGGCGGATTCATCTATCTCGGTGGCGGCACCCCGCTGCAGCAGGCGCTCGGGTTCGAGGACTCCCCCGAGAACATGAAGGCCTTCATGATGGCGGCGCTCGGCCCCGGGGCCGACGAGGAGAAGATCACCGACTACTGCAACGGCAGCGTCGAACACTACAACTGGCTCGTCGACAATGGGGTGCCGTTCAAGGAGAGCTTCTACGGCCAGCCGGGCTGGGAGACCCCGTTCGACGACGGGCTGATGTACTCCGGCGGCGAGAACGCGGCGCCGTTCAACACGATCGCCAGCCCGGCGCCCCGCGGGCACGTCCCGCAGATGGCCGACAAGCGCACCGGCGAGAAGGGCGGCGGCTACATGCTGATGAAGCCGCTGGTGGAGACCGCCGAAAAGCTCGGCGTCCGTGCCGAATACGACATGCGCGTGCAGCGCCTGGTCGTGGATTACAGCGCCATTGGGCCCGAGGCTTCGCCCGAGGGGGAAGGCCGGGTCGTCGGGATCATCGCCAAGCAGTACGGCAAGGAGATCGCGGTCCGCGCCAGGACCGGGGTCGTGCTGGCCACCGGCAGCTTCGCCTACAACAAGGAGATGGTCCAGAACTACGCGCCGCGACTGATCGGCAAGCCCGGCGCGTCGATCGAGGAGCACGACGGCAGGGCCATCCAGATGGCGCAGGCACTCGGCGCCGACCTGGCACACATGGACGCCACCGAGGTCGCGTTCTTCGGCGACCCGCAGCTGATGGTCCGCGGCATCCTCGTCAACGCCCGCGGTCAGCGGTACGTCAACGAGGACACCTACCCGGGCAGGATCGGCCAGGAGACGTTGCTGCGCAACGACAACCAGGCCTACCTCATCATCGACGAGGCAGCCTACGAGGAGGGCGTCGCCGCCGACAGCTCGACGCCCTTCTTCCGCTTCCAGCCGAAGTGGGTGGCCGAGACGGTCGAGGAGCTCGAGTCGGAGATGGGCCTTCCCACCGGCACGCTGGTCTCGACCGTCGCGGTGTACAACCAGCACGCCGAGAACGGCGAGGACCCGGTGCTGGGCAAGAAGTCCGAGTGGTGCAAGCCGATCGGCTCCCCCGTCGCCGCGCTCGACCTGCGCAACTTCACCGCCGGGTTCACCCTCGGCGGGCTGCGGACCACGATCAACTCGGAGGTGCTGCACGTCAGTGGTGAGCCGATCCCCGGCCTGTTCGCGGCGGGCCGCTGCACCTCAGGTGTGTGCGCCGGTGGATACGCGAGCGGAACCTCGCTCGGCGACGGCAGCTTCTACGGTCGCCGCGCCGGCATCGCGGCCGCAAAGGGGTAACGCGGCTGTGCGACACCAGGTCAACCACGTCGGGCCTACCGGTATGCCGAGATCGGCTGACCATTCGCCAGCTGCTCCAGCCGATCCGCTGCGGTCGCCGCGCCACCCGCCGAGGCGAACGACTCCGCGATCCGACGAGCCCGCTCCCGATAGGAGGGCTCCGCGAGGACGGCACGCACTGCTTCGCGCAGTTCCGGTGGGCGTATCCGAGCAAACTTCACGCGAATACCGGCGCCGGCATCGACGACCTGCTGGGCGACGATCGGCTGGTCGTCGCGGATCGGGGCGACCACAAGCGGTAATCCGTGCGCAAGGGACTCGCACACCGTGTTGTGGCCCGCGTGCGTAACGACGGCGTCGACGTGGTCGAGCAACGAGAGTTGCGGCACGGACTCGCGCACCAACACGTGCGGCGGCGGCGACTCCAGCATGTCCGGTGGGGCCACGATGATCAGCTGCAACCGGTCACCTTCGTCGGCCACGGCGTCTACGAGGGTTCGGAAGAACCGCTCGCCCACGCCGACGTTCAATGTTCCCAGCGATGCCAGCACCGTTCGGCGCCCCGGATCGAGCCACTCCCATGGGAAGGGGATCGTGTCCGGTCTCGCCGTCAGAACCGGTCCCGTCAGCGCGTAGTGCGGCGGCAGCGAGTCCACCGAGCCGATCAGCGCCGCGGTGGAGTAGATCAGCACCAAGTGCTCGGACCAGCGCAGATCGACCGGATCGGCGACACCGTGAACTCGCTGGAAGCTGGTCATGCACTCGGTCACCCACTCCTCGACCTTGGGCATCGCAGCCAGCGGCCGTACCAGCTCGGAGGAGGTGATCGCAGAAGTTGCCCACGGCAGCCCGGCCCGCCGGGCGACGAGTGCGCCTGCGAGCGCCTGTTGATCGGACACCACGACGTCCGGGGCGAACGCATCGACGGCCGCTTCGACGGCCGGCAGCATCTGCTGTGCCAGCGGAACGAGGAACTCCTCCCAGAAGAATCTCAACTCCGCGGTCCCTCGGAGTTGCAGCCAACGTCCCGCGAGGGCGTGTAGGGCCTCTCCGGAGACGTCGTGCGCGACCGGGAACACGGCGGCGTGCGCAGGGAGCAGCGGGGTGAGCGCCTCGAGGTGGCCCACCCAGGAAACGTCGTGCCCGCGCTGCGTCAGCGCTGCACCCACGGCCACCGACGGGTTGATGTGCCCGGTCAGCGGTGGGACGACGAAGAGAAAGCGGCTCATGATGTGTCGCCCTTCAGCCGGGAGGGCGCGGGTGGGCACAGCCGACTACCAGATCCCGCGACGACTGGGTCCGCGTCATTCTGTCGCTCCCGAACCTGAAGTGCGCGCAGCAACTTCAGCAGTCTTCGGCCCCCGAACTTATCGTCGAACTTAGTGGAGATTCGGACGAGCAACAAGACACCGCATCGATACCAACTGGAAGAATTCCGGAACTGTCACTACTTGGGCTGGATTGGCGCTATTCCTTCGTGGAGGTTTCCGGTCGATCCCGCAGGTGGGGACCGACAAGTTGGGTGCGGAACCAGGCGACGGAAAGCGCCAAACCCCGACGCAGGTCGATCTCAGGGTTCCAGCGGAGCGCGGATTGCGCCAGCGAAATATCAGGTCGGCGTTGAGCAGGGTCATCGACCGGCAGCGGTTCGAAGCAGATCTGCGAGGTTGAACCAGTTATCTCGAGGACCGCATCCGCCAATTCCAGAATGGTGAACTCGTCAGGGTTGCCGATGTTGACCGCCCCGACATGGGTCGAATCGAGCAGGTCGACGATCCCTCTGACCTGGTCATCGACGTAGCAGAAGCTTCGGGTCTGAGTTCCGTCCCCGTACACCGTCAGGGGCATGCCACGCATCGCCTGGGTGATGAAGGTGGACACCACCCGTCCGTCGTTCGGGCGCATTCGTGGCCCATACGTGTTGAACGTACGGCTGATGCACACATCCACGCCGTGACTGCGATGGTGAGCCATCGTCAACGCCTCGGCGAAGCGCTTCGCCTCGTCGTACACGCCCCGCGGCCCGAGCGGGTTCACGTGACCCCAGTAGCCCTCCGGTTGCGGGTGCACCTGCGGATCACCGTAGACCTCGCTGGTCGAAGCCAGTAGGTAGCGGGCGCCATTCGCCTCGGCCAGGGCCAGGGTGTGCAGCGTTCCCAAGCTTCCGACTCGCATCGTCTCGATGGGCATCCGGAGGTAATCCTTAGGAGACGCGGGACTGGCGAGATGCATCACTGCGTCGATGTGGCCGCTGACTTGCACAGGTTCCGTGACGTCATGGTGAATGAATCTGAAACCCGCGTGGCTGGACAGATGCTCTATGTTCTCGAGCGTTCCCGTGCACAGATTGTCCAGGCCGACCACCTCGTCGCCACGCGCGAGCAGATTGTCACAAACGTGGGATCCAACGAATCCGGCCGCTCCGGTGACGACGATTCTCATTTGGCTCCCTCAGTGCCGGGAGGTCGGCTTCCCGTCGAAAGTCGGTGCCTCGAAGTCGGAATCCCAGGTCGCCTGCGGTCCAGCTGAGCGCCCAACGGCCACGTACTTCAGTCCAGCGGATTCTATGGCCCCACCGTCGAAGACATTGCGACCGTCAACGAACACGTTTCCACGCATGCGGATTCGGAGCTTCGCTGGATCCAGTCGGAGGAAGTCGGGCCAATCCGTAGCCAACACAACGGCGTCGGCACCGTCAGCTACCTGGTAGAGGTCGCCAACGATGGCGATGCCGGTGACCGCAGGAGCTTCGGTCGCTACGGGGTCGTAGGCGATGACCTCCGCCCCCAAGGCGAGCAACCGGCGGGCCAACTCGACCGCTGGGGAATCGCGTAGGTCGTCGGTGTCGGGCTTGAATGTGAGTCCGAGCAATCCGATGCGACGACCTTGTAAGTCGGAGAAGTGCATACCGAGCTTGCGAAGCACCACCTCCTGCTGCTGTGCGTTCACCTGAACGACAGCGGTGAGCAGCGACGGCTCATAGCCCCCGTCGCGAGCGGTCGCTATGAGCGCCGACAAGTCCTTACCCAAGCATGAGCCACCCCAGCCGAGGCCCGCGGACAGGAATTCGGGCGCGATGCGCCGGTCGAGCCCCATGCCGGTGGCGAGAACCTTCACGTCGGCGCCGACCAGGTCGCAGACGTTGGCTAGTTCGTTGATGAAACTGACCTTCGCTGCGAGGAAAGCGTTGCTCGCATACTTCATCATTTCGGCTGTCGTGACATCCACACACATCAACGCAGGTCTCCTTGCCGGGATGCCACCCGCGAAGCACTGTTGAAGGATTGGCCGGTACAGCTCGCTGACCCGCTCGAGAGCCTGTGGGTCGTCGCCGCCGAGAATCACTCGGTCCGGGTGCAGGAAGTCCGCGATCGCGCTGCCTTCACGGAGGAACTCTGGGTTGTGCACGAGTACTGCACTGCCAAGCGGCGCCGGACGGCCGTCGCCACGGTCGAGTTCGTCCCGGATGACAGCTTCGATCAACCGCGCGCCGCCAATGGTGATCGTGCTCTTGCTGACCACGATCACCGCACGGCGGATAGCTGACGCGACAGAGCGCGCGGCGTTCGTTATCGCCGACATGTCCACGGTGCCGTCCGGCAGGATCGGCGTTCCGACGCACAGGAAGACCACGTCGGCATTGGCGACCCCGTCATCGTAGTTCGCCGTAAATCGCAGCCGGCCATCTCGGCTGCAGGAGTTCAAGAGGTCCTCGAGTCCTGGCTCATGGAAGGGAATTCGCCCGGCCCGCAGCTGGGCGAGCTTGGCAGGATCGTTCTCGATACCGACTACCGAATGGCCCAGGCTGGCGAAGCACGCGGCGACAACGGTACCGACGTATCCGGAACCCACCACCGCAACCGAAATCCGCTCGCGCCCGTTCATGAACGACCTCCTTCGATCGAACCAGACGGCCTTGACCAGCTGCTGTTCGATACCCGGCCTCAGGACCCGTCACACTGTGCGCCAAAACGCATCCACGTCGATTCCACCCAGCACACCCCGTATCCGCGCCGCCTCAACTCCGGCCCGACGGCGACACACGGTTCGAAACCCGGTCCGCGAGTCGCGGAAACCGCGAACCCATCTACTCATTCTGACGGGCCCGTCAAGACCAGCCGTGATGAATGGGGCTATCGAATTCCGCTCCGAGGCAGAGTGGACCCCTGGGTGTAAAGCGCGCACAGGCGCCGTATGCGCGTCAGACGCTGGTGCGGTTCAGCTTGCCCGCGAGGCGCTGCAGGTAGGCCTCCACCTCGGCCTCGGACTTGTCGGGCACCCCGAACACGACCTCGGTCACGCCGAGGTCCTCCCAGCGGGCGAGCTTCTCCGGGTCGGGCTTGCCGGCCAGCACCACGATCCGGGGCGCGCCCTCGCGGCCGGCCTCCCGCCAGATGCGTCGCAGCAGCAGCACGTTGTCGTCGATGTCCTGCTCGATCGGGGTGGTCATCCAGCCGTCCGCGGACCGGGCAATCCACTTGAAGTTCTTCTCGTTTCCCGCGGCGCCGACGATCACCGGAACACGGGGCTGCTGAATGGTTTTCGGCCAGGCCCAGCTCGGCCCGAACTTGACGAACTCGCCGTCGTACTCGGCCTCCTGCTGCGACCACAGTGCCTGCATGGCCTCGAGGTACTCGCGCAGCATGGTCCGCCGCCGCCCCGGCGGCACACCGTGGTCGGTCAGCTCGTCGAGGTTCCAGCCGTACCCGACGCCGAGCACCACCCGCCCCCCGGACAGGTGGTCGAGCGAGGCGATGGTCTTGGCCAGGGTGATCGGATCGTGTTCGACCGGGAGCGCGACCGCGGTGCCGAGCGCGATGCGTTCGGTCACCGAGGCCGCCGTCGCCAGCGCCACCCAGGGGTCGAGAGTGCGCATGTAGCGGTCGTCGGGCAGCGTCTCGTCCCCGGTCTGCGGGTGTGCGGCGTCCCGGCGAGCCGGGATGTGGGTGTGCTCGGGGACGTAGAAGGAATCGAAGCCGGCGCCCTCCGAGGCGACGGCAGCCGCCGCGGGCGTGATCCCGCGATCACTCGTGAACAGCGTGATTCCAAACTTCACCAGGGTCTCCCTTGCCACCGTGAGCGAGCGCTCGAGTCAGACCGAGACTATTAGCCGGACACCTGTTTAACAAGGTGTCCAGACCCCCCGGTTCCGGCCCCGATCTAGAACTCGTTCACCCCGCGTCGATTCACCCAGGACCAGCCGATCTTGCCTAGCCGCACCCGGCGTCATGACACACGTTCCACATCAGCCGAATCGCGAGCCGGCTAGGAGACCACGATCGTGCCGCGGCCCGGGATGTGCGGGAAGTTCGTGTCGATCTGGACTTCGATCCGCCCGACCCCGGTGTCCGCGGTCATCGGCACCCACGGCCCGTCCGTCGGCGACAGCGGTGTGTCGTCGCCGAGCGGCACCGGCGGCCCCGGGAAAACTCCGTTCGCTCCGGTGTCCAGGTTCTTCCAGCGCAGGGTGGCTTCGACGCCGCAGTAGGGGGCCTGGAACAGGCCGGGGACGAAGGTGAACTCCGGCCGCACCCAGATCGTCGGGTTCTGCCCGAAGAAGAGGGCGTTCGGGTCGTAGTGCGCGTCCACGGTCCCTACGCATCCAAGGGCCCCGCCACCGAGTGTGTAGGTCGGTGAGATCCCCACCGGGTCCGCCCACGACCCGGTCGACGCCGCTGCGGTCCCCCCTGTCAGCGACGCCGCCACCGCGACCGACACCACAACTGCCCGAGTGGTTTTCATCGTCCCTGCCCCCCAGTCGACGCTACGGCGTCATCTCGTAGGCGCCATCGTAGGCCCGCACCTGCTCCCACACCCGGCCGAACCGATCCTCGTCCACCACGGGCTTGCGGATCGCGCCGAGCGCCCATTCCTGCTGGGCGGGCGTCGACGACGGCTTCCCGTGCAGGGCAACCGCATAGCCGGAGAAGTCGCGGATCTGGAAGTCGAAGATCTGATCGACCAGGTCCCGGTCCAGCCCGGTGATCTCGGCCTGCTCGAGGACCAGCTGCCCGTAGACGACGAGCGAGAACAGGTGCCCGACGTTGAGCAGGAAGTCCAGGTCCTTCTGCTGCGCGGCGTCGGGTGCCGCGGTGGTGAGCAGCTTCTTGAGCTCGAGTGCCTGCTCGTAGAACCGCACCACGTTCGGGATGTCGGCGAATCGCTCGTAGACCTTGGTCCAATCGTGGAACTGCACCTTGGCCGCGCCGCGGGTGGGGCCCTGGTTCCAGAAGAACTCGTCGTCGGCGGCGTCCAGTCGGGTCCCGATCTCGGGGTACTCGGCGGGGTTGAACATGTAGTTGGGCATGAACTTGAGGATCAGCCCGACGTTGACGTGGACCGTGCCCTCCAGCTTGGGCAGGCAGCCGATGACCTCGACGGCCTCACGGAAGTAGGTGTTCTTCTCGTACCCCTTGGCCGCGACCACATCGTGCAGCAGCGCGATCACGCGCTCGCCCTCGGAGGTGACCTTCGCCTTGGTCATCGGGTTGAACAGCAGGTACCGACGGTCCTCGAGGCTCGCGCTGCGGAAGTAGTCGACGGCCCTGGCGCTGAACTGCTTCATCGCGACCATCCGGGCGTACGCGTCGACGAACGCCGCCCGCACGTGCGTGAAGTCGGTGACCGGGTTGCCGTAGAGGATCCGGTTCTGCGCGTGGGTGATCGCCTCGTAGAAGGCGTGCTCGGTGATGCCGATCGAGCCGGTGCACAGGTTGAACTTGCCGACGTTGACGGTGTTGAGCGCCGCCTCGAACGCCTGCACCCCGGTGTGCAGGATGTCCTCCTCGCGCACCGGGTAGTCCTCGAGCCGGAAGGTGCTCACGTACATCTGGCCGTGGATGACGTTGTCGATGAGCTTGTAGTTCGGATGCTGGCTGTCCGCGACGAAGAAGACGTACCCGTCGGACCCCTCGACGTCGGTCCGTCGACCGAACACCGACACCATGCCCGCGACATTGCCGTTGCCGATGTAGTACTTCTCGCCCGTGGCCCGGAAGGCCACGCCGTCGTCGCCCGACTGCGGATCGAGCAGCATGTCGGTGGAGTACACATCGGCGCCGTGCTCGCGCTCCGAGAGACCGAACGCCATCACGCCGCCGTCCGCCAGCTCGCGGGCGGCCCGCTGCTTCGCGGCCGTGTTCTCGCTCATCCAGATCGGCCCGAGGCCGAGGATGGTGACCTGCCAGGCGTACCAGTACGCCAGGCCGTAGAACCCGAAGATCTCGCTGAGGGCGGCGTTGCGGGCCGCATCCCAGCGACGGTTCGGGTCGCCCTCACCGAACTCGGCCGGGGTCTGGAAGGTGGCGAAGAGCTTCTCGCTCTTCACGAACTCCAGGAAGTCCGACACCCAGGTCGCGTCCAGATCGTCCTGGAGCAGTTGCTTCTTGCCCCGGTTCTCGAACCAGTCGACGGTCGCGCGCAGCAACCGCCGGGTTTCCTCGTCGAATTCGGCGAAGTCGCTGGTGGCCGGGTTGAACAGTTGTCCGTTCGCGGACATGGGTTGCCCCTCTCTCGCAGATCAGCTCGCGTCTGAGAAGAACCTACCAGCGAGTAGCAATTCCTCCCCTTGTGTCACAGGTCACTCCACTGCTACGTTTCTGACACAGCGACACAAATTTGTTTCATCGTCCAATGCTGACAGGAACCCACGATGCCGCTCGACTTCGATTCCGCCATCCGCGAGGCCGTCCCCATGCCGGTCGACGACGAGATCACCTCGACCTCACCGCGGCTCGGCCCCGATTCCCTGATCTGGAAGTACTACGGCGACGTGCGCGGACTGCTGGGCTTTCAGCGAATCGCCGGGACCGAGAACTGCATCGAACAACTCGGCAAGGCGGTCGAGGACCATTCGGTGATCTTCTCGGACACCCTCGGCCGGGCCCGGCGCAGCGGGCCGCCCATCATGAAGACCGTCTACAGCGAGGACCCCCACCACTGGGGCCGCACCGTCCGCGACTTCCACAGGCCGATCAAGGGCACCGTCGCCGACGGATCGCGCTACCACGCGCTCAACCCGGAACTCTTCTACTGGGCGCACGCCACCTTCGTCGACCAGGTCCTCTACGTCACCGACACCTTCATCCGGCGCCTGTCCCACGAGGAGAAGGTCCAGATCTTCGAGGAGGGCAAGACCTGGTACCGCCTCTACGGGGTCAGCGACCGGGGTCAACCACAGACCTATGAGGAGTTCCTCGAGTACTGGGAGCAGATGCTCGACCGGTTCGTCCCGACCCGCACCATCGTGTACGCCACCGGGTACATCAGGAAGGGCGTGCCCGGTCCCAGGCGGATCCCGGCACCGGTGTGGCGAATCCTGTCGGCACCCCTGAACGCCTTCATCCGCACCGTGGTCGTCGGCACGCTGCCCCCGCAGATGCGCGAGGTGTGCAACCTCGACTGGGATGCCAAGAAGGAGAAGCGGTTCCAGCGATTCGCGGCATTCTCCCGCAGGATCAACCCGCTGGTCACCCGGCTGCCGCTGCGCGCGCTGTACCTGCCGTGGGCCTACGACGCCTGGCGCCGGGTCGGCGTCGACCCCCGCCCCCTGATGAACACACCCACCGTCGTCCCCGCCCGCTAGGAGTTCGAAGTGCGCACCAAAGTGTTGGCAGCACCGCCGGCCGGTAGCGGCCTCCGACCGATCTACGGCACCGGCGACCCCGGCGTGATCGAGCTGCTCCGCTTCTTCCGTAACCCGATCGAGCTGGTGGCCCGGCGCCGCGCGGCCTTCGGGGACATCACCTACATCAAGGCATTCGGCCTCGAATTCGCCATCCCGCTCACCGCCGACGGCACCGAGTCGGTGGCCATGAACCGCCAGAAGGCGCTGGCCGCCGAACCCGCCTGGGGCTTCCTCATCGGTCCGTTCTTCCGCCGCGGCATCCTGCTGATGGACTTCGAGGAGCACCGCCACCACCGGCTGATCCTCCAGCAGGCCTTCAACAACAAGCGCCTGCGCGGGTACCTGGACGAGATGCAGCCGATGCTGCGCACGGGGGTCGAGCGCCTGCCCACCGGCGAGAAGGTGCTCGTCCTGGACGAGCTCAAGTCGCTCACCCTCGACCTCGCCCTGGAGATCTTCCTCGGGATGGACCTGCCTCGCGCCGAGGCCGATCGGATCAACAAGGCCTTCATCGACTGTGTGAACGCCGGAATGTCGATCATCCGCAAGGACATTCCGGGGACCAAGTGGGCCAGGGGGCTGGCCGGACGACGCGTGCTCGAGGAGTTCTTCTATCGGCACCTGCCCGCCAAGCGCGCGTCCGAGACCCCCGATCTGTTCTCGGTGCTCTGCCATGCGCGGTCCGAGGAGGGCCACACCTTCACCGACGAGGACGTCGTCAACCACATGATCTTCGTGCTGATGGCCGCGCACGACACCTCGACGATCACCCTCACCACCATGGCCTACTACCTGGCCAAGCATCCCGAATGGCAGGACCGGGCGCGGGCCCAGTCCCGTTCGCTGCCCCGCGAGATCACCTACGACAACCTCGACGAGTTCACCGTGCTCGACGCCGTGATGAAGGAGTCGCTGCGGCTGAACTCCCCGGTGCCCGGGCTGGCTCGACGGGCGTTGGAGGACACCGAGATCAACGGGCACTTCGTCCCGAAGGGCACCTACGTCAGCGCGGTGGGCATGGTCAACCATCACAACCCGGACCTGTGGACCCACCCCGAGCACTTCGACCCGGACCGCTTCTCCCCCGAACGCGCCGAGGACAAGTCACACCGCTACGCGTGGATGCCGTTCGGCGGCGGCGTGCACAAGTGCATCGGCCTCTACTTCGCCCAGATGGAGATCAAGACGATCATGCACAACCTGCTCCTCGAGTACGAGTGGTCGGTACCCGCGGATTACACCTGGAAACTGGACAATTCCACGCTGCCGGTGCCCAAGGACCACCTGCCCGTCACGCTGCGGGCGCCGTGACCGCGGATATGCTGGCACGCGATGAACACGCGTCCCGCCCCCGTCGCGCCGACCGCTCCCCCGGCGGAGCAGGCGATGCTCGACGCCGCCCGGGACGAGTTCGAGCGCTACGGGATCCGTCGGACCAACATGGACGACGTGGCCAAGCGTGCCGGGATCAGCCGCAGCACCCTCTACCGGAAGTTCCCGAACAAGGATGCGCTGGTCGAGGTGCTGGTGCTGCGCGAGGCGGGGCTGTTCTTCGATCAGCTCGACGCCCTGGCCCGGGACCTGGACCCGCCGCGGGCGCTGGTCGAGTGCTTTGCCCGGGGCATCGCACTGACGCAGGAGATCCCGTTGATCGGCCGGATCTTCGAGAGCGAACCGGAGATGCTGGTCGAGGTGACGACGCGCACCGAGGGAGCACCGATCGCGGTCGCGGCCGCCCGAGTGGCCGCCGCGCTGCGACACAGCGGGGCGACGATGCCCGAGGACGATCTGCTCGCGGTCTCGGAGATCCTCATCCGCATCTCGTTGTCGCTGCTGCTGCACCCGCACGGCCGCCTCGACACCACCGATCCCGACGCGGTGCGTCACTACGCCGAGAGGTACCTCGCCCGACTGGTGTGGTGACACCATGACGGCGTCGATCGAGGCGCTGCTGCGCCAGCTGCCGTCGTCCACCGAGTTCGCTTCGGCCACCGCCCCTTTCACCGGTGAACCGCTCCCCGACGTCCCCCAGACCGGCACCGAGTCGGTGGCCGCGGCGGCGCTCGCCTGCCGCGCCGCGCAGCCCGGGTGGGCGGCCAGGCCGGTGCGTGATCGGCAGCGGGTGCTCGCGCGGTTCGCGCGGCTGCTGGTCGACGACCACGACCGGCTGTGCGACCTCATGCAGTGGGAGACCGGCAAGGCGCGCGTGCACGCCGCCATCGAGGTGCAGGGCGTCGTCTCCGTGGCCCGCCACTACGCGGCCCGCGGCGGCGCGTACCTGGGCGAACGGCGCGCGCTCGGTGCGGTGCCCGGCCTCGTCGGGGCCCGCGTGGGGTACCGCCCGAAGGGGCTCGTCGGGGTGATCGCCCCGTGGAACTACCCCCTGTTCCTGGCGGTCGGCGACGTGGTCCCGGCCCTGCTCGCCGGCAACGCGGTCCTCAGCAAGGCCGATTCGCAGGCCCCGCTCACCCTTTTGCACGCACGGCACCTGGCCGTCCGGGCGGGGGTGCCCGAGGCCGTCTGGCAGGTGGTCGCCGGACCGGGGAGCCGGCTCGGGCCCGCCCTGATCGACGAGGTGGACCACCTCAGCTTCACCGGCTCGACCGCGACGGGTCGCGATATCGCGCGTCGCTGCGCCGACCGCCTGATCGGGGCCTCGCTCGAGCTCGGGGGCAAGAACCCGATGATCGTCTGCGCGGACGCCGACCTTCGGGCGGCCGCTCGCGGCGCCGTGCAGGCTGCCTTCTCCAATGCCGGGCAGATGTGCATCGGTATCGAGCGAATCTACGTCCACGAGAAGGTGTTCGACGGGTTCCGCGACGAGCTCATCCGCCGCACCGCGCGGCTGCGACTCGGCGCCGGATACGACTACGACGTGGACATGGGCTCGCTCACCTCACGTAGGCAGCTGGACCTCACCCGGAGCCACGTGGCCGACGCCCTCGCCAAGGGCGCGACCGTCGCGACCGGCGGCCGAGCCCGGCCCGACCTCGGTCCGTTCTTCCACGAGCCCACCGTGCTGACCGGCGTCACCGCCGAGATGGCGGTGTACGCCGAGGAGACCTTCGGGCCGGTGGTCTCCCTCTACCGGGTGACCTCGGAGGCGGAGGCGATCCGCCTCGCGAACGAGGGCGATTACGGCCTCAGCGCCAGCGTCTGGACCCGGGACCTGCGGCGCGGGCGCCGGATCGCGGCCCAGGTGGTCGCCGGCGCGGTGAACGTCAACGACGGCTACCTGTCCGCGATCGCTTCGCTCGGCGCGCCGATGGGCGGGATGCGCACCAGCGGCACCGGGCGCAGGCACGGCCGCGAGGGCATCGTCCGCTACACCGAGCCGCAGACGGTCACCACCCAGCGCATCGCCACGGCCTACCCCGACCGATTCCGCGGGCCCCTGCTCCGCGCGATGAACGCGGGCACCCGTGCGCTGCTGGCGATTCGACACCGACCATGAGGAGAACGATGCGAATCCTCGACGAGACGCACGCCGCGGGCACGCTCTGGCGGGCGGGCGCGGTGCCGCGCGACCCTCGAGCCCTGGCCGCCGGTGCCCGCGCGCTCGCCCGACTCGGGCCGTTCGGCGGACTGCCCGCCTTCGGGGCGGCGGCCTTCCCGGACCGCGTCACCCTCGTGGACGACCGAGGTCAGCTGACGTTCGCCGAGTTCGCCCATCGCACACACCGGCTCGCGCACGCGCTGCGGTCTCGGTTGCCTGCGCCCCAACCGGGGATCGGCATCCTGTGCCGCAATCACGCCGATGCCGTCGTCGCGCTCTGCGCGGCGTCGGCGGCGGGCGCCCGGGTGGTGCTGCTCAACTCGGATTTCGGCCCGCGTCAGGTGGCCCAGGTGGCCGCTCGTGAGCGTCTCGACGCGCTGGTCTACGACGAGGAATTCACAACCGCGGCATCGGGTTTCGGCGGTCCGCGGTGGTGCGCCTGGACCGAGGACGCCCGGGCGGAGAGCTCACTGGCCGCGCTGTTGACCGGCGAGTCCGCCTCGCTGCCTGCCCGGCCGCCTCGGCCCCCGGCGCTGGTGGTGCTCACCAGCGGGACCAGCGGGCTACCCAAGGGCGCCCCGCGGTCGCAGGCCCCGTCCCTGCTGGTCCCCGCCGGCCTGCTCACCAAGATCCCGCTGCGCGGCGGCGAGCGGGTGCTGCTGTCCGCACCGGTCTTTCACGGCTGGGGCCTGATCATCGCGACGCTCACCCTCACCCTGGGCTCGACGCTGGTGCTGCACCGCCGGTTCGACGCCGGGCGGGTGCTGGCGGACCTGGAGCGCCGCCGCTGCTCGACCCTGGTGGCGGTGCCGACCATGTTGCGCCGACTGGTGGCGCTCGGGGACGCGGTTCCGGTGGCCGACCTGTCCGCGCTGCGGATCGTCGCGAGCGGCGGCGCGCGGCTCGACGGCACCCTGGTCGCCCAGGTCACCGAGGCGCTCGGCCCGGTGCTGCACAACCTCTACGGTTCCACCGAGGCCTCGTACATCAGCATCGCGACCCCGGAGGACCTGGCCGTGGCCCCGGACTGCGCGGGAATCCCGCCGCGCGGCACCGTCGTCCGCATCGCCGACGACGACGGCGAGAGCACACCGGTCGGCGCCGAGGGCCGGATCCTCGTGCGCACGCCGGGCCAGATCGACGCGTACACCGACGGCACCAGGAAGAGCGATTCCGACGGGTTCCTCGACACCGGCGACCGCGGCCGCCTGGACGCCGCCGGCCGCCTGCACGTGGCGGGCCGCTCCGACGCCATGATCGTCTCCGGCGGCGAGAACGTCTTCCCGGAGGAACTCGAGATGGCGCTGCTCGCGCATCCGGAGGTGGCGGACGCCGCCGTCACGCCGGTGCGGGACGCCGAGTTCGGGCATCGACTGCGCGCCTATCTCGTCCGTGCCGACACCCCCGCCGGTCGGGACGCGCTCGACGAGCAGGCGGTCCGCCGGTACCTCGCCGCGGAACTGCCCCGATCACGGATGCCGCGCGAGATCGTGTTCGTCGACCACCTCTCGCGAGGCTCGACGGGCAAGCTCACCCGCCGCACACTCGACGAACTGCAGGAGGAGCACAGATGAGGCGCACAGATCTCACCGACCGGGTGGTGGTCGTGACCGGCGGGGCCCGCGGCATCGGCCGCGCCACGGCGACCGCGCTGCGGGCCGAGGGAGCCCGGGTCGCGATCGGCGACATCGACGAGCCCGAGGTGGTCCGCACGGCCGCGCAACTCGGCGTGCTCGGCGCCGTGCTGGACGTCACCGATCCGAAATCGGTGTCATCGTTTCTCGCCCAGGTGGAATCGGCCCTCGGCCGACCGTGGGGCTGGGTGAATAACGCCGGCATCATGCCGCTCGGCCCGCTGCTCGAGCAGGACGACGCCATCGTCGACGCGGCGGTGGACGTCAACCTTCGCGGCGTCCTGAACGGCACGCGCGCCGCGGGACGCGCGATGACCGCGGCCGGCGGCGGACGAATCGTCAACATCGCCTCGATCGCCGGCTGTATCCCGGTTCCGGGCATGGCCGTCTACAACGCCACCAAAGCCGCGGTGCTCTGCTTCGGCGACGCCGCGGACGCCGAATTGTCCGCCTCCGGGGTGCGGGTGTCGACGGTGCTGCCGTCGTTCACGAACACCGCGCTGCTGGACGGCACCCACCCCGGCCGACTGCTCACCCCGATCCCGCCGAAGACGGTCGCCGACGCAGTCGTCGCGACGTTGCGGTCCGGCCGGCGCCGGGCGGTGGTCCCGCGCCGGCTGTCCGGGTCCCTGCTGTGGCCGCTGTTCCCGCGGCCGCTGACGCGCCTGCTGCGGCGGGCGACCGGGCTCGACCGGGTGTTCCTGGACGTCGATTCCGGTCGCGCCGCGTACGACGCACGGATCCGCGACGGGTCGACCTAGATCCTGGTGCCGCGACGCGTGTGAGAGCATCCAGTGCCGCACACCACTCGAGCCGAGGGACCGCTTCAGCAATGTTCACCGCCGCCGCACTTCTGATCGTTGCCACGGTCGGATACGTCGGCTACCGACGACTGCGCCGCGACCCGGCGCTGCGCGCCGACCTGTGGGCCCGTGTCCGGACGTACGCGCTGGCGGCCGGACTGTTGACGCTGGCGGCCGTGGCCGTCTGGAGGGGGCCGACGGGCGAGACCGCACTGGTCCTCGCCTGCGCGGCCGTACTCGTCCTCCCCCTCGCCGCCCGCGCCACCGCGCAGGACCGGGCCGCCGTCCGTGAGTCCACGCGCCGCGCTCAACTGGGTCTCGAGCCACGCAGGCCGCTGGTCAATGTCGCTGTGCTGCAGGCGCGTTGGGTGGCGGCGGGGGCACTCGCCTACTTCTGCATCGGGGGTTTCCGCGGTTTCGTCGCGCTCACCGCGGTCCTCTCACAGCACGTTCCGGGCTCCGGCTGGGCGCTGTCCGCGGTCGTCGCGACGGCCGCGGCAGCCGCGGTCGCACACGTAAGCGTCCAACGGCGCCGGCTGGCCGCGGAGGACGCCCGCCTCGACGCACTGGACCGGGCCGTCAGCTGACGGCCCGGTCCGGTACTGCTGTTTCGTGGGTCAGCCGCGGACGGCGGCGAGCACCTCGGCAAGCGCGGAGCCGACAGGCACCTCCCGGGACTCCCCGGTGAAGCGGTCCCGCAGTTCCACGTTGCCCTCGGCGAACCCGCGGCCGACGACGACGACGAGCGGCACACCGAGCAACTCGGAGTCCTTGAACTTCACGCCGGGCGAGGCCTTGCGGTCGTCGAGGATCACCGACAGTCCGGCCCGGTCCAGCTCCGCGGCGAGCGCCTCGGCGCCCTCGCGGGCCGCATCGTCCTTGTTCGCGATCACCAGGTGCACGTTCGCGGGCGACACCTCCGCCGGCCAGCGCAGGCCCTTGTCGTCGTGCTGCTGCTCGGCCATCACCGCAACCAACCGCGAGACGCCGATGCCGTACGAGCCCATCGTCGGACGGACCGGCTTGCCGTTCTCGCCGAGCACGTCGACGCCGAACGCGTCGGTGTACTTGCGGCCGAGCTGGAAGACGTGGCCGACCTCGATGCCGCGGGCCGCGACCAGCGGCCCGGCACCGTCGGGCGAGGGGTCGCCGTCGCGCACCTCGGCGGCCTCGATGGTGCCGTCCGGGGTGAAGTCGCGGCCGGCGACGAGGCCGACGACGTGCTTGCCCTCCTCGTCGGCGCCGGTGATCCAGCTGGTGCCGTCGACGACGCGGGGATCAACGACGTAGCGGATACCGTTGGCCTGCAGCGCCTTCGGACCGATGTAACCCTTGACCAGGAAAGGGTTGTTCTTGAAGTCGGTCTCGGTGATCAGCACGTACTCGGCGGGCGTGAGCGCGGCCTCGAGGCGCTTCTCGTCGACCTCGCGGTCACCGGGGATGCCGATGCCGAGAAGCTCCCACTCGCCACCGGGTACACGGGTCTTGACCATGATGTTCTTCAGCGTGTCCGCGGCGGTCACCGTCTTGCCGAGGTCCGCGCCGTTGGCCCAGTCGACCAGCGACTCGATGGTCGGGGTGTCCGGGGTGTCGAACACCTTCGCCTCGGGCTGCCCGTCGAACGGGATCGCGGCGGGCGCGAGCGTCTTGACGGCCTCGACGTTCGCGGCGTAGCCGGACTCGATGCACCGGACGTAGGTGTCCTCACCGATCGGGCTCTCGGCCAGGAACTCCTCCGAGGCGCTGCCGCCCATCGCGCCCGAGGTCGCGGAGACGATGACGTACTTGACGCCGAGCCGCTCCAGGATGCGCTCGTAGGCGTCGCGGTGCGCCTGGTAGGAGGCCTCCAGGCCCTCGTCGGTGAGGTCGAAGGAGTACGAGTCCTTCATCACGAACTCGCGGCCGCGCAGGATGCCGGCACGCGGGCGCTCCTCGTCGCGGTACTTGGTCTGCACCTGGTACAGGGTGACCGGGAAGTCCTTGTACGAGTTGTACTCGCCCTTCACGGTGAGCGCGAACAGCTCCTCGTGGGTGGGGCCGAGCATGTAGTCGTTGCCCTTGCGGTCCTTGAGGCGGAACAGGCCGGCGCCGTACTCGGTCCAGCGGTTCGACGTCTCGTAGGGCTCGCGCGGGAGCAGCGCGGGCAACAGGATCTCCTGCGCGCCAATCGCATCCATCTCCTCGCGGACGACCCGCTCGACCTCGCGCAGCACCCGCAGGCCCAGCGGCAGCCAGGAGTACACGCCCGGCGCGATGCGCCGCACGTAGCCGGCGCGGACGAGCAGCTTGTGGCTGGCGACCTCGGCGTCGGCCGGATCGTCGCGGAGCGTGCGGAGGAACAGCTGAGACAGGCGGGTGATCACGGGGTATCAGGATAGTCGGCCCACGGGGCGGCGCGGCCCGCCCGGTACCGTTACCGCTCGTGCTGGTGCTGCTTCCCCCCTCCGAGACCAAGTCCGACGGCGGCAAGGGCGCCCCCCTGGACCTGGGCGAGCTGTCGCTGCCTAAGCTCACCGCGACCCGCGAGGTGCTGGTGAACGCGCTCGTCGAGCTGGCCGCCGACGCCGAGGCGTCGAGCCTCGCGCTGGGGCTGAGCTCCGGGCAGTCCGACGAGATCGCGCGCAACGCGGCGCTGTGGACCTCGTCGACGCGCCCCGCCCTGGAGCGCTACACGGGGGTGCTGTTCGACGCCCTCGACGCGAAGTCGTTCACCCGCGCGCAGAAGGCGAAGGCGCTGACCCGCCTCGCGGTCGGCTCCGCACTGTTCGGCGTGGTCCGCGCGGGCGATCCGATCCCGGCGTACCGGCTGTCCGGCGGCTCGAAGCTGCCTGGGATGGGCACCCTGCAGTCGGTGTGGAAGCCGGAGCTGACCTCGGCGCTCGAGGCGGAGGCCGACGGCCTGGTGGTGGACCTGCGCTCGGGCACCTACCAGCAGCTCGGCCCGGTGCCCGGCGCCGTGATCGCCACCGTGCTCACCGAGAAGCCGGACGGCAGCCGCTCGGTGGTCAGCCACTTCAACAAGCACCACAAGGGCCTGCTCGCCCGCGCCCTGGTGATCTCACGCGCCGAACCGTCGGACATCAAGGGCGTCGCCCGGGTCGCGGCCAAGGCCGGGCTGCGGGTCGAGATCGCCTCCGACCGCGAGCTGGTCATCCTGACGTAGGCAGGTGAGATGTCTCCGCTGTGGCGGGGCCCGCCTCCCCCTGAGATCGCACACCTTTTCTACCAGCAGAAACCCATTGAGTATAGAACATGTGTTCGAGTAGCGTAGTTGCATGGAACTCGACGGGTGGGCCCGCGATGGTGTCGACGTCCGGGTGTCGGCGCCGGCGGGATGATGAGTCTGTCGTCGTCATCATCATCGATGCGGCGCGCGGACCGAATTCTCAGCTGATCCGGCGCATTTCCCGCTTGACCTTCACGTAGCGGCAACTTTTACGGTCGAAGACGAGGCCGGACGGACCGGCCTCACGGAAGATGGGAAGCACCATGAGCTGGTCGATCGCGGATGTGGCGAGGATGTCGGGCGTCACCGCCCGCACCTTGCGGCATTACGACGACATCGGATTGCTCGAGCCCGCCTGCGTGGGCACCAACGGCTACCGCTACTACGAGGAGGAACAACTGCTGCGCTTGCAGCAGATCCTCGTGCTGCGCGAACTCGGCCTGGGCCTCGCCGAGATCGCCGAGGCGGTCGACTCCGAGCCGGACACGCTCGCCGCCCTCAAACGCCAGCACATCCGCCTCCTCGGAGAGCGCAACCGCCTGACGCGGATGGCTGACACCGTGGCGCACACCATCGCCGAACTCGAAGGGAAGACGGAAATGACAGTCAAGATCAACCGCCCGGAGAACCTGTTCGAGGGCTTCGACCACACGCAGTACGACGACGAGGCCCGCGAACGCTGGCCGGAGGAGTTCGAGCAGTCTCAGCGCAACACCGCAACAATGACTGCCGGGGACGTCGAGCGTATGCAGCGTGAGCTGACCGCGGCGATGATCCGTATGGCCGAGTTCATGGCCGCAGGCACCCCGGTCGGCGACGCGGCGGTCCAGACAGAGATCCACACTCAATACCAGGGCATATGCCGCATGTGGACCCCAAACCGGGACGCGTACATATGCCTGGGGCAGATGTATGTGGAGGACGAGCGGTTCAAGGTGAACTACGAGAAGATCGCCGAGGGACTGGCCGAGTATCAGCGGGACGCGATGGTCGTATACGCGGACGAGCGGCTCGGCGAGTAGTCCTCGGACCGGGAGCCGGGTATCCCGGACAATGGAGCTTCCCCTCCGCGGTCAATGCGGAACGTTCCTGTGTGTGCTGTCAAGCGCCGGATTGTTCGAACACCCGGCCGTTGGGACTTGGTGCGGGTCGACGAGGGAAGCGTCGGCCCGCACCATTTGCTCGCGTAGCGGGCTTCAACGGGCCTCCAATGAACTCCGATGTTGCCATCGTGACCGCGGGTCACCGTCCAAAGTCCTAGCTGTGCGGCGGCGTCCTCGGTGGCGAAGTCCCGCTCAATCCCTCCTGGGAAGAGTTCCCGCAGGACGGCATGAAGTTGGTTGACGAGTCGGCCGTTCTGTTTGACCAGGTCGGTTCGGCGTTCGTCGAGTATCCGCAGCACATCGGTGTGTCCCTCCGGGGCGACCGGCCGGAAGTCGCCCTGGCTGAACGCGACACACGCGGCCGCGGCCGCGGCCGCATCGATGCGATCGTTCTTGCGCCGGCCCCCGCGTGAGAGCTCGCGCACCCGTGCGGTCGCGGTCGACGGCACGTCCACCACGGCCTCTCCCCGGCTGATGAGCCATTGGGTGAGGTGGTGCCCGAGGCCGGAGGCGTTCTCCACCGCCCAGATACGGTCCGGCCTCTGCTTCGACCATGTCATCAGCTGGGCGTAGTCGTCGAACGAGGCGTTGATCCGGATCGAGCCGAGATCGGTATTCGTTGTGGAGTCGACCGCGGTCGCGGTGTGGGTGGACTTGTGCGGGTCGATTCCGAACACGATCACCGATGCGAACTCCATGCCGAGTGGATGGGGTATCCGCGGCCGGCATTCCGACTTTCGGTCACCAAGGATCGGTGACGTTCCTGTGTTGAGCCAGGCTGCGGACGGAGAGCCACTCACCACGGTCTCCTACGGCACGTTACGAACCCGCCGGTTCGAACACGAGCCGCCCCGCCATACAAGTCGGAAACCCCGTCCACGAACCACGCACCGCCGCCAAACGCCGCGCCGACGCCCTCGAAGACATCATCCGCGGACACCTCGACGCCGGCCGCGGCCCCACCGAAGGCGGCGAACGCCCCCACGTCACCATCACCATCGACCTCGACGCGCTGGTAGCGGCGTTATCCGTTGCCGCGAAGGAACCGGCCACCGGATCCTGGGGGACGAACGGCTGGGACTACCACTCCGGCACCGCATACGGGCCCGGCGCCCCCGCCTCGATGCCATGGCTCGGACCCATCTCCCCCTCCATCCCTCCCCGCCTGTCCTGCGACGCCATGGTCACCGCGATCCTGGTGGACAGCAACCGAACCCCACTCGACGTCGGCCGCACCGCCCGAATCATCCCATCGAGGATCCGCAGAGCCCTCATCGCACGGGGCTGCGGATGCGCCTTCCCCGGCTGCGGCCGCCCCGCCGAATGGACTGAAGGACACCACATTTGGCACTGGGCGAAGGGGGGACCGACCACACTGTCGAACCTCGTGCTCCTGTGCCGCAAGCACCACACCATCATCCACAAATCCACTGGGACGTGAAGATCAGCGACGACGGCCACCCGCCCCGAGCACTTCGTGCAGGGGGGACCCCCAGGTTCACCCCACCAGCGTGGCTGGACCCACTACGAAGACTACGGCCGGCTCACAACCGGCGCGACCTCCACCTGATGGCCTGACCCGCAGCCACAGCACCCGCACCATCCAGCAGACCGGTTACCGACAGTGTCGAGCGACTTTTCGCCGACTCACCTCCGCGGCCGATTGCGGGGTGACGGAGACTCCGCGGACCGCGAGGTCGGCGCCAGCTCCCCACCTGCGCATCCGTATAGGGCGGCGACTGGCCCTGAACTCCGCGACGTGCGTCCAGCGACGCAGGAGTCGGGTGATGCAAGTTGCACACCCTGGTGAGTTGATCTGCACGGCTATGGACCTAGTCGCGACCACACCGTGAGCGGCACCATGATTCGTGTTACTGCTCATTTGGACAAGGAGCACAGATCATGACCTACGTTACGCACGATCAGCGGACCAACTGTGCCGACATCATGATCTTCTGCCCGGAGCGGCACACATGACGCGGCCGCCAACGTTTTCGTGTGGCTGAGCGAGCCGGCGTGGGCTCGCGTGCGATTTCCGCGCTCCAGCGAACCTGCACGTCGTAGAGGATTCGGTGACTCACGGTACCGGCGCTCACAGGGCTCGTACCGTGACCTCACTACGCGGAGGAGCGGCCACACCACGCGGGAATCACGTTGTCCTGCAAGATCGAGCCGGGGAGCAGCCCGCTAGCCACCAAGCGCAGTTGCCGAGTCCGACCACCCGCTGGTACGCGGATCACCCAGAAGAAGGAAGCACATGTTCACCAACACCTTCACCGAGACCTTCGGGATCGAGCACCCCATCGTGTGCGGCGGCATGACCGCCGTCGGCACCGCGGATCTGATCAGCGCCGTTGCCAACGCCGGGGCACTCGGATTCCTCACCGCCCTCACCCAACCCACCCCAGAGGCACTGGTCAAGGAGATCGCCCGCTGCCGCGATCTCACCGATAAGCCGTTCGGCGTCAATCTGACGATCCTGCCGACCATCCAACCGGTGCCCTACGACGAATACCGCGACGCAATAGTCGACAGCGGCATCACCATCGTCGAAACCGCCGGCGGCAACCCGCAACCGCACCTGCCCGCGTTCAAGGCAGCCGGTGTCAAGGTCATCCACAAGGCGGTCTCGGTCCGGCACGCCCTCAAGGCCCAGCAACTCGGCGTCGACGCCATCAGCATCGACGGCTTCGAATGCGCCGGCCACCCCGGCGAAGACGACGTCCCCGGGCTCGTGCTGATCCCCGCCGCGGCCAGGGCACTGTCCATCCCGATCATCGCCAGCGGCGGAATCGCCACCGGCGCAGGTCTTGTCGCCGCCCTCGCGCTCGGGGCATCCGCGGTCAACATGGGCACCCGTTTCATGGCGACCACCGAGGCGCCCATTCACGACAACGTCAAACAACAGATCGTCGACAACACCGAACGCGACAGCGTCATCGTCTTCCGCGAATTTCGCAATACCGCTCGCGTGGCACGAAACTCGGTCTCCGAAGAGATCGTGACCATCTCACGCCGACCGGGTGCGACATTCGACGACATCGCCCACCTGGCCAGCGGTGCCCGAGGCCGCGAGCAGGTGTACGGCAACGGTGACGTCGAAGGCGGACTCTGGTGGGCCGGCCAGGCCCAAGGCCTGATTCACGACATCGGCAGTTGCGAGGAAGTGGTCGGCTCGATCATCGCCGACGCTCGGCAGATCATCTCCCGCGCACTGCCCGATCAGCTCCGCGGCTGAATCAGCCCGGCAACC